>CAMQYL010000023.1:0-48149 GCA_947039275.1 uncultured Bacteroidales bacterium | reverse complement strand
AAACAACCAAAAATGTCGTTTGGCTTCTGATTTCTGTCTTCCGACCACTAGTGCCTGGAGGGACGAGCTTGTGCTTAACCGTGGATGAGCGGCGGCGATAGCCGTCCGAGTCCACGGCGCAAGGCACAGTAGAGACCAAGTCCTGAAAGGACGAGTTTATGGTAGCGTCTCCACCACCCATCCGTCCCTCCGGGCACTAGTGCCCTCCGGGACTTCCGACCCGCTTATTCTTTCGATTCGATATAATCTGTTGTTTTACTCAGGCATCTTTGTTGCAATTGTCGTTGACGTTTATTAACTTTGCGATTGCCGACCGTCACGCAGAAGCCCGGTTCGTGGGTCACGTGGGCGGGGCGGCAGACATAATAGATAGCGTATTTACTTGACGCTCACTTTTTGACTCGTTGAAACTTCGCAACTTTCAGGATCTGTCAAAGGTGATGCAAACGGTAGATGCCTTGTGGATATGTATATTCCGCTGGCCTTCGGCACGTGAGTGCCGTGTGCTGGTGTATATGTCATATTCTGCGTGAGGCTTCTGCAAGTTTGCTCATTTCTGCGGATCCGGGCAATGCGAAGGCCTCAACGAGTGGAATGAGCAGACAGTACAGGCTCTCACGCTTTTCTTTTGTATAAGCCACTCAAAAACAAAAGTCGCCTACAGGGAGTCAATGGCGATGTCTTATAAACATATGAAGTATGATCTTGAATTGATCCAGACTCTGCTAACACGATATATTCGTCAGAATATAGGAAGTTTCACATGGATCTGTGATGGCAAAAAAGTGTCTGTTTCAGAGGTGGAGTCTCTGTCTGTCTTAAATGTGGAAGAGGGTGACTTTGGCGAGGACAATAATTTCCATGGCTCTGGCAGAATAAAAGCTCGAGTGTCTCCGATCGAACAAACACGAGAGGTGGCAGACTCAGGTTTCTGTATATCTCCCTACAGTTTCTCCTGTGTTTTCAGGGTTGAATGTGATGAGCAGAGAAATAAGAAGCCTATGGAGAAAATACATTCTATAAAAGAGGATAGGATATGCCTTCGTAAGAAATGATGCCGTTTAAGGTAAGAGTATGAAGAATTTAGCATTACCGAAACAAAAGCTGCGGAGTATCTCGGCAAATCTGTCTGACGTGGAATTTTGGCATGATAACATCTTGTCAGTCCATAATGATGCTTCATTGAGGAAATGTTTAAAATGGAGAGGAGTCAATGGTGAGCTAAGAAAATATGGTCACGATGGCATTGGTCAAATCAAAAAGAACGATGACTTGGCTGTTTTCCCTGCTAATAAAATCATCCTAAAAGAGAAACCATCAATATCGTCATTCTTCAGGCATATGCGGAATGCATTTGCACATAATCAGGTATTTATTGAGGTTGCCCCTCAAGGCAATGAGCTTTGGAAGCTGCTTGACGTTGAAACTCACGATTCAAGGACTGGAAAGAAGCATTCTACCCCTAAGCCTGTCATGATAGGTTCGATATATCCATCACAATTCAGGGCTTTGGTGACATATCTTTTAAACTCAAAATAGTCGTCTAAATCAACCAATCACAAATAATTAACTTTTATGAAACAACTAATTACGCGAATCGAGTTGCTGGTGGTAGGACTTCTGGCAACACTTGCCTCCTTGGCTGCCGTTCAGATTGACGGCATCTACTACTCATTTTACAGTTCGTCTGAGACGGCGAAAGTCACTAACAGTAAAGATGGCTCTCCGAAAGATTATAGCGGAGACGTTGTAATTCCTAAAGAAGTTACTTATGATGGGAAAACGTATCCCGTCACTGAAATCGGAGAGTACGCTTTCGATGGCTGCACGGGACTGACCTCGGTGACGTTCCCGGAGTCGCTGACCAGCATCGGAGTGTACGCTTTCCGTGGCTGCACAGGACTGACCTCGGTGACGTTCCCGGAGTCGCTGACCAGCATCAAAATATTCGCTTTCTATGGCTGCACTGGTCTGGTGAATCTTGATTTTCGATGTGCCGCTATTTTTTTAAGTGCAGGATGCTTTTCCGAGTGCGGATCCTTTGATTCCGTATTGTTTGATTGCAAGGAGATTCGATATGACTATTTTGTCTCTAATCCTTATGAAGATCCCTTTGGCAGCTATCGTGGGAATGTGAAAATAAAGACACTTACCATTGGTTCTGGCGTACTTTCCATCTCAGGTCCAGATTCCATATGGGCTTATAAAACTATTTGGTTGGGCAATACACCTCCGAGCGGCTCAAATCATGTTTCCAGTTACATCAGCTATGTGTCAAATGATGCTTTCGGGTTCAAAAATCAGAAAATTTATCCTTTCTTGAGTTCGCGCTTTACCGTTGGAGGTACGGTTTATGTACCGGTTAATCCATCGGAGCGAACCTGCGATGTGATTGATTGCAGTTACGACACAGATGTAAAGGATATTGTAATCGCCGACAAGGTGACCAACCGAGGCATCGAGTTGACTGTAGGGGAGATAAATCCATACAGTTTCTACCGAAATGATTACATAACTGATGTACAGCTATCCAACAACGGAAATATAGGCGAATGTGCTTATTTTTCTTGTAATAATCTTGCATCCTTGAAAGTGCAGAATCAAGGGAATGTCGGTGAGTCTGCTTTCAATGGTTGCTCGGCAATCACGGAAGCGAACATAAAGGCGACAAATATCGGGACCAAAGCGTTCTACCAGAGCGCGACACAGGAAGCCGCCAAGTTCACTATAGAAACGGGCGAGATAGGTGAGTCTGCTTTCAGCGGTTGCTCGGCAATCACGGAAGCGAACATAAAGGCGACAAATATCGGGACCAACGCGTTCTACCAGAGCGCGACACAGGAAGCCGCCAAATTCACTATAGAAACGGGCGAGATAGGTGAGTCTGCGTTCAGTGGGTGTTCGGCCATTACGGAGGCGAACGTAAAAGCGACAAATATTGGTGCTAAGGGGTTCTACCAAAGCGCGACAAATGAAGTTGCCATGTTCACGATAGAGACGGGTAATATTGGTGCGTATGCTTTCAGTGGCTGTTCAGCCATCACGGTGGCTGATATCGAAGCGACGAGCATTGATTCTTATGGCTTTAGCGGTTGTACCAATTTGGCTTCGGCAACGCTAGCCGAGGTGCTTACGGGTATCAGTAATAATGCATTTGCTGCATCGGGATTGGAATCAATCGTTATCCCAAATTCTGTCACTTCGTTAGGAGAAGAGGTATTCTACAACTGTGGCAAGTTGGCATCGGTTTCTATCGGCAACAGTGTGTCAGCTCTCGCTAAATATACATTTGCTAAGTGTTCTTCGTTGCCTGAGATAACTATACCGGCTAACATTGGATCGGTGGGTGATTATGTGTTTAGTGGTTGTACTTCGCTGGCGAAAGTGAATATTGCTGACCGTCAGACGGAGCTGACGCTTGGTAGCAATGGTAGCAATCCGCTGTTTGTGGATTGTCCGCTTGATGATGTGTATATCGGGGGCGACATCAGCTATCCTACAGCAAGCGGCAAGGGATATTCGCCTTTTTATCGCAACACGAGTCTGCGGTCGGTGAAGATTACTGACAAGGAGACCGAGATTAGTCCTAACGAGTTTTATGGGTGCACTAACCTGCAGGAGGTGGTGATAGGCGATGGCGTGGAGACTATTGGCAACTATGCTTTCAGCGGATGCAGCGCGTTGAAGTCGTTTGCGTTTGGCTTCAAGGTGAAGACCATCGGCGAGGAGGCATTCAGTGACTGCACAGCCATGACATCGCTGACGAGCCACAATCCTGTGCCGCCGGTATGTGGCACACAGGCTCTTGACGACATCAACAAGTGGGATTGCACCCTTTATGTCCCTGCGGCAAGCATTGATACCTACAAGGCAGCTCCGCAGTGGAAGGAGTTCTTCTTCTACGGCGAGGCTCCGCTTGGCATCGGTGACGTCAATGGCGAGCAAGTTGCTGGCTTTGAGTTAGAGGCTGTGGGTGGAAACGCCCTGCGCATCGGTGGTGCCGAGGATCGCGGTGTGGAGGTTTATGGCGTGGATGGTCGCTGCGAGTGGCGCACCGCCAGCTATGACGGGACTGCCGTTGAGCTGGCTCCGGGCATGCACATAGTGCGTGTCGGCGGCATCTCCGTCAAGGTGATGCTGAAATAACGGCGACAGCATCGTAAAGCCATATCATCGGGGACGCGCCATGTGGTGCGTCCCCGATTTTCTTGTGCTATGGATGTGGATTTGGATGTATGGGTCATGTCTCCGTAGGAGACACACATGTTAGGCAGTGGTCATGCAGGCTGTTTAGGCTTGCATGACCACTGTGTAGCATCCATCCCCCATTGTTATCGCCTCTGTAGGAGGCGCACCTCCATAGGCAGAGTGCGCCGCCTACAGCGGCGTATGTTTTGTGTCATCGCTCGTACAGTGGTCAGGCTGACCTACAGCCAGCCTGACCGCTGCCTAACATGTGTGCCTCCCACGGAGGCAGTGAGTTGTCACCGTGATGTTTGCTGCATATAAACCTGAATAGACATGCCGTTGCATGTCCGCCTCCCAGCCCATGTCACCACATCGCGCCATTTCGCCGAATACGGACATGCCATGGCATGTCAGCCATCATATAGTGTGATTCAAGCTGCTATGGATTGCCATTTCAGACATGCCATGGCATGTCCCTACACGTTTTTGTGACCATGGCCTAAGATGCTGACCTCCGCTGGAGGTTTTGAACTCACATGGTGGGTATGATGAGCGAATCAGAGGCGGTTTACTGGAAGCGGGCGTAGATTTCGGCGGCGAGGAGTTTCGCTTTCTTGATGTCGTCGGGGTTGGAGGGGTTGGCGGGGATGGATGACGGGACGGGGATTTCTACTACTGTGCCGGGGAGGGTGCGTTCGGGATGTCCCAATGCTTCTCGATTGGCTTCGTAGATATATACCCAGAAGTTGCGGTCACCGTAGTAGTCCTTTGCCATGTGGGTGATGTACCGCTTGGTGGTCACGGTGTCGGTGCACAGTATAGAGGTGGCAGCAGGGTAGATGTCTACGTTGGCATCTGCCTCATCGCTTACGGAGGGGATTGTATCGGTGTATTCGATTGCCTCTTGGTACGTTGTGTCGTAGTCGTCGCTGTCAGAGATGTCCTTGGATGTGTATATGAGAGCGGCGACGAGATAGCCTATCACAGCTCCTATGGCTATGCCCATGCTGAGCCATCCGATGCGGTACTGGCGCGTGGGTGAGGGCGCGACCTGAGGAGTGGCAATCGGTGTGATGACAGATTGTATTGGTGGGTTTAGAGTCTGTGCATCAGTATGCTGGGGCGAAACAGGGTCTGTTTCATTATGTCTATTTGTATCCTCATCTTCAACCTCATCTGCGTTATCATCGGCTACTGCTGGATTGGATGGTTCTTGGAGTGCAGATGCAGTATCTTGTGTCGGCTCAGTCTTATCCTCGTGTGATGCCTGTGACTTCGTCACTTCCATTTCCGATTGGGCGATATCGATGGCTGCGTCGTCATCAAGTTCCATCGGCTCAAACATGGCAAACGGCTCGTTGACGGCTTCGGCAAAACTGTCATCAGGAGCGAACATGACCGATGGTTTGCCGTCGGTTTCTATTACCGCAAAGGTGCCTATGCCTGGCAGATGCGCTTTTTCGCCGGCGGCAAGCAGACTCCTGACATGGTCAGTAATAGAGGCTATGAACGACTGAGATTCATCCATAGAGATGTCAGCCGAAGTGGCTACCATCTGCGCAAATTGCTGCAATGTCAGTGTATTGTTCATCGCCTGTCAGTGAGGATTATATGCTTTTGGGAAGGCTTTTGAGCAGGGCAGAGCTGCTTTTGAAGTCCATGGAAAGATGCGGAGGCAGCAGCACCTTGCGACCAGTGGAGAGGTCGCGGTCCACACGCTCGTCATCTTTGACCGTCACAAACGTGCCGAAACCGGGCAGCGCGACAGAGTCACCTTGCAAGGCGCATTTCACGAGGCAGTCGCGGATGGAGTCAAGCATCTTGGATGCCTGCTCACTTGTCAGTCCGGTCTTGTCAAGAAACAGCTTGTCCATGTTTTGATAGTCTAATCGATCAGTTTATCGCGCAGGGCATACCGCGGACGTCCTTTGACCTCCGTAAATATCTTGCCTATATACTCCCCGACTATGCCTATGGCTATGAGTATGAGGCTGCCAAGGAACCATACGGACAACATAATGGATGCCCAGCCCGAAATAGTCTCCCGGAAGAAGTGTGAGTAGAGCACGTAAGCACCCACTACAAGGTCAATCGCGAGAAGCAGCAGCCCGACAAAGAATATCCACCGCATCGGACGGGCAGAGAAACTCGTGATGCCGTCGATAGAGAAGCTGAGCATCTTCTTCAGCGGATATTTCGACTCTCCAGCCACACGTGAGGCACGGCTGTAGGTCACTATGGCAGTGTCAAGTCCTATCTGTGGTATGATACCGCGAAGAAAAAGGTTACTCTCTCCGTAGTAACTGAGCAGATTGAGTGCGCGGTTTGACATCAGGCGGTAGTCGGCATGGTCATAGACTGTTTCCAGCCCCATGGATTTCTGGAAAGAGTAGAAAGCATGGGCTGTATTGCGTTTGAACCAGGTGTCCGTCTGACGGCTGCTGCGTACACCGTAGACTATTTCTTTGCCGTCAAGATATTTCTTGACCATCTCTCTGATGGCTTCTGGGTCATCCTGAAGATCCGCGTCAATGGAGACAGCGGCGTCGCAATGATCCTTGACCTCCATCAGCCCCGCGAGCAGGGCATATTGATGTCCACGGTTATGAGCGAGCGATATGCCTTTGATGCGAGCATCGACAGCATGCAGCTCCGAGATAATGCGCCATGTGTCGTCACGGCTGCCGTCGTTACTGCACATGACATAGCTGGCAGGGTCTATCAAACCGTCTGCATGCATGCTGTCAAGCAGAGAGAGCATCTTGGCGGCAGTGATGGGGAGAGCCTCCTCTTCATTGTAACAGGGGATGACTATAGCGATTACGGGAGCTTTCATTGCGGAAAGAGTGATGGCTGTTAGATTAGTATGCTCTTGCGAAGATTACACGCTGTTTTGACGGCTTTCCTGTGACCATGCACTTGCCAGGTGTGGTGTCGCCATCCAAGGGGATGCAGCGGATAGTGGCTTTGGTTTCCTCCTTGATGAGGTCTTCGGTTTCGGGTGTGCCGTCCCAGTGTGCGAGTATGAAACCGCCCTTTTCGATTTCTTCCTTGAACTCGTCATAGGTCTCCACGGTGCGGGTCATGGATTCGCGGAGTTTGAGTGCTTTCTGGAATATGTTCTTCTGGATATCCTCAAGGAGATTCTGCACGTAGTCCTCGATGCCGTCAAGGGGCACGACAGTCTTTTCGAGGGTGTCGCGGCGCATGACTTCGATTGTGCCGTTGGCGATGTCGCGGGCACCAAGCACGAGGCGCACAGGCACACCCTTAAGCTCGTAGTCGGCAAATTTGAAGCCTGGACGCTTGTTGTCGGCGTTGTCATACTTGACCGAAATCTCGCGTGCACGAAGATTGTTGACGATGGGGTCTACCACTTTGTCGACTTCGGCGAGCTGCTCTGCGTTTTTAGACACAGGGATGATTACCACCTGTATGGGAGCGAGATGCGGAGGGAGCACGAGACCGTTGTCATCGCTGTGGGTCATGATAAGCGCACCCATCAGGCGGGTTGACACTCCCCATGAGCTTGCCCACACATATTCGGGCTTATTGTCCTTGTTGACAAATGTTACATCGAAAGCCTTGGCGAAGTTCTGCCCGAGGAAGTGGCTTGTGCCGCTCTGGAGGGCTTTGCCGTCTTGCATCATGGCTTCGATGGTGTATGTGTTGAGTGCGCCGGCAAAACGTTCGTTAGCGCTCTTGACACCCTTGATCACGGGGACTGCCATGAAGTTTTCGGCGAAATCTGCATAGACATTGAGCATCTGCACTGTGCGGGCTTCCGCCTCCTCGGCTGTAGCGTGGGCGGTATGTCCTTCCTGCCAGAGGAATTCTGCGGTGCGGAGGAACATGCGGGTGCGCATCTCCCAGCGCATCACGTTAGCCCACTGGTTGCACAGAATGGGGAGGTCGCGGTAGCTCTGTATCCAGTTCTTATATGTGCCCCAGATGATGGTCTCGGAAGTTGGGCGCACTATCAGCTCCTCTTCGAGGCGCGCATCGGGGTCGACGATGACACCGTTGCCGTTGGGATCGTTTTTGAGACGGTAGTGGGTCACCACGGCGCACTCTTTGGCAAAACCCTCTACGTGCTCGGCTTCGCGGCACAGGAATGATTTGGGGATGAGCAGGGGGAAGTAGGCGTTTTGTACACCGGTAGCCTTGAACATCTTGTCGAGCGTGTGCTGCATCTTTTCCCAGATGGCATAGCCATAGGGCTTTATTACCATACATCCGCGCACAGCCGACTGCTCTGCGAGGTCTGCTTTCACTACGAGTTCGTTGTACCAGCGCGAGTAGTCTTCGCTGCGCTTGGTGAGGTCTTTAAGTTCTGCCATTATGTCGTGATGTTTTTGTTGAGCTTGATGATTCCCACAAAGTTAACAAAAAATCCACGTATCCTCCAACATCAAATGTTGAGGCAGAGAAAATACAGGCACGGTCAGACAGCGAGATCGCTTTTCTTGAAAATATGGCTTGCGGCGTTGTTGCGGGCAAGGATTGCGGAGCCGAATGTGATTACTCCTACGCGGCCTATGTACATCAATGCGATGATAGTGGCTTTGCCTGTGGCTGACAGTTCGGGTGTTATGCCTGTGCTTAGTCCGACTGTGCCGATGGCTGATGTGGCTTCGAAAAGAATTTGAGATAGAGCAAAGGGTTCGCAGTAAGCCAATATGATGCATCCTATGAATATCATCAGTCCGTAGGCTATTACGCTTGACAATGCGGTGTCTATTCTGTATGGCGGTATGGTACGCCGGAGAAATGTCACGTTGTGTCGTAAGCCGAGTTTTGACATGACAAAGCCCCACACGGCAGAGACGGATGTGCATTTCACGCCGCCTCCTGTGCCTGACGGGGATGCACCGATGAACATTATCAGAGAAAATACAAGGATAGGACCCACGGCAAGCGTTGACAGATCCATAGTGTTGTATCCCACAGTGGTCATGGCTGACATCGTCTGGAAAAACGAAAGTAGCAAGCGGTGTCCCCAGTCTTGGGATGCCGCAGCAGTATGGCTGAAAGCGAGGATGGCAGTACCTCCTATGGTCATTATGCAAGTGATAAGCAAGATGACTTTGGTGGTGAATGTAAGTGAGTGATGGCGTTTCCTTATGCGATAAGTAATGTCGGTCATCACTATGAATCCCATGGCTCCGGCATAGCTGAGGACGGCGACGGTGATGTTGACAAGGAGATTGTCGTTGAACTGGCATAGAGAATCGCTGAAAGGGCTGAATCCAGCTGTGCAGAATGATGATATGGACAGGAACAGAGCGTTCCATCCAGCCGATGGCGTGCCTGCGAGGAGCAGAGCTACATAGAATGATATGAAACCGAGCAGTTCAAACAATACGGTGAAATGGATGATACTGCTGACCAGATCATGGAGCTTCATCCCGTATGGGATTGAGACAGAAGCACTCACGATATTGCCGGTTGTATTGTTGATATGATGGGTCAGACGGTAGATTATGTAGGTGCTGAGGGTCATATAGCCTAAGGCTCCCATCTGTATCAACGCGAGTATGACGCATTGCCCGAATATGGTATAGACCCCGGGTATGTCTACCGTAGCGAGCCCTGTGGTGGAAAGTGCCGATACGGCAGTGAAAAGATTGTCAATCCAACTGACATCGGACTTGCATGCCCATGGAAGCATCAGCAGCAGGAATCCTACGGTGGAGTAGACAAGGTATCCTATGAGTATATTGCGTTCGGGCACATCGGAAGTGTAACCGAACATCAAAAGTTTTGTGAGGTTTAACCGTGAAGCTCCGCGTTTCATATGATGCATGATGGATTTCTCAATTAACGCGGTCGCCTCTCGTAATGTTCGTGGATAGAAAACCATGTGGGCATCAGACCATATGATCTGATGCCCACAGAAAAGGTTTAGAGTGACGTGCGGTTAACGGGTCTTTACAGAGCCCCCTGTGCCGGTGCTTTTTGATGTGAGTTTGCCTATTGTGAGGCCTTTGAGGTCTATATCGGCACCTGTGTCAGCTTTTGCTTTCACTTTGTCGGCGCGTCCGCTACCGATCTTGATGTCGGCACCTGTGTCGGCTGATGCGTCAAGTATGCGGGCGGTGAGATTGCCTATCTTGATGTCGGCTGCGGTGTCGGCGCGTGTGCCTATGATGCTTACGGCAGCTGAACCTATCTTGATGTCAGCCGAAGTGTTTGCTTTTAGATCCATCGTGGTTACATTGACTGTAGACATCTCCACATCTGCCGAGGTATTGGCATCTACGGTCAGCTGGTCAGCTCGTAGCGTCTTTATCTTGATGTCAGCCGAGGTGTCGGCATTGATGCTGACTGTGCCGGTAGAGGAGACTTCGGGTATCTCGATGTCGGCAGAAGTGTCAGCATGCAGTTTAAGCGTCTTATTGCCCACGTTGAGCTGATTGGTGAATTCGATGTCGGATGATGTATATGCTTTGATGGCATAAACTACGGGGCCGTGCACTATGACTTTCAAACCTTTAAGATTCAAGTGCTTGACATCCTTAGGTTTCTGGACGCCGATGTTGAGTGTCTGACCTTTCTTGACTACCTGCACCATAGGCACAAGATTGTCGGGTCCTGTAACGGAGACTTTGACTGCGCCGGGAGCCACGGTGTAGACTACATCGACGCTGGATGATGTCACAAGGGCGTTGATGTCGCCGGTGACGGGCACATCGCGGGTGACGTTTGCTGCATTAAGGCTGGTTGCCGCCATGGTCAGCAGGGCGATTGATAGCAGGGCTTTGATTTTCATAGCAGTGTTGTTTTTAAGTATCTGGTGATGTTTTCAGTGTTTATTATATTGTTTAGACGCTAAAACTGTCGGAAAAGTTTCAGCAATGGCTGAATTTTTTCCTAACTTTGTGGAAACAGGAACTTTTTAACATAAATCCGGCTAATTACACTTAATCATAAATCATGAGTACACCACGATATTCCAGAATCTTACTCAAACTCAGCGGCGAAAGCCTAATTGGTGCCCAGGGTTACGGTATAGACACCGAGCGACTTAATTCGTATGCCACACAGATAGCCGAGCTTGTAGGCTCGATGGGTGTTGAAGTGGCGATAGTCATAGGCGGAGGCAATATATTCCGCGGACTTTCGGGAGCTGCCAAAGGCTTTGACCGTGTCACGGGCGACCAGATGGGTATGCTTGCCACAGTGATTAATTCGCTTGCTCTCCGTTCGGCTCTGGAAGCCGTGGGGCAGCGTGCGCGCGTGATGACTTCCATAGCCATGCACCCGGTGGGCGAACACTACAGCAGCCGCAAGGCTCTTGAGGCTATGGCTAAGGGCGAAGTCGCCATCATCGCCGGAGGTACCGGTAATCCGTTCTTCACCACTGACACCGCCAGCGCACTTCGTGGTGTGGAGGTCGATGCTGAAATCATGCTCAAAGGCACTCGTGTCGATGGTGTGTACACTGCCGATCCCGAGAAAGATCCTGAGGCGAAGAAATTCAGCACCATCACCTATGACGAAGTGCTGTCACGCGGACTGAAAGTGATGGATCTCACTGCCATCACTATGTGCCGTGAAAACGATCTGCCCATATATGTCTTTGATATGGACACCCCCGGCAATCTTATAAAGGTGCTCAAGGGCGAGAATATCGGTACGCTTGTGACTAACGCGAAATAATCATAATCATTTACTCAATAACTCCCTGTCAACCATGACCGACCCCAAAACTTACCTCGGCCCTGCTGAAGAGAAGATGCAGATGGCTGTAGAATACCTTGACGAATCACTCGCCCACATCCGAGCTGGCAAAGCCAACCCCAAAATCCTTGACGGTATCCGTGTAGACTACTACGGAAGCGCAGCCCCTATCAGCAACGTCGCCAATATCTCCGTGCCTGATGCGCGTACCATCGTCATCACCCCGTGGGAAAAATCGATGTTCCGCGAAATCGAGAAAGCCATCATCAACAGCGAACTCGGCATCACACCTGAAAACAATGGCGAAGTGATACGCATATCCATCCCGCCCCTGACCGAGGACCGCCGCAAGCAGCTCGTCAAGCAGTCGAAAGCAGAGGCTGAGCAGGCGAAGGTATCGGTGCGCAATGCTCGCCGTGACGCTATCGAGGGTCTGAAGAAGGCTGTCAAGCAAGGTATGCCTGAGGATGTGGAGAAAGATGCCGAGGGCACAGCCCAGAAGCTTCACGACAAATATCTCAAGCAGATTGATGACCTCTTCGCAGCCAAAGAAAAGGAAATCCTCACAGTATAGAATCCCCCTACGACACTATCACATCAGTCCATGTCTAAAAACACACCCAACGATACAGACGAACCCATTGACCGCATGTCAGACGATGACATAGAACCGGCAGCCGAAGATGTAAGCGAAGTCGAGGCAGAAGAGGCTGTGGACTCACAGCTTCCAGCCCATCATCACTCATTGGCGGAGGATCTTGCAAAACATCATCTCAGGGGCATGTATCGCAGCTGGTTTTTGGACTATGCCTCATATGTGATTCTTGAGCGTGCCGTCCCGGCGATTGACGATGGTCTGAAGCCGGTGCAGAGGCGCATACTCCACTCCATGCGCACTCTCGATGACGGACGCTTCAACAAGGTAGCAAATATCGTCGGCAACACCATGCAGTATCATCCTCATGGTGATGCCTCGATATATGAAGCCTTGGTGCAACTCGGGCAGAAGGACCTGCTTGTGGAGACACAGGGTAACTGGGGCAACATACTAACCGGGTCGTCGGCTGCTGCCGGGCGATATATTGAAGCGCGTCTGAGCCAGTTTGCGCTCGACGTGCTTTTTAATCCCAAGGTGACCGACTGGACGCTCAGCTATGACGGACGCAAGAAAGAGCCTGTGACCCTGCCTGCCAAGTTCCCGCTGCTTCTTGCCCAGGGAGTAGAGGGCATCGCGGTGGGTCTCAGCAGCAAAATTCTGCCCCACAATTTTAACGAGATTATTGACGCGGCAGTGTCATATCTCCGAGGTGAGGACTTTGTGCTTTACCCCGACTTCGTTACAGGCGGCATGATTGATGTCAGCCGCTATAATGACGGCGAGCGAGGAGGAGCTGTCAAAGTCAGATCCAAGATAGAAAAGATCGACAACAAGACTCTCGCCATTACCGAGATACCTTACGGCAAGACCACAGGTACGGTAATTGATTCGATAATCAAGGCGTTTGAGGGTGGAAAAATCAAAATACGCAAGGTCGATGACAATACGGCGGAAACAGCGCGTATCATCGTGCATTTGCTGCCAGGCACTTCAAGCGACAAGACCATCGATGCCCTCTATGCGTTTACCGACTGCGAGGTGTCCATATCGCCCAACTGTTGCATCATCCGTGACAAAAAGCCACACTTTGTGGGGGTGAGCGATGTGCTCCGTTACAATGTCGACACGACGCGTGACATACTGCGCCGTGAGCTGGAAATACAGCTCGGAGAGGTGCGCGAACTGCTGTTTTTCGCCTCTCTGGAGCGGATATTCATCGAAGAACGTATATATAAAGATAAGGAGTATGAGCAGGCTCCGTCAAAAGAGGCTGCCATCCTGCATATCGACAAGCGTCTTGAGCCGTGGAAGCCTAAGCTGTGGCGCGAGGTCACCACAGAGGATATCGAGCGGCTGTTTGAAATCAAGATGGGGCGCATAATCCGCTTCAATGCCAAGCAGAATGAGGAGATGATAGCGCAGTACGATGCCCGCATAGCCGATCTGCTGGAGAAGCTAAGCGACATGACCTTATACACCATCGGATGGTTCGAGCAACTAAAAGAGAAATACGGCGAGGCGTATCCGCGTCACACCCAGATACGCAGTTTCGACAATATTGAGGCTGCGGTGGTCGCCGAGGCTAATGAGAAGCTGTATATCAACCGAGAGGAGGGTTTCATAGGTACATCTCTGAAAAAAGAGGAGTTTGTATGCAACTGCTCGTCGATTGATGACATAATCGTGTTCTACCGTGACGGCCATTATAAGGTGGTCAAAGTGCAGGACAAGCTGTTTATAGGCAAGAATGTGTTGTGGCTCGGCGTGTTCAAGAAAGGCGACGAACGCACCATATATAATGCCATCTACCAGAACGGCAAAAACGGACCTTATTATATGAAGCGTTTTGCCGTTACCGGTCTGACACGCGACAAGGACTACGACATGACCCCGGGCAAGCCTGGCACGCGTGTGCGTTACTTCACTGTCAACCACAACGGAGAAGCAGAGGTGGTCAGCGTCAATCTCAAGGAGAAGCCGAGGCTCAAAGCTCTGTCGTTTGATGTTGATTTCAGCAAACTTGCCATCAAGGGTAAGGGTGCGATGGGCAATCTCGTGACTAAGAACGAGGTCAAGAGTTTCACGCTCAAAGACAAGGGCGTGTCGACTCTCGGAGGCAGACAGGTATGGTTTGACCACGATGTGTTGCGTCTCAACTACAATGCCCAGGGATGCTACTTGGGTGAGTTCCTTGGCGAGGATCAGATACTTGTGGTGCTCAATACTGGCGAGTATTACATGAGTTCGTTTGAGGCTACCAACCACTACAGCGAGGGAATCCTGCGCATAGAGAAGTATCGCGAGGGCGTCGAGTGGACGGCTGTGCTCTATGATGCCGACCAGAAGTATCCATATCTCAAGCGATTTACGTTTGAGCCGTCAGCCAAGCGTCAGCGTTTCATTGGTGAAAACGAGAAGTCACGACTGTTGTTCATAACCGACACACCTCATGCCCGTCTTGAGGTGACATTCGGAGGAGATGATTCCCAGCGAGAGCCAATGATAGTGGATGTTGACGAATTTGTCGGCGTGAAGTCGTTCAGAGCCAAAGGAAAGCGACTGACCACATGGCAGCTTGACAAAATTACCGAGCTGGAACCGATTTTCACCGACGAACCTGATGAAATAGAGGAGGTTGCGGAAACTGAACGCTCAGACTCGGAGACTGCTGAGTCGGATTCCCAGAGCCAATCAGTGATAGAGTTTGAAGACAATGCTCCTGAATAAGCTGCTTGTTGGCATAATGCTGCTGGCGGTTTTACCGTCACGCGCAGCCGAGACAGATTCGTCACGGATGGAGGTTATACGTCCTGTCATGTCGGCATACACGTTTGAGGCTGGCGGCTCGCATCTTGCAGACACATATCTGACACCTCTTATATATGGCGGATATTCGCTTGCCCTCCAGTATGAGCGGTGGCAAGCCATGAAGTTCTCGCCTGAGCGATGGGTGATGAGTCTGTCTGTGCGAGGCACATGGGATCATGCCGACAGCCCGGCACGCAATAATTCGATGTGGTATGCAGGACTGGATGCCCGTTGGGCTATGATGCACAGATGTAAACTTCCATGGGGCATCACAGTAGGTGCAGGTGGCGCAACCGGTATCATGGCAGGGTGCATGTACAACGGACGCAACAGCAACAACCCTGCATCAACCAAGGTGTCATGGACTATTGATGCCGCTGCCTATGCTTCGTGGAAGACCCGCATAGGTCGTCTGCCTGTAACGCTGACTTACCGTCCCATAATGCCATTGACCGGCGTGTTCTATGGTGTGGAATACGGGCAGCTATATTATGAATATTGGCTTGGCAACCGTAAAAACACTATCCACTGGGGACACTGGGGAAATTATTTTGCCATGGATAACCAGTTGACCGCTGACCTGCATTTTGGTTCTACATCACTCCGAGTGGGCTACAGAGGCTATGTGTATTCCACGAAGGTCAACGGCATCACCTCGCGCATCACCTCCAACACATTCATCATAGGCATCTCCGGCGAGTGGATGAGCATAAATCCGCGAAAGAAGCTGTCGGTAGATAATGCCCGCATAATCAGTGCTTTGTAATCAAATATCCTATGCCAGCTATAGTACGCATAATCATACTGTATATTCTCTCCCTGCTGACTGCTTTCGGATTCTCGTCATGTCATGAGATAGAGCAGTGGGAGGATGATCCCCGTGGCAATTTTGAGGCACTGTGGACGGTGGTTGATGAGCATTACTGTTTCTTTGCCGACAAAGGTGTGGACTGGGACGAGGTGCATGACCGATATGCCGCCAAGATAAGTGATGAGATGACACGGAGCGAGCTGTTTGATGTCTGTGCTGCCATGCTTGCAGAGCTGCGTGACGGTCACACCAACCTGTCGTCGCCGTTTGAGGTGTCATATTACCGCAAATGGTGGAGCGACTATCCTCAGAACTATGACGCACGGCTCGTTGAGCAATATTATTTCAACTTCAACTATCGTCAGGTCAATGGGATGACCTACGGCATATTGCCTCAGAATGTGGGTTACATATATTACGGTTCATTCGGCGTGACTCTCGGCGAGGGCAACCTGGATTATGTGCTTAACTACCTGGCTTCTACGCAAGGTCTCATCATTGATGTGCGCGACAATGGCGGCGGTGATCTGACTAATGTAGAGACCCTTGTCAGCCGCTTCATCACCCAAGAGACCGTTGTCGGCTCCATCTGGCATAAGACTGGTCCGGGGCATGGCGACTTTTCAGAACCATATCCGATTCACTACCGACCTGCTGGCGGAAGCCATGTGCTCTGGGGTAAACCAGTGGTAGTGCTCTGTAACCGTTCCACCTTCTCGGCTGCCAATAATTTCGTCTCCGTGATGAAATATCTACCTGGGGTTACCGTTGTAGGAGCCACCACCGGCGGAGGAAGCGGCATGCCGTTTTCAAGCGAGATACCCAATGGCTGGGGCGTCAGATTCTCCGCCTGCCCCATGTATGATGCCCGCGGCATCTGTACCGAGCAGGGCGTAACCCCCACCGAAGGCTGCGCCATCGACCTTGACCCCGTCCAAGCCCTCGCCGGTCACGACACCATGCTCGACTTCGCTGTCGATATATTAGTGTCTTCCTCGGGTGCGACGCTCGCTACATCGTGTGAGGCGGTCGCTACATGTAGCGACCCTACTGCCAGTCGTGATAATTGTGATGGATAGTATAGGAATAGCAAAATTGTAGGGTCGCTACATGTAGCGACCGCTTCCTCAGGAATGTAACTCCATCCATGGAACAATATCCAAAAAGAAAATATCCTCGAGCCTCATGGTGGCGATATGATTCAGGTATCTATTTTGTGACTATATGCACTAAGTTGCATAAACATTATTTTGGCAGAATTGAGTATGGAAAGATGAATTCATATCCTCTCGGAATTTTCTTGTCAGAATGCATTAATAATATCAAATTACATTATAATAATGTGGATATCCCACATTTTGTCGTGATGCCCAATCATGTGCATCTGATTGTGGTAATAGATGGTCTGCTTCCATATTCGGGGATTAGAGTATCATGCATGCAAGTGAATGTACAGCAAAGAGTGTCAGATGTTTCCTCGGTCAGGAAAAGAATTGAAAAAGATGGGGTTCGAGAGCGTTTGTCCGTGGTGATAGGAGGGGTCAAAGCAGCAGTGACTCGATATGCCAATCAGCAGCAGATTAATTTTGCTTGGCAGCGTGGGTTTCATGACCATATAATACAGTCGTGGGATGAATGTAACAGGATCGCGCAATATATAATAAATAATCCTGTTACATGGCATTTGGACTGCTTTTATGGCTGAAAAATGAGCACTAATGGGGTGGAATGGGATGAGATTTGAGAAAAATGCGTAACTTTGCAGACTGAATTTATAATAGGGGACCGGGCGTGGTGTCCGGTTTTCAAGTATACATACAAGTTTCCATTAAGGTATGCAAAACATTCGCAATATTGCCATCATAGCCCACGTGGACCACGGTAAGACCACCCTCGTGGACAAAATGCTCCTTGCTGGGCATCTGTTTCGTGAGAACCAAAATGCCGGTGAACTGATCCTTGACAACAATGACCTCGAAAGAGAGCGTGGTATAACCATTCTCTCCAAGAACGTGTCAATCAACTATAAAGATTGCAAGATCAACATCATAGATACTCCGGGACACGCCGATTTCGGCGGCGAAGTGGAGCGTGTGCTCAATATGGCTGACGGATGTTTGCTGCTTGTGGATGCGTTCGAAGGTCCGATGCCCCAGACGCGTTTCGTGCTGCAAAAAGCAATCCAGATGGGACTGAAGCCTGTGGTCGTCATCAATAAGGTAGATAAACCCAACTGCCGCCCTGATGAGGTGCAGGAAATGGTGTTTGACCTGATGTTTAATCTTGATGCCACCGAGGATCAGCTTGATTTCCCCACCGTATACGGATCTGCTAAGCAGGGCTGGATGAGTGACGACTGGCGTAAGCCTACCGACAATATCTGCGCTGCGCTGGATGCCATTATCAAATACATACCAGCACCCAAGACTATCGAGGGTGCTTCGCAGATGCTTATTACATCGCTTGATTTTTCGAGCTACGTAGGCCGTATCGCCATCGGACGTGTGCACCGTGGCGAGTTCCGTGAGGGTCAGGACATCGTGCTGATGAAGAAGGACGGCTCTACTGTCAAGCAGCGCATCAAAGAGCTGCATGTATTTGAGGGTATGGGTCGCAAGAAAGTGCAGAGTGTGCAGAGTGGCGACATATGCGCTCTTGTGGGCATTGAGGGCTTTGAAATCGGTGACACTGTGGCTGATGCTTCCACACCCGAAGCTTTGCCCCGCATAGCCATCGATGAACCCACTATGTCTATGACATTTACCATCAACGATAGTCCCTTCTTTGGTCGTGACGGCAAATACGTCACATCACGTCATATATCTGACCGACTCACCAAGGAACTTGACCGCAATCTGGCACTCAGGGTGCAGAAAGATCCACATGAGGATGTCTGGACAGTGTTTGGCCGCGGTGTGCTCCACCTCTCGGTACTCATAGAGACCATGCGTCGTGAAGGCTATGAGCTGCAGGTAGGTCAGCCTCAGGTTATCATCAAGGAGATTGACGGACAGAAATGTGAGCCTGTCGAACTGCTGACCATCAACGTCCCCGAAGAATACTCCAGCAAAATCATCGATATGGTAACGCGTCGCAAGGGCGAGATGCTCACGATGAATGCTCAGAACGATCGCATACACATGGAGTTCACCATACCCTCACGCGGCATCATCGGTTTGCGCAACAATGTGCTGACTGCTTCAGCCGGTGAGGCTATCATGGCTCACCGTTTCCATGAATACCAGCCTTGGAAAGGCGATATCGAACGCCGTACTAACGGCTCTCTCATTGCCATGGAGGGAGGCACGGCATATGCCTATGCCATCGACAAGCTCCAGGACCGCGGTCGTTTCTTCATCTTTCCTCAGGAGGAGGTGTATGCCGGCCAGGTAGTGGGTGAGAATGCCAAGGACAATGACATCGTGGTCAATGTCACCAAGAGCAAGAAACTCACCAACATGCGAGCTTCGGGTGCTGACGACAAGGCGCGTATCATCCCTCCTGTCGTGTTCAGTCTCGAGGAAGCTCTGGAATATATAAAGGAGGATGAGTATGTGGAGGTGACGCCTAACCATCTGCGCATCCGCAAAATCATACTTGACGAGATAGAGCGCAAGCGCGCCAACAAGTGATATGAAGTATGCAGTCATAGGCACCGGCGGCATAGGAGGCTATTATGGAGGCAAACTTGCCCATAGCGGACGTGATGTGCATTTCCTGTTGCACAGTGACTATGATTTCGTGAGGCGTAACGGGTTGCAGATCGACTCGTGTGACGGTTCTTTCCACATAGATAATGTCAATGCCTATACGTCGGCTGCGGATATGCCTGCGATCGACGTTATCATTGTGGGGCTGAAGACCACCAACAATCATCTGTTGCCGTCATTGCTCCGTCCGCTGCTGGATAAGTGCGCTGATGGCAAGAAGCCGATAGTGCTGCTGATACAAAATGGACTCGGCGTGGAGGAAGATGTGCAGAAGATGCTTCCTGACGCACGGCTCATGGCAGGGTTGGCATTTATCTGTTCTGCCAAGCGCGGTCCGGGTCATATAGACCACCAATGCTATGGACATATCAATCTCGGCGACTATTCGGTCAAGTCCGATGCTGATTGTGAAGAGCTGGTAGAAGACCTGATTGATGCAGGTATCACTGCGCGATTGGTTGAGTATTTTGAGGCTCGTTGGCGCAAGGCTGTGTGGAACATGCCATTTAACGGCATGACCGTAGCTCTCGGGGCACAGACTGACGAACTGCTGCGTCATCCGTCAGCTCGTGCACTCATCCACCGCCAGATGCTTGAGGTCATCCATGCAGCTCATGCCTGCGGTGTGACATCCATCCCCAAGTCATTTGCCGATGACATGATCCGAAGCACTGATGAGATGACCCCGTATTCGCCATCCATGAAGCTTGATTACGACTTCCACCGCCCTATGGAGATTGACTATCTCTATACACGTCCCCTTGCCATGGCGCGAGAGGCTGGCAGTCCTATGCCATCCCTCGAGATGCTTGAGGCTCAGCTACGCTTCTTACAAGAGCATATGATGCATTAAAAGTTGAGGTGATATTTTTAATCTCATTATAAAACATCAGTCTTGGTGTTTTTTTTTCGGCTATAAACGATTTGACATGCATGGATAAAGAAATAAGAGTAAGTGATGTAAAATCGCGCAATAGTGCTATTGATTGGATAGCTGGTCTACTCATTTTGGTCGCTATCTTCTTGCATATAGACCGATGGGCTGGAGATGTAATGGGCTTTTGGGATAACGTTGGCTCTATATTTGGTTTTTTTATGCCATGGTTTTTCTTTAAATCAGGGATGTTCTATAAAGATGGAGAATTAAAGAGGAATGATTATAAAATTTGGAGATTCTTAGGCATTCCATTCCTGTTTTTTTCTGCTGTTTCTTGGATTGTTTGGTTGTTTACGGCTTTATATATGCATCGTAATGACCCGCTATTCTTATTGACTTATTCTCTTAATAATGTGGTTAGTTATGGAATTCTTCCCGGCAATGGGGCTCTCTACTTCATAGCGTCATTATGGCTGTGCAAATATATATATCCACGAATACATCGTGTAATATGGAATAATTATATAATTGCCATTACGTCTTATGTGCTGGCTTATTTATGCAAGTGTTTTGACACTATACTGATACATCGTTATCTCTTGCTAACAGTGCCAATAAGTCTTATCGGTTTGTCATATTATGCAATGGGTGTACAATGGAGGAAATCTCAATATAAGACATCGTTATGCATAGCGTCTGTGGTCATCTACGCTGTTGCTATAATATTTGGAGCTAAAGAAGTATCCTTTGCCATGGCGGGGGTTGATGATTCGTTGAAGACTTGGTGCACAGCCCCCTTTGTCGCTATGGCATCAATAATAGTTTGGAATAACATGATTCGTTATGTCCCTGAAAAATTCTTACAGATTATCAATCTTGGATATATAGGTCGTAATTCCATGAGTTACTATTGCATACATCTTATAATAATCAGTATGGATTTCTTCATGTTTCGGTATTTCGGATGGACAATATTCGGTCTGCCGCTCATTTGGTCATATATCGTTAGTTGTGCGGTGATACTGCCGGTGGCTGATGTGTTGCTGCGGCGGTACTTGCCTTGGGCGGTTGGTGCCAAGGGGCATGTGCGCAAGGGGCATGCGGTCGGGGCTGCTGCGGATCCACTGCCTTGATAAGCTGCCTCTCACGCGCGGGAGCGTGAGAGGGCTATGGTGGTGAAGAAGGTGGCGAGCATGCCGAAGTATGTCAGCAGCATCATCGGGTCGCGGAGTGTCTCGGCATTGATGCCTTTGGTGATGTAGACGAACAGCGTGGTGGCTATGATGGCTGCGATGATGTAGACCACAGTCATCAGTTTACGTATCCATCCTATGGGCTTGCGGTCAGGCAGACGGTTCATTACCTTCCGGGTGAAGTCTGGGTCACGGGGACCTGCGGCAAGGTCTGACTTGAAGAGGTCGCGCAGTCGGGTGTCTGTATTATCGTTGTGTTTCATAGTGTGTCTATGGATGTTGGAGGATTTGTTTCAGCACCGTGCGGGCTCGTTGGAGGTGGCTCTTGACGGTGTTTTCGGGCATATTGGTTATTGATGCTATCTTTTTGATAGGCAGGTCGCGGTAGTAGAATAACAACACTACCGCCCGCTGTGTTTCGCTGAGATAGCGGAGGGCGGCGTTCAGGTCCATCCGCGCATCGATGCCTCGGAGTGGTTCTGCTCCGGCTTCGGTAATCTCGTCAGTGGAGATTTCCGTGTGCGATGAACGGGTGTGGCTGCGAAACTCATTGAGTCCGATGGCAAAGAGCCATGTGGAGAAGCGTCCGCTTCCCATCCATGACTTTAGCCCTCTCCAAGCCTTGATGAAGGTTTCCTGAGCCAGGTCGGCGGCAAGAATCTCGTCGCCGCACATGCCTGTCAGGAACCTCAGCAGAGGCTGATGGTATTCGTCAACCAGTCGGGCGAAGGCGCGTCGGTCGTCAAAACCTACGCACCTCGCCACGAGAGATATTTCCTCGAGACGTGTCATCGACGGTCTGCCTTCTCGAGATTATAAGCGGTCATTTTAGCTGCGCCGATGAGTATGGGTACGCAGCCGATGCCTAATCCTACTTTCCATGCTCCTACGCATATGAATAACACGATTACGCCGAGTCCGAGAGCCAGAAGATAGGTAGATGAGCGGAGAGGTGATCTCATATTGCGCTCAAACACTGTCGGAGGCAGTGGATAGTTGCTGTCTATGGCTTTGGAGACAAGCGCATAACGCTGACGGCGTTCGTTGGCGCGGTATGCGCAGATGACCCATACCACTCCTATCAGCGCGATAAAGGGCATGAAGAATACGCCTAATAAGAATAGCACATCCGCTATCTCTGTGTTATCGGCATCGATGTCGCTCAAGTTTTCAAGTATCTCACTTTTGATATCCTCAGGAGACATCGTTCCGTTGGCGTCATAGTTGGAAAATGTGACTTCCTCAACGGTGGTTTCGTCTTGTGTATCGTTTGAGTCGCCGTTTCGGAGGTCAGCCAGAGCTTTCTCTAACGCCTTGTCGGTGGAGTCCGTCGGAGCTTTGGCTGCCAATGAGTATGAAGGTAAGGCGGTGAAGGCGAGTATTGCCAGGATGAAGGAGAATACTGTACGTTTCATATTTTTTGTTGTGTGATGTTTAGGGGTTAACGTATGTTGTTTTCATACGTTAGACGCACGTATGTCTCCTCAGGTTGCACCCGTATTCAAAAAAATCACTGCCGCTTGCGCCTTGGCATCACTTTTTCCTCAAGCCACTGGAACACGACGAAGAGCACCGGTACGAGAAACAGCAATGCCAACACACCGACTGCCATGCCACCGCAGGTGCCTATGCCGATTGATTTGTTGCCGTTGGCTCCGACACCCGATGCAAATGCCATCGGGAGCATGCCGAATATGAGCGTTAATGAGGTCATCAGTATAGGACGCAGACGCACTCGGGCGGCTGACAAAGCGGCGGCGACTATGCTCATACCCGCGCGGCGACGCTCGGAGGCGTATTCGGTGAGCAGGATGGCGGTCTTGGCAAGCATGCCGATGAGCATGAGAAGTCCCACCTGCAGGTAGATGTTGTTTTCAAGTCCTGCCAGATTGGCAAAAAGCAGACTGCCAGCGAGACCGAACGGCACTGATACAATCACTGCTATCGGTATGAACAGACTTTCATAGAGCGAGCAGAGGATGAGGTAGATGAACACCACACAGATGACAAAAATGGTCAGAGTGTCAGCCCCTGATGAGGCTTCTTCTCGCGCCATGCCGCTGAACTCGAAGCCGTAGCCCATGGGCAATGTCTGAGCTGCTACTTCCTTGACCGCCGCGATAGCCTGCCCCGAGCTGTAGCCGCGTGCAGCATTGCCGTTGACGCGGATGGCGGGGAACAGGTTGAATCGCGAAAGCGACTCGGTGCCGAATACACGTTCTACAGTGATATATTGGCTGATAGGAGACATCTCGCCGTCAGCGTTGCGGACAAACATGCTTGACAGTGCATGGGTGTCGAGGCGGAACTCAGGCGAAGCCTGCACCATGACACGGTAGAGCTTGGAAAATTTGTTGAGGTTGGAGGCATAGCTGCCGCCGATGTAGCCCGACAGGGCGTCAAGCACGTCCGATGGAGACACGCCGTTACGTTTACAAGCTGCTGCATCCACCTCTACCAAGTATTGCGGATACTTGGTGTCAAATGATGTGGTGGCTCGGGAGATTTCAGGACGCTTGTTGAGCTGCTCGAGGAAATTGAATGTGATGTTTTTCAGATCTTCCGTTGCGCCGCCGTTATGGTCCTGGACATATAGCTCGAAGCCGTTAGTGGCTCCATAGCCTGGTATCATTCCGCGTGTGAACACCTGTATTTTGGCTGAAGTTATGTCAGCTGTGCGTCGGTAAATCTCCGCTATGACTGCCTGTACGTCATCGTCTTTGCCGGTGCGATACTTCCAGTTCTTCAGTCGGATGTCAAATGTTCCGGCAGTGACGCTCTGCCCGGTGATGGATCCGAATCCGGCTGTGCGTGAGTAGATCTCAATCTGCGGTATGTCACGCACGCGGCGGTCTATCTCTTCCATCATCTTCATGGTGGTGGAGAGATTGGTGCCCGGAGGCATCTGCACATCGATGTTGACCGAACTCATATCCTCAGCGGGGACAAGCCCAGTCTTGGTATTGGTAAGCAGCCAAGCGAGTCCGCATGATGCTATGATGACAAGTACGCCTGTCAGCCATCGGTGACGCAGCATCCATGCCACTCCGCGGACGTAGGGAGTGCTCAGGCGTGCAAATATGCGGTCAAAGCCGTCATGGAATCGCGTGGAGAAGCTGCGCTTGCCGCTGTCTGATTTCTTGCCATGCGGAGTCAGTATAAGGGCGCATAGTGCAGGAGAGAGGGTCATGGCATTGATGAGCGATATGCCGACGGCTACAGCCATAGTCAGTCCGAACTGGCGATAGAACACACCAGTAGTACCGCCCATAAAACTTACCGGGATGAACACCGCCATAAACACAAATGTCGTGGTCACAAGAGCAGTGGCAATATCTTTCATTGCCCCGATGGTGGCGCGGTAGGGCGAACGTTCGCCAGCGTCAAATCGTGCTTGAACTGCCTCTACCACCACTATGGCATCGTCGACCACCGTACCTATGACCAGCACGAGGGCAAAGAGGGTGATCATGTTGATGGAGAATCCAGCGATGTGCAGAAATGCAAACGTGCCTATCAGTGACACAATTATTCCTATCAGAGGAATAAATGTGGAGCGGAAACTCTGCAAGAATATATACACTACCAAGATTACCAGTATTATTGCCTCAATCAGAGTCTGTACGACCTTGCTGATAGAGGCATCCAGGAAATCCTTGGTACTCATGAGGCTTACCAGTTCCAGTCCGGAGGGGAGGGTGGCGGAAATCTCCTCCATTACTTTGTCGACTTCGGTGATGATTTCGTTGGCGTTGGATCCTGCTGTCTGGGATATGGATGCGGTGGTGCCGGGATGTCCGTTGACACGCCCGGCGAAGTCATAGCCGCGCTGTCCCAATTCGATTCTCGCTACATCCTTGAGGCGAAGCACTGTGCCGTCCTTACCTGCGCGTATCACCAAGTTCTCAAACTCATAGACTTCCTCGTAACGTCCGCGGTATTTGAGCACGTAGCGGAAGGTGTTGTCAGAGTCCGCTCCGAGCGTGCCGGTGGCTTTTTCGAGATTCTGCTCGTCAAGTACCTGGCGTATATCTGCCGGAACGAGTCCGTAAGATGCCATCTTTGCAGGGTCAAGCCATATGCGCATCGAGTAGTCGGCTCCGCGAACATCTACTTCCCCCACGCCCGACACGCGTGACAGGCGTGGCTCGATGTTTATCTTCATGTAGTTGTTGATAAACTTCTCGTCGTAGCTGTCATCGGGACTGTATAAAGCGATTGTCTTGATGCGGCTTGTCTGTCGTTTGCCCACGTTGACACCGCTGCGTGTCACCTCGGCAGGGAGGAGTCCCTGGGCTGATGCTATGCGGTTTTGCACATTGACCATAGCGATATCGCCATCCGTGCCCTGCCGGAAGTAGATCTGTATATTCGCCATGCCGCTGTTGGTGGCGGTGGACACCATGTACATCATGTCCTCCACGCCGTTGATGGCCTCCTCGAGTGGGACAATGACGCTCTTCTGCACCGTTTCAGCGTTGGCACCTGTATAACTGGCTCGGACGCTGATGGTGGGTGGTGCGATCTCAGGAAACTGTTCCATGGGGAGCTGCGACAAGGATATTATGCCGAGTATCACTATGGCTACCGAGATTACTGCCGAAAAGATGGGGCGGTCAATAAATACGCGTGAGTTCATGATATGTGATGAATTGAGCTATACAAATTTACTAAAACGAAGTTATTTTCTTAGACTGCTTAAACCAAAAAGGTTTAAATTTGTCCTATAATTAAATAACTGTTAACCATCATAGACAATATGCTTAAAAAGATTCAGACATTGGTGACAAAGCGCGGCATGCGTCTTAAGTTTCTGCTTGTAGCTGTCGTTGCTCTCCTTGGCGTGACAATGGTGTCATGCGGCGATGAGCCGGACGGACCTCCTATCCCTGGCGGATACTACGACACGTATTATCTTGAAGGATATTACGAAGGACAGTATCGTGACGGAGCTGTACTTGCGTGGATGTTCTACTCTGATGGCAGCGGTTACAACCGCTGGGTCAATGTGCCTTCAAACCCTTACAGCAATACATTCCGTGATCACTATATACGTGGCGGAAGCCTGTACATCTGGTGGGACGGCGACCGTGACTACAGCTATGCCGGACAGATAGAGCTCGGCTACGGCAATTATTTCAATGCCCAGCTCGTCCCTAACTATCCATGGATCAGTTTCTATCGCCAGTAGTGCCGATTAATCTAAAGACCTTAAGGACTCTAAGGACCTTAAGGTCTTTTAAACCATATGAGGAGATGGCGAATAATAGCCAAGGCGGCTGATTCAGATTTTGAATCAGCCGCCTTGGCTTGGTGGCGGGGGCAGGACTCGAACCTACGACCTTTGGGTTATGAGCCCAACGAGCTACCACTGCTCCACCCCGCGATGTTTTGTGAGTGCAAAGGTAGCATGTTTTTGGGCTTATGTCAATAGTTTGTGGGTTAAATCGTGTTAATTTACGGTGGCGGAGTCTGTCATTGCTGCATTTTCTTTGGCTTCCTTCTGTTTTTCGCGATATTGTGCGATGCAAGCGTTGACATCAGCAACTAATGCGTCGCCCTGTTTGTCGCGGCTCACGATGGTGCCGTCAGGGTCAATCAGTATGATGCAGGGGATGCCGGAGATACCGTAGATGTCAGTCGGTATCTTCTGGGCATCGATGATGCATGGCCATGTGATGCCGAGTTCGTCAATGGCTTTGAGGGTGGCTGCGGGTTCGTCCCATACGGCTACGCCCACCACATTGAGGTCTTTGTCCTTATGCTTGTCGTAGAGACCCTTGATGACCGGAATCTCGCGACGGCACGGACCACACCAGCTCGCCCAGAAGTCCACGAGGGTGAACTTGCCGTCCTTACCGACAAACTGGCTAAGGCGCATGGCGACACTGTCGTTCTTTACTTCAAAATCCTTGTATTTGCTGCCTACGCTTGTCTGAGCCTTTTTTTCGAGGGCTGCGCGGAGATCTTTGATGCGCTGATATGATACCATGAAGGGGTAGATCTTGAGTTGTTCGTCAAGTTCGGAAAGGTCCATGCGGTATGCCCGGTCAAGAAAGTAGAGGTATCCTACGGGATTTTCGGCATTCTGCATGACGATTTCCTTCTCTATATTATCATAAACGTTGTTGAGCGAATCAAGTTTTACCATGCCCACAGAATCTTCGGGAAGATTGTTGGCTTGCATTGCTACGCTGTCAAGCCGTGCACCGGCTTTGATGAGAATGTCATTGAGGGGCGTGCCGGTAAGCTTGCCGGCAGAGTCGGGGGTAACGGTGCCTTGCTCCACGATGACACTTCCATAGCGCTGTCCGTCAACTATGATGCGTGCGAGATAAGCCTTGTCTACTGTGCCCTTGAATATGATGGAGTCGTTGGTGACTACTGTACTGTCCATCTTGTCGCCGTTGTCATAGTCGATAAGGTAGGCTACTGTACCGTTCATATCCTGTCCGGGGAGGGGAATGGTGATTTCATAGGCTCCGGTGGATTTCTGGGTGCATGCAGCGAGTAGCAGTGCGCCCACCATTGCCATGGCTGGGATTTGTAATGATTTCATTGTATGGAGGTTTATAGGTTAGGTTTGTCAGATTTCGATGCTAAGACCGTCATATGCGAGGTGCACTCCGTCTGGCAGCGTAGGGTCAACATCGGCATGTCGTCCGAGACGGTCGGATATATGGGTGAGATACGTCTGTCGCGGTTTGATTATGTCGATTAGTTCAAGCGCCTGTGAGAGTGACAAGTGCGATATGTGCTCTTCGCGTCGGAGTGCGTTGATGACAAGTGTGTCTATGCCCTGGATGTCTCGTATCGTTTCTTCAGGAAGGGTCTTGCAGTCGGTGATGTATGCCAGATTGCCCATCTTGAAGCCGAGTATGTGCAATTTCCAGTGGAGCACGTCAAGTGGCATTACGTCTATACCGCAGATTTTCAATGGAGCCCCGGCGGATATTTCATGGATGTCGAATGTCGGAGCACCTGGATAGGGGTGGCGTTTGAAGCAGTATGGGATACGTGAATGAAGGTCTACTGACACATCGCGGGTGCAATACACAGGGAAGTTGCCATGTCCGGTATATGAGTGGCTGAAGGGTCGCAGGTCATCGATGCCTCCCACGTGGTCATAGTGGCTGTGGGTGACAAGCAGGGCATCTATCTTGGACACAGGGTGGCGGAGTATCTGTTCGCGGAAATCCGGTCCGCAGTCAATCAGTAATGTGCGTCCACGCTCCTCTATCATGACGGATGAGCGTAGACGCTTGTCATGAGGGTCGGTGGATGTGCAGACGGCGCAGGTACAATTGATTTGCGGTACGCCTGTAGATGTGCCTGTGCCGAGAAATGTCAGTTTCATAGACGGGAAGTTTTTAGGATGCCATCTTCAAATACCAGATATGTGCCAGCCTCATATAGCCATGTCTCACGGGTATAGCCATACATCTCTTGCCTCTTTATTTCCATAGGGTTGCCGAGCGACAGACGGCATTCTTCCCGAGTCATGCCTTCGGTGACCTGTCCGCGTGTGATGAGTTCCCATATGTCGGGATATATGGACTTGTAGGTTTCGCGGGGGTTGCTCAGCGAAAACATGGAGGCAAAATCACGCGGTCCGTCGGCATCAGATCGTGAGGGGAGGGTCAGCATCAGATTGCCCTTGACTGTCGGGTCTTCCTCAAGATGGAAACTGACCAGCAGTGGTGCCTGGGGAGTGCCGGCAGAGACAGCCGTGACCGTGACAGGCAGGAATCTCCGACGCTTGATGTAGTTGCCGCTGTCATCGAGCCATGTAGATGTCATGACATGGAGTTTTCGTCCGCGTAACAGGTTGTCAGCATCGTTGATGATGCTTGACTCTATGGTGAAGGGGATGGGGAGAGATGGTTTTGTCAATACGCTGTCAAGTGGTGAATCCACGCGATAAGAGACTCTGACGTGCGGATTGGCGATGCTTCCAGAGGGTGACTCAAGCATGAAAATGATGTCAGTGTACTCATTGCCTACGATATTGCTGCCGGTAATCATGCTGTCATAGACTAATGCGCCTGATGCCAAGGTCTCTGGAATGGTACCGTCAACTGCGTTCAGGAGCACTTTCAGTCGGTCGTCGGTGATGCTCCATCGCTTTCCTGGCTGCCATGCCGACGGTGCTTGCGGTGACACGGAAGCCATGAGCTGTCGGGCTGGGGAGGGGGCATGCGCGCCCTCCTTTTTGACCTCGTTTTGACCGATTGGAGCGGTGTGTGTAGCGGTATAGCAGCCTGTCAGCATTGCTGCTGACACAAGTGCGGGCAGCAATGCTGACAGGGAGTGTTTTGCCGGGAATATAGCCAATCGGGTGGTCATCGGTTATTTCTTGGGCGTGACACCGAGGTTCTCAAATATAAATGAGTATATGTCGGTGTACTCGTCGATTACCTTGCTTATCGGTTTGCCGGCACCATGGCCTGCCTTGCTGTCGATGCGGATGAGCTTGGGGTTGTCGCCGGTATCTGATGCCTGGAGAGTGGCGGCATATTTAAATGAGTGGGCTGGCACTACGCGGTCATCATGGTCGGCAGTGGTGACGAGGATGGAGGGGTAGCGGGTGCCGTCGTTCTTGATGTTGTGGAGCGGTGAGTAGCCTAAGAGGTAGGCAGCCATTTCGGGCGAGTCGGCACTCGTGCCGTAGTCTGAAGCCCAGTTCCAGCCGATAGTGAAGAGGTGATAGCGCATCATGTCCATCACGCCTACTCGCGGTATCGCCACGCGGAACAGGTCGGGGCGCATATTGATGGTGGCGCCTACGAGCAGACCGCCGTTGCTGCCCCCCTCGCATACGAGCAGGTCGGGGTTGGTCCATCCCTCCTTGATCATGTATTCGGCAGCCGAGATGAAGTCGTTGAATACGTTGAGCTTCTTCTGCTTGGTGCCTGCTTCATGCCACTCTTCGCCGTATTCAGCTCCGCCACGGAGGTTTGCCTCGGCGTAAATGCCTCCGTTTTCAAGCCATAGCAGACGGTAGGGGCTGAAACTCGGGGTCAGAGATACGTTGAAACCGCCGTAACCGTAGAGATATACGGGATTTTTGCCATCGCGTTTGAGACCTTTTTTATAAGTGAGTGACATTGGCACACGTGTGCCGTCGGCACTGGTGTAAAATACCTGTTCGGTCACGTAGTCATCGGGGTTGAAGCCGTTGACCTTGGGCGTGATGAAGGGTGTGAGCTTGTCGGTGTGTATGTCATAGCGATATGAGGCTGCCGGCTGGATAAACGAGGTGAACGACAGGAACACATCTTCGTTGCGGCGGTCGGTGCTGACACCTGCGCTGCCGATGGAGGGTAGCTTGATCTCACGAATCATCTTGCCGTCGCGGGTATAGAGGTAGAGGTGGGTTGATGCATCCTTCTCGTATTCAATGATATAATGGTCTTTGCCAACTTCGGCTATGCTGGTCAGCACGCCGTCCTGTTCGGGAACGAGCACCTTCCAGTTTTCACGAGTCGGATTGGCGAGATCTGCCACCATGATGCGTCCCTTGGGAGCGTCGGCAAAGGATAAGAGTATTGCTTTGCCATCACGTACGTCCACCACGCCGATGTTATAGTCCTGGGTAGGCTCGAGCACTATCCACTGGGAGTCTTTTTCCTTGAGATTGCGCACTGCCACTGCATTGCCGATGCCTTCACCTCCAGTAGAGAGGATGATGTAATCGCTCTCTTCGGGCATGCCTACGCTGTGGAAATGTAGCGGATGCTCCGGGTCGCTGTAGAAGAGCGTGTCCTCGCTCTGCGGAGTACCGAGTTTGTGGTAGTAGATGCGATGGTTTTCATTGGAGTTGCTGAACTCCTTGCCGGCTACAGGCTGGTCGTATGCGCTGTAGTAGAAGCCGTCGCCATACCATGTTGCACCGGTGAACTTTGCCCACGTGATGTGGTCGTCAAGCAGCTTGCCTGTGGCGGTATCCATCACGTAGATTTCGGTCCAGTCGCTGCCGCTGCGTGAGATGGTATATGCCATGTATTTGCCGTCGGGGCTCATTGAGAGACCTGTCAGAGCCACAGTGCCATCGTCGCTAAGTTTGTTGGGGTCTAAGAAAATCTCAGCCGGAGAGTCCAGAGTGGCTTTGCGGTAGATGACCGACTGGTTCTGCAGACCGTCGTTGGCACTGTAATAATACTTGTTGTCATATCCGAGCCAGGGAGTGCCGATCTTTTTGTAGTTGGCAAGGTCGGTAAGGCGTTTGCGTATATCCTCGCGGAAAGGGATTTTAGACAGATAGTCGTTTGTGACGCGGTTTTCAGCCTCGACCCAAGCCACTGTAGCCGCAGCAGTGTCGTTTTCAAGCGGACGATAGGGGTCAGCGACTTTAGTGCCGAAATATTCGTCGACCGTGGCATCCTTAGGAGCCTCGGGATATGTCAGGTGGTTAGCTGCTGAAATGCTCATTGATGTCAGAATGCTGATTGACAATGCAGTCGTTATATGCTTCATAGTGATGACGGTTGGTATATTATCCCACAAATATACGCAAAAATTCACAATATACGGTCAGGAGATGCGGGACCAGTCGAGGGTACGGGCGAAGAGGGATTTGAGACGGGCTGAGAGGGAGGGATAGTTGGCGAGGACGGGGTCGCTGTCTAAGATCGTTTCGGCTTCGCGGCGGGCGAGGGTCATTATCTGACCGTCGGCTGCCAGTGAGGCTATCTTGAGGTCAAAGGCGAGTCCGCTCTGCATGGTGCCTTCGATGTCACCGGGACCGCGCAGTTTCATGTCGGCTTCGGCTATGAGGAAACCGTCGGAGGTTGATGTCATTATTTCAAGCCGTTTGCGTGTGTCACGCCCGATGGTGCGCTTGCTCATCAGGATGCAGTAGCTTTGGTCGGCACCACGACCCACTCTGCCTCGCAGCTGGTGAAGCTGGGAGAGTCCGAAGCGTTCGGCGTTCTCGATTACCATCACTGATGCGTTGGGCACATTGACTCCTACCTCTATGACAGTGGTTGCCACGAGTATGTCGGCATCGCCTGATGCGAAGAGTTGCATCTGGTAATCTTTTTCGGCAGGCTTCATCTGCCCGTGGACAAATGCCACTTTGCGGTGGGGAAATACGTTGCAGATGGTCTCATAGCCCTCTTCGAGGCTTTTTAACGCGAGTTTGTCGTTTTCCTTGATCAGCGGATGCACTATGTAGACCTGTCGTCCCTGGTTGAGCTGCGATCCTATGGCGCGGTAGACCTGCTCGCGGTTTTCGTCATAGCGCAGCAGGGTGACTACGGGTTTTCTTCCCGGGGGGAGTTCATCAATGACACTGACATCAAGGTCGCCGTAGACGGTCATTGCCAATGTGCGAGGTATGGGGGTTGCGGTCATTACCAATACGTGGGGAGGCACATGGCTTTTGCCCCAAAGACGGGCACGCTGGGCTACACCGAAGCGGTGCTGCTCGTCGATGACGGCAAATCCCAACCGGGCAAATTCCACCGGGTCTTCGAGCACGGCATGTGTGCCGACAAGTATGTGTATGGAGCCGTCCATCAGACCGGCATGTATCTCACGGCGACGAGCCGTGGGGGTAGAGCCGGTCAGCAATGCTACGCTGATGCCGAGCGGAGCGGTCAGCGAGCGGAGGGTCTCGAAATGCTGTGTGGCGAGGATTTCGGTCGGTGCCATCAGGCATGCCTGCATGCCGTTGTCAAGTGCTATCAGCATGCAGAGAAGGGCTACGAGGGTTTTTCCGCTGCCCACATCTCCTTGCAGCAGACGATTCATCTGCTTCCCGGAGCCCATGTCGGCGCGGATTTCTTTGATGACGCGTTTCTGCGCCCCAGTCAGTTCGAATGGCAGCTGTTCGAAGTAGAAGCGGTTGAAATAATCGCCGATGCGCGAGAACCTGTAGCCTCCGATTGACTGCTTCCGCCCTTTGGCGTAGCGGAGTATGTCAAGCTGTAGATAAAACAGTTCGTCAAATTTAAGCCGTTCACGTGCCCGCGCCGCTTCCTGATGGGAGCGTGGGTTGTGTATGGCGGTCAATGCTTCGCGCAGAGGCATGAGCCCGAGGCGCGTGACGATATCAGCTGGCATCGGATCATAGATGGTCGGTGTCGTGGCAAGCACGTTCATCGCCAGCGAGTGGAATGTGCGAGATGAGAAACCTCCGTTGCGGAGCTTCTCTGTCAGCGGATACACACCGCGCAGTCCGCTGACTGCGGCGAGGCTTGACGGTGAGTCAACTTCGGGGTGTACCATCTGGGCGATGCCGTTGTAGTATGTCGGCTTGCCGAAGAGTATATATTCCGTGGCAGTCTGGTATGCGTCCTTGAGCTTTCGGATCTGTCGAAACCACACCACCTCCATAGTGGAATGTCCGTCAGAAAAAAGTCCCACGAGTCTGGCTTTCGCACCCTCGCCACGTAGCGTAAAAGTCACGAATCTGCCTCTGATCTGTACCATCGACATATCTTCGGTCAGCTCGCGTATGCGGTACACCTTGGTGCGGTCAAGGTAGTGGGTAGGGTAGTGGGTCAACAGGTCGTAGAACGTTGTTATGCCGAGTTCTTTTTGGAGAAGTTCGGCACGTTTTGGCCCTACGCCTTTGAGAAACTTTATGTCGCGCTGTGATAGGTTGTTCACTTTGACTGCGTGGATTGACTGAGGTAGATTTCCGCTATCTTGATGTCAAGGGGATGGGTTATCTTGATGTTGTAAGGAGAGCCTTGAGTGAGTCGGATGTCGGTGTGCCCGGCGGCGGCGAGCACTGAAGCATCATCAGTAAATATGCCTTCTGTGTCACGTTTGCGGTAGGATTCGGTCAGCAATCGGGCAGGGAAAAATTGTGGGGTCTGCACGGCGCGGTAGAGACTGCGGTCCACTGGCAACGACTGACCGTCTGCTTGAATCCGCCTGAGAGAATCGGTGACGTCTATGGCAGGGATGGCACCCTCTGCGCCGGTTCTGACAGCTTCTATCGCCTCAAGAGCTACCGTTGGAGTCACAATAGGGCGCACGCCATCATGCACACCGATATATCTGCATCCTTTGCGGACAGCATCAAGCGCATTGCTTACGCTCTCGGTGCGCGATGCCCCGCCGAGTACGATGGAAACGCGTGTTGACAGCCCATACCGGTCAAGCAACGAGTACATGTGTGATTCCCACATCTCGCTGACCACAGCCAATATCTGTGCGCCTGGCAGCATGTCGGCAAATTGCCGTAGGGTAGCTATGATGACAGGCATCTCTCCCTCAGGAGTGTGCATAGAGAGATACTGCTTGGGTTTGTCAGCTCCGAATCGCGAGCCTGTGCCTGCGGCTACTACGATAAGTGTTACATCTGAGTAATCAGTCATATGTCTGTTATAATGTTCGTAAAGCAATAAAAGATCCTCCGTGCCCTGCCAGACGTACAGTGTGATAGATAAGCCTGATGATCGGGCGTTGGCTGCGGGTGCTTTGCTCCAAACCTAAGCGATAACGTGGGGCTGCAAGTTCTGGATGTCCTTCGCGACTGTAAATTGCAGCCAGAATGACATTGCGTGCCGCCACATATTTCATCTCATCGCGCCCGTCAAGCAGCCGGGCTATCTCGTCTAACGCCACTTCCCATTTGAGCGGACTGTGGCTGAAATCCGGGCCGGTGATGGAGGCGGTATGCTGGAGCTGCTTCACGAGCGGTTGACCTTTGATGGTCACAACTTCAGGCTTTTGCAACAGCAACCTTACTCCCAATTCGAAGTCATCCCAGCCGGGAAGCCTTTCGTTCCATCCGCCGACATGTCTGAACAGCGATGTGCGTGCCATATACCTCTGTGTGGACCATCGGCTATGCATCAGATGTGGCGGAAGCGTCGGTTCGAAAGGCAAGACTTTCAGAGGTCTGTTTCCGTCATGCGATAATACAGGAGCACCAATGACATCGGCAGCTTTGTTGCTTCGTGCTGCATCCATCAGTCGGTGTATGTGTCCCGGCATCATAAGGTCGTCGCTGTCAAAAAACAGAGTCCAGTCGGTCTCTGCAGCCTGTAGTCCCATATTTCGGGCGCAAGCTGCGCCCGGTTTAGGCTGGCACAGTAACCGGGTCCTCATATTATCGTGGGCAAGTTGGGGCAGTTCGCGTTGGAGCAGGTCGTAACTGCCGTCAGTTGAGCCATTGTCGACTACTATCAGGTCAAAGTTTTCTTCCTTCTGAGAGGCGATGCTATGAAGTGTATCCATGATGAGGTCGAGCCTGTTGTAGACAGGCACAACGATGCTCAAAGTGGGAGTGTATGCATCGGATTGCGTCATAGAGATTCAGTTGTGGAGTTTTGGAAAACCTTTTGACGTAACAGTCTTATAAGGTGTGCCAGCCAAGACCATCAGGACTTCTGTGTCAGGGAGGCTCTCTATCATTGTCATCGCACTGTCAGGGTTCATGGCCATGCATGATGTGGCGAGAGCATCAGCCATCATGCAGTCGGGGGCAATGACAGTAGCGGAGAGGCAGCCGTTGTCAACAGGGTAGCCTGTCATAGGACTGATTGTATGGCCTACGGCATGTCCTGACACATGGTGATAGTTGCGGTAGTTGCCGCTTGTAGCCACTCCGCAGTCGGTCACATCGATTATGGTCAGACGATGATGGGCTGCCGGCTCTGCTTCATCAGTTATCGGTGCATCCACGCTCAGTCTCCATTTCTCCCTCCGTTCATTGAATCCGTGGAGATTAACTTCGCCTCCTATCTCTACCATGTAGTCGGTGATGCCGTTGCGCTGCATCATCCTGCCCACTTCGTCACATGCCAGACCTTTGGCGATTGCCGAGAAATTGAATTGCGTCAGAGGGTGCTTCTTCTTAATCTCATGCTTGGTGTCTATGGTGCAGTCTGCAATGCCCACATATTCCATCGTCTTCGTGACGAGGCTGTCAGCGGGAGTCATCGAGATCTGGCGGTTACGTCCGAATCCCCACAGTTCTATCAGCGGACCGAGAGTGGGGTCAAAAGCTCCGTGACTGAGACGGTTGACTGTCTTAGACCCTTCGAATACCGTGGCGAGTATGCTGTCGGCAACAGCCGGTTCATTGCGGTTGAGGCGTGATACCAGTGAACTGTCATTGAACACTGACACCGACATCTCCACGCGACTCAGGGTGGCGAGTATGCTGTCAGTCATCTGGCGTGGGGCTTTGTATTTGATATGGTATTGCGTAGCCCATATCGCACCCTCGTCGGTGCGATATATGCTGCTGTTTGTGCATGCGCTGAATGTGATGGATGCGATTAAGAGAGCCAGAAATGCTCTGGCTGATGTCTTTTTTGACTGGATTAACAATAATTGCACCAATGTCATCAAAAATTAAGATAAAAGACGAGGCTATTAGAGTAAAATTGGGTAGCTTTGTTTAAAGCATTGCAATTTACCAATATTTTTCCATACAGCCCTTCTGTGGCATGTTTAAATTCACTTATTATGAAAAGTTCTTATGTATTTTTGGCACCAGGATTTGAGGAGGTTGAGGCATTGACCCCTGTGGATGTGCTTCGCCGTGCAGGCATTGACGTGAAGACAGTCTCTGTAACTTCGTCACGTGATGTGGAGAGTGCGCATGGTGTGATAATCAAGGCAGATATGACATTTGATGATGCTGATTTCAGCGATTGTGACTGGCTGATACTTCCAGGAGGCATGCCGGGCGCGACAAACCTATATGAATTCAAGCCTCTGTGTAGTCTGTTGCTTAAACATAATGCCGAAGGCGGCCATATAGCAGCCATTTGTGCCGCTCCGGCAGTAGTCCTGGGCGAGCTCGGATTACTTGACGGCAAGGAAGCAACATGTTATCCCGGTTTTGAATCCGTAGCACCGCAAGCCATATTCCAGCCTCGCTGTGTGGTGGTTTCAGGTAATATTGTGACAGCTAATGGTCCGTCATCGGCTCTTGTATTTGCGCTCAGCATAGTTGCCGAAACCAAAGGTGACAGCGAAGCCAAGAAGGTGGGAGAGGGGATGCTTTTCTATGATAAGCATCTCAACTATTATCTCTGATTAAGAAGTTGTTTATAGTAGACGCAGTAAGCTTTTGTGCAAATTGTAGGGACATGCCGTGGCATGTCCGCCCGATGTACGCACAAAATTCCGACTGCCGCAGAATGAGGATATGCCATGGCATGTCCCTACAAAATATCCGCCTGCATGCAAAACGCATATTTACTTTGTGCGTTAACTATAAAAACGATTTTTAAGTAATCGAAAAAGGGACGCGGCATGCCGCGTCCCTTTTAACTTTAATATTTTATATCAGAGGTATTTGCTGACGGCGGTGTTGAGACGGGTGATGTCCTCTAATCGCTCTTTTATTTCGCCGTTGGCGATAATGTAGGTGGTAGGGAGGACGGCTACATTATAATTCAGGATGGGAGTAGCATCGGCGGTCGCGCTCTGGTACACTGAAATCCATGGGAGGTTAGAGGCGGCACTGCGCCAGAATGGTTCTTCATCGCTTACGGATACCTGATAGATGGCGAGGTTCTGACTTCCGTGCTGCTTCCAGATTTTGTGAAGCTCGTTGTTGAAGGGGGTGGATTCGGGAGCGCTGTAGGTCGTGAAGTTGAGCACTACCACTTTATGGGATTTGGCAGTCTCGGTCAGACTCTGCTCCTGACCTTTACGGTCGAAGAGGCGTATGTCAAACATGGGCACTTCGGCAGCTTCAATGTTGCGGATGGCAGCAGGCCGACCACTGATGTAGAGTTTGCGGAGATATTCTGTGCGGGGGTCATTGGGGCGTGAGTCGGCATAGGCGTTTGCCACGGCTCCGATGATACGGTTGTCAAATTTGTCGGATGGGTTGAAAAGCTGCCGACCGTCTATCTGCTTGTTGATTATGTAATAAGCTACTATGCCTGAAGGGTTGGCGAGCAGCTTGCGTCCTAATTCTCGTTTGAGCAGACTGTCAGAGACGACCGCTTGTGCTGAGCTTTTTGATGCGGCATCCATCAGACGCTTGTCTACAGCCTCCATCATTTCAGCCTCGGGTGTGCCGCTCAGATGGAAATCCGAGTCAAACGCATCCATCGTGGTGTTGATGGATATTGCATCGATACTGTCGATAGGGAAGTAGATGACCTTGTCAGCCATGCGCAGACGGTATATGCCCGGATGGGCGGCTGCTTCGCTGTCAACTTTGAAATCACCGTTGGCATCTGTCATGATGGTGTCAAGAGGATACCAGCGGCCGTTTTGACTGGCTTCTACTATCAGTGTGGTATTTTCCGGAGCGTCCTTCACATTGCCTGAAAGGTTCCATTGGTTGGACTTGGAGCAGGATGCGGTGAATGTTAGCAGGATGGCAGCAGAGATAGAGCCGAGTAGTGTATGCGGTATTTTCATAATCTGGAATCTGAGAGTATGCTGCTGAGCATTATATTCTATGATGCAAAATTAATGAAAATACGGCAAACGGCATAATGATTGCTCATTGTTCATAAAAAGGAATGCATCTATGCAGACGCTCACGTGCGACATCCCAGGGGATATAGATATTGGATGGGCTGTCTGGATCAAGAGACAATGGCACTTCATTGAGCTGGAATCTTACATAATACGAGCCTCGTTTGTGACGGAAAAGTATGATCTGGAGGTTAGATGCCATCGGTACGACATGGAAATTCTGCCAGTGCTTGCCCACAGTATCAAAGTAGTTGGTCATGTAATAACATCCAGGCAGCCGCATCTGTGACAGCAGAGGCATCAGTGTTTCGGCATGTCCGAAGCGTAATATCACCGTGGGATTATCGGAGTTGGAAACTTGTTTGCCTTTGGATGCCTTGTCGGATTCTACAGCCTTGTCAGTGGTGGCGATAATGTCCTTGATGAGGGGTATGGATATTTCTGCCGGGATGGTGGAGAGAGTAGAGGCAGTGCGTACGAGATACTGACGGAGGTTGTTGCATGACCACAGACGGTTGTATTCATCGCTGGTGAAGTATTCGCTGATGTCGGTCGGGAGCATCATCGCCTCAAGTCCGGCGAGCACCTTGTACATGGACATGACCAATTCACGCGCCTCTTTGGGTTGTATCGGGTAGTTTTTCCCGAGCACCTTGATAAGCGGAGTCAGTGGCGCGGTCACGTTCGTGTAATCCTCCACGATAGGTTCCCATGGCTTTTCTGCTGCCCAGGCGACGTATGTTTCATCGGTTTCGAAAGGTCTCATGAGCCATGACTCCTGCGGACCGGATGACGCGTTGATGTCTACGCTGTTGTTGAGTCGAGTGATTTGATAGAGAAAACTGTACATGCTGTTGACACATCGTGGTATGCGGCTGGAGATGGCATTGATACATCCATCCTTAAACAGCTCGGGGTAGGTGCGGACCATACGGGCGGCTATGCCACGCTGCTCTGCCATGCCGAGACTGTCAAGCGCTCCCCAGCGTCCCTTGCTTTTTGCCATAATGACATCTGTCAGAGCCATCAAACGTTTGCCCAAAGGGGTGATAGTGCCGATAGATGAGGCATTTGCGAGAGCTTCCCGCAAAGTTTCCACATCCCGAGGCGATGAATAGTATCGTGCTCCATGTCTGCCGACATGGTTGACGAGTACGGGCTTGAGTGAATCAGGGGTGGCTATTATCGCTGCCGGAACAGGATATGGCATGTAGCTGCCCTGGCACTGCGTGTAGTCGAAATTGGTGGCGGTAGGATCCTGCACTGCTGATGCATCCGTCAGTAGCAGTGAAGCAACGACAAATCCGATTACACCTATGGCTTTGCGCATAAATCCCTTATATGATATGATGTTCATAACGAATTAGATGTGTATTACATGCAAATATAACAAAGAAATCACGAGATATCATCATATATGTCATGATATTTGTGGGAGCAGTCCGTATCTCTGATGGGTTTGATGCGAAATAGACATCGCCGAGGGCACATGTGCCCTCGGCGATGTCTATAGTGTCGTGTCAGTGCTGATTATTCAGCTTTGCCTGCTGAGCCGAGCACGTTTTCGATCTTGTGCTTGTAGAGCTTCTCCATCTCGTCACGAGCCGGACCGAGATACTTGCGGGGATCGAATTCACCGGGCTTGTCATGGAATACCTTGCGCACGGCTGCGGTCATGGCAAGACGGCTGTCAGAGTCGATGTTGATCTTGCATACTGCGCTCTTTGCAGCCTTGCGGAGCTCTTCTTCGGGGATGCCGATAGCGTCGGGGAGCTTGCCGCCGTATTCGTTGATCATGTCTACGTATTCCTGGGGAACAGAAGATGAGCCGTGGAGCACGATGGGGAATCCGGGAAGCTTCTCCATTACTGCGTCAAGCACCTCAAATGCCAGGGGCGGGGGAACGAGACGGCCTTCGGCGTTGCGTGTGCACTGCTCGGGGGTAAACTTGTAAGCACCGTGGCTTGTGCCGATAGAGATGGCGAGGCTGTCGCAGCCTGTGCGGGTCGCGAAGTCGATAACCTCTTCGGGGTCGGTGTAGGTGTGGTGGTCAGAAGATACCTCATCTTCTACGCCAGCGAGCACGCCGAGCTCACCTTCTACAGTCACATCATGCTGATGTGCATAGTCTACTACCTGCTTTGTCAGGGCTACGTTCTCCTCATAGGGAAGGTGGCTGCCGTCGATCATCACGGATGAGAAGCCGTTGTCGATGCAGGATTTGCAAAGCTCGAAGCTGTCGCCATGGTCGAGGTGAAGCACGATCTGAGGATTTTCCCAGCCGAGTTCCTTGGCATAAGCCACGGCACCCTGTGCCATGTAGCGCAGCAGTGTAGCGTTGGCATAGTTGCGTGCGCCCTTTGATACCTGGAGGATTACGGGTGATTTTTCCTCAGCAGCTGCCTTGATGATGGCCTGGAGCTGCTCCATGTTGTTGAAGTTGAACGCGGGGATTGCATATCCGCCCTTGATGGCTTTGGCAAACATCTCGCGGGTGTTGACCAAACCTAAGTCTTTGTAGCTTACCATAATGGCTTGTTGGATTATAGTTATGTAAATATTAGGTATTCTGAGTATATTAAACCTGTTGCAAAGTTAATGAAAAAATTCAAACAACTCATAAGCGAGTATGTGAAATTGAGATAACATTTGTTATGCAGATGCCTCTTTTTTAAAATGTCACGTACTGGCAGTTGGCGCAGAATGCGGGAGCTTTGCGCTGCTGCCAGCGACGCCTGAACTCTTGTGCTGCTGGGCTGTTTATGACCGACATCAGGTCTCCAGTCTCGAACACATTGCCAAAATTGAGCAGCTTTGGAAACGGTTTTCCGCAGCAAGGCACCAGATAGCCGTTCCAAGTGATGTAAGGATGGTCCCATGGAAACGGGCAGTCTCGGAAATCGGGTCGCTCCTGAAATGGTAACAGTGACAGCTCTACGCCCTCCTGAGCCGCGTAAGCGGTGATTTCCTGACATGTTTTCAGGTATGTGTCAGAACGGAAGAAATCGTAGAACTCGCGTCCTACCGATGTATTGCCTGCCACATTCATAGGGTTGATTTCAAGGGAGCGTGCTCCAGCCTCCTTTGTGAGGTCTATGACCTCTTTGAGGTTGCCGATGTTTTGCGGCATCGCCACGAGATTGAACTTCAGCTCCACGTTATGACGGCGGCATGCCTCGGCGGTACTTATGATGTTCTGCCGTATGAATGCGAAATCGGTGTCGGGGCGTATGGTCTCATAGATTTTTCCTACACCGTCCACAGAGATCTGGAGGTTGTCGATATAGGGTATTGCCTTGTCAAGTTTGTCAAGGAAGCCATGAAAATGGGCGTTTGTCGAGCAAGTGATTACGACGTTTGGTTTGTGTGTCTTTATGTAGCGGCATATTTCCTCAAGATGGGGGTATAGGAATGTTTCTCCAAGTCCGGTAAGACCTATGGAGGTGAGGTAAGGGAGTGCCTGATCAATGATTTTCTTAGCTTTGTCAGGCGGCATGAACCCTTGATCCATCTCTTTGCCGTAACGGGATTCACGGGCGCACATTATGCAATGCAGATTGCATCGTGCACTCAGTTCGAGAATGAGATTGACAGGCGGGGGTACTTTGGTGCATTTGTTTTTGTTCAAGAACAACCAACGTGCATGGTTGTAGAGAAAACGCATTGAGGCTGCATCGGGTCGTAGTCCTTTTATGACGCGTCTCAGTAGCCTTAAACGTCGCGGATTGAGTTTAAATGGGTTCATGAATCATGTGATAGAAATATCCTGGGGCAGACCCGGGAAACTTAAAGCGGACTGCCTCGCACTCATTGGATTGGTTGCAAGGCAGTCCGCTTTGATGGGATATAATCCTTCAGTCTTATCTGATAACTTGAAATAGCTGAGTGGATTAGTTCTTGGCTGCTTCGAGTGAAGCTTTGCGGAATTCTTTCATGACTTTTTCAAGCTCAAGAGATGCTTTACGTGCGCGGGCACCTGCTGCCTTGTTGCCGTTAACGAGCTGAGCCTCAGCATCTTTTTTGAATGCATCATAGAGTGATGCAGCCTTTTCTACGAGATTTTTCATCGGATTTAAGCTGTTAGATAGTTGAATGGTAAAAAGATAATGTATTACTACTATGTGGCAAATGTAATGAAATTTTTTGAATTATTTCGCATTTTTTATATAAAGGGGCGTTTTTTCGTGATTGAAATTTAATTAACGGTTAATTTTTAATAGACATGCTGAGCATGTATTGTCTTGGAAGAGTCACTAAAAAGGTATAAATTTGTAATCCGTTAGGATATTCAATAACGTATTACGGTTATCTACTATGAAAAACCTGTTGACACGCACACTCGCCGGTATCGTATATATAGCAGCCATCATTGCATCGCTGGTTTGCGGCGACATATATTTTGTGATACTCATGGCTCTTTTTGCCATTGCAGGTGTGCATGAGTTTACCAAGGTCATGGTCAATGTGGATCATGCCGACAACCGCATGACCCGAGGATGGGACATGGTCGGGGCTGCAGCCATTGTGGTGTTCAATGCCATCCAGGCTTCTGACTGGCATTCGTTTTCACCGATGCCTGCCAGTATAGTCCTTTCTCCGATATTGATTTATATAGTGGTGCGCATGGTGGTCCAGCTGTATATCAAGCAGCCAGACCCGATCCATTCGCTGACTACATCGCTGGCAGCTCAGGTATACGTGTCGCTGCCGTTGGCTCTGATGACCTATATGTACTACATATACAGTCCTATGTTGCTTCTGGCGATGTTCATCATGATATGGCTCAATGATACGGGAGCCTATGTTGCCGGGTCGATGTTTGGTCGTCACAAGCTGTTTGAACGCCTGTCGCCTAAGAAATCGTGGGAGGGTTTTTTCGGTGGACTTGTTTTCACTGTCGGCGGTGCTTTGGCGATATATTTTCTGCTGGATGGCTGGTTGTCAGGATTGTCGGTAGGCGCGGCTGTAGGGATGGGTCTTGTGGTGACGGTGTTCAGCACATGGGGCGATCTCGTTGAGTCGATGCTGAAACGTTCTGCCGGGGTCAAAGATTCCGGGCATCTCATCCCGGGTCATGGCGGCATACTTGACCGCATAGATTCGTTGTTGCTTGTGGTGCCGGCTTTGCTCTATTATCTGTCGGTGGTGATGTGATTGGTCAACCAAACTGACGGCAAACTTGTTGATGTATTGACTTGTGCATCTGCCGGATACGGGTGTAATATACATTATATATAATGTGTATCCATGAAAAATTTGGCAGAGAGGCAAAATTTTTGCTAATTTTGCGCCGATTTATTTTTGAATTTCCATCTCAAACGCTCCTTTTTGTTGCCTGATTGTGACACTTTCGGCACGGCATTAAGTTGAGCATACAATGCAAGCATGAGCACTACATCAAAAAATCTCATAATAGTCGAATCACCTGCCAAGGCGAAGACTATCGAGAAATTTCTCGGCAAGGACTATCAGGTGCTGTCATCGCGCGGACATATCCGCGACCTCAGCAAGAAAGACCTCACTATTGACTCTAAGGGGCGTTTTGAACCCGAATATGAGGTGCCTGAGGAGAAGCTTACATTAGTCAAGGACCTGAAGAAGGCTGCGGGAAATGCTTCAATGGTATGGCTCGCATCTGATGAGGACCGCGAGGGTGAGGCTATCTCGTGGCATCTCTACGAGGTGCTCGGACTTAAGCCTGAAAACACGCGCCGCATCGTGTTTCATGAGATCACCAAGGATGCGATAGTCCATGCCATAGAGAATCCTCGTGACATAGACATCAATCTTGTGGATGCGCAGCAGGCGCGGCGTGTGCTTGACCGAATAGTCGGATTCGAGCTCTCGCCGATATTGTGGAAGAAAATCAAGCCTGCGCTTTCGGCTGGGCGTGTGCAGTCTGTGGCTGTGCGTCTGATAGTGGAGAGGGAAAATGAAATCAAGGCGTTTACTCCTGAGGAATATTATCGTGTCACAGCCGAGATGACCGCGCCTGGAGGAGAGCCATTGAAGCTGGAACTGGCTCGCCGTATCCCTTCATATGATGATGCCGTAGCATTGCTTGAAGCTCTAAAGGGTGCCGGGTTCGCGGTTTCTGATATCAATGTCAAGCCTGTTAAGAAATCTCCTGCCCCGCCATTCACCACTTCGACGTTGCAGCAGGAGGCTTCGCGCAAATTAGGATTCACTGTCAGTCAGACCATGCTCGTGGCACAGAAACTCTACGAGGCTGGACATATCACCTACATGCGTACTGACTCGCTCAATCTGTCGTCGCTGGCAATCAATACCATATCGCGTGAAATCCGTGATACTTTGGGCGAAAAATATCTGAAAGTACGCAAATACCATACCCACAGCAAGGGTGCCCAGGAAGCTCACGAAGCCATCCGACCCACCTATATTGATAAGCATTACATCGAAGGAACAGCACAGGAGAAGAAACTTTATAATCTCATATGGAAGCGTACCATAGCTTCGCAGATGGCTGACGCGGAGCTCGAACGCACCACTGTGGATGTCATGCCGATGTCTACGGCTGCCAATGCGGTCAATGCCCGCTTTACGACTGACGGCGAGGTAATCAAGTTTGACGGTTTTCTCCGTGTCTATATCGAAGGTCACGATGACGAAGATCGTGACGGAGCCGTCACCTTGGGCGACAGCACTTTGCTCCCCCCACTCAAACCTGGCGATACGCTTACTGCTGACAAAATCATTGCTCAGGAGCGTTTCACCCAGCAGCCTCCACGCTATACCGAGGCGTCATTGGTCAAGAAGATGGAGGAATTGGGCATCGGACGTCCGTCGACTTATGCACCTACCATCTCTACCATCCAGGCACGTGAATATGTGGAAAAGGGCGAGAAGGAAGGCTTGCCGCGTGATGTGCGTGTCATGACCCTCAAGGGTGGCAAAATCAAGGAAACCATGCGTCACGAGACATTCGGCGCAGAGCGTGGCAAGCTGATACCTACCGACATAGGTATAGTAGTCAACGATTTCCTCACTTCCAATTTCCCTAATGTGCTGGACTATAACTTTACGGCTGACATAGAGGAAAAGTTTGACTACATAGCCGAAGGCAAGACCGAGTGGCATCATGAGATAGCCCGCTTCTATGATGTGTTCCACCCGGAGGTGGAGAAAGCCGAAAACACCCGCACTGAGCACAAGGTGGGTGAACGTCTCCTTGGCACTGATCCCGTGTCTGGCAAACCGGTGTCGGTAAAGGTTGGACGATATGGACCAGTGGTGCAGATCGGTGACGTCAACAGTGACGAGAAGCCGCGCTTCGCTTCCTTGCAGGGTGATCAGTCTATCTTTGACATCACGCTTGAGCAGGCATTGAAGCTGTTTGAGCTTCCGCGTACTCTTGGCACATATGAGGATGCTGAGGTGACCGTGGCTGTGGGGCGATTTGGACCGTATGTGAAGCATAACGGCAAATTCGTTTCCATCCCTGCCGATCTGTCGCCGGCAGCCATCACCCTTGACGAAGCTGTAGAATTAATACTCTCAAAGCGTGATGCGGAGAGCAAGAAAGTTGTCAAGACATTTGATGAAGACCCTGACTTGCAGATTCTCAACGGCCGTTACGGAGTTTATATTTCCTATAAGAAATCCAATTACAAGATACCCAAGACGGTCACAGATCCCTCGGCTCTCACACTCGCGGAGTGCATGGAGATAATCAATAACCAGCCGGCAAAGAAGGCCGTGCGCCGTAAAAAATAATTCTGACCAATGGCAAAACTCAATCATAAGCCCGGTGCCCAGCGTAATGCTTTCAAACCTGATGCCATAGAGACGTTTGAGGTAGCTGAAGACGGTACGCTGCTTCAGTTCCTGATGTCAGCGATGCCTTCTCGTCCGCGTACTGCCGTAAAGGCGTTGCTTAAATACGGTCAGGTCAAGGTAGGAGCCACACCAGTCACCCAGTGGGACGCTCCGCTGTCACAGGGAGATACGGTGCAGGTCAATTTTACTCGACCCTTCCATGTGTTCCGCAATCCGCGTCTGCGTCTGGTATATGAAGATGACGACATCCTGGTGGTCAACAAAGGCTACGGACTGCTCTCTGTCAGCACCGACAACATCAAGGAAGGCACCGCTTACTCCATACTGCGCGAGTATGTTAAGTGGAGCAATCCAGGCAATAAGATTTTCATCGTGCACCGCCTTGACCGGGATACATCTGGACTGATGGTGTTTGCCAAGAACGTGGAGGCGAAGGAGGCTTTGCAGCATAACTGGAACAATATGGTGCTCGAACGTAAGTATCTCGCCGTAGTAGAGGGCATTCCCGAGCATGCATCGGATACCATACGCAGTTATCTGACCGAGAACTCACGTCATGAAGTGTATTCCACCGATGTCAAGGGCGAAGGCCAGCTTGCTGTGACCCGCTACTCTACGCTTATGAAAGGAAAAGGAAGGGCGATGCTTGAAGTAGACCTTGACACCGGGCGCAAGAACCAGATACGCGTACACATGAAAGAAATGGGACACCCTATAGTAGGTGACCGCCGCTATGGGGCTGGTCCGAGTCCCATACACCGTCTGGCTCTCCATGCCCGTACACTCCGTTTCGTCCACCCCATCACCCGCAAAGAGATGGCATTTACCACCCCAATCCCAGCTGCCTTCCTCAGTCTTGTCCGCTGATAGTCCAAAACATTAGGGATATGCGATAGCATGTCGCCATCCATGTTGCTCACTTAACCAACTGGAATCACATGAACGTAAGGACGCGGCGTGCCGCGTCAACATGTCAGTGGGGGTCTTGTATTTCGTTTGATGACGCGGCGTGCCGCACAGCTGTCCGGGGAAAATTTTAACAATTCAGGGCAGTAGCAAATTGCCA
>CAMQYL010000022.1:0-53898 GCA_947039275.1 uncultured Bacteroidales bacterium | reverse complement strand
CAGTTATATGGATTTGTTAAAATTTTCCCCGGACAGCTGTGTGCCATGGCATGTCTCTACATCAAACAGATAGAATCGCCCAAATTGACAGGTTCTGCAACACCCTCTATGTTGTTTAAAGCTCGGGGTGTTAGCCCCGAGGGGAGCAATAGCCACATGCAAGCAAGCCGACAGGCTGGCGCAGCTTGTGGGAAAATGATGCAATGAGAGTCCGGCGGTGTAGCTGCCGGGGCATCTCCACATCAAGCCCCGGCAGCTGACGCCGCCGGTATGTTATGGGTCGCTTGAATCCACAAGCTGCGCCAGCCTGTCGGCTTGCTTGCATGTGGCTATTGCTCCCGTCGCGGCTACGCCGCGTCATTTTTTAGTAATGAAATCTTAAGTGGACAGCGTAGCGGCATCTCCCTACACTTTTAAACGCCACCTTACATAACGACCAACCAAAAATTAACCAGTAGTAGGCGCAGCCCTACAATTTCCCGAGATTCTGAGGCTCAACCTCACCTTAAATCGACAGTTTTACAGTCGAACTTCCTATTTTCACAAGATATATACCTGGAGAAAGCCCCGCAATGCGTCTCTCGGTCCCAGCGTAAACAGTGCGTCCATCCATATCATAGATGTTCACAACACCGCCGTCACCCCCGACAGTCACTACTCCATTCTCAACGGAAACAGTAACCGACTCATCATCAACGACATCCTCATTCCCAGCATATTGGATTTCCTGGATTTTTTTGATTGTACTCCAAGGATATACTTTCTGATAAGCCGTCTTGCACCCAATAGGTACATATAAAGTAATGTAATCTTTATACATGCCTCCAGGTTCACACTCTAATGGCTTTTGCCATTGGCAATAAATAGATTCAAATTTATTAGATAAAGAGCCTATTCCTATCTTGGTCACGGAAGAAGGGATTAACAGCGATTTCAAATTTTGGCATAAACAAAATGCATATTCACCTATTTCCTCCAAAGCATTAGAGATTTTTATCCGAGCCATACCACACTCATAAAAAGCAGCACGTCCGATACAGATAACAGAATCGGGCAATCTTACTTCAGTCACATCTCGACATAATCTAAATGCGTTATCCCCGATTGTCTTCACTGTAGATGGCACAGTAAAAATCCCAGCGTATCCATCAGGGCAATAAATCAGCGTTGTCATATCTTTAGAATAAAGCACTCCCTGGTATGAACAATACTTTTTATTGTTTTCATCCACAATTATCATCTTCAAGCTACTGCCCCTAAAAAAGGAAGTACTTTCTATATACACCACCGTACTTGGTATCTCTACAGACGTAGCAGTTCTCCGATAGAATATTTCCTTGTCAATAGATGTGACTGTATAGGTTTTCCCTGCATAAGTTACTTTGGATGGAATAATTACATTCCCTGCGTATGAGCCTTCTACTCCTTGGGTTACAGCTACCGTATGCTCGCTTTCTGACAAGATATCATAATATATCCCGTCCACTGAGAAGTCGTAGGCGAATCCTGGCAATGCCATCAGCATTGCCAGGATCATAAATATGTGTTTCATAACGTCTTAATTTTAAAGCGTTTTGGTTAATACTAAGTTGTTCTGCTCATCAGAAGCGATATGATGCTCCTAAAGCAAATATACCATAGCTATTGGGATAGCCTTTCTTCTTGCCTTTGAGGTTGGCGTTGAGGAGACCTGCTTGTGCCTCTATGCCCCAGCGGTCGGTGAGCTGATAGGTTGCTCCAACATAGGCGGCAATTGCAGGCACGACTTTGCTCGATGAGCTGTCGCCCCAGTCGGCATGAGCAAGGTCGTTGTAGCTCCATTGCCAGTATGACTCGTGGATTTTACTTGATGAAAAGTTATAGTAGTCTTCCTGTTTGAAACCGGTATAGTTGGTGTAGTCGCCCTGCATAAAGTGCATATAGCCTACGCCGGCTCCTATCCTCACATAGGTGTCAAGTTTTGACGTGGGGCTGAAATGGAGTGAGACTGTCACCAGTGCGTCAACGTCATCCCTTGACCACTTGGCATCTGCCTCTCCATAGCCCTGACGGCGACGCTGCTGGGTCTCGTCAAACGATTTCCATTTCTTGGTCTGGTAGCTGTATGTTCTGCCCCAGGTACGAGCCTGATAGGTGTAGTCATACACCCCTGTAGCCCTCATGTCCTCCTTGGGTTGATACGAGTTGTTGATGGCGAAACCGAGACCCAGCGTGAATTTGTCGGCAAACTTGGCAACACCCCACTCCATAGTGAAGTGCTGGTCGAATGTCGCTCTCGTCTTATCAGTCTTTTCGACTACACCCACACCGAGCGTCAGCTCCATCTTGCGGTCTCCCTTGTCAAACACCTGGGCATCAGCTCCGAATGCAACTATTGCAAACATTGCAGCACTGAGTAAAATACGATTGGTAAGATTAATGTTCATGATTGATTTGGAAATTAAATGTTCATAAAATGTGAATTGTTTTTAAAGAGAGTGTTTCTCCATCGTTTTTCTATCACTCTCAGAGACAAAATCCTGTCGTGATAGTTCTACAGCCTCATGACTACCAGTCTTTTCCCATAATAGAATCTTCTTTAACACTTATCCGCTGACCCTCTGACACGGATATAAACAAAAAAAGTGCGTGAGAGCCTTATATGTAGCTCGTCCCGCAGTCTTAGGCCTACCACAGCCCATCCAAGTAGAACGAGCAACGTAGACCTCACGCATATATGAACATCATACGGCATCTGCATCGTGGCGTCACGCCACAGCAGATCCGCAAAACATATCCATATACAGATGAGAACATCTATCGCTGCCGTATCCTTGACTCAGATTTTAAAAGTGGTAGTTTTAAGACTGCCAAGAATAAGCGCAAATAAACGCACCTATATACACATGACGCACAACCGCCGATTTCGCCTCTGCAAAATCCTGTGAAGGTTGCACAATAGCAAAATTAATCAAAACAAATCAAATACACAACAAGCCACATAAACAATATCAATATTGAAGAAAACTTGGAAGTCCGAAAATTAATATCTATATTTGTAAATATCACTAAAGAGAGCATTACAAGCAAACACAGCTCATAAATATCATTATAATGATACTATCAAACAAGTCTTTATCAACGCCTGACGTGATTCGGAACCTTGGATTGAGATTTCGTGACTATCGTTTGCGTCTGCGGATGACCCGTAAGGAGATTTCCGAAGCCGCTTCTATTGGCATGACTACTCTCTACAAATTCGAGTCCGGCAATATGACAGACATTTCGCTCAGCACATTGCTGCGGCTTTTAAAAGCAATCGGACTTAATGACAAATGGGATTCATTGCTTCCGGAACTGCCGGAATCTCCTTATTTGTATGGAGACGACGAGAAGAAAGTTCAACGTGTTCGCCATTCGTCAAAAAAGGGAATGCAGGCATGAAATATTTGAAAGTAAAATTATGGGGACGAGAAATCGGACGGCTTGTATGGGATTCTGCTACGAGACGAACGTATTTCATGTATAACCCCGAGCGAAAGGATGAAATCGCGGATATCGCGCCGTTGCTATCTCCAGCAGCAAACCGCAATATTCTTCTGCCGATATATGGTGATGAGCATCCTACATATCAAGGACTGCCACCGTTCATCGCAGACTCATTACCCGACTCATGGGGCAATACCCTGTTTGACCAATGGGTAAAAGATAACAAAATTCCCCGTAACAAAGTCACTCCGCTTTACAAGCTGATGTTTATCGGCACAAGAGGAATGGGAGCGTTGGAATACGAACCATACGCCGCAGATCTCACCCATACACAGGCTATCGACATCAACGCTCTGCATGAAATGTCGCTGAAAGTCCTTGAAGACCGAGGAAACATCGTGCTTGACAGCCATGACAAGCTGACAATGCAGGCATTGCTTGCAGTGGGCACCTCTGCCGGAGGCCGTCAGATGAAAGCAATTATCGCCATAAACAATAAGACCGGCGAAATACGGTCGGGACAATCTGATAGCCTTGACGGATTTGAGTATTACATACTGAAATTCGGCGACAAGTCAATGTCTATAGCTGAAATTGAAACGACCTATCATAATATGGCTGTTGCAGCAGGAATAAAGATGGAAGAATGCCGGTTGCTCCCGGTCGAAGGCATCAATCATTTCCTTACAAAACGTTTCGATAGGAAAAACGGCAAAAAGATACATATTCAGACATTAGCCGCCATGAATCCGGAAGCACGAAGTTACGAAGACCTTGTGGCGACATGCCGAGAAATATCCATCTCTGAATCAGAGATAGAGCAACTCTTTGCCCGTATGGTTTTCAATGTCATAGCCAACAACACAGACGACCATAACAAAAACTTCTCATTTCTTCTTGAGGAGAACGGCAAATGGCACCTCGCTCCGGCATACGACATGACATTCATATTCAACACGAACGGTACCGGTCCGAATATCGAGCGTCGACTAAGCATCGGAACCAAGACAGCAGACATTTCAAAGTTGGACTTACTTGATTTCGCCAAACAGAACGACATCAAGAATGCAAATGCCATAATCAATCGTGTAGCCGAAGCCGTAATGCGATTCAGCGTATATGCTGAAACTTACGGCATCAGCCAACCATGGCGCGGCATCATCCAAAAGACGCTACATGACAATCTCACCTTATTTGGCTATCTCGAAAATAGCGACAATCAGACATCATCTTTCACCGATAAGCATGGTAGAACAATCACCAATCTGTCGGTTTCAGTCAATTCCAAAAGACATTATGAGATAGTCGCAATCATCGACGGCAGACACCACCGGCGATTCGTCAGACCCAATATGGATCGTTACTCCGATTTGGCAAGCCAAGATATTTTCAATCTCTCAGCCGCCGAGAAATCTCGTCTGGTTGAAAGTCTGTTTCCGATAAATAACGAGTCCTCAAAATAATGACTCCCGAAGATACGAGTAGCCGTTTACGGACTGCTTGTGCCTTGGCTAATCTATCGATTTTTACGCCGATGGCGGGGATGCTATTTGGGTGGTTGGGGGGAATTTGCTAAATTTGTAGATTGAAAGCTCATATACAATCATTGCATTCTGCGTCATGAGGCTTACAGCCACATAATCTGCAAATTACATACGGCTGGCAGGATGCGTCAACTCTGTATCGATACGACACATATGAAAGTTCTGAAATTTGGCGGCACTTCGGTAGGCACTGTCGAGAGTCTGCGCAATGTCAAGAAAATCGTCGAAGGCATACCCGGTCGCAAGGTCGTGGTGGTATCAGCCCTCGGCGGCATCACCGACCAGCTCATAGCGACTGCACACCTTGCCGTCAAGGACGATATATCCTATCTCGAATCATATGCACGGATAGTGCAACGCCATGTAGATGTCATCGAAGGCATAGTCCCCGAAGCCCGACGCGTCGAGACGATGGACAAGGTGCGCCTGCTCCTTGACGAACTCGCCAACATCTACCGCGGCGTGACCCTGCTCCGCGATCTGTCGCCACGCGCCCTCGACATCATAGTCAGCTACGGCGAACGCCTCTCAAGCGTCATCATCAGCAACATAATAGAGGGAGCCACACATTTCGACTCCCGCAACATCATCAAGACCACCACCAATACCTACGGCCAGCACATACTCGACAATGAGCTGACCCAGGAACTGATACACGGCGCATTTGACGGCGGCAACTGGACAACGGCTGTCATGGGGGGCTTCATCGCATCCGACTCTAAGGGCGATGTCACCAACCTCGGACGCGGAGGTAGCGACTACACCGCCTCCATCATGGCGGCGGCTCTCGATGCAGATGTGCTGGAGATATGGACCGATGTCGACGGCTTTATGACTGCCGACCCGAGGGTCATCAACTCGGCATATGTAATTGACCACCTGTCGTTTACCGAAGCAATGGAGCTGTGCAACTTCGGCGCGAAGGTCATCTATCCCCCGACCATCTACCCCGTCTACCACAAGAACATCCCCATCCTGGTCAAGAACACCTTCAACCCCTCGGCACCAGGCACCTGCATCAGCAATGAAAGCGGCAGCGACGGCCAGCTCATCAAGGGCATCTCGTCAATCAACGACACCTGCCTCGTCACCATCACGAGCCTCTGCATGGTGGGTGTCATCGGTGTCAACGCACGCATATTCACAGCCCTGTCACGCAACGGCGTGAGCGTATTCCTCGTGTCGCAGGCAGCAAGCGAAAACAACACATCCATCGCCGTCCGCAATGCCGATGCAGACTTGGCAGTCAAGGTACTCAGCGAGGAATTTGCCGAAGAGCTTTCAAGCGGCATGTTCAATAGCATCAAGGCAGAGCCTGACTTAGCCACCGTGGCTGTCGTGGGCGAGAAGATGAAGCACACCACAGGTATCGCCGGCAAACTCTTCAACACCCTCGGCTCTAACGGCATCAATGTCATAGCATGCGCCCAGGGAGCATCGGAGACCAACATATCATTCGTAATCGACAAAAAGAGCCTCCGCAAAGCCCTCAACGTCATCCATGACTCGTTTTTCCTATCCGAAAGCTCGGTGCTCAACCTATTCCTTGTGGGAATCGGCAATGTGGGCAGAAGTCTCCTGAGCCAGATAAGCAAGCAGCAGGACGAACTGCTCCGCAACAAAAACCTGCGTCTCAACGTCGTAGGCATAGCATCAAGCAAACGCGCCATCTTCGACCGCAACGGTCTTGACACCGCCGATGCGTCTAACCTCCTAAAGGAGAAAGGGATAGATGCCAATCCGCAGATTATCGTTGACGAAGTGCTTAAGATGAATATCTACAACTCCGTATTCGTCGACTGCACCGCCAGCGCGGAAATCGCCGCCCTATACCCTACCTTGCTTTCACACAATGTCAATGTCGTGGCAGCCAACAAGATAGCGGCATCAAGCGACTACGAAAGCTATAAGGAGCTAAAGACTATAGCCAGAAAGAAGGATGTGAAATTCCTCTTTGAGACAAACGTTGGCGCCGGCCTCCCCATCATCAACACCATCAACTCCCTCATCAACTCCGGCGATAAGATTCTCAAAATAGAGGCGGTGGTGTCGGGAACGCTCAACTACATCTTCAATGTCCTGAGCAAGGACGTGCCTCTGAGCCGCGCCATACTGATGGCACAGGAGGCAGGTTACACCGAGCCTGACCCACGCATCGACCTCTCTGGCAAGGATGTGATCCGCAAACTGGTCATCCTCGCCCGCGAAGCCGGCTACAAGGTCGATCAGGCTGATGTTGTACGCAATCTCTTCGTCCCCGAAAAATATTTTGAGGGCACCATAGAGCAGTTCTTTGAAAATATCAAGTCGCTCGACGGCGAATTTGAGAGTCACCGCGCCGAAGCGGAGGCTAAAGACGAGCATTTCCGTTTCGTGGCAACTCTTGAAAACGGAGCAGTCAGCGTCGGTCTCAAGCGTGTGGGTCACAACCATCCATTTTATTCGCTTGAAGGCAGCAACAACGTAATCCTTCTGACCACCGAACGCTACAAGGAATACCCCATGGTCATCAAAGGCTACGGTGCAGGTGCCGAAGTGACGGCAGCCGGCGTGTTCGCCGACATAATCAGCATTGCTAACATCCGATAAGCAATCTCCACGCAAATGAAACATATAATCGTACTCGGCGACGGCATGGCAGACGAACCATGCGAAGCTCTCGGCGGCATGACTCCGCTTGAAGCCGCAGATACCCCCACTCTCGACATGATGGCGGAGCGCGGACGGCTCGGACTCCTCGCTACCGTCCCCGACGGCATGCACCCGGGCAGCGAGATAGCCCACCTGTCACTGTTGGGTTATGACGTGCCCAAGGTGTTTGAGGGACGAGGCTCTCTTGAAGCGGCAAGCATGGGCATCGCTATCGAGCCTGACGAGATGGCAGTGAGATGCAACCTCATCTGCCTCAACCCCGACGGCTCCATAAAGAACCACTCTGCCGGACATATCACCACTGAGGAGGCTGACCAGCTCATCGACACGCTCAACACGCGCCTGGCTGACGGACGATTCAAGATATACACCGGAGTCAGCTACCGCCACCTGCTCAAGATCAAGGATGCTGACAAACGCATTTCTTGCACTCCGCCCCACGATGTGCCTGGCGCACAGTCGATGGAGGTGATGGTACGCGCCGAAGTGCCCGAAGCCGAGGAAACTGCCGATTACATCAACTCCCTCATACTCGACTCGCAGGAGATACTGCGTGACCATCCCGTCAACCTCCGACGCATCGCCGAGGGCAAAGACCCAGCCAACAGCATATGGCCGTGGAGCCCGGGCTACAAACCGTCGATGGAGACCATGATGACCCTCTTTGGCATCAAGAAGGGTGTGGTCATCTCAGCCGTTGACCTTATCCGTGGCATAGGGGTGTACGCCGGACTTGAACCCATAATAGTTCCCGGTGCGACAGGTCTTGCCGACACCAACTACGAGGGTAAGGTAAAGGCTGCCATAGATGCTCTCAAAGGCGATGCCGATTTCGTATTCCTCCACATCGAGGCAAGCGACGAAGCAGGCCACGAGGGCGATGCCAAGCTGAAAAAGACCACCGTGGAGTATCTTGACCAGCGTGTGCTGCGTCCACTGCTCGAAGCGGTTAAAGAAATGGACGAGGAGGTAGCCATCGCCATCCTCCCGGACCATCCTACCCCTTGCCACCTGCGCACCCACACCAATCGCCCCGTCCCCTTCCTCATCTACCGTCCCGACATCGCCCCCGACGATGTAACGGTCTACACCGAAGCGTCCGCTGCCTATGGCGGCTACGGACTGATGCAGGGCGATGAATTCATCCGCGAATTTTTAAAATAACACTCACATATACTGATGAGCCAGCATATCAAATACTACAGCACATCGGGCAATGCACCGATGGCGACTTTGGAGGAAGCTGTCGTGCACGGTCTTGCTTCTGACAAGGGTCTGTTCATGCCTGAGACCATAGGACTGCTCCCTCAGGCGTTTTTCAACAACATCGCCGAGATGAGCCTTACCGACATAGCCTATGTCGTGGCAAACACGCTCTTCGGCGGCGACATCGAAAGCGAGGAACTCAAGCGCATCGTCAGCGAAACGCTCAATTTTGAGATTCCTCTGGTCCACGTGGCTGAAAACCGCTATTCGCTCGAACTATACCATGGTCCCACTCTGGCATTCAAGGATGTAGGTGCGCGCTTCATGGCTCGTCTGCTCGGCTACTTCAACGCCAAGCGTGGCAACGGACGCATGGTCAATGTGCTTGTAGCCACATCGGGTGACACCGGCAGCGCGGTAGCCAACGGCTTCCTCGGAGTGGAGGGTGTCAGAGTATTCGTGCTCTATCCCAAGGGCAAGGTCAGCCGCATCCAGGAGGCTCAGTTCACTACCCTCGGGCAAAACATCACAGCACTTGAGGTCAACGGCACATTTGATGACTGTCAGGCTCTCGTCAAACAGGCGTTCATGGATGCCGAACTCAACGAGGCAATGCAGCTCACATCTGCCAACTCCATCAATGTGGCGCGTTTCCTGCCCCAGATGTTCTACTATTTCCATGCCTATGCACAGCTCGCTGCTAAAGGAAAGCGCACTGACAATATCGTGGTAGCTGTGCCGAGCGGCAACTTCGGCAACATCACCGCCGGACTCATCGGCAAGCGCATGGGACTGCCCATCAAGCGTTTCATCGCCGCCAACAATGCCAACGACATCTTCTACCAGTATCTCCAGACTGCCAAATACAATCCCCGTCCATCCATAGCCACCATAGCCAACGCTATGGACGTGGGAGACCCGAGCAACTTTGCCCGCGTACTTGACCTTTACGGCAACGACCATTCGCGCATCGCTGCCGAAATCTCAGGTTGCACATACACCGACGAGCAGATAGCCGAAACCCTCCGCGACACCCTCGCCAACGAGGGCTATCTCCTTGACCCCCACGGAGCAGTGGCATACCGCAGCCTTCTTGAAGGTCTTGCGCCTGACGAAACAGGTATCTTCCTTGAGACCGCCCATCCCGCCAAGTTCAAGGAGACTGTCGAAGCCATCACTGGCAGCGAAGTTGACATCCCTGCGCGCCTCAACGCTTTCCTCAAAGGCGAAAAGCAGTCGATACCCATGCAGCGTACATTTGCGCCGTTCAAGAAGTTCCTCCTCTCTCAAGCATAAATCATGAATCTCCGCATCATGCCGCCTGACGGCATACTGGAAGCTGCCATATCGCTCCCTGCTTCTAAAAGCCTCTCTAACCGCGCACTGATACTACGTGCACTGACTCCAGGAGGCGAAGGCTCAATCAATGGGCTGGCACAGTGCGATGACACCGATGTGTTGTCTGCCGCTCTGTCGCAAGGTCCCGATGTCCGCGAGGTAAATATAGGTGCCGCAGGCACCGCCATGCGCTTCCTGACCGCTTATTATGCCACGCTTGACGGCTGCGATGTGGTGCTTGACGGAAGCGAACGCATGCGTCGCCGCCCCATCAGCGCACTCGTTGACGCTCTGCGTCAGGCTGGTGCCGACATCGAGTATGCTGCGGAAGAGGGATTCCCTCCGCTGCATATCCGCGGACACCGACTGGCTGGCGGAGAGGTCAAGGTCAAGGCTGACATCAGTTCGCAATACATCTCTGCATTGCTGATGACAGGTCCCCTGATGGCAAACGGACTCACCCTGACCCTTGAGGGTGAAATAGCCTCGCGCCCATACATTCTGATGACTCTCGGCATGATGGCTGAGCGCGGAGTGGAGGCAGAATTCTACGGCAACACCATCACCGTCCCTGCGGCATCATATCGCCCAGGCGACTTCACTATTGAGGGTGACTGGAGCGCGGCAGCGTTCTGGTACGAGATAGCAGCTGTCAGCAGCGGTTTCGTAGGGCTCAACGGCATCAAGCTCCCGAGCCTGCAAGGCGACTCGGTGGTGAGCAATATCTACACACACCTCGGCATAAACACCGAGGATGGCGAAGATGCAGACATCGACCTGCTTGCTTCTCCCGATCAGGATGCGCGTCTCAACTACGATTTTGCCGACTGCCCCGACCTCGCGCAGGCTGTGATTACCACCTGCGCGTTGCTCGGCATCCCGTTCCGCTTCACAGGTATGCATTCGCTGCGCATCAAGGAGACTGACCGCATAGAGGCGATGCGACGCGAACTGCTCAAAATAGGTGTGCCGGTGACCATCACTGGCGATGACCTGATGGAGTGGGAAGGCAAACGTACCCCGGTGTTTGAGATGCCCAATTTCGACACCTACGACGACCACCGCATGGCTATGGCTCTCGCCGCCGTCAGCATCTTCATCCCTGGCATCATCATCAACGATGCCGAGGTTGTCAGCAAGAGCTACCCGACATTCTGGGACGACCTGCGCAATGCCGGATTCACCGTCATCGATGCATCAGAGCCTTATGAGGAGGAGGCTGCCCGAGAAGCTGCCGAATAAGCACACATCATAAACATGCTGCCGTTCATCCTGCTCATACTCTGGATAGCTCTCACTCTCTACATCTTCTACCGCTACTCGCAGTGGCGCAAACGCCGTGCCACGTCCCGACCGATTACGGCTGACGACAACACAACTGCATCCTCACCATCTGATGCTGCCGACAGCTGCCATTCCCACTCAGGCATCTGCTGCGGACTCCACGCCATATGCGAGAAGGGTTTACCCAAATCGGCTGAAGACCTCTACTTTGACGACGAGGAGCTTGACCGCTTCCAAGGCAGAAAGCCCTCGGATTACACCGACGAGGAGATAGAGGAGTTTCGCGACGTGATGATGACCGTTCCCGCTGACGAGCTAGGACTGTGGGCGCGGTGTATAGGCATGCGCCATCTGATGCTGCCCGAGGCTGTGCGTGAGGAGCTGTTGCTGCGCATGCGCGAAAACGATGCCTCTACAGCGTCCCAATCCTGACCTCCATGGATATTCTCAATTACGGTTTCTTTCAAAACGCCCTTTGGGGCATTGGGCTTATAAGCATCACAGCCGCCGTCATAGGTGTCTATGTGGTATGCCGTCGCATGGCTGCCCTGGCAGGAGGCGTGACGCATGCATGCTTCGGTGGACTCGGACTGGGATATTTCCTCGGTTGTAATCCGTTATGGCTCGCAATGGCTTTTGCCATCGGCTCATCACTTATCGTGGAGCGCATGTCATCCCATGGACGTGTGCGCTCTGACTCGGCGATAGCTGTAGTGTGGGCTATAGGCATGGCTATAGGTGTACTGTTCGTATTCATGACCCCGGGGTATGTACCCGAACTGACCACATTTCTCTTCGGCAACATCCTTACCATCAGCACCACCGACCTCATCATGGAAGCGGTTTACGCTGCCATACTGGTGACGGTTTTCGCCATAGCCCACCGTCAGATAGTGGCATGCGCCTTTGACCCCGACTTTGCCCGCGTGAGCGGACTGCGCGTGTCGGCAATCAACCTGATGATGACTGTCCTTGTTGGCATAGGCATAGTCCTGACCATACGCCTAATCGGAGTGATGCTGCTGATGTCTACCCTCGCTCTCCCCGCCCTCGCCGCCGAAAACCTCACGCGCCGCTACATCCCCATGACCCTCACAGCCGTAGCCCTCAGCCTCGCCACCTCCTACGCCGCCCTCCTCCTCAGCACCCTCGTCGACGTCCCCTGCTCCGCCTTCATCGTCCTCTTCCAAGCCGCCGCCTACGCCCTAACCCTCCCCCTCCGCCACCACTGAAACGCCCTCTTGGACAACCGTAACCCAATCCCGCAAACATACCCCCCATTTTGTAGGGACATGCCATGGCATGTCCGCCTCCCAACCGACGACATTCTGCGCCACAGCCAAGAATGCTGCTAACTCACAAATGTGCAGTCCCAGATGTAGAGTCGCGACCCAATGATATTCACTTAAAATTATTTTAGCGTGGAAAGGCGCGGCATAGCCGCGGCGGGAGCAGTAGCCACATGCAAGCAAGTCGTCAGACTTGTGAAGCTTGTGGTCTAAAATGCCCCCTAATATGCCGGCGGCGTTAGCTGCCGGGGCTGATACATGCGATTGCCCCGGCAGTTACACCGCCGGATTTCCGTTCCATCCGTTTTCCACAAGCTGCGCAAGTCTGACAACTTGCTTGCATGTGGCTACTACACCCCTCGCGGCTAACACCGCGAGCGTTAAGGAAACAACATTGGATGGTCGCAACACCACATCGGATATTCACTGACTGTACTGCAATACCCTACGATACATATATCAACGACAAGCCCCGTGCACGGCGCATCAGCGACATGCATGGGGCGTTAATGAAGCTAAGACAAAAATCCCGGAGAAGTTTCGGCACACGAGATGACGCAGCAAAATATCAGTCAGTCACGGCTCTAACAGAAAAACCGAGAGTCCTATAATCATAGTCTCGGTCTATATCAACACAGCATTTACAAAAATTGATAAAGTACGTATATTCCCCGATATGGTTACCAATTCTATAATAACCGTTAGCATTATCATAGGAAATTCCGCCATATCCCGGGTCATCACACTTTCGACCCCCAGCCGGCATAAATATTGAATTGCCATTCGGTCCGGTCACTCTGTAACCGTTGATACCGTCAATATTTGTCCACGTCCAGTTGCAGTTATCAACGAGCTCATTTAATTCAGCATAGGTAGGCATACGCCACGAACCACCCCACTTAACATGAGCAACATCCTTATCCGTACCACATAAATTCATATCCACATGATTTGGATTAGGGTCAATGTAGTTTTCTCTTGTATAAACCTCTTTCTCCTCCGTTTCGCCCCAGGCATAGTAGCCGCCAAAATCCGAAGGGGTGGTTGCGCCAACATTGCAGGTAGCCCACTTGACGCTCAGACCGAGGTCTACCACCTCATGTCCTTGCAGGTCTTCACCGTCATCGTTTCTGACATCAAAGGTTATTTCCCTGATTTTGTTGATGTCGATGCTCTGTGACGTGCCGTCGGTCATCTCTATTTTCATCACCTCAATCTCGGCATAAGCACTTATAGCCATTACGAGGATAGTGGACATAATCAAAACTTTCTTCATCGCTGGATCTTGATGGCTTTGTCATTGACCTTCACTATGTAGACACCTTTGGGCAGAGATGCAAGGGAGACATGTCCGAAACCCATCGCTGCCAGCGTCCCACCCATGTCATAGACATGGATTTCCGCCCTGTCACATTTAAACACGTGCCCCTCATAACGATACAACACGTCACAGTCGGCATTTACATCCCAGCCGTCAAGCGACACCGTGAAATCCACCGCCTTCACATCGTCACGCAGATACTCCGATGACACTTTTGATGTAGCCACCAACATGTTTTCACCTGAAAACGTGATGACAGGCTTCTCGCCGAGACGGTAACCCTCAACCTTACCATCTGTCAGCGTCACCCGCAGATAGCTGTTGGCACCATTAGCAAACAGACCGCCAGTCAGTAGAGCCAACAAAACATATAATTTTCTCATAGTCAAGATTAGTTTATACTCCTCCACAAATATAGTCACTACACCTGTCAACCCCATCCTCTCCCTGTAGCATATCCTTTTACATCCTATATCATTTGTTGGGACATGCTGTGGCATGTCCCAATGCTGTCTACTGAAGCAGATCTGACACAATATCGACCCCAGCGGGGTCGCATATATTAGGCATGGGTCACACAATCCGTTAGGATTGGCTGACCCATGTTATTGTCACGCCCCCGATTTCCGCCGCTGTAGGTGGCGCACAGCCCCTGCGTAGGTTGTATGCCTCCTATGGAGGCATTGATTGGAAGAGGGTGATGTCACACCATGGTCAGCCAATCCTAACGGATTGTATGACCATGGCCTAATATGTTGACCTCCGCCAGAGGTCTTAAATACATAAGCCTCCAACGCTTAAGTAAACTGCATTGCTGTATGTCCCTACAAATCTTCTGACCACATGGGGTTAGTATTTCAGCAAATCGGCGGCGACGTTCTTGAACTGGGGCATCGCCATGCCTACAGGGGCGCCGATGAATGTGGGATCGCATACGATGTACTTGCCTCCGCCTCCTACCACGAAGTCGCCGGGCACGTCACCGTTGAAGCGGACGGCGGTGGCTATGTGGTTGGGATAGTCAAGCAAGATCACGTCAAGACCAAGCAGCTCTTTGACCAAGTAACGGTAGAGCATCGAGCGGTCCTCGCAGTCACAGTAGGGATAGTAGAAAAGCTCTTCTACAAAGAAAGGCTTCTCATAACCAAACTGCTCGGGGTCGGTGGCATACTCAAATCCGCTCTGCACGAAGTCGAGGAGTATGTTGGCAGCTTCACGTTCGCTCTTACCCTTGATCGCAGGGCGCAGCGCGTCAAGCACCTCGTCGGAGAATTTCTTGTCAACCTTGGCTGTGGCATATACACTGTAGTCACACTGAGGCAGACGCTTGTAAAACTCCATCAGCTCCACAGGCACGGAAGCCGAGGCTGCCGCTTTGTAACGCTCGCCCTGATGCGACGAAGACTTGCGTGTACCTCCGAAACGCGGTGTCTGGCCCATGCTCATGTCTATCTTGTGCTTGGCATCAGGAGCCTCCTTGGCACACATCTTATATGAATAAGGCTGGTCGGCTTCTACATCGTAGAACTTCGCACCTCCCTCTGATATGAATGCGCAGCCATAGAGCTGCGAGGCGGGAGCCACAAGCAGGGTAAGTGCGTTTTTCTGTATCACCTTTGCCATGCGGGCACGGAAACCGAGATTGTTGAGGAGGAACTGGCGCATCAACACGCTCTCGTTTTTGCCACCAAACTTCTCTGCGATCTGCTTGACCACGAGATACAGTGCCCAGTCATTGCCGAGGTCGCGGCTCCGCATGGCGCGGAGATCTTCAAGCAGCGGTTTGTAGTTGCTCTTATAGAGCGTCTCCAGTCCGTCGGCAAGCGAGTTCTCATCTATACCTTTGAGCGTCACCGCCTTGTCAAGCGCATTGCTGACATGGTAATCTACGCCCATGAAGTTGATTCTGGTGCGACCAGCTCCTCCGCTATAGAGCGGTGAAGTTGACGGCTTGGAGGGCGCAGGTGTGGGCGTCGGTGCCGGCTTGGCAGGTGCCGATGTGACAGGCGCAGGTGTAGGCTTTGGCGTAGGCTTCTGAGATATGACAGGTGCAGGTGTCGGTTGCGGTTTAGGCTGTGTGACCTTCACCGTGTCAGGTTTTGGCTTAGGAGCTGGCTTAGGTACTGGCTTGGGGGTGGGAGCCGGAGCGGGTGTCACAGATGTCCCTCCCTGAGCGGTGGTAGTGCCCTGCTGCTTGCCCTCCTCGGTGGTCAGGTCCAGAATCTCCTTGATGGTAAGCCGCTTGGGGGGCTCTTTCGCCTCCGGGGCTTTGGGGTCATAGACGGGCATCTTGGGCGGTTCGGGCACCACGCGCTTCTTTTCGGGCTCTTTGCCCTCATATTTCTTCCACGGATGGCGCATGAAGTCGATGAAGTCACGGTTGGCATCGGAGATAAACGTGTCAAACCCCTTCATGTTATCATTCATGAAGTCATCGAAATCATCGGCAACTGCGCTGCCGCCTCCTATCATGGAGCACAGCAGCGCAGCTATGATAAGTCTATGGCGTTTCATAGGCTCAGGGATTATTCGGCTTCCTCTGCTACAGGCTCTCCGATAAATTCCTCGACCATCTCGGTCAGATTGCCGAGCGATGCCTGCTGCTGTGCCTCACGGGCTGCTTCCTCGCGGGCTTTGCGGGCTGCGGTCTCGTCAATCGACATAAACACATTATATTCCTTGATATTGCCCTCTTTTTTCTTGGGGATGCGCACTAAGGTGAAATGCTCCTTGGCAAGCGATCCGAGTGAGGTGTTGACAGCTGACTCATAAGCCTCGCCGAAGCGGTCTATCTCCTCCTGTGAGGTCTTGTTGGCATCAGCTGACGCCACCGACTTGAGTTTGCCGACCACCTGGGCTTTGGCTCGGGCTGCATAGTTGGCTATGCCAGAGTGCATGGCGTTGTCACGACCTATCTTGTTGTTCTGACCGAGGGCGATGCCGGTGATGGGGATGCGGTTGTCCTCGTCGCTCTCGATATAGGTGCGGTACTTGACCAGGGCGTATTCCATGGTCTGGGTGCTTGCAAGAGGCTCCCAACCAGCCTTTTTAAGCTCCTTGGCACGTTTCTTGGCATCCTTCTGGATGGCTTTTTCCTGCTGCTTGGTGAGCTGCTGGGCTTCGATTGTGCCCATGCCGCCTGCGATAAGCATCATAAATGCGGCAAAAATTGCGATAATCTTTTTCATGTCTCGTTAAGTATTTAAAGATGATAATGATTACATATGTGGTATATCAACTTGTAGGGACGCGGCGTGCCGCGTCAACGTATCAGGCGGTCGGCATTGTGCTTGATGACGCGGCACGCCGCGTCCCTACTTTTTGTGTGTAAAATCTGTCAATTCCAGTTGACCGTGAAAGGTAATGCAAAGCGTAGCCTCTCCACCCGTTCGGTGAGCGGATTGACCACATCGATGGTGCCTGTGACTGTCTGTGACGGATGGCGCGAAGTCACGCGCAGTGTCCCCATCACCTTGCATCGCACTTTGACGATGCCCCGTGAGGTATATATGGCATCGATGTTGTCAACGTCGATGGGAGTCGCCAACCCCGGCACCGACATGTGCAGAGCCTTGACTCCGAAGTCGGTGTCGCCACGGTTGTCAAGCGTCATGGTCACATTGACCGCCCCGATGGTCGACTTGGCGGCATTGATGGAGTCGGCAGTCAGCACCACTCTGTCACACGGTGCTATGGAGAATTTTCCATTTCCAGCACCCTCCCCATCGTCAGCCTTTATGACAAAGTGGCGCGCCACTTTCTTGCCTTTGATTCTGAATGTGACATCCACATAGTTGTCCTCATCGTCTAAGCAGTCGGCGGTCTCATAATATACCTTGAAGATGCCGTCTTCAGGCGACACCTGTATGTTGTTGGCACAATTGGAGGTGGCTACTGGTGACATGCCGCAGCTCACAGCGCGTCCCTGCACGGTCAGTGCGCACTCTATCGTCCCGGGCTTGACAATCTTACCAGTCACACCGAGCGATTTATAGAGGTCGTTGTACTGCGTGCGCAGACCTTTGACCCGCGCAGCCCGTGCCTTGTCAAAGAAATATTCGCCAAGGGCATCAAGACGCGCTATGCCGGAGCCTATCTGCTCCATGGCGGTGATATTGTCTACTTGCGTTTCAAGGTTCTCAAGTTCTGCCACCTTCTGTCGGTCAAGTTCCTCAAAATCAGCCTGTAGCATCTGCTGTTCAAGCCTCGTATATGGATACTTCACGGAATACTCATAGTGCTCTGCCCCGGTTTTCTTGTCGCGGAGCTTCGCCCAGTAGATGTCGGCGGCTTTTGACAAGGAGATACCCTTGATAAATGGCAGATTGGCAGTGCGGATGCTCGACTGACGGCTGTAGGTGTCGCTTGATTCCGACACCTCGCCGTTGGTGATGGTCTCGGTGGCGATGTTTGACTGCTCCACAGTGACATTGCTTGCTACGGAGTGGATGATTCGCTCCGTGATTTCGGCTGTGGCACGACGCTGCGCCTCGGCAAGCGACGGAGCTTCCACCGTGACAATCAGGTAGCCGTCGGCAGCCGTCCCAAGCCATTCGGGAGCCTTCTTGGCGCTCTTCTCCACCACCTTGGTCTCGGCACTAATATGCGTTGACAACATCAGGGATGCCATAATGACGAAAGCGACACATGTTAATTTCCTATACATAGGCTGAGTATTTATGTTATTCAAACCTGGTTGTAGGGACATGCCGTGGCATGTCCGCCTCCCCAAGAGGGCAATACGCCTGGCATTTCGGACATGCCACGGCATGTCCCTACACGCTTATATGCTTTACCTTGTCACCAGCTTACCGGCAGATTCCTAACCGTGACGGCGATGCCACGGATGGTCATGCCCATGTAGCTGATGGTGTCGATGCGATTCCTAACACCCGGGATGGTGATCTGCATCTTCACAGGCACGCCCTCCGGCATTGCCACATAGCCGCTGCCGTAGTTGTGGTCATTGAGACGCAGATCTCTGAACTCCGTGCCATCGGAGATGATGGCATTGTCAAGGTTGACGTACACCCTCGCATCGTCAATATTGTCGTTAAGCGCACGGGCGGTGATGATGATTGAGCGGCGTTTCAGGTCACCCTTGCAGCTGAGTATCTCGAAGTCGATATTCTGACCCTCGATGGTCACATCGCCAAGACCGCTTGGTGCAGGTGCTTGCGACACTGGTTCGGTAACCACAGGCGACGTCTCCTCTGCCACGGGCTGCTGCTCCACAGGCACTTCCACCACCGTCTCTACAACTTTTTCGACTACCACGGTGTCTGGTGCCTGCATCAGGTACGGCATCACCTCGCCCATCAGAGCCTCTGACTGGTCAAAGCACGCCACGGACGGTGGCACGGCTGACAGGTAGCTCGCCGCTTCGGCGTAACGCCCCATCCCCTTGAGCCGCTGCGCCTGAGCTATGATATTGCCGCAGTTTTCGGCATAATGGTCCTGGATGCGCTGTCGGCTCGTACGGACAAACCGCACAAACACCGGGTCGGTAGCCTTGACGGAGTTGGCAAGTTTGCGCATCGCAGCATCCTTGCCCCCTGCAGCACTCCCCTTTAGCGGGATGATGACGGTGTTGTACACCGTGCCGTCAATCGGATTCCACGCCGACAGTTTCAGGTCAGCCTGCACACGAGCCACCTCACGCATCATCCCCTCGGTCTCTGCCACTTCAGTAAAATCCACAGCAGGGATGATGTGAAACACATTGTGCGGCGACATGTCCACAGCCTCCGTGCGACTCAATGCAGCCAACAGTTTGTCCTCGATGGCCCCGGCAACATCAGCCGGCATCGATGAGTTTTTCAGGTCATCAAGATAGAACTTCACCGCCGTCTCCCCCGCCACCGCAGTAAGAGAAAGCCCCAGAAGTGCCACCATACACACCCACAACTTATTGCAAATCAGCATATTTCGTTTCATAATCCAGTCATGATTTAGTTAACATGTAGGGACATGCCGTGGCATGTCCGCTGATACTCAGATGCTTGCATATTAGAAGGTGTTGCAGAACCTGTCAATTTTGGCGACATATCTGTTTGATGTAGGGACATGCCATGGCATGTCTGCTGATACTCAAGCACTTGCATATTAGACATGCCATGGCATGTCCCTACAACATTGTTCGATTTAGAGTTCTGCAACACCCTCCCTACGACATCGTGTGATGTGGAGTTTTGTAACACCTCCCAATGCTGTTGAATCAGACAAGTCCGATGGGTCCAATAGAAGAGGTACGTCGGAGACGTGCCAGCTGTGCGTAACCCCATGCACGGAGCGTCAGCGAACGTACATGGGGTGCATGACGCTCCTCTCAAATCAACCTCGGAGAGGTTGTGGCACGCATGATTATATATGTAAGTCATTGATTTAATGCAAGAAATAAAATTGGCGGTGCAGAAACGAGGGCATGCCCCAACCTCTCCGAGGTTGATTCTAAGCGTGTGTCATCTAACCCCATGAACGTTCGCTGACGCTCCGTGCATGGGGTTACGCACGACTGATACGTCTCCGACGTATCTATCCACATCTGCACCTTAATTAAACAGCATTGTAGCATGTCCCTACAAAATCGTATATCTCACTCGATCATGATGGTCATGCTCTGACCCATGGCGGTGACGGAGGCTTTGTAGTTTTCACCGAGCTGCTTCTTGAAGAATTTGCGCAGGTCGCTGCCGAAGTTCGACAGCGTGTAGGAGCGGTTGCGGGCGGCGTTCCACAGCGGCACGTTGATCGAGGCGCGGATATATTTGTCGGTGCTCTGGCTCATGTCATACACGCCATGGAATGCGTTTTCGCGTAGCCAGTCGTCAAGCGCGTCCTTGAAATATTCGCCGCTCTCGGGCGAGTCCTGGTCGAAGTCCCAGTCGCTGACAGTCTCAGAGAGGTTGATGTCAAGCTGCACCTCGCGACCCTTGTTGATCATCTGCTCGAACGAAGCCTGTAGCTGCTTGAAAAAGTCATTTTCAATCTGCTTGATGGCTTCGCGCACGAGAAATGTGGTATCTGTAGTGTGGTAATATCCGCTGGCAAATGTCTTGGTGGCAAGCCGTCCGGCAGTCTGACGCTCCACCGCACCTGTGTTGAGGCTCACGCGGGTAGTGTTGCCGTTGGTCTGAGCCGAGATGCCAACAGTCACCACGATGTCACCAGGGAGCTGCTGCACCATCATAGTGGCATCGTCAGCCTGCGAGCCGGCGCGTAGCACATCGGCGTTTTTGCTGTTCTGTAGCTGCGTCACGAAGTCACGGGTCTTGAAGCCATGGTTCTGGAAAGCCTCTGCCACGCGCTCCACCGCATACCGTTCGGCAGGGTGCGCCTCTATGCGGCGGCGCATCGCCTCGAAGCTGTAGCCGTCATTGCCGTCGGTATACGGCACCACGACTATCGTAGGGTTGAGAGCCGATGTCGGGTCTTTCTTCTTGGCATCAGCCCATGCAGGTGAAAACACCTGACGGTTACGCGTAAGTTCGGTCTTGAGAGTGCGCAGATTGATGGACACCACCACAGTGGCGCGCTGCTTGTTGCCAATCTTCTTGGTTTCAAGTGTGCGGGGCTGACCGATGATATAGTTGATATACCGCCCGTCGTGGAGGAAACGGTAGTCATAGTCGGGCTTCGTCTCGCTCAGTATCGGCTGACCGTCCTTAAGTCCCGTCACGCCAGAGTGAAACAAGCAATGGAAAGCCGATTTTATCGCCATCGCCTCCGCTTCTTTCTTTTTCTCGTCAACGCCGGTAGCCTGCACAGTCACGGCGTTCTCGTCCCCAGATATATACTGCACATCATCACTATAATTCTGTGCCCGGGCGATGCCCAGACACAGAATCACAGTCATGATGCACATGAACCTACGCTGCATAGTCATGTGTTTTGTGGTTTATCGTTGGTTTAAAGCTTGAATCCGCCCAGACCGCCAGCTTTTTTGGGAACAGACTTGAACACGATAGTCTGTCCGCCATCGATGGCTGCCTTAAGCTCCTTCTGATTCTTCTTGATTTTCACGGCAGAGATATCATCACCTTCTACGGCTGTAACTTCGGCTTCAGCGATAGCCTTCACTGACTTGCGACCTGCGATTTCACGCACTACGCATACATCGAACTTATCCTTCTTCGCCACACCGTGAGCTTCGCCGAGACTCATATAGGCAGTGTTGACCTTGCCGTCTTTCACTTCGCCAGCCTCAAGGAGCAGACCAAACAGGGGGAATGCTTCCTGGAAAAAGCCACTCACGCCATCGCGAGCTTTCTTTACAGCCTTTGTCACAGCTTCTTCGGGGGTATTGCCTACATTGTCGCCGAAAAGCTCACCGCCATGAGTAAAACTGCGGGTGAGAATGGTCTTGCCATCATTGGGGTTGATGACCTTAAGGGTGTAACCGACCTGGCTTGTATAGTATATACCGCCGTCATCATTTTTCTTTTTCTCTGTAACAAGCGAAGTAATACGTCCGTCAACAAGGAAGTTTGCGCCCTCCTGAGCCATGACCTTCATGCGTTCGGCATCATCTCCAGCCTCTACACCTGCCTCGCGACGTTCAGCCTCGATACGTAACGTTGATTTGGTGTCTACATCCATGATCTCGGCACGCTTGGTGTTTACAAGGCTCTCCATCACATAGCCGCGGAGCTGTTCGGCAGCTGCAAAGGGGATATCGGTCGAACGCCAGAAGTAGTCGATGAGCACGTTGGGCTTGCCCTTTGATTCCATCTCCTGCACGTTGGCTGATGCGACGAGCGGCATAGCAAGTGACATTGCGAGCGCGATTGCGCTGACTGTTCGTGTAATAATCTTCATGGTTAATGCTTTTGTGTTTAGTGTTGTAGAATGTTATTTGGTTAAAAATGTGTTATCGCTGATTGGTCATTTACGGCGCATACACCCTTGTCTGCGCTTCTGTTCCACAAAATTAAACAGAATTTAATAAATTACCCCCCCCCATTGTTAATATTCATTAACAAACACTTATAACTGCAAAACCATGCTGCCCACGCATGTTCTACAACATATTTCCTGTTCGCGCCGACAAGTCATCTACCCATATATACGCCGCAACACTGTCGTTCTCTTAGATTGATGCCAATCCGTCAATACACACAACGTAGCATAATTGACATAAAGACAGCAAAAAGTCACGTCGGAGACGTGGCAGCCGTGCGAAACCCCATGCACGGCGCGTCAGCGACGTTCATGGGGTAGTCTATAACCAACCAAGAATCTACCTCGGAGAGGTTGGGACACACCAACCTATGTAAGCAGATGTTCATCCCAACGCATAGACTCCCCCTCTACCATGGCACGGAATTCAGCCTCAAACGTCACTCCCTTGCCATAATGATGCTCTCGTTGGCATTTTATATACTCTATCACAGTGTCTAATCCTTCGTGGCTGCGACTGCATGCAAAGTATTCCTTTCCCCAACCCTCAAATGCAGGAAACAATCCTGATGATTTCATCCATTTACTGCTCTCGCGCTTGATGTCGCGCATCACGTCCATCAAAGCATGGCGTGGATGCAAATCAAAAAGCATGTGGACGTGATTCTCTATCCCTCCAATGCGGTAGAGGTGGCAATCCCTATCACGCAGTAAAGACCATATAAAGCGGTATAAAGACTCAGCATGGGCAATGTCTATGGTCATACGCCGATGGTAGGTATTGATGACGGCATGGATGTGGTTACTGGCTTTACTCATGCAGACAAAGATAACAAAATATCTGAACATCGGATGTTGTGTGGGTCACAACCTCTCCGAGGTTGCATCTTTAGATGAGCCACCACTGCCCCATGTACGTCGCTGGCGCGCCGTGCATGGGGTTTCGCACGGCAACCACGTCTCCGACGTGTCCTGACGCACCAGTATACCGTTAGTGACTACCACATGAGCCGCGTCACTACGTTACTTTATTTGCTTTTCACCGATACTCCCCGAGAGCTTTGCGATAGACGCGGAGGAGGTCGGCGGTGAACTTCGCGGGGGTGAAACGAGACACGTAGCCGCGTCCGGCATCGACCATGGCTGCGCGGAGCGACTCGTCATCAAGCAGACGGTTGACGGCATGCGCCATCTCCTCTGCATCGTCAGGATGCACATAAAGTGCTCCCGGACCGCCAGCCTCTTCAAGGCATGTACCAGTGCAAGCCACCACGGGCGTACCGCAATTGATTGCCTCGATTACCGGGATGCCGAAACCTTCCATACGCGATGTATATGCCGCCACGGTCGCCCCGGCATACAGAGCCGGCAAGTCGGCAAACGGGGCATCATGCACAAACGCTACCCTCTCGCCAAGATGCTTCTCGCGGACAAACCGCGCCAACTCGTCCATATAAGGTGTGGCGCGACCGACAATGACCGCCTTGACATCATGTGGCAGCTGCGGCAGGGCAGCGAGCGTGAGCATCTGGTTTTTACGAGGCTCTATAGTCCCTACGCTGACTATATACCGCTCAGGCAGTGAGTATTTAGCCATTACAGCCGCTATTTCATCCTCGGCAACGGGGCGTAAGAAACCGGCATCACACCCTTGATACACTACATCGATCTTGTCAGGTGCAATCCCATATGACGATATGATGTCACGGCGCGTAGCCTCCGAGACCGCGATGATGCGCGTGGCTGTTTCGGCTGCCCGACGGAACTTGAAATCATAGATCAGCCTGTCGGCTCGCTTATATCCGCGCGTAAAGTGCTTGAAAATAAGATCATGGATGGTAACTACCGTAGGTATGCCGGCGCGTGAGATGTCAAGCGGCAGCTCGTTGCTCAGCCCGTGGAACAGTTGCACCCCGTCAGCAATCACATCCGATGTGATGCCTCTCTGCACCCGCCAGAGTCCTGAGGCTCGCCGCCATGCCGCGCTGCGTGGAGTCCTCACCTCCACATTGTCATGCTCCAGCACACGAGCCAGGCGAGCTGACTGGCGCAGACGCGGAGCATAGAGCAGCAGACGGTCGTCAGGTAGTTCGTCAGCCAATGCGTCCACCACTAAGCGGCTGTAATTTCCCAGACCGGTGAAATTGCTTACCGCCCTCTTGCCGTCAAATCCGATGATCATGGACGGGCGAAGTAGAATATCACCGGCTCCGTCTGGTCAGGCCATTTCACTTTGACGGCATCCATGCCGTCGACCTGCGCCTGACCGAGTATCTCGGTGGGCTGCAAATAGTTGCGCACAAAAGCCATGGCATCCTCGGTGGTCAGCACGATGAATGGTTCCTCACCTGTCACGCCGCTGCCCGACGAGAATATGAGCGAGCATATGGCATCGATGCGCTTCTGGAAGTTCTCGGCTCGGGCTTTCACACGAGGCTCTGTGCTGTTGGCAGCTGCCACATATCCGCGGAAAAGTTGATTGAGAGCCACCGGATTTTCGCGAAGCACTGCATCAACCAATGTCAGCGTGGAGGGATAGTCCTTCTTGGCATACGCGGCATCCACATCAGGATAGCTTGCCGCCGGCTTGTGACCGGGCACATAAGCCTGACCGTAATACACCACAGCCATCTCGGCAGGTGTCAGGCTCTCACCCTTTTCATACTTTGCCACAAGGGCATTACGCTTATCCGGGGTCTTGGTCACGACCGATGCGAGAGCCTTGCGGTCCACTTTTATACGTTCGGCTGCCACGGCAGAGCCACCAGCCAACACTATGGCTATTAATGCGATGATGAATTTTCTGATAGTCATATCTAATTTTCTATAAAAATAACGTGATTATCTATCTGTCTGTAGGGACATGCCGTGGCATGTCCGCTTCCCACGGTGGCAATACGTCTGGCGCAGCGGACATGCCACGGCATGTCCCTACAGTCCTGCGTTATTATCACATGGTTTCAGCTACTCGTTATAACGCTTTACTTGACCGCTTGGTTGAGTATCTTCACCGGCACCTGCGTGTTGTCATAAAATCCGGTGAAGTCCTGCGCCCCCGCTCCGACGGCATAAAGGGGCACAAAGCAGCCGGAATGCTCTCCCGTTGTGAATCCTATGCCGTAATGGTCACCGAGTATGCGGAATGTCTCCATCACGAGCGGCGAATAGCTTTTATAATATGTGACAGTGCGCTCAGAGTTGTCACGGTCAACGAATGTCTGCTTGAACGCATCGCGCAGAGCTGCATCCTGCTTCTCGGTGACAGGGATGGCTGTGTACATGCCGAAATCCTCGGTCAGCATCTCCTTCACATCGTCGAATGTGTAGATGCGGCGGGACTTGAGCATCGCCTCGATATCGCGGTTGAAGAGATCTTTTGACTTCTTCTGGTTGTCGATCAGATCAAGACGCAGATTGTAGCCTGTAAATGTAGTGCCGAGTCCCATACCGCCGGTCTCATGGTCGGCGGTGACCACTATCAGAGTCTCGTCGGGATGCTTCTTGTAAAACTCATATGCCACCGCGAGTGCATCATTAAAATGTGACACCTCTTTTATGACAGCAGCGGCATCATTGGCATGACCTGCCCAGTCGATATTGCCGCCCTCGACCATCATAAAGAAGCGGTCAGGGCTGACGCGGAGCATCTGGTCAAGGCAAGCCTTGGTCATATCCACCAGAGTGAGAGCCTGTGGATCGTGGCGGTCAATGGTGTACCCTAAGTCATAGGCAGCACTATCAGGCGACAGCATCACCATCTTGGCAGATGTTATGGTGTCAAGCCCGGCTGTGCCGCGCACAGTGACATAACCTGCCTCAGCGAAACGCTCCGGAAGGTCGGTAGGCTTCCCCTGCTTGTCGCGGAGTCCGCGCCAGTTGCTCCCCGAGATGAATGCGTATCCGCTCTCAGCCGCCTGACAGCCAATCTCATAATACATCTTGCGGTTAGGCACATGGGCGTAAAACGCGCCTGGGGTCGCATCGTCGGGAGCCACATTGGTAACCAGACCGATACCGTAGCCGTCCTGACACAAAGTCCGGGCTATGGAATAGACCTCGGTGGTGTCAGCATCCATGCCGAGCATGCTGTTACGGGTCTTGGAGCCAGTGGAAAGCGCGGTACCGGCAGCCGCAGAATCGGTGACAGGGCTTGACGCGGAGTATGTAGAGATGAGTCCTGTCACAGGGAACGCCATCATCAGCGGCGTGTCCGCCTTCTTGATGTCACGCATATAGCTTTCGGTAGCCATGGCGTGACCTGCGCCCATGCCGTCACCGATGAAATAGAATATATATTTGGCATCGCCAGCCATGGCGGACATCGCTCCGCACACTGCAGCCGACACAAACAATGATTTGAGAAGATTAGCTGTTTTCATTGATTCAAGGAGATATAAGGTTATTGATTACGTTCGTTAAGCGTGAGCATCGGCTCTATGATATGGCGGTCAGGACACAGACGCGGCACCTTACGCTGTCCTCCGAGCTTGCCGGTAGATGCAAGCCACTCGTCAAACAGCCCTTTGCGAGCCTCGGTCAGCGACAACTGCGCCAGGAATATATCGCCGGAACGCTTCGCCTGATAGTCGCTGTTGACACTCTGGAGAGCCTTGTCAAGCGTAGCGGCAAAAGCATCCATGTCAGCAGGTCGGGTCTCAAATTCCACAAGCCACTGATGCCGACCCTTGCTCTTGTCGGTGGTATATACCGGAGCGGCGGTATAATTGACCACTGATGCACCTGTCTGATGGCAAGCCTCAGCCATGGCAGCATCGGCGTTGTAGACCATCAGTTCCTCGCCGAAAGCATTGATATACTGCTTGGTACGCCCCTCGATGGTGATACGCAACGGCGAAGTGCCGTGGATGCGAACGGTATCGCCGGGACGGTAACGCCACAGCCCGTTGCACGATGTGATGATCAGCTCGTACACTTCGCCATCTGTCACTTCCCACGCTGGGACGGCTTTGGGCGCCTCGTCAGAGGAATGTACCACAGGGATAAATTCATAGAACACACCATCGGTGATCATCAGCAGCATCGCACGTATCGCAGGGTCATCCTGCACGGCAAAGAACCCTTCCGAAGCGTTATAGGTCTCTAAATAGTGCATACGTGAGCTGTCAGTGATAGCAGCATACTGCTCCCTATAGGGGTCAAACGAGATGCCGCCGTGGAAGAAGACCTCCAGATTGGGCCACACCTCATGTATCGATGACGCTCCACGCTCTTTCAGCACTCCGCGGAGCACCGTCAGAAACCATGACGGCACCCCTGAGATATTGGTGACATCCTGAGCGACTGATTCAGAGATAAGCCTCGGCAGTTTTTCGTGCCACGCCTCTATCAGGGCGGTGTCATGGGAGGGCACTCGCAGACGCTCCACGAGTGGGTTGATATTGTCAATCAGATGAGCCGACAGGTCTCCGACCTTCACTCCTTCAGGCAGACCTGCTATTTCGTTGGCAAAAGAACCGCCGAGTATGAATGCCTTTCCCCCGAATATATGACTGTCGGGATTATTACGCAGGTAGTGGCCGACGCTGTAAAGACCTCCGCGGTAATGATTCATACGCAGAGAGTCATCGGTCAGAGGCACATACTTGCTCTTGCCGTCGGTGGTGCCTGACGACTGGGCGAAACGCTTGGTGATTCCGGGCCACAGCATATCGGCATGCCCCTCCACGGCATCCATTATGTCAGCCCTGACATCGGGATAACTGACAAGCGGCACACGCTCGGCAAATTCCCTGTAGGTCATGCCACGCGTGATGCCATATCTGCGTCCATAGCGCGTGGCCTCACCCTTGCCGACAAGACCGCGAAACACACGCATCTGCGCGCGCTCCACATCGTCATGGCTCCTGAGTGCTTTCAGTGCCACATGACGGAAATACGGTCTGAGCAACGGCGTAAAGTCAACCATATTTAAAATCGGTATGGAACGTTCTTTCGAAATGAAAACCTGTCGTAGGGACATGCCGTGGCATGTCCGCTTTTCAGAACGACTGCATCTCCACGAGACGCTTGTAGTAGCCGCCGAGAGCCATCAGCTCATCATGAGTGCCCTTCTCGACTATGCGGCCCTCATGGAGCACACATATGAGCGAAGCGTTGCGTATGGTGGATAGACGGTGGGCGATGACAAGGGTGGTGCGCGACTTCATCAGTCGGTCCAAAGCCTCCTGCACGAGGTGTTCGCTCTCGGTGTCAAGAGCCGAAGTTGCCTCGTCAAGTATGAGTATCTTAGGATTCTTGAGGATAGCACGGGCTATGGATATGCGCTGACGCTGACCTCCCGACAGGCGGCATCCGCGGTCACCGATGCAGGTGTCGTAGCCCTCCTCGGTAGCCATGATGAAATCGTGGGCGTTGGCGACCTTTGCGGCGGCAATCACCTCCTCGCGCGTTGCCTCCTTGACTCCGAATGTGATGTTGTTATATATGGAGTCATTGAAGAGTATAGCCTCCTGGTTGACGTTGCCCATCAGCGAGCGCAGTTCCGGCACACGGAAATCACGAATGTCTGTGCCGTCGATGGTGATATGTCCGGCATCCACATCATAGAATCGAGGCATAAGGTCTGCCAAGGTGGATTTGCCCGATCCGCTCTGACCTACAAGGGCTACAGTCTCGCCTGGCTTGATGGCAAAACTGATATCCTCCACCACAGGAGTGGCTGGGTCGTAGCCGAACTTCACATCGCGGTATTCCACGGTGCCCCCCTGCGGATTGATGTCCACCGGGTTCTCGGGATCTTTGATATTGTTTTCGGCTTTCATGATGAGATCCACGCGTTCCATCGATGCCAGACCGCGCTGTATGTTGTAGGCAGCGTTGCTCAGATCCTTGGCAGGGTTGATGATGCTGTAGAATATCACCATATAATATATAAAGGAGGGAGCCGTGATCGACGAGGAGCCATGAAGGATAAGAGTGCCGCCAAACCACAACACTATGGCTATGGTGATGGTGCCGAGAAACTCGCTCATGGGATGAGCAAGGCTCTGACGGCGCGCCAACTTGCATGACAGTTTGTAGAGCTGCTGGTTTTCACGATGGAAACGCTCCTTGACCTTCTCCTCGGCTGTGAACGCCTTGATGATGCGCAGACCTCCGAGCGTCTCCTCGATATTACTGAGGATAGTGCCCCACTGCTGCTGGTTTTCAAGCGAATTGCGTTTCAGACGCTTGCCAACGCGACCCATGACCAATCCAGCCAATGGCAGCAATATCAGCACGAACAGCGTAAGCTGCCACGATATGACTATCATCATCACCAAGCATGCTATAATCATCACGGGGTTATTGAACATCATGTTGAGCGATGACATGATGGAATTCTCAATCTCCCCGACATCGCCGCTCATTCGAGCCATGACATCACCCTTGCGGGCGGATGTAAAAAATGAGATAGGCAGCGTGGTGACCTTGTCATAGACATAGTTACGCAGGTCACGTACCACACCGGCACGCATCGGTATAATCAGATATGATGCCAGATAGGCGGTGCCGGTCTTGAGCCCGGTCATCACCACAAGCAGCAGTGCCAGCAGAGCCAGCGTGGCACTCGTGCCCCACTCCGATATGCACACCGTGGTGTAGTAATAGAAATCGTTGACCACCACATCCTTGAAGCTTGCGCTGCCTATGGGCAGGAATGTGTATTCGGCTTTGTTGATACCGAAGAGAATCTCAAGGATAGGGATGATTACAGCAAACGAGAACAGCGTCAGAAACGCCGTCAGTATATTGCAGATAATATTGCCGATGAAGTACTTTTTGTAGGGAGGTACAAAACGTATCAGCAGCTGCCAAAAGTCTTTCATGCTGCAAAGTTACTAATTTTCCGTGTCACTTTGTCATGCGTCGGTCATCCTTTTGACGGGCGACACGGCGCAGATGCAGATGCAGCAACAGTATACACACCAGCGTCAGGAAGATAAGTCCGAAATAATAAAGGTAATTGCCGGCTGCAAGTTCGCCGCGCCCTATGTAACTCATCACGGCAAGATATATAAGCAGCAAAGCAGGAATCCAGGTAGAGCGTTTCATTAAAAAAAGATGTGTCAAGGATGGTAAAGGAAATAATTGGTCAGAGAGAGAAGAATGTAAGTGAACGATAAGAGAGAGAGAGAGAGTGTGTGGCGATAGCGGACTTTAGCACTACTCATGATGCGGCTCAGAAGCCACATGCTCCACGGGCTGCTTGAACGGCGACTCGTCAGGGTCGAAATCCCCAGCCTCAAGCGCATTGTATATCTTCAGACACGCCCATGCGTCTATGGCGGCATACACCTGCTGCGCGTGGGTCAGCGACACTGCCTCCCAGTTGCTCAGACGTTGCGACTTGGATATGCGCCCGCCGAAGATTATGCCATAGATTTTCTGCAAGCTCGCATCTGTGATGCCAAACTGCTTGACAAGTTCCTGAAGCTCCACGAATCCGGCTGGTGCAAATTCGCCACGCCGATGGAGCATCTGGAAGTCATCACGCAGCGACAGCCCTATCTTAATGATGCTGTCATCCTGCAGGAAATCCCTTACGGGGTCTATGCCTATATTGTTGAGTCTGAAGAGATATGCGCGGTCAAGGGTCGACACCTGCATCAGTGCCACCTCGTTCATATGCCCTTTGCGAAACGACGGACGTGTCTCCGTGTCAAAGCCCACCCGCCGCTGGGTCTTAAGATATTCAAGTGCTTTGGCGGCGTCCTCCGGTGTGTTGACCAGACTTATATCGCCGGCGAAAGTGACCATCGGCATCGAGGCCAAGCGGTCCTTGGAGATGGCAATGTGGAAGTCTTTTAAGTCAAACATACCACAAAGGTACGCATTTTCCGCGACATATCCGCTAAAACTCGGTAAATGAGAGCGGAAGCAGCGACCGCACTGACGGCAGGATGAAGATGTCATCACGCCCCACAAGCAGCACTCTGACATCGGCTGCTCCCAGATGCTCATACTCCAAGAGTGCCTGTCGGCATGCGCCGCACGGTGACACCGGCTCGGCTACCTCCTTACCATCGGTGCCTATCGCAGCGATGGCAATGCTTTCAAACCGCGCATCGGGATAAGCTGCATGGGCATAATAGGCAGCCGTGCGCTCGGCGCACATGCTTGACGGGAATGCAGCGTTTTCCTGATTGGCACCGGTTACTGTCTCACCGTTGCTCAGGCGTATGGCTGCCCCCACGCCGAAGTGGCTGTAAGGCGAATATGTGCGGCTTGAAGCCTCGCGTGCCGCATCGACAAGTTGCCGGTCGGCTTCATCAAGCTCCGCATAGGCAGCCACCTTGATTGGAGTGGCAATAGTTATGTCTTTCATGGTCAGTACGTTAACATGGTGGTATATTGATTTGTAGTGACGCGGCGTGCCGCGTCATCAAAGGTCAAAAGCATCATATCATGCGATGACGCGGCACGCCGCGTCCCTACTACATAATGTATTCGTTTGCAGCGACTTTACAGATCCTTGCGGTAGGCACGGCGGCGGCGATGCTGCCGCCGTTCGAAATACTGCCACTGGAGCTGCACTGCATGATTGTCTTCAAGTTCGAGATTGCTCTCCGCCCACTTGTAGCCGTTGGCGATATAGTTGGGGAGCAGGTGCGAGAACAACATGGCGTTGACACCCTTGTTCTGAAATTCGGGCTTGATGGCTACGAGCATCAGATCCACTATGTCATTGTGACGGTAGAGCGCCCGCAGGATGCGCGCCCAGCCCAGCGGCAAAAGCCGTCCACGGCTCTTCTGAAGAGCCTTCGAGAGCGACGGAAGCGATATGCCGGCACCTATAAGATTGTCGTCCTTGTCAACGATTATGCAGATATCGTCAAGGCGCAGCACACCAAGATACATGTCTATGTAGTGGTCTATCAGCGCAGGTGTCAGAGGCGAATAGCCATACAGCTGGTCATATGCCTCGTTGACCAGATTGAAAAACGCTCTGCCGTAGCGGCGTTTAAGCTCCTTGCGGCTCTTGACCTCCGCCACATGCAGGTCATATTTCTTGCTGACGATATCGGAGATGCGCTGGTATTTATCGGGCACCTTGTCCGGCACGGTCATGCGGTACTCGACCCAGTCGGTATCCTTGACGAAGCCCATCCGCTCCATGTGGCGCGGATAGTAGGGATGGTTATATATGGTGGCTATGGTGCCGAGTTCGTCAAAGCCCTCGACGAGCATCCCCTCATGATCCATGTCGGTGAAACCCATCGGACCGACTACGGTCTCCATCCCGCGCTGACGAAGCCAATCGGAAGCAGCGGCAAACAGCGCGTCGGCGACCTCCTCGTCATCTATGAAGTCCACCCAGCCGAAACGCCCCTCTTTTCTGCCCGAACGCTCGTTGACAGTGCGGTTGATGATGGCAGTGATTCTGCCTACGGGTTTACCGTCACGATATGCCATAAATGACTGAGCCTCACAAAATTCGAAGGCGGGATTTCCCTCGGGGCGCAGTGTAGCCACCTCATCAAACACCAGAGGCGGCACGAAGCAGTCATTGCCCTTATAGTGGTCTATGCCGAAATTGACATATCGTTTCAGAGCCTTCTTTGTCTTGGGTATCTCCCTGATTTCTACTGACATATATTCTATATACTTGTATTCCTTTATATTATTGACTACGGATGCGGAGCATAACCCGACGAGAGCCATGCAAGCACTGCCAGCATGACCACCAAGAAGACAAGAAGCCACACGAGCAGACGGTTGTTGTTGCGCCCTTGCAGAGCCATGTGGAGGTCGTTGGCGGAGCGGAAATGCGGCTTGCCCTTGCTCAGGCACTGACGCGCTATGGTACGCAATCGCGGATTGTGGCTGTCGAGGGCATCAAGGGTCTCGGTCAGCACCTGACCAAACTGCCTGACATCCTCCTCCACGTCATCAGGCTTGAGCGACTGCTTCTGGTCAAAGCCCACATCTATCAGCTTAAGGTTACCGATATTCTCGGTAAACTGTATGGTCTCGGGGCGTATGGGCTGGTGCACGAGATGGTTTGCCTCGATATACTCCATCGCCTCCACCAGTTCGTGGCACACCTTGCGCAGATGCTCCTCAGTGACCTTCTTGTCATCAATGAGCTTGCGGAGCGAGTCGCCGTACACATCATCGGTGATTATGCACATGCCCAGTCCCGGCACTTCCTCGAAGTCGTTGATCATCACGATGTTGGGATGGCAAAGATTGTAGCGCACATCAAATTCGCGCTCTATCATCTCCTTCATCGCAGGGTCATCACGATACTGCTCCTTGAGGGTCTTGAGCATCACCCACTTGCCATGCTTCTTGGCAGTGTACACATCATAAAACTCCTCGTCCCACAGGGGCAAGTGCTCAATTTCGGTCCATTTCTCGTTCTCAGCCATAAGCATCTCGGTTAATTCGCCGGCACGCCAGCCTCACAAAGTTAACAGTTTTCCCCACAAATTCAAAACCCCACTCCACCGGACCTTTGCTGGAATATGACTTAAAAATGCCATTGAATATTTGCTATCCGGATTTTTGTCATTAATTTTGCAAATAGAAACCACGGTTTCCGAAACCACGGTTTCCATTCTTTCAGCAGCCATGAGATTTTTTGACCGTAAAGATGAAATAGCGACCCTGCGCAAGATCAGGGACAATTCTGCCCACACAGCCCAGTTCACTGTCCTCACAGGCCGACGACGCATTGGCAAGACTTCGCTCGTACTCAAGGCCTACGGAGACAGGCCGATGCTGTATTTTTTTGTAGGAAGAAAAGCCGAGAGCCTTCTCTGCGAGGAATTTCGTCAAGAAGTCGAGGAAAAACTCGATACCAAACTCGGAGGCACCCCCGCCAACTTCGCCGAGCTGTTCGGCTATCTGATGGAGCTGTCTAAAAGCCAGAACTTCACGCTTTTCATTGACGAGTTTCAGAACTTTGAACGCGTAAATCCATCAATTTTCAGTGACATACAAAAGATCTGGGACATCAATCACCAGAGCTCTAAAATGAACCTTGTGGTGTGTGGGTCGGTATATTCCATGATGACAAGGATATTCAGAGACCACAAGGAGCCACTATACAACCGCCAAAACCGCTTCATGACAATCCGTGCCTTTCAACCGTCCGTATTAAAGGAAATCATGGCGGAGTATCATCCCGGGCATTCCAATGAAGACCTGCTTGCCATGTATGCCTTTACGGGAGGGGTGGCAAAATACATCCAACTGCTCGTGGACGACCACGCCCTGACTCTTGACGGCATGATCGACAGCATGATCAGCTCCGACTCCACATTTATCAACGAAGGCCGGTCCATTCTTGTAGAAGAATTCGGGAAAGACTATGACACCTACTTCTCCATTTTATCAGCCATAGCCAGCGGCAAAACACATCGCAGCGAAATTGAAGCAGCCATCGGCAGACAAATCAGCGGCTACATGACGCGTCTGGAGGATGACTACGGCATAATATCAAAAGAGCTTCCGATTGGAGCGAAGCCGCTAAGCAAAAATGCAACGTATAAAATCCGTGACAACTTCTTCACTTTCTGGTTCCGATTTGTATTCAAGTACAACCATATCTTAGAAATCGGGGCTTACGAACAGCTGCGGACTCTGATCCGACGCGACTATATGACATTTTCCGGCATAATGCTTGAACGCTATTTCCGAGCCAAAGCAATCGAAAGCAGACGTTACACTCTCATCGGACGCTGGTGGGATCGGAAGGGCGAATTTGAGATAGACATGATTGCCGCAAACGAACTTGATAACACGGCAACAGTGTATGAGATAAAACGCAACCGGAAGAACATATCCATGAAAGCCTTAGAAGAGAAAGCCGAAAGGATGCTGGCAGCAGTCCATACCCTTAATGGATATGACGTGAAAACTGCTGGCCTTGACATGGAGGATATGTAAATCCGACTTTTGCCGGTCCCGGTATCTGTAGAAGTTCCGACCACACATCACGAAATTTAAACCACGAAGCACGGCAAGCCGTTATACGTTTTTTGCTAACTTTGCCGACATGATTAGAGTGATTACAGCATCCCGCAGGAGCGTGGCCGCGATGATGATGCTGTCGGCATGCTGCCTGATGACCATGGGGCAGCAGCCTACCCCTGCCGACAGCCTGACAGCTGCCACTGACTCGCTCCCCAAGAAGAAAAACCTCATCGAACGCATAAAGGCGTACTTCGACGAGTCCAACAAGCCCAAGGAGGATCCCAAAGCCTTCGACATAGGAGTCATAGGCGGACCCTACTACTCCAATGAAATCAAGCTTGCCCTCGGCATCGTGGCTACAGGGTCATACTCCCTAGGCGAGCCTGACTCGCTCGTCCCGCGCTCGTTCGTGGCTATCAAGGGCAAAATATCTACATCGGGGTTCGTGGAAGTAGGACTGGAAGGAACCAACATCTTCCCCCACGACCGCTTCCGCATCAACTACCTGCTTGACTATTACTACCGTCCCACCGACTACTGGGGCATTGGTTACGAACGTGCCGTCAACGATGACTACAAATCAAAATTCAATGAAATCCACTTCTCCTCGCGCATTGACGGTCTCGTACGCATCGGACGCCATATCTTCGTAGGTCCCGGGCTGCTCTTCTCGCGCGTCAAAGCCACCAACATCACCGACGAGGCGGTATGGACAGGACAGCCGCAACGCGTGACATCGTTCGGCATAGGTGTATCGGGCATGTTTGACACGCGCGACAACCTGACAGCACCGACGCGCGGCGTGACCGTGGAATTCGAACAGCAGTTCTACCCGCGCTTCATGGGCAACACATCACACTCGTTCAGCTCCACCGCTCTGACCGCACGAGCCTATCAGCGCGTATGGAAAGGGGGCATAATAGCCGAACGCATACACGGACGCTTTGCCTACGGCAACGTCCCGTGGAATATGCTATCAACCCTCGGAGGCAGCAACAACCTTCGCGGATATTACGAAGGGCAGTACCGTGACAAATGCGAGATGGATCTGACTGTGGAGCTGCGCCAGCATGTATGGCGACGCAACAGTCTGGTAGTATGGGGCGGTGTAGGCGCGATAGCCCCCGACCTCAGCGGTTTCCGCCTGAGCCAGGCTCTCCCCAATGTAGGTGTTGGCTATCGCTGGGAATTCAAGAAAAACTCCAACGTCCGCATCGATATCGGCTTCGGCAAACACTGCAAAGGCTTCGTCTTCGGTATCAACGAAGCCTTCTGACCCTGTCAAATCCGACAAAATGGCACCCGTCACGCCTTGAAACGCTGCTGGCGCTTGGCGGCATATTTCTCGATCTCGCCCTTGCCTTTAAGGGGCACTGTCGAACTCTTATCACGGATGAATATCTTGCCGTCAATCATCGGCACGACCCCGGGGAAAGGCGTCACGGTAATCTGGAGCATGTCACGACCGCTGCGGCTCTCCCACCTATAACCGATAAACTGGTTGAGCGAGTGACCGTCATACAGCAGACCTATGTTGCGGCGTATGCAGTCCATAAGTTTCAGCTCAAACACATCGCGGATCTTACGCGTATCATACTTGTCGCTGCCATGCGACAGGTAGATGAAATCCTCGTTCAATCCTATGGGCACCTTCATATCGTTGACACCGAGATAAAGCGTGCCGCCGTCGGCATTGAGCATACCGTCGATGATTTCGGCAATCTCGCGCCCTTGCGCTTTCTCGTCAGCCCTCATCTTGTTGCCTGCCGGATATATAAGCGAGGTCTTATATTCATGCAGCTGATCCTCGTCGTTATCAAGCGTTTCGGCATATTGCTGTGACGGTCTGAGTCCGACAAGCTGGAATATCTCGCTGCGGAGCTCGCGGCGCACACCGCGCACACCGTAACGTGACACGATATTGTAAGCCTCCACCAAGCTGCGCAGACGGTCTAATTCAGGACCGCAATCCTCCGTCAGGCTGTCTTTGAGAGGCTTGTCCGACTCCATATATGAAAGCAGATTGAGCGTCTGGAGCATCTGCACCAGATCCCTGTCATTACGCGCACCCTTCATTTTTGATGTCCTCTGCTCCAACTCCTTCAGGCTCGTGACATCCACGCGCCCTGCCAGAGCGAAAGTATCCATAAGCTCAAGAGCCGAGAGCTTAAGCGATATCACGTCAGCATCCCCGTGGCTGAGCACTGCCAGCAGCCGGGCATAGGCAAGGTAATCATAGCTCGTGCCGAGTTCTTTACGTTTCAGAAACGCTGCTGTCTCAAAGAAACGCGCCAGCGGCTGCACCTCCTCCTCGTAGAGGAAATCCACATCGCCCGACACCTCCGCATCCGGGTCAAACTCATCCGGCTCGCTCCATGCGAAACCCGAAGCGTCCTCTTCGGAAATGTTCAGAAGCAAATCCACAAACGCCTCCTGTACATAACCCTGCACCTCTTCGGGCGACCATTCTGCCACCTCTCCGTCAGCCTCAAAGCAGTTGACATACAGCTTGTCTTCGTCAAGACGCGGCTTGATATTGTCGACCCTGACATTGATGACGCTGTTACAGTCCACATCCAGATTGTCGACATTGTGGAAGAGTGCCGGATAATACGACTCTGTCAATATGAAGTAGGTGTTTCCGTTGCCCGGAACCCTGCCTGTGACGATGGCTTGAAGCGCACTCTCCTGGTCATAGTCCTCCTGGGCACGGCGCAGATAATATTGCAGAGTCTTTTCGGTCAGTGACAGTTCGACACTCGCCTGAGAGGCGGCACTTATCACCTTCCCCTGAAACACCATCGGCTCTCCGTCCTTCATGAACATATCCACCACAGGACGTTTGATCAGCAGTCGCGCGATATCCTTCATCCTGATAGAGGCTTTCACCTCCGGGAATCCAGCCACCTCGCACTCAAAGAGGTATTTGTCATAATCCGACTGGGATTTGACCCTGAAATAGACCATGTCACCCACAGCGAGCATCTGCGACTCGGGCTTCTTCTTGGTAGTGCGACGCACCACAACGTCGCTCGTCAGCCCTGCCTCGATTTCAGCCCACAGTTCAGGACGCCGCCCGATGGTCTGTGCATCTGCGTTAAGCTTCTGTGACAGTCTGTCATCAAGCATGACGCATGCCTCGATATCGCCTGCCGGTACGAGTGACACCACCTTCTTGGCATTACCTTCACCCATCGACTTGTAGAGCGTCATAAAATTACCCCTCAATCTCAGCGACATCTCTTTATTTTCAAATATTGAATTTTTAGGCGAGACGTCATTGGTGGGATTGGCAAGCTTTGTCGATGTCAGCATATTGACATCCGACGTGTCATTCCAGCTGTACTCGAGCGGCGATGACATATGGGAGGTCAGCGCATAATAAGCCTTTTTCAGGAGTTGCTCGTTAGGACAGATGCCGAGCATCGCGGCATTGAGATACATCATGCCCCGGTGACGGCTCCACATAGGGAAATTGATACCCTGCGTCATCAGCAGCTCGAGAGCTGTAGCCTCTATGATAAGCGAAAGCCGCTCGCGGTTAAACGGGAAAAACCTGCTCGACTCCTTGTCTATCAACGCTTCCAGGAACGCGATGATGCCCGGGGCATAATCCTTGACGAAATGCGGGTCGGCATGGCGCTTCCTGATCAGACCGAATATCTCCTGCATAGCATCAACTGACAACTCGGTGCCCAAAGAGAATAATATGCCCAGCAGACCAAACTGTATATCCGCCCTGTATATCGGATGATTGTTTTTGAGCTGGCTGAACACCTTGGCGACAAAAGCGTTCTGCTCATCTTTTGCGATTAACCCGAGTGCCTTTATATATATTTCCGCCCTATGGGCAGTCGATTCGATAGACGACTGAGCTGCTGCAAACTCATCTCCCTGAAACTCATGAAGATAATCCGACCCCTCTATTACTTCAATTACAGCATCATAAAAAGCCTTCATAAGATTAGACCTGCGGCCGCGGGTCCATGATCTGGCTGCATCCATGACCTGGCTCAGCAGATCGAGCAGCCAGTATTTGTTGCCCGCGCTTTCACGCTCCTGCGCAGTGGTCCACAGCGTGTCGGATTCAAAGGTCTTCCACCATCTCATCTTTGTAAATTTCGATACCGACGGCAATTTCTTGAATTTTGACACGCTGAAGCCGACCTTTCTGACCGATTTTGGCTCCTCAATAAACTCCAGGATAATGTCCGCGTCCGAATCCGCATCAGGATACCTGACTCTCAGATTGGCACGCTCCGACTTATTGAACTTCCGCCCCGCGATGGGCACACGGCTGAAATATACACCGCTCGCATCATCAATCACATTGCAGACGCTGTTTTGTCCCCGCGTCTGCGACAGTATAGTAAATTCATGCACCGAGCCGTCTTCATAGAGCAGAGGGACAAGCTCGCGCTTGACCTGATGAAATTTGCCTTTATAATACTTGCACACCAATACATCGGGGATATTTACTTCCTGAAATTTAAACGGAGCAATCCTGATCGGGTATTCAGTAGGCGAATCATTTACAAGAAACAGGGTACGCCCCGCCTCCTTACTTACGGTAAAATCCTTTCGCTCAAGGCGATAAATCTTATTATCCTGATAGTTCATAAAAAATGGTATTTAATGTTTCTGTCACTTTCCCTACAAAAATACATCAACTTTCCCTATCTCCCAAACCCATTGATGTCAAATACATACATTCCGCACTACAGACTTGATTGTTCGTTCGGTCATTTATAGGAGGGTGTTGCAAAAACTGGAAGTACATCACCTTGTAGGGACATGCCATGGCATGTCAGTTCCATTTTGTAGGGTTCACACCGCCATGTGTTGCCCAGTCTGACATGCCATGGCATGTCCCTACAAGTTTTAGAGTGATTTTGGAGTTCTGCAACACCCCCGCTTTGCGCTGATATTATAGCATGCAAATGCCCGATTCCGCTAATCCGCACAGCTTTATGGCACTTTCGGAAACTATTCCCAGCCGACCATTCTCTGAATTTTTGCTAACTTTGCACCCATAATTCAGATGCCTTTTACAGAGGATGACCCTGACAGATGGAAATTTATGGCAAGGAAAAAGAATCATGACATAACACCACTGGCTGCATCAGGACGACGAGAAACCGCCCTGTGGGGTCTTTTTGCACTCTTTGTCTATGCTTCGCTGCTCCTCCCCAATGTGGCTCTGTGCATCACCGAACCGCTTGACATCTGGGGAATCCTCGCCAACACGCTTCTTCCCGGTGGTGTGTATCTGTGGCTGATGAGCCTGTCACGCCGCATCGGCAGGGTGACGCTGTGGTGCTTCCCACTGATGTTTTTCGCGGCGTTCCAGTTAGTGCTGCTCTATCTCTACGGCAGGTCGGTCATCGCTTCCGACATGTTCCTCAACCTCCTGACCACCAATCCCGAGGAAGCCGGGGAAATGCTTGCCGGGCTTATGGTCATCGTCATCGTCGTGGCAGTGGTCTACGGTGGCGGACTCATCGGAGGCATCATAGCCGCAGTGCGCCACATCCATCTGCCTCAGGCATGGATCAGCACATCCCGCAGTGTCAGCTATATCGCCATGCTTCTCGGAGCATTGGCGGTCGGCGCAGCATATATATTCTCCCACGGCTACAGGATTTCGGATGATCTCTATCCTGTCAATGTAGTCTACAACATCGGTCATGCCGCCCGGGTGGCTTCAGACCTAAGTAACTACAGCTCCACTTCGGAGGGTTACACCTTTGACGCCCGGATGTCAGCCAACGACACTGTGCCGCGGCTCGTCATATTGGTCATAGGCGAGACCGCCCGCGCAGCCAACTGGCAGCTCCTCGGCTACGACCGCCCTACCAACCCCCGTCTAAGCCGTCGCGACGGACTCGTGGCTTTCCCCTATGTCATGAGCCAGAGCAACACCACCCACAAGAGCGTACCCATGCTACTCAGCGCAGTGGATGCGGCATCATACAGCCAGCTGCCGCAGTCCAAGAGCATCATAACGGCATTCAAGGAGGCAGGATATGCCACCGCAGTCATCACCGCTCAGAAACCCAACCACAGCTACGTGGAATTTTTCTGCGCCGAAGCCGACACTACCTGTTACATAGCCGACAAGGTCATCGGTCATCCGCTGACCGACATCGACCTGCTCCCCTACGTACGTGACCGTATAGCCCGACGCGCCGACCGTCAGCTCATTGTGGTACATGCCTACGGCTCCCACTTTGACTATCGCGACCGCTATCCGGCATCCATGCGCCGCTTCACCCCCGACGGTCCGTTCGAGGCAAAACCTATCTACCGCCCGCTGATGGTCAATGCATATGACAATACCATACTGACCGAGGATTACGTACTTGACAGCATCGCTGCAATGGCGGAGCACGAAGACATACCGGCTGCGATGCTCTACACCAGCGACCACGGCGAAGACCTCTACGACACCAAGGATGAGCGGTTTATGCATGCCTCTCCCATCCCGACGGCTATGCAGATCCACGTCCCGATGATCGTGTGGCTCAGCCCTCGCTATCAATCCCTCCATCCCGAAGCCTTAGGTATCCTCACATCACATCATGACAGTCTGGTGTCCTCCTCATCCTCTTATTTCCACACGGCGTTGCAGCTCGCCGACATCACATCTCCTCGCATAGACACGAGCCTCTCTTTGGCAAGCCCCACATACGCTCCGCTCCGCCCGATGTATGTGACTGACCACAACACCGCCGTGCCGCTCAAAGAGCTGCTGCAACGCTACCACGAACCGCTCCCTCCGGGGCTGAAATAACCCCATATCATACCCATATCCCACATGAAAATAGGCAATCTCGACATAGGCGACCGTCCGGTCATGCTCGCTCCGATGGAAGATGTCACCGACCGCTCCTTCCGTCTCATCTGCAAGGAGCAGGGTGCCGACATGACCTACAGCGAATTTGTGTCGGCTGACGCGCTCATCCGCAACATCGCTGCCACGACTCGCAAACTCGCCATAGACCCTGCCGAGCGTCCCACCGCCATACAGATCTACGGCAGAGAAGTCGGTCCGATGGTAGAAGCGGCAAAGATTGTGGAGGAGACCGCCCACCCCGACATCCTTGACATCAACTTCGGCTGCCCGGTCAAGAAGGTGGCAGGCAAGGGCGCGGGCGCGGGCATGCTTCGCGACATCCCGCGTATGCTTGAGATCACATCTGCCGTGGTACGCGCCGTAAGCCTCCCCGTGACGGTCAAGACGCGTCTCGGCTGGGACCACAACAGCAAGATAATAGTAGACCTCGCCGAACAGCTCCAGGACTGCGGCATACAGGCTCTGACTGTGCACGGACGCACCCGCTCGCAGATGTACACAGGCGAAGCGGACTGGGAGATGATAGCCCGCGTCAAGGAAAATCCTCGTCTGACCATACCCCTTATCGGCAACGGCGACCTCCGCACCCCCCAGCAGGTGCGCGATGCCTTCGACCGCTACGGCGTCGACGGCGTGATGGTGGGACGCGCCTCCATAGGAGCTCCGTGGATATTCCGCTCACTCAAAGCCGCCGCCCTCGGTCAGGAGCCTGTCGAGCCTACCGTAGCCGAGAAATTCGCCCTCATCCACCGTCAGATTGCGGAGAGCATTGACCGGATAGACGAGTACCGCGGCATACTCCACATACGCCGACATCTGGCAGCCTCCCCCCTGTTCAAGGGCATACCCGATTTCCGCCAGACACGCATAGCCATGCTCCGCGCCGACACCAATGCCGCCCTTATGGAAATCCTCACCCATATCGAGCACGACATCATCCCCTCGCTCCAGCAATAAGACATCCTCACTTATCAATCATACCCGTAAACCAATCGTCATGAAACCATCCAAGATAGCAACACTCTGCGCATCCGTGGCAATCATGCTTACGGCACATCTTACCAGCGCACAGACCCTCAAGCCCTACTCCCTGAAACTCAACGATTTCACCGAACTGAAGGTGCTTGACGGCATCAACGTCAACTACTCCACCACAGCGTCAGCCGACAGCGTGGAAGCCCATTTCGAAGCCCCTGACAATATGGCATCTGCCATCCGCTTCGAACAAAAGGACGGACGCCTCACTCTGCGCCTGTCTGAAAACATGCTCGAAGCTAAAGACATACCCACCGTCCACGTCTCATCAACTATGCTCATAAAGATACAGAACAACGGCGACTCTACAGTAACTGCTATGACCGATGTCCGCGTACCGAAATTCCAGGCACGACTTGAAGGCAACGGCAAACTCGCCATCGTAGGCGTGAACGCCCCTGAGGTCAACGTCAAGAAATTCACCGGCAACGGCACCATCACCGTCGAGGGAGAGTGCACAACAGCTTCCATAGGCAACACAGGCACCGGCATCGTCAACTGCGCCGCCCTCCTCTCCCAGACCACCAAGTGCAACATCATCGGCACCGGCTCCATCTACTGCCACGCCTCCCAGACCCTCTCGGTCACCGGCATGAGCGGCACCATCTACTTCGGCGGCAACCCCCGTGACATCAAATCCCGCTCCCTCGGCGTCAAGCTCAAACCCATCGAACAGCTCGAAGCCCAATAACCACCCCCCAACTTGTAGGGACGCGGCGTGCCGCGTCATCGTATCAGGCGATTCCAAGCCTCCCGCCAATCTGTAGGGACATGCCGTGGCATGTCCGCCCCCACGAAAAAACGCCCAAACAGTAGGGGTGCATCCGCCCCCACACCCGAACATGAAACGCGAAGTAGCCGACACCATCAAATGGTCGCTCATCGACAAAGTGGCGACTCAGGTCCTCTATGCCGTCACCGGCATAGTACTCGCCCGCATGCTATCGCATGATGACTTCGGTCTCGTCGGCGCGATACTCGTGTTTCAGGCATTCGCCAACCTCTTTGTCGACAGCGGCTTCTCCTCCGCCCTCATCCAGCGCAAAGCACCCACTCGCCTTGACTACTCCACAGTCATGTGGTTCAACATAGCCATGGCAGTGGCGATCTATATAATCCTCTTCTTCTGCGCACCGCTGATAGCCGACTGGTTCCAGGGCGACGAGAGGCTCATCCCCCTCTCGCGGGTGATGTTCCTGTCATTCATACTCTCAGCCACAGCCATCGTCCCCACCAACCGCCTGATGAAGCAGATGCAGGTGCGCATGATAGCCGTCGCCAACAGCATCGGACTCACCGCCGGAGCCATCGTCGGCATATGGCTCGCCGTCTCAGGCTATGGCGCATGGGCTGTAGTGTGGCAGACCATAGCCCTCACAGCCGTCAAGAGCATCGTCCTATGGTCGACTACCTCATGGCGGCCGCTGTGGAGCTTCTCTTGGACGGCATTGAAGTCGTTCTTCTCCGTAGGTATGGGAGTCATGGGTGCAGCGCTGCTCAACACCGTCTTTCTCAACATCTACAGCTTCTTCATCGGCAACCGCGCCGGCATGGCATCGCTCGGTCTCTACACCCAGGCTGACAAGTGGAGCAAGATGGGTATCATGTCCATCGGGCAGTCACTCGTACAGGCATTTCTCCCGCCACTCTCTCAGATACAGGACGACCCCACGGAATTTGGCAGAGCCACCGCCAAGATGAACCGTTGCGCCGCCTACCTGACCTTCCCCGCCCTCGGACTGCTCGCCGTAATGGCTACCCCCATCTTCCACCTCTTCTTCGGCACCAAGTGGGACGCCTCCATCGTCCTCTTCCAGATACTGCTGCTCCGCGGCGTGTTCACCGTCCTGTCGATGGTCTTCAACAACTACATACTCGCCCTCGGCAAGTCGCGCGTGCTCATCGTCAGCGAAACCCTCCGCGACGGTGTAGCCATAGCCGCCATCATCCCCACCATCGGCAGCCTCGCCCTCACATCAGGCGCAGACATCACCCTCGGCATCCGCATATTCCTCTGGGGACAAGTCGCAGCCACCGCCGTAGGCTGCATAGCCACCATGCAGATAGCCGCACGCTACACCTCCCGTAGCATCTGGCACATGCTCTGGGACCTCGCCCCCTACATCCCCCTCACCCTCGCCGCCATGGCAGCCGCCCATTACCTCCCCATCCTGACCGCCACCCTCCTGCCGCAGTGGCAATGGCTCACCCACCCCGCCGCCATCCTCCCCCAGCAGCTCCTCGCCGCCGCCACCGTCTACCTCTCCCTCAACTCCCTCCTCGGCAGCCAGATCCAGCGCCAAGCCCTCACCTACCTCCACCCCCACCACAAATAGTTAATCCTGAACAAAGTTGACACGCAAACAGTCATTCCCCGCAAAACACAAAAGCCCTAACAGACCCTGAGCATATTGATTTTGCCGACATCTATTTTTTTCGTATTTTTGCATGTAGGCTACATACACATTGCCTCACAGGCTCATCTTAATCATCATTTGACATCTACCCCGCATTGGATACATGCACTTAACACATTATAAAACAGGTGATTACCCCCCCCACATACTTCATATGAGGATTCTGAATCCTCTGCAACGTCTGCGGTAGGCCTCATTCAGATTAAAGCTGTCATATTGGCAGGTGGATACGGTACCCGCATCAGCGAAGAGAGCCACTTGCGACCCAAACCGATGGTCGAAATCGGAGGGAAACCCATACTGTGGCATATCATGAAGCACCTCCACCACTATGGCATCCAAGAATTCATCATTCTCGGTGGCTATAAGCAACAGATTATAAAGGAGTACTTCTTCAACTATTTCCTCCATACCTCTGACATAACCTTCGACTTCACATCCTCTGATCAGGTACAGCTTGTCCATCGCCGCAATGCCGAGAAATGGAAAGTGACCGTCGTGGACACAGGACTTGACACCATGACTGGCGGACGCATCCGTCGTGTACGCGATTATCTTGACAAGAACAGCCCTTTCCTGCTCACCTATGGAGACGGCGTGAGCGATGTTGACATATCAAAACTAATAGATTTCCACCGTACCAACGGACATATCGCCACCCTGACCGGCATACGCCCCGAGGGACGCTTTGGTGTTATGGACTTCGCTGGTGACAACGTAAAGTCATTCCGTGAGAAAGCCACGGCTGACACAGGCTGGATAAATGGAGGCTTTTTCATACTTGAGCCCAATGTGATCGATTACATAGACGGCGATGCCACTATGTTTGAGAAAGAGCCACTTGAACGCATCGCTGCCGACGGACAGCTTGACTGCTACCGCCACAACGGTTTCTGGAAATGTATGGATACTCTTCGTGACAAGGAAGCACTTGAGAAGATGTGGGCTGAAGGGAAAGCTCCCTGGAAAGTATGGTAAGCACCATCATTCAACGAAAAAGCCAATTATGACACAAAAAGAATATCTTAAGAACAAAATACTTGACCTGACACGTCAGTACTACGAACTTGAACATGGCAAGTCCAAGAAGTTCGTACCCGATGAAACCTTCGTCAACTATGGCGGAAGATATTTTGATGCCGAGGAGATGGTCAATCTCGTTGACTCTTCGCTTGACTTCTGGTTGACGGCCGGGCCATGGGCGTCAAAATTTGAGAAAGGGCTGGCAGAGTGGCTCGGGGTCAGATACTGTTCGCTGACCAACTCCGGCTCCTCGGCAAACCTTCTGGCATTTTCTGCTCTCACAGCTCCCGAGCTCGGCGACCGCCAGATTCGCCGTGGTGATGAAATCATAACCGTCGCCTGTGGTTTTCCCACCACCGTCACCCCTGCCCTACAATATGGAGCGGTACCTGTGTTCGTAGATGTAACCATCCCGCAGTATAACATTGACGTGACTCGTCTGGAAGAAGCACTGTCTCCGCGCACCAAAGCAGTAATGATAGCCCACTCACTTGGCAATCCATTTGACCTCCAGGCTGTCAAATCATTTTGTGACAAGCATAACCTATGGCTTGTAGAGGACAACTGCGATGCACTCGGATCAACGTACGAAATCGACGGCAAAATACGCAAGACCGGCACAATAGGTGACATCGGAACCAGCTCTTTCTATCCCCCTCATCACATGACCATGGGCGAAGGAGGTGCAGTCTACACCAATAATCCGCTACTTCACCGCCTTGTCAACTCGTATCGTGACTGGGGACGCGACTGCTGGTGTATGGGCGGTGTCGACAACACATGCGGATGCAGATTTACCAAGCAGTTCGGGGAGCTGCCTGTCGGCTATGACCACAAGTATGTCTATTCCCACTTCGGCTACAACCTCAAAGTCACCGACATGCAGGCTGCAATAGGATGCGCACAGCTCCGCAAGCTCGACAATATAGTGGAAGCACGTCGCCGCAATTTCGCCACCCTCCGTCAAGGGCTTGAAGGGACGCGTTGGCTAACCCTGCCCGAAGCGGCTCCTAACAGCAACCCTTCATGGTTCGGTTTCTTGATAACCGTGGATGCCGATGCGCCTTTTACCCGCAATGACCTGGCAAAGCATCTTGAAGCACACAAAATCCAGACCCGCAATCTCTTTGCCGGCAATCTGCTCCGCCATCCAGCGTTTGAGCAGATGCGCCAGAGCGGTCAAGGATACCGCGTCATAGGCGACTTCTCCAATACCGACCGCATAATGGCTGACACATTGTGGATCGGAGTCTACCCAGGCATGACCCCTGAGATGCTCCATCACATGATTGGCACCATAAAATCCTACGTAGTCCAGTTCTCTTGAAAATCCGCGACATGGAACTTGACCTCTTCAATGGTTTCTACCACGGTAAAACGGTCCTCATCACTGGACACACGGGCTTTAAAGGTTCATGGCTTGCCGTATGGCTCCACAGCCTCGGAGCCAATGTAGTCGGCATCGGACTCGATCCTGCTACCGAACGTGACAATTTCGTCCTCACGGGCATCGGCGAACGCATCACCGCCGACATTCGCGCCGATATACGTGACGGCGAGCAGATGAAACGGATTTTTGCCCGATACCAACCCGAAATCGTATTCCATCTTGCCGCACAGCCATTGGTGCGCCTTAGCTACGAATGCCCCGTAGATACTTACCAGACCAATGTCATGGGCACAATCAATATCCTTGAGGCAATCCGTGCCACGCCGTCTGTCAAGGTCGGAGTGATGATCACCACCGACAAGTGCTACGAAAACCGCGAGCAGATCTGGGGCTACCGCGAAAATGAGCCGATGGGAGGCTACGACCCCTATTCTTCCTCAAAAGGAGCTGCGGAAATAGCCATAGCTTCATGGCGCAGAAGTTTCTTCAACCCGGAGAAATTTGATACACACGGCACGAGCATAGCGTCAGTGCGCGCCGGTAATGTCATAGGTGGTGGCGATTGGGCGCTTGACCGCATAGTCCCCGACTGCATACGCGCCCTTGAATCCGGACGTGACATAGAGATCCGCTCTCCTAAAGCCATACGTCCCTGGCAGCATGTACTGGAACCTCTCTCGGGCTACCTGTTGCTTGCCATGAAGATGTGGCAGCACCCCACAGACTATTGTGAAGGCTGGAATTTCGGTCCCGAAGCCGACAGCATCAGCACAGTGTGGGACGTTGCGACAAAAATCATCCGTGAATATGGCAGCGGCTCGCTTCGCGACATATCCGACCCATCGGCACTCCACGAAGCATCCCTGCTCATGCTTGACATCTCCAAAGCCCGTCACCGCCTCGGCTGGCAACCACGCCTCAACATTGACGAGACCATACGATTCACGGTCGACTGGTACAAAAACTATACCGCAGAGCCTCCTCTCGAGCTATGCCTATGTCAAATCCACGAATACACGCACAAATGGAACTCCACAACACACCGTTAAGTGGTCTATACCTCCTTGAATCGCCTAAATTCAAGGACGATAGAGGCTCATTTCAAAAAGTATTTAATAAAGATTTTTTCGCACATAACAAGTTAGAATCAGATTTCCATGAACTGTATTACTCGGTAAATAATAAAAATGTAATCAGAGGCATGCATTTTCAGCTTCCCCCTGCCGACCATACTAAACTTGTTTATGTAAGCCGAGGGAGCATACTGGACGTGGTAATCGACATACGCAAGGCATCTCCAACCTATGGCAAAGCCTACTCGGTCATTCTTTCCGAGGACGAAGACAAGTACCTATACATTCCTCGTGGTTTTGCACACGGTTTTTTGTCTCTGGCTGACGGCTCTATCGTCAACTACGCCCAGACCTCAGTCTATTCACCCACGCACGATTGCGGCATACTCGCAACCGCTTGTGGCGTATCATGGCCTGTTGACAATCCTATTTTTTCACAACGTGACATGAATTTCGAATCATTGGGTCAATTCAAATCACCATTCTGATGAAAATCCTGATAACCGGAGCCACTGGATTTGTAGGCAAACATCTATGGCGCAGCCTCATACCTGACCACGAGTTACACGCTCTCATTCGTCCCTCATCCGATGTGTCAGCCATAAAGCCACGAAACACTTATGTTTTCACAGGAGACATTGACCACTTGGCACACTACATGGAAGAAGAGAAAATAGACGGTATCATCCATTTAGCCACTCTATACATTGCCTCACACCAATCCTCCCAAGTAAAAGATCTTATAGATTCCAATATATTGTTAGGCGTGTCCATTCTTGAGGCTGCTGTCAAAGCCCATGTAAAATGGTTCATAAACACAGGTACTATCTGGCAGAACTATAATGCCCCTGATTATTCCGACAAATATTGCCCGGTAAATCTATATGCAGCATCCAAACAAGCATTCATGACCATGGCTCGGTTCTACACAGAAACTTCAGACATTCGTTTCGTGACTCTGAAGCTATGCGACACCTACGGGCCTGATGACTCGAGGAGGAAAATTATAGATTTATTTGAAGAAAATGCCTCAACACACCAACAACTTGACATGTCTCCAGGGAGACAATTAATAGACCTCGCACATATTGACAAGGTGGTCAATGGCTACAAAATTCTCATCAATTTAATCTCCGACCCCGCCATTCCCTGCCTAAGAGATGAATATGTAGTGACATCCGGTAGACAAATAACACTCCGCCAGCTCGCCAGGGAGTACGAAAAAGAACACGGTTTATCCCTGAATATAAACTGGGGAGGCCGTCCTTATCGCGAACGTGAAGTAATGAACCCTTATAAAGGACATGACGTGTCAGCGACCGCTAAATCCTATCCAGATTGACATGACTCCTCCCAGCAATATTCCAATCAACCATTGTGCCAAATATGAGCATATTTCATCAACTCTCATATTCGGGAACAAAGGAAACAACCCTTTTATAACCATAGCCATACCAACCTATCGCCGGACATCCACCCTACGTGCGACTCTTGAAAGCGCTATGCAGCAGAAAGGACGCACTGATTATGAAATAATTGTTGTTGACAACAATCCAGAGAGAAATGACGAAACAGAAAAGTTGATGACCCGCTACAAGACCGTCTCCAATCTTCGTTATTATAAGAATGCCATGAACCTTGGCATGACAGGAAATTGGAACAGGCTTTACGAATTGGCTCAGGGTCAATGGATTACAATGCTGCATGATGACGACACCTTGTCGCCTTATTTTGTCAATATCATGTCGGGAATAATCAACAACGCTGGGAGTAACGCTCTCATTTTTCCCACTTATACTTCCGACGAAAAGCACCATTGGGAACGCAGCCATGAGGTTAATCTTCAGAACATCAACATCTGGCACTTCATAAAACAAAATCCAATCGGTCCCCCTATCGGCATGACCATCCATCGTGACAAAATATTTGAATTGGGCGGTTTCGACGAGGATTATTATCCCTCTGCCGATAATAATTTCTATCTGAGAGCCCTGCTCCATGGCATGTCTTTAACTCGTATTATTTCCTCTCCTACGGCTTTCTATAGATGGGGGATAAATGAAAGTCTCAATCCTGAAACCCTTAAAGGTTTTTCTCGTCAACGCAAACGACATTGGGAGACGATTATCCAGCACATTTCGTTGCCATGCAGAATGCTGCTGACACCATATAGGCGGATATGCGACAAGATTTTTGAATATCACAACTCCATACTTTTGCATGGGAAGCAGTCCCGATATCCCTTATCGTCCACTGAGAAGATCCTATATAAGATATATCAATCTTTCTTCTATCGGTTCCTTTTGAAATACGACAAACTTCATCGTATTCACATCCCCGAATAACCCGCATCCAAGACAGCTATATATGTTTCTCGAGCCAGGAGGCGAGGATGACGGCGTTGTTGTGGGCGGTGTCACGGGAGGCGTAGAGGAGGACTATGTCGGGGTGGGACTTTAGGGTGGCGGCGAGATGCACGGCGGCGGGGTTGGCGTTGAGTTCTGCTTCGTAGCGGCTCTTGAACTCGTCCCAGCGCGTGTCGGGGTCGGCGTGGTACCACTCACGCAGGTCGGTCGAAGGCGCTACGTCTTTGGTCCACAGGTCATAATGGAATTTTTCTTTTGATTCGCCGCGCGGCCACAGACGGTCCACGAATACTCGGTATCCGCCGGTCGTGCCTGCCGGGTCTTCATAGACACGTTCTAATCTTATCTTTGCCATAATCGTAGTTTATTACACAGAGGGCGTTGCAGAACTGCATTGAAACGCGCTCATGCGGTCGCTACATGTAGCGACCCTACAATTTTGACGACGTTTGTTGCATAATTCCTGAGTTCTGCAACCCATCCATTCGAAGTTGATTCATTTATCCAAACGGTTTGGTGGTGACTAAAGTTTAATAGCGGATTTTTCTTATCTTTGCAAGTATCATGAAAACTTCTGCTCTCACAGGTCTGCGCGACCATTATGACTATCTGATTGTCGGCTCCGGGCTTTTCGGGGCTACTGTAGCTCGCCGTGCCACCGATGCCGGCAAGCGTTGCTTAGTGATCGAGAAACGCCCCCACATCGGAGGCAATATATATTGCGAAAATGTCAGCGGCATCAACGTACATCGCTACGGGGCACACATCTTCCATACATCTGACCGGGAGGTATGGGACTTTGTCAACCGCTATGTAGAGTTTAACCGCTACACCAACTGTCCTGTGGCTTCTGCTCCGGATGGCAACTTGTACAACCTCCCCTTTAACCTGAACACATTCTACCAGATGTGGGGAGTAAAAACGCCAGCCGAAGCAGCCGCCAAGCTTGACGAACAACGGCGTGAAGCTGTTGAAGCAATGGAAGCTGCCGGAGTCACAGAGCCACGCAACCTTGAGGAACAGGCATTAGTGCTGATCGGGCGCGACATCTACGAGCAGCTCATCAAGGGCTATACCGAAAAGCAGTGGGGACGACCGTGTAGCGAGCTGCCAGCGTTCATCATCCGCCGTCTTCCAGTCAGGATGGTATTTGACAACAACTATTTCAACGACACCTATCAGGGCATCCCCGTCGGCGGTTACAATCCGCTGATAGAAGCACTGTTAGAAGGCAGTGATGTGCTTACCGACACAGACTTCTTCGCCGACCGCACACGTTGGGAATCCATCGCCGACAAAATCGTCTTCACCGGCTGCATCGACGAGTATTTCGGCTACCGTTACGGTCACCTCGACTACCGCACGGTGCGCTTTGACACCGAGACGCTTGACACCCCCAACTATCAGGGCAACGCCGTCATCAACTACACTTCCGCCGACATCCCCTTCACGCGCATCATCGAGCACAAGCACTTCGAATCGTTCGGACAGGATGTCTACGCCAACCCTCACACCGTCATCTCACGCGAATACTCCGCCGAGTGGCACGAAGGCGCCGAGCCGTTCTACCCCGTCAACGACTCGCGCAACACTGACCTCTACAACCGTTACAAAGCTCTTGCCGATGCTACACCAGGAGTAATCTTCGGAGGACGCCTTGCTGAATACCGCTACTACGATATGGCTCCCACCATATCCCGCGCCCTCTCCCTCCCTCTCTGAACCCCCCTATGTCATCACACCTGTAGGGACATGCCGCGGCACTAACCTTTACCCACAAATGGGATTATTTTGCGTCTCAAGGATGTATTGAT
>CAMQYL010000021.1:0-56384 GCA_947039275.1 uncultured Bacteroidales bacterium | reverse complement strand
AAGATTTGTCTCCGCAAAGTTAACCTTTTCTTTGCAGGTGCAAATCTAATAGTTTCGGCTTTTGGGCGATGGCGACCATGCTGTTTATCGTTCTGATAATAAGTGTGGTGTACTACTGGCCCAAATACATCCGCCTGTTCAGAGAACTCAACTCCATCAAATGATATCCCGCGAAAGAGGCTAAGCATGGCTGAAAGTCAAACGGTTTTTAGCCATGTTTAATATTGTTGATGCTATTGCTGGATTAATTTGATTGTAATCAATGCTTTATGCTTGAATATGTCGTAAGTTTTGATATTTTGCGATATATTGTTATATTTGCATATTCACTGATAAAGCAAATATAATGATAGAATCGCCTCCTACGATTACGGACCAGGAAAGACAGAACCGGAAGCAAATAATGGCATCCGATGGCTATCCTTTGGTGGTTGAGGTAATAAGTAAAATAAACGATGAATATCTATATTGGAGCGATGTCAAGTATAGGTCACAGCCTCTGGGTTTAACCCCCAAGGATCTATGGAGCATCGTTAAATATTCGCGTTCGCAGGCAGATGTGCAGATTCCTGGTTTTGCAGATTTGCATTTCGGTCTTACAAATCGTATGTGGCGGCAGTGCCATGAATTTGATATGAACTTCGGAGGGTCGTGGGGCACTTCAAAAATCTTTCCGGATGACAAAGTTACACAGGAACTTTACCTTCTCAGCTCCATAATGGAAGAGGCGATAGCGTCCAGTCAAATGGAGGGGGCTGCTACTACACGCGAGGTGGCAAAGGAGATGCTCCGAAAGAAAATCAATCCACGAAATAAAAGCCAACGGATGATATTGAACAACTATACCACCATCAATTTCATTCGCGAGCATGCCAAAGATGAGCTTACTCCAGAGCTTGTATTTCAAGTGCACGCAATGATGACCGAAGGGGCATTGGATGTAGCTGATGCTGCTGGGAGACTCAGACGGTCTGATGAAGATATTGTTGTTGGCAATGGGATAACTGGAGAAACTGTTCATACACCCCCTAAGGCTGAGTGTCTTCCAGAGTTCATTTCCGACTTGTGCGACTTTTTTAATGATACGAAGTCTTCGCTGTTCATTCATCCCATTATCCGAGCCATCATCATACACTTCTTGGTGGGTTTTTATCATCCTTTCGCTGATGGAAATGGACGCACCGCACGAGCACTATTCTACTGGTATATGATGAAGTCGGATTATTGGTTGGTGCAATATCTTTCGATATCAAGAATAATTAAAGGCTCCAAGAGAGCATATGAGAAAGCTTATCTTTATACCGAGCACGACGCTAATGATTTGGGCTATTTCATACATTACAATCTGAACGTGCTTCATCGGGCATTCGAAGAGTTGCGCAAATACCTTATACGCAAAAATAAGGAGAAGAAAAAGGCTGAGCGGCTGCTTCATCTGGGCAATATCACTGCCCGACAAGCTGAGATTTTAAATCGCTACATTGAAAGTCCTGACGAGGTTGTAACGACTGCAGATATCGTCAGCCGCTTAGGGGTCAGTCAAGGAACGGCAAAATCCGACCTTAAGGATCTTACACGGAAAGACTACCTGTCTGAAATTTCTCTTAATGGCAAAACCAAAGCATATATCAGGAGCGATAAATTTCAGGAGTTAATTAATAAAATTAAGAGATAAAAAGCATATCGCAAAATATCGCAAGATATCGCAAATTATCTCAATTTGTGATATCTTTAATTGTATCTCTCTGTTTATTAGAATATTGTAATTGCTGAATAAGTTATATACACTGGGGCATGATTACAAGCAAGGCGGCTTGATTAATCAAGCCGCCTTGCTTGTACCCGGACCCGGGATCGAACCGGGATGGATTGCTCCAACGGTGTTTGAGACCGTCGCGTCTACCGATTCCGCCATCCGGGCTGGTAGATGGTGCAAAGGTACGCATAATATTTGAAATCGCAACACTGCCGCGCCACATATTCTTCCTGCGGCGCGGCGGTTGATTCGATGATAGTGGGGAGGTCAGCGTGATATTTTCAGGGTCAGCTTGTCGCGGGCTGATGATACGGTGACTATGTAGACACCTGTGGGCAGGCTCCGCATGTCGATGACGTCGTCTGAAACGCGGTTGACTACTGCGCCGCTGAGGTCGTGGACGATGGCGGTCGTTGCGCCCTCGGCTCCATGGATGGATAGGATGCCGTCACGCAACGAGGTGCTCAGGGCAGTGGTGCGCGGGTCTGTGGTGATGTCGTTTGCTCCCAGCGGTTTGGCTACAGTAAACGGCACGAAGTCGGAAATTACAGTCTGGTAGCCGTTATCCTCGTAGCCCAGGGCGGCATTGTAAGATTCGCCAGGCTGGAGGTTGGTGAGCCCGGTCACTTTCTCGGCGGTCTGGCGGCACCATTCGCCGGCGGGGATGAAGTGGCGCGGGGTGACTCCCGTATCTACCGAGGGCCCGTAGCTGGCGGGGTACACCATCAGATACAGCGGTCCGGCATAATAGCCGCTGCGGCATTGCACCTCATAGTTTATGCGGAAGTCGTCAAGAGATACGGAATTGGGATTAACGATACTGAAATTGCTGATGGGATTAAGCACGGTCTGGTCGGTGGGAGCTTCCATGAGCGTGACTTCTATCGGCTCGGCCAGCATCCTCTCGTTGGGAAGGTCATAGAGGGTGAGCAGGTAGGTTTCGCCGATGTTGATGCGACCCTCGCCTGATTCGATTCCGCCGCTGAATACGGTGTGGGTATCCTCGCCAGGTTGCAGTTCGAGGAAGGTGGTCGCCCCAAGGGCAACTCTCTTTTTGTCGCCGGGAGAGAGAAGCACAACAGTGACGGTCTGTCTGATGTGGCGGTCGGTGGGATTCACGGTCCTTGCCGACACCTCTATGTCACGGCCAAAGAAAAGGGGCGCATAGAGCTGAAGGTCAGAGTATTCGGCAGTGGAAGCTCCCATCCTCTGGGCGGACAGTGATCCGTCAGAGTGCTTGGTCAGCGTCAGATATGGGCATGTGGAGGGTGAGACGCGGGCACGGACATAGCCGTTGCCGCCATCAGGCGAATAAGTCATGTAGACTCTGTAGCTCCCGGCGCGCAAAGATGCGGGAACTTCGGATGTGAAATCGCTGTAGGCTGTGCCTGAGGGCCAGTCTGTCACGGTTTCGTCAGCCACGGATCTGGCGGCGACACTGCCGTCCGAGGCGACAAATTCCATGCCTACTTTCACATTTCGGGCATCATCCCCGAGATTGATGAAATAGGACGCGACATTAAGTGAAGACTCTCTGAGGGTGGGTGTCAGGGCGTCACGCACGCCGAGCTCCATGGGCAGCGGCGAGGTGGACACATTGTGAGGAGTCGCCCCCAGCAGCGCGTCCTGGCGACTTTTGAATGCTCCGTTTGAGCTCGCTCCTCCGATGCCCTGCGAAGTCGGGGCGAGGGCGGTCAGCAGATAATAGCCGTCAGACGTGCCTCCCCAGCCCCAGTTGATGTGGAAATAGCCATTGCCCATGTAGCCGTCGACTATGAATTGGTGTCCCTGGGGACCTGCGTAACCGCCGTAGCATATGGGACCTATGTCACGCAGGTTGTCGTATAGCATCCGTTTCCACTCTTCGAGAGGATAGTAGTCGCGGTGATAGAGGAGCGTCCGCTGGTCGTAGCCGAAATGCTTTTTCAAGGCTCTCATGATTTTATCTGGCCCGGAGTTTGACTCGCCTATGGTGTAGTCCATCTCTACGGAATATCCGCATACCTTCATCAGAGTGGCAACCGCATCAGCCTGAGCATCGGTATAGTCGTCGGAATAATCGTTGATTATATTGTCCCAGTCAATGCGGTGGCTGCCGAAGTCCATGGTCAGTGTCTCCCCGGTAGTTGGCCATATGTAGGATATGCTGCCGGTCCCGACCTCTGGTTCTCTGAAATATGCCATGACTTGAGCCATCGCGGTAGCCACGCACCCGGTGACGCAGTGCGTCCCGCCGATGGTGGGTGTCTGGCGGTAGTAGGGCTCACCCTGGTTCCAGCGTGTGTGGCATAGCGGGGAAATAGGAGCCCACGAGTCGCTTGGCGACGAGGTGTCGATGTATTCCATGTGCGCCGCTCCGATTTCTGCGGCGTAGAAGTCAAGCCACCATTTCATCGCAGGAGGCATGTCGGCGGGGTCGAGAGTGGTGTCATCGGCATATCCGAGAATAGGCGCTGCCACATCGTCGGCGCTGACCACGCAGTATCCTCCGAGCTGATTGCCGATGGCGAATATGTACCATGCCGGGTCTCCCTGAGGGGTGGTGCCGCTGAGTACGGGTTGCGGGTTGGTGGATTTGCCGAGGATTTTCTTGGCGGATTGGCAGCTGTTGGCGCGGGCGAGAGCCTCTGCGGGTGAGAGCGTCCTCGCCGAGGTCATTGCCGCCGGGCCGATCATAAGCATCCCGGCGAGCAGTAGAGCATTTTTCATAATAGAATTGCAGGTAGATTGATTGGTAAGAAAAAACGATCAGGGATTATACCCCTAATGTGGATGATTTCCACAAATTTAGCAAAAATTTCATAAATCATGTGTTGCTGATTTAACATCTCCCTTAACCATTAGGCTCGTTGGTGTGTTTGATAGATAAAAAGTGCATATATTTGCAATCGTTTTTCTGAACATTTAGTTTTCTGAGATTCTTATGATCGAACGGATAGTTATCATCGACAATGTGGACCCGGTGAGTTTCTACGGGGTCAACAATTCCAACATGCAGCTAATACGCAACCTGTTTCCGAAGCTGAGGGTGACAGCCCGCGGGTCGGTGCTCAGAGTGCTCGGCGATGAGGAAGATACGGCTATGTTCGAGCAGAAAATCAAGGAGCTGGAGGCTTACTGCGCCAAATACAATAAGCTGACCGAGGATGTAATAATTGATGTCATGCGGGGTGAGAAGCCTAAGGATGTCAAGAGTGACGGGGTGGTCATCTACGGTGTCAACGGCAAGCCGATTTCTCCGCGTAACCATAACCAGCAGCTCCTCGTGGAGGCTTTTAACGAAAACGACCTGACATTCGCGCTCGGTCCGGCTGGTACGGGCAAGACCTATTTAGCCATTGCACTGGCTGTGAGGGCTCTCAAAAACAAGGAAGCGCGTAAGATAATCCTCAGCCGTCCGGCTGTGGAGGCTGGCGAGAAACTCGGATTTCTCCCGGGTGACATGAAGGACAAGATCGACCCCTATCTCCAGCCGCTCTATGATGCGCTCGAGGATATGATTCCGGCTGTGAAGCTAAAGGAATACATGGAGAGTAACGTCATCCAGATAGCTCCGCTGGCATTTATGCGAGGCCGTACGCTCAATGATGCCATCATAGTGCTTGACGAAGCGCAGAACACAACGACTCATCAGATCAAGATGTTCCTGACCCGACTGGGCATGAATGCCAAGATGATTATCACGGGTGATGTCACGCAGATTGACCTGCCGCGATCGGTCACATCGGGTCTGGTGCAGGCTCTGAGAGTGTTGCGCAACGTGCACGGCATCGGCAAAGTGGAGTTTGGCAAGAAGGATATCGTGCGCCACGCCTTGGTGCAGCGCATCGTGGAAGCCTACGACCATTTCGACAAGGAGCAGGAACAAGCTGCCGAGGCTGAGAATGAAACCAAGCCTCAAAATCAGCAGTAGATCATCTTGCGGGTCATGCCGCCGTCGATGATGATGTTTTCGCCGTTGATGAAGTCATTGGCGGGGAGGGCGAGTATCACGCACATGCGGGCGATGTCTTCGGGTTTTCCGACCCTGCCAGATGGATGTTGGGCATGGTCGTCTTCCGTCAGAGAGTCGTAATCGTCAGTAGCTATCCAGCCGGGAGAGATGCAGTTGACGGTGATGTGGAGCGGTGCGAGCGACATCATCAGCGAGTGGGTCATGGCGAGAATCGCACCCTTTGAGGCGCTGTAGGCAGTGGTGTCTGCCTCGCTCTGGATGGCGCGAGTGCTGGCGATATTGATTATACGACCGTAAGAGTTTCGTTCGGGCTGCTTCATGCGGTGCCGCGCTAATGCTCGGGCTGTGACGAGCAGAGGGGTGAGGTTGGTGGCGAGCACGTGGTTGAAATCATCTACTGATGTGTCAATCAGCGGTTTGAAATCGGAGATGCCGACATTATTGACAATTATATCTATGTCTCCCCACTCATCCATGAGCGCGGTCAGGGCGCATGCCAGTCTGTTGTGGTCGGTTACGTCCAAGGGGATAAATCGAGCGCCTGTAGCTTGCGCTGTGGCGGTGCCAGCCTTAGCGTCAGTGTCGCAAAATGCCACGCGGCATCCAGCATTGCAAAACTCCCTCACTATGGCACGTCCTATGCCCGATGCTCCGCCAGTGACAAACACCTGGCGGATGCCGATTTTATATGTAATAGAGCCCGCCTGCTGTCCGGTAGGAGTCTTGCGCGGGTGGTATTTGGGAACGATGCCGCGGCGGTGTTGCTCCATTTTATTCTCAAGATAATTGTCAGCCATGGTACAAAAGTAGCTATAAGAGGCTGTTTAAAAACAAAGGTTAAATTCTGAGCCGCGAATTTTGAGATGGATTCGGGTCTGCGCCGAGGGAGCATAGCGAGCTATGTAACTGAAGCAAAGAGCCGAAGACGCTCAAAAGTCGCGGTCAAAAGGTATCTTTATGTCGTATAGGAATACTGCAAATTTAATGAATTTTTAAGTTACCCTCGCCTTGGTGTCTCTTTTGTTAACTGCCTGTTGCTCGTCGGTCACATAGCCCCGCTATGCTCCCTCCTCACAATCAGACATTTAATCAAAAGATACACCACTCAGAATTTAACCTTTGTTTTTAAACAGCCTCTAAAAAATGAAACCCGCCTACTCTTCACGAGCCGACGGATCTCTAACCTATGATTCACTTATTTCTTGTTGTCCTTGTGTTGGAATTGATTTGGGAATAGAAGAATAGCTATACAAATGTGATGTTGTCACAATTGAAATCGCGAAACTGTTTTTCACAGACTTTCACCAAATTTCAGTGCAAAATTACTTAACAATTCTGAAACATCAAAGAAAATTTGGTTAAAAACGCAGGTGTCCATGCGTTTCGCATTTGATTGTCGATGCAATGCCGCCTGTTGAGGTATCTGTATTTCTGTGACGTTGCAATCATGATGTCGAGTAGAGGGTGGTTGATGGCTTTTTTTATTTGACATGGGTTGGGGTGTTGCGGATGTGGATAAAAAAATGTAACTTTGCACCTCAAAACGTCCTGTACGTTGCGATACAGACACTTAAACACAACACAATAAATCAATTACGGCAATGAAACGTACATTTCAACCCTCAAACCGCAAGCGTGTCAACAAGCACGGCTTCCGCAGCCGCATGGCTACAGCCGATGGACGCAAAGTCCTCGCTCGTCGTCGTGCCAAGGGTCGTCTGCGTCTCTCTGTAAGCTCTTCTATCGCCAGCAAGTAATTTATGGTCGGTGAGGGCTGACGGGCTGATGCTCGCGCAGTCGATGCTTTAAAACATCTATTCAATCAGGCATAATTGCCGTTAACCGAGTTCCGCCATGTCTAACTGAGTCATAAGCGGTTTAGGTTATCGGCATTTTGCTTTTTTATGGCCTGATGCAACCAACCTAATATCTTGTCTGTTATAACGTTAGAGTTGCAGTAATATCATCAATAATTAATTTATAATATGACAATGAAAGTTTCAGCATCGTTAATCGTTTCGGCTATTGCTGCCACGACACTGCTGGCGGCATGCTCGGGCAATGGCTCCAAGACCGTTGACGGGGAGGAGATTTCCAATTTTGAAATCAGGGAGCAGCTTAAGTCGGCTTCAAAAAGTTACAAGTTGGTATATGCGTCAGGAGATACAGCCTATATGACGCTTACTGCCACAGTGCAGTGGCCTGTGGAGTTTGGCAAGTCCAATCTTGTGGCTCTTCAGGACACTATAATAAACGCTCTCGGCACGAAGTCGCCCTATAATATCGACCAGGCGATGTCGGCATATGTCAATAACAGCGACATGGCTGGCATGGGCGCAGATGTGAAGGCGTCACCGGTAGACTCTATTCCGGCTATGACCGATGAGATAAATTCCTATGATATAGAGACTACGGTCAAAGTCACGGAACTCAATGAGCAGACTGTCACATATCAGATTTACAATTATTCGTTTACAGGCGGCGCACATCCCAACTGGGCATACACGCCATTTACTTACGACCTTGCAGCCGGTAAAGTGCTGACGTTTGACTCGCTTTTCAAACCGGGAAGCGAAGCGGCTTTGCGCCCGCTGATAGAAGAGGCTCTTGCCAATCAGCTCGGAGTCAGCAGTCCGGCGAAGCTTGGCAGCGCGGGAATCTTTATGGATCAGATGTTTGTCAGCCACAACGTATTTGTGTCTGACGGGCAGATCGTATTCCACTACAATCCCTATGACATAGGTCCGTATTCACTTGGTCAGATAGATGTGCCTCTGGCTCCGTTTGTCATCGAGAAACTGCTTACTCCCGAAGCCAAGCAGCTGCTGCTGAGCTGTTGAAACCTCCGGACATGCCACGGCATGTCCCTACAAGTTGAAGACTTATGAGACGATAAAGAGGGTGCTGCAACGTCAGTTGCAGCACCCTCTCCACGTTTCAACTATTTATTTATGAGAGCCTCCGTGCCGGGTATCACTACCAGACAGGGAGGACGAGGGATGTTATCTCATTTGGTGTGAAAGATTACATTATTCAAACACTCCGGCTGTTCAAATGGCTCATAGCAAGTCTATTAAAAGTGATTAAAATATGTTGACCCGCTATGGTCTGAGGTATATATGGCTCTCTTGCCATTGTTGTGAAATATTAGTATCTTTGTGGCTCATAATCACCAATTAAAATCTATATGGATTTTGACCCCCTCCCTGCCATGGACGCATTGGCATGCTTTGTCAATAGCTTCGTAACCATGGCACTCCCGGCATCGTTCGGTGTCCCCCAGATCATTGCCCTCTGCTGCGCGTTGGTCGCGCTCGTCATCTCCGGATTTGTTTCCGGCAGCGAAATCGCTTATTTTTCCATCACGCCCTCTCAGATTGAGGAGATAGAAGACCGCAATCCGTCATCACGTGTGCTTAAGCTCCTCGCTCAGCCCGAGCGGCTGCTTGCGACTATACTGATAGCCAACAATCTTGTCAATGTGACCATCGTCGTGCTCTGTAACTATGCTCTGGGTCCTGTTTTTGAGGGAATGCCCGAGTGGGCGAGCTTCGTGCTTCAGACCGTCATATTGACCTTCCTGATACTGCTCTTCGGTGAGATACTGCCCAAGCTCTATGCCAATACCAACAATCTCCGCTGGGCGCGGATGGCAACTCCGGGCATACATCTCTTGTCGAGCCTTTTCCGTCCGTTCTCGTCAGTTCTGGTCAAATCTTCATGGATAGTCAAGCGGGTGGTGGCGAAGCAGGAAGAGACTGTCACCACCGATGATCTGACGCATGCCCTTGAGATTGCCGATGTGCAAAATTCCGATGCAAGGATGCTTGAGGGCATCCTCCGATTCGGTGACACTACGGCATCGGAGGTGATGACTCCGAGGGTGGACATAACGGACATTGACATCAGTGCCGACTTTTCAGAGGTGATGGAGACGGTCATATCGAGCGGTTTCTCGCGTCTGCCCGTGGTCAATGATTCGCAGGATGACATAAAGGGAGTGCTATACAGCCGGGATCTGCTTCCATACATAGGTGTGGAACCTCCCAAGGATTTCTCGTGGCAGTCACTGCTGCGCGAACCCTATTTCGTGCCTGAGTCAAGGCGTATCGATGACCTCCTTGAGGATTTCCGCCGCCGCCACCTGCACATGGCTATAGTCATTGATGAGTTTGGCGGTACACAGGGACTTGTCACCATGGAGGATGTGCTTGAAGAAATTGTGGGCGATATTGATGACGAATACGACACTGACGAAAAGACCTACCGCAAACTGCCTGACGACACTTATATATTTGAGGGAAAGACTCTCCTCAATGATTTCTTCCGCATCACCGGACTGAATGAGGATGACTATGAGGCAGTGGCGGCAGATAACGAGACTCTCGCCGGCATGCTGCTGTCGATAAAGGGGGATTTCCCTAAAGAGAAGGAGCCGCTCGTCTATGGCAGATGCCGCTTCCTTATACTTGATGTACATAACCACCGCATCGCCGAAGTACGCGTCAAGGTGATGCCGGACATACAGACTGCCGAATGAAAACCGCTGACACTATACTCATAAAGGATATTGAAGGCATTGAAGATGCTGCCCGTCAGGTGCTTGCCGCTATAGGTGACAGGTCTGTGGTGGCTTTCCATGGTGACATGGGAGCCGGCAAGACCACGCTCATCAACGCCATCAGCCGCCATCTCGGGGCTGTGGATGACGCTACGTCTTCCCCATCGTTTTCCATAGTCAACGAATATGTGGGCGCGGACGGTAATACCATCTACCATTTTGACCTGTACCGTCTCAATGAGATAGAGGAAGCCTATGACATGGGCTTTGAGGATTATATCGACAGCGGCAATCTGTGTCTGATTGAATGGCCCGACATAGCAGAATCCCTTCTGCCGGATGATACGGTGCATGTTTCTGTCCGGGAGTTGGATGACGGGTCACGCGAAGTGACGGTCATCTGAGGTGTGATGCTGCCAAGGTGAACACCGAGAGCCTGATGGATGGGTTGTAGTTGTGTATCGCCTCGGCGGCTGCCAGGATGGTTGCACCCGTTGTCAGCACGTCATCGACAATCAGTATGTGATTGAGTCCTTGCAGCTTGTCGCTAAGAGGCTTGAAGCCGTTGCGGGCATTGAGCCAGCGGGCGTAGGCGTTGCGTCGTGTCTGTGTCGCGCGGTAATGTGATGTGGAGAGTCCGTTGACTACTTTTATGCCGCTTGTTTCTGCAAGTCCGAGGGCTATCGCTTCGCTTTGGTTGTAGCCGCGGCGCAGCAGTTTCAGAGGCGAGAGGGGTATTGGTACGATTGCATCTATGCCGTCGAAAAATCCGTCAGCTTTCAGCGTCTGTGCATACCTGCGAGCCAGTATGCGCCCGATGCGTGGACGTCCGTCATATTTTGCGTGGTGTATCAGATGTGCGTATGGTGTGTCGCGGTAGTACCAGAACATCGCGCCCACGCGCTCAAAAGACACTTTTCCTGCCAGCCGTTGGTGTAGCAGACTGAAGTTCTCGCCGTGGAGATTGACCATCGGCATCTCACACAGGCATCTCAGGCATATGACATCCTCACCCTTGACCAATGCGCATCCGCATACCTCACATGTGCGAGGCCATGCGAGGTTGGCTATGGAGGCAAGTAGGTCAGAAAGCATGTCAGTCATCATCTCTCCACAGAGCGGCACTCTTTATTATAGAGGCTATCAGAGGGAGTTCGTAGCCTCGTGAAGCTCCGTAGCGGAATATTTTGGTGCGCCCCTCGTAAGTCTCTGCTTCCTCTCTGAGGGCTTTGCGTTTGACTCTGAGCAGTTGCAGCAGATTGTCGGCGTATTCTTCGTCATCCACCTCGTCCATCGCTTCATCGATCATCCACGATGGTACTCTCTTGGCATAGAGGGCGGCGCGGATTTTGATGCGTCCCCAGCGCGAAAACCGGTACTTGTCTATTACGAAAGCTCTGGCAAAACGCTCGTCATCAACGAAACGGTCGGCTATCAGGCGGTCGATTATGGCAGATGCTTCCGAGCCTCTGATGCCCCATCGGTGTAGCTTCTCGCGAAGCTCCCATGAGCAGCGTTCGGAAGCGGCACACAGTTCCTCCAATTTGGTCTGCGCGACCGCAGGCTCCATTGGTTCGTCTCGGCGTCGTTTCATGACTGGCGGGCGTGGATGAAACGTTGCTTGCCTCTCTCGTCGCGTATAAGCTCGATGCTCATAAAGCCGGCATCAGCTACGGCGCGTCTCGTCTCTGCGGCGTAGAGCGGATTGATTTCAAGCCACAGAGAGCCTCCGGGGCTAAGGCTGACGGCAGCATAACGAGCTATGGCGCGGTAGAACTTCACAGGGTCATTGTCGGGAACAAACAGGGCTGTATGAGGTTCGTGCATGAGCACATTGGCGCTCATGTCTGTCATCTCTTTCTCTGCTATGTAGGGTGGGTTGCTCAGTATGATGTCATAACTGTCTCTGACAGGCGTTGCTGTGAGTATGTCCTCCAGCTTGAAACTGATTTTGGCTTTGAGCTGTGTGGCGTTTTCCTTGGCTACGTCTAAAGCTGCCTGAGAGATATCTATGGCTGTCACAGAGGGGAAGCGCAGGGCGCGTGCCATAGCGATGGCTATGCATCCGCTTCCGGTACCTATGTCGAGCACTCTCAGGTCGGTTCTGTCACCAGCTTCGGCTATCGTCATATCGGCAAGTTGCTCTGTCTCAGGACGCGGTATCAGTACGGCGGGGGTGACCCTCAGCGTCATGCCCAACCATCGAGCCTGCCTTAAAGCATATTGTATGGGAGTGCCGCCACAAATCTCGGAGACAATGCTGTCGACATGTGATACGAGCCAATCAGTGATTTCGTCATCGCCTCGTGTGATGAGGTCCACTTGGGTGTACCCTTTGAGCGCGGCGAATATATCACGGACCATCCAGCTGATTTCCGCAGATGTGAAGCCGGCTTCGCTGAGATGTTTTTTTGTTTTATTGATACAGGACGAGAGGGTCATGTGAGGGCGATTATGCCTGTTACGAGTCCGAATACAGCCATCAAGCCTATCAGCGAGCCGATGATGCGGTTGACGATCCACATGGAGCGCAGGTTGAAGTGTCCGCGTACCTTATCGACTATGAATGTGATGGTGGTCCACCATAGGAGGGCTCCGCCAGCTATGGAGATATAGCCGAGTATATAATGGTAGTACATGTACTCCGGGGCGAGGAAGCTGAAACGTGCGAAAAGGCTTATGATGAAGAAAAGAATCAGCGGGTTGGAGAACGTGAACAGGAAGCCTGTCCAGAAATCGCGCCAATAGGTGTTGGCGGTTTCTGACGGCGGACGCAGCGAGCGTGACGGATTGGCTTTGAACAGATACACGGCGTAGCCTATCAGAAATATCGAGCCGATAATCTGCAGTACATTCTGATTGCGCTCTATGAAATCAATGACGAGCGATAGCCCAAGCCCGGTGAGCAGGCAGTATATGATATCGCTGAGTCCGGCACCGAGACCTGTGAAGAATCCAGGCAACCGACCTTTGGTGAGGGTGCGCTGGATCACGAGCACTCCGATCGGTCCCATAGGGGCTGATATGAGGATGCCTACCAGCAGTCCGCTCAACATTATTGAAAATATACTTGCCATATATGTCGCTCTATACGAGATAGCTCATTACTATGAAACAAATTGCAGGCGTATCAAGGTTCACTGACCTTTTTTGCCCTTGCCTTTCGGTTTGTAGCCGGGCAGCTGCTCCTTGGAGACTAATGGAGGCAGCGGATCAATCTTGTCAAGGGATGATTGGCGCGGATTTGGATGCTCGGTCATGAACTGGAGTATCTCAAACAGTGCCTGGCGGTATCCGCGGAGTTCCAGTACCTCTGATACCGTATCAAGGGTGGGATGCCACTTTAGTTCGTCCTGTATGACCATTACGGTTTCGTACAAGTTGCCGCTTCTCATCAGGCTCATAATCAGAGTCAGGGCAGAGGTGTAGGTCATGCGGCTGACCTGGGTTGATGGAGCCTCGGTGGCTTTCTCTGTCGCAGGGTCTTGCAGAGCCTCTCGCAAGGTTGTGCCATATTCGATGACCTTGTCAAACTGGCGGGTGAGGTAGAGCATCAGGAACATCTGTTCGGCTCCTGTTTCTGTCAGGTGATGTCCGAAATATGACTCAAGCACATGAGCCACCATGATGGGGCTGTAGTTGGCATCTGGTTGAGCCAATTCGCGTGACCATTTGATCCAGGCATCGCCCTCGGCTTCGGGATGCAGCTCGCGGAAGCGGTCAAGTCGCTGGGGCATGTCGTCAATCTGGAGTTGCATGAGCGCATTGAGGATGTCGCGGTCAGCAGGATAGCGGTCGTTGGCTTTGAGCAGGAGTTCGAGAGCTTTGTAATTTTGCTTGAGCAACCAGCTGTAGGTTGATGCCAGCAATTGCAGCGGACGAGTATTGCCTATCTCCATTGCATCCTCGATGGAAGCATCGTCAATGAGCCGCACGATTTCCTCAGGGTCGCGTTTGAGCGCGAACAGAGCTTGCGCTTTGAGGTAGCGGGCAGCATTGTTGTCAGGCTTGATGGCGAGTGAAAACTCCACGCTTTGCAAGGCTTTCTCAAAGTCGCCTTTCATGCCAGCGGCATCCGTCAGGCGGTTCCAGAACGATGGATTGAAGGGGTCGATATTTGTCAGTTCTTCCAGATACTTGATTGCGGCATCAAAGTCTCCGTTTTCGTAGAATACTTCACCCAGCTCGTAGAGGTATGTGGGCACATATGTGAGCTTGCTGAGTATGATCTGGTGGTTGGCTGTCAGCCAGTCGTAGCATCCCAGGTCGGCGGCGAGATCCACAAGCTGTATTATTTCCTCGTCCTCGAATTTCTCCACCGGGGCGAGTATGCGGTCTAAATCCTCTATGGCTTCCGCACCGGTGGGTTCTTTTACTCGGATGGTCAGTATGTTGGCAAGGACGTTTTCCGGGGGAACATGGCGCAGCATCCTGACCACGATGTTTCCGTCAGTCCCGGCATAGTAGGCGTGGAATGCGCGACGGACGGTCAGGGCTTCGCTGTAAGGGTAGTGTCCCGCAGCGTGGTACAGCACCTCGAGCATGATGTATTCATCCTCATTATCGTTGGCGAAGTCGTAGATTTCCACGAGTTCCCCTTCGGTGAAGAATGCTTTGTCATGCCCGGCACGTATCTCGTGTCGGAATCGGTCAGTGAGTTCCTGTCGTTCGTCTTTCTCGTCCATCTGAAAATTTGTGTATATGCGTGTTCGTATGCCGGCTGGTAGGGACGCGATATATCGCGTCTGCATCGATCTATCATTGATGACTAACGCGTGCGCGGACGCGATATATCGCGTCCCTACAAGCGGCTGGGATCATTTGGGTCATATGCCTTTAAGTCCTAACATGTTGCGTAACTTCTTGATTTGTAGGTAAATACCCCCCCCATATTCGTGCCATGGCGAGAGATCTATCATGTCACCCATCATCTGCTGGGTATCGGGTGTCTCAAATTCTTCGTAACCACCTACCGGGAAGAAGGTAACTTCTCCCACATAGATTTTACCGTTTGAAAGGAAAAAATCTACTCTTAGAAATGGCAGCCCTTTTGACAGCTTTTTTGCAACCTCGATCATTTCATCCAGATTTTCTGGACGTGGCTCTGCGATTTCGTCAACGGTGCAGTCTTTTTTGACTATAGGTAGTTTTTCCCAGTCAGGCAGTGAGTAATGGGTCACATGACGGCTGTCAAACCATGTCTTGTCAATGTATGCGATTCGGGGCTCTCCGTTGAAACAGAATAGTCTGAAATCATCGGGAGATCTTTCTGTGTTTTTATTGGGGTCAAGGAATTCCTCAGCAATGATTTGAGGTGTGATGTTTTTATACACCCATTCTCTGAATAAATTATAATGGTTTGCTTTAAGATGCTCATTGAGGAATTTTATGACACCATTGCGGTCAAAAGCAAGATTATGCTTGTCAAGGGCATTGCCTTTGTCAAGATCTGCCTTGTCTTTGACGATGATTACGCCACCACTGTCGTGGGTGGTTTTAAGCACGAAACGGTCGGGGAGTGTGTCGAAGTCTATGTCTTCGGCGCGTTTCCATACCCCGAGGAGTTTTGGCACATATTGTTCGCCCACTCGGTCGGCAATCCATTTCTTTGCGGCATATTTGTCAGCCATGACGGTATACTCGGGCTTGCGTTCGAGGAGTTTCAGATACTGAATCTTCTCATTGAACGTGCGTGGATTGGTCAGATCAAGGTCATAGCCCATGATCTGCTTCCATTGGCGTTTGATTTTGCCCTTGTCTCCGCCCATGTTTTTTATGGGCTTGACAACGTAGGTCCAAATTAATGTTTTGATTGCCATTTTTTTGATGATGTGGGATTGTTTTGCTTGTAGGGACATGCCGTGGCATGTCCGCATCCCATCGGGGGTGATTTGCTGTCGGGCGCACATGCCACGGCATGTCCCTACAAGGTGTGCTGTATCAGCAGGTCGGGCGGTCCTTGCCTTATTTCTTCTGCTCTTTTGCCCAGGTGTCTTTGAGGGCGATGGAGCGGTTGAAGATGAGGTGATCGGGGGTGCTGTCGAGGTCGGGGGTGAAGTAGCCTACGCGCTGGAATTGGAAGTGTGCGCCGGGTACGGCGTTCTTGGCGGCAAACGGCTCGACCTTTATGCCCTCGACCACTTTGAGCGAGTCGGGGTTCATGTGGTCGTGGAAATCGCCCTCGGCTTCTGCCATGTTCTCGACCACGAAGAGGCGGTCATAGAGACGCGCTGTGGCATCCACGGCATTCTTGGCAGATACCCAGTGGAGGGTGCCTTTGACTTTGCGGGCAGCTCCGGGCATGCCGCTGCGGCTCTCGGGATCGATGGTGCAACGCAGTTCGGTGATATTGCCGTCGGCATCCTTGATGACCTCCTCGCACTTGATGATGTATGCGCCTTTGAGACGCACTTCCTGACCGGGAGCGAGACGGAAGAACTTCTTAGGCGGATTTTCCATGAAGTCGTCACGCTCGATGTATATTTCACGTGCGAAAGGCATCTCATGTGTGCCGGCATCGGGGTCTTCGGGATTGTTCTCCATGCTGACCATCTCTGTCCGTCCCTCGGGATAGTTGGTCAGCACCACCTTTAGCGGATTCATCACCGCCATCACTCGGGTAGAGATGGCGTTGAGGTCTTCACGCACTGCATGTTCCAGCAGGCTCATGGAGTTGAGTGCCTCATACTTGGTATAGCCGATGCGGTCTATGAAGTTGCGGATGGACTGCGGCGTGAATCCGCGGCGGCGCATGCCTGATACAGTCGGCATGCGGGGATCGTCCCATCCGCTTACCAGACCCTCCTTGACGAGCTGGAGCAGCTTGCGCTTCGACATGACGGTGTATGTCAGGTTGAGGCGGTTGAACTCTATCTGTCGGGGACAGTATTTTTCGGCATCCTCGGCGAGTTCCTTTACGAAATACTCGTAGAGCGGACGGTGCACCTCAAACTCCAGAGTGCAGATGGAGTGGGTCACACCTTCGAAGTAGTCGCTCTGACCGTGGGCGAAGTCATACATAGGGTACACCTTCCACTTGTCGCCTGTGCGGTGGTGGGGATGGTGGATGATGCGGTAGATGATGGGGTCGCGGAAGTGCATGTTGGGGTTTGCCATGTCGATTTTGGCTCGCAGCACACGCGCTCCGTCAGGAAACTCGCCGGCGTTCATGCGGTGGAATAGGTCGAGGTTTTCCTCAGGTGTGCGATTACGGTAGGGACTCTCCACGCCAGGCTGGGTGGGAGTGCCCTTCTGAGCCGCGATTTCCTCGCTGGTCTGGTCGTCTACGTAGGCTTTGCCCTCGCGGATGAGCCGCTCGGCAAAGGCATAGAGCTGGGGGAAATAGTCGCTTGCATAGTATTCGCGGTCGCCCCAGTCAAATCCGAGCCAGTGTATATCTTCGCGTATCGAATCGACATACTCCACATCCTCCTTGACAGGATTGGTGTCATCGAAGCGCAGGTTGCAGGTGCCGCCAAACTTCTCTGCTACGCCGAAGTCCATGCAGATGGCTTTGGCATGTCCGATATGTAGATAGCCGTTGGGTTCGGGTGGGAAACGTGTGTTGAGGCGTCCGCCGTTCTTGCCTGCCGCGAGGTCGTCGCTGACGATCTGCTCGACGAAGTTGAGGCCTTTCTTTTCCTCGGCTGTTTCGGGAGTCATCGTTTCTTCATTCATAGTCACAAAGATGCTGATTGGTGTTTCTTTATAAAGGTATTTAGAAATCAGGGGAGGGCATGCTCATCGGCTTTTCATGCCGCCTTTGATGCCGCCCTTGACGCCTCCTGACAGGGCGAATATATTCTGGTCATAGCTGACGGTCTTGCGCTCCATCTCGCGTTTGCGCTTGATGGCAAGTGCCACGAGTCGGTCCATCAGTTTGTCAAACGGTATGCCTGTGGCTTCCCAGAGGTAGAACGACAAGGAGCCAGGTATGGTGTTGATTTCGTTGACGTAGATTTCGCCGTTGTCCTGGTCCATTATCACGTCGACGCGGCTCACACCGTGGCACGACAGCACGCGGAAAGTCTCTCCGGCGAGGTAGCGGATGCGGTCGCTGACTTTCTCAGGCAGGTCTGCTGGGATGCGCTTCTGCGAAGCCTGCATGCCCTGCGCACCTTTGGTGCCGCCCATGTACTTGTCCTGGTAGCTGAGTATTTCGCCGCTCTTGATGGGCTCCTCGCACACCGATGTAGCGTAGTCGTCGCAGTCGCCGAGCACAGAGCAGTTGATTTCTTTGAGGTTGTCGACCATATGCTCCACGATGAGACGTGTGCTGTATTTCTCGGCTTCGTCAACCTTGGCGATAAGCTGCTGGCGATCGGCGGCGCGCCCAATGCCGACGCTTGACCCGAGGTTGGCGGGCTTGACGATGACAGGATAGCCGATTTTCTTCTCTATTTCCTCAATCAGAGCGTCACGCTGGGCAAACCACTGCTTGTCGGTAAACCATACGTAGGGGACTACTGGCACTCCGCATGCGCCGAGTATCATCTTCATGGTGATTTTGTCCATGCCGTTGGCGCTGGCAAGCACGTTGCATCCTGCGTAGGGTATGCCTATGGTGTCGAGTACCCCCTCGAATATGCCGTCCTCGCCGTTGGAACCGTGGAGCACCGGGATTACCACATCGAGATGCGCTATCATAGGGTTGCCGCCCAGCAGCGGTTTCTTGGTTCCGTAGAGATTATAGTCGCCATAGGTGGGGCGCATGTACACCTCGGTGCACTTCTTCAGAAGTTCGGGCAGATTGCGGTAGTTAGCCACATCGAGCAGGGCTTCGCCAGTGTACCAGCGTCCCTGCTTGGTTATATATATAGGGGTAACGTCATACCGGTCACGGTTTATGGCGTGCATTGCCTGTGAGGCTGAAATAACTGATATTTCGTGTTCGGTGGAACGTCCGCCGAAAAACACTCCGATATTGGTTTTCATTAACTTATTTGAATGTGTCTGGTAAATCGTTTTCATATAGCACCGTGTCGCCGCTGCTGGCTATCGAGCCGAGCATGAGCTGGGCTTCGGCAAATGTGTCGGCTGTCTCTACGCGGCATTGTCCGCCTTCCACCGACGCAATGCCATCGGTGAGCGCCTGACGGTTGTATCTGCCCACGATGATGGCGATGTCGGCGGCGGTGGCGATGTATGTGCCGAGACGGTAATTAAGTTCCTCCTGGCGGTCGCCAAGCTCTATCATGCCCGGAGTGATGACTATGCGTTTGCCCGAGGTCATCTGACGCAGCACGTCCATCGCCATTTTGGAGCCGGTCGGGTTGGAGTTGTAAGCATCATCGATTATGGTGATGCCTCCGGCGGTACGCTTGACATTGAGGCGGTGTTCCACCTGCTCGATATGCTCCACGGCATAGGCGATTTTGTCACCGTTCATGCCTAAGCGCAGGGCTATGATTACAGCGGCGATGAGATTGGATATGTTGCATTCGCCCACTAAGCGGGTGTGAAGTCGGAGGTGCATGCCGTTTTCGCGGTCAACTACAGTAAACTCCGTGCCATCAGCTCCATACTTGATATCCTCTGCCACGTACCGCGCTCCATCGGTGTCAGTCACGGCATAGCGGATGCACTCGACATTGCTGACCGGGCGCGATGCGCACATCGGGAAATCGTTGTTGACCACGGCGAGTCCGTCGGAAGGTAGGGCGTCGACAAGCTCGAATTTAGTGCGCTGGACGTTCTCTATTGAACCGAACGACTCCAGATGTTGCTCTCCCACAGCGGTCACTATGCCCATTTGGGGGTGTACAAGGTCGCATATCTCCTTGATGTCGCCCACTTGCTTGGCTCCCATCTCCACGATGAACACCTCGTTGTAGGGCTTCATCATCTCGCGCACGGTACGGATCACACCCATGGGGGTGTTGAAGCTGCCAGGAGTCATCAGTGTGTCAAACTGCTCGCTCAGGATGCGGTGCAGATAGTGCTTGGTTGAGGTCTTGCCGTAGCTGCCTGTCACGCCTATGACTTTCAGGTCAGGCATCGAGCGGAGCATGTCGGCGGCTTCGTTGTAGTATCGGTTGTTGATATGCGTCTCAACCGGCTTCAAGAGCCAGTTGGCTGCCATGGTGATTGAGTGGCTGAGCAGATACAAGCCGATGGCTACACATGTGATGATATGGCAGACAGTATAGATAGCTCCACCGAGCGATAAGGGGAGTGCCACTGCCACTCCGGCGAATAGGGCAAGTGCTATCTGCACCGAGTAGATGCGCTTGGCGCGGTTGGTCCACACGAGCGGTTTCTTGTATATCGCTCCTAATAGCCTCCCGGTGACGCATCCGCAGTAGAGAAATGCGCAGGGCATGGATACTACCGCCGGCACCATCGGAGTCAGCAGAAACAGCAGCACCACGATGCCCATCAGGCGGATGACCGATGTAGTGTCGCCCGACGAACGTAGCCAGCGCATGTACCGCTCATTGCGGTAGGAGTTCTGCTGAAGCATCATCAGGTCGCGCTTCAGTTCTGCTGGAAACGGCACCAATGCCATCAGGGCTGTCAGTATATATATAATGTATATCACTGTTGTTGACATATATAGGTTGTTTAGCGGTCGGAGAGGAAGCTGGTCAGTACCGAGGCAAATTTTGCCGGCTGGTCAAGGAAGCTGTAATGGCCGGCTCCGGGAAATGACACCAGCCCCGCACCGGGAATCAGCCGGGCGATGGTACGAGCTTGATCCATCGGTGTCGCGGTGTCGTTCTCTCCCCATATCAGCAGGGTCGGGGCTTTGACAGACGGCATCACCTTGCGCAGGTCTTCATTGACCACCTTGCTCAGGATGGCTCGCATGCGCGGAGTGGCTGAAGCATAGTCCGAGGATCCTCGTTTGGCTCGCATGCGGTCGAGCCGCATGCGAGTATTCTCGCGTCCGATGAAGAAGTACATAAGCCATTTCATCATCTTGAACGTGTAGACCTTGCGGTAATAGGTCAGAGTGCGCTTGGGTTTGACACCGGCTGCGTCTACGAGTATGAGTTTCGCCACATCATCGTGTCGCGAACTGTAGAGGATCCCTACGCGTCCGCCGAAGGAGTGACCAAGGAGCATGGGACGCTCTATGCCTTCGTAGCTGACGAGATCCTCGACCACGCGAGTGTACTCCTCCACGCCCCATACCACGGGCGGTTCGGGACTCAGCCCGAATCCAGGAAAGTCGATGTTGTAGACCTTGCATCCTGCTGCCAGTGCGGTCTTCTCAACGCTTGCAAGGGTGGTGGTGTTACATCCCCAGCCATGCATGAGAATGATGGGACGCCCTTTTCCATAGACCGTATAGTGCACCCTTACACCGTTGAGGGTGGCAAAGCGGTCAACGTTCATATTGGCAGAGCCTGATGATTGGTCGGACATATCTATAGCCATTGTCAGGTAAATACTGATTCAACCTACAAAAATAGCACTTTTCCCTCAAACCATCCGACCTGTAGCCCTATTTTGTTTGATAAAATTCAAACTTTTGGTGGATTGGGGAAAAAGTGTTACCTTTGTGAGCTAAAATCCGTGTCGGGCTTGATGTGAAGCAGCCGATACCGTGTCAGAGATGCGGGTCGCTCGCCTGGCGGAGTAACCTTTAATAAACTCTTAATCAACGCAATGTACGTTATCGTAGAAATCCAGGGACAGCAGTTCAAAGCTGAAAAAGACAAGTTCCTGTATGTACACTATCTCGGCGAAGCAGTTAAAGAAGGAGAGAAGGTCGAATTTGACCGCGTGCTCCTCGCTGACGCTGACGGAGAAGTGAAGGTTGGCGCACCCACAGTGGAAGGCGCAAAGGTAGTATGTGAAGTCCTCACACCCCTCGTAAAGGGTGACAAGGTGATCGTCTTCAAGAAGAAACGCCGCAAAGGCTATCGCCGCAAGAACGGTCACCGTCAGTACTTCACCAAAGTGTTAATCAAGGAAGTAGTAGCCTAACCCTCTAAATCATTCGCTAACTAAACACAATGGCACACAAAAAAGGAGTCGGCAGTTCGAAGAACGGCCGCGAATCAGAAAGCAAACGTCTCGGCGTGAAGATTTTTGGAGGTCAGTACGCTAAGGCAGGAAGCATCATCAAGCGTCAGCGTGGCACAGTGCACCACCCCGGTCTCAACGTAGGTCTGGGCAAGGACCACACCATCTACGCTCTCGTTGACGGCACAGTGGTATTCACCGTAGGCCGCAACGGACGCCGCTTCATCAACGTTACACCCTCTGAGGCATAAGCAGCCCTATCTCTGTCTGCATATGCTGGAGCAACGTCAGCCCCTTGTGACTTGCCGGAGCTCTGACACAGAACCTTAAGGGAGCACGGATTCACTCCGTATCCTCCTGATCCCTCATAACCGCGCTGAGATTGTAGACCGGGCTATGCCTGGTGCAATCCGCGCGGTTTTATTTAAGATACCATCTCCTTAATAGGATTTCATTTACTGAGCGCATCCTCCTCCGATATCCGACGGCTTTATGCGCGGATTACGATGGGAAACACATGTATTGAATCACGGGGCTTTTTGTCTGTAAAGCCTGCCCGAGGGATGCTGAACAATTAAATATATCTCACCTCATCTATCTCTACTTATCTCAGCGATGTCAAAAAATCTATTAAGCCGTTACATCTGGATCATCGATACCATACGCAGGCATGGGTCGATCACTCGCGACGAACTTAACCGCCGCTGGCGCAATTCGCCGTTCTATAGCGGAGAAGATCTGCCACGACGCACGTTCTACAATTATCGCAATGCCATAGAGGAGTTGTTTAATGTCAATATCGGTTGCAATTCCTCTACCTATGAGTATTTCATAGAGTATAACGATGCCCACGAGGAAAGCATGACCGACTGGCTGCTTAACTCAGCTGCCACCAACAGTGTGTTGTCCGGAGCAAGAGACCTGTCGCAGCGCATCTTTATCGAAGATGTGCCGTCGGCGCGTGTGTATCTTTCGGTGGTCATGGACGCCCTCAGAGAGTGTCATGTGTTGAAATTCAATTACCACTCCTACAGCCGCTCGCTTCCCACCGAGGGACTGCAGCTTGAACCGTATTTTCTCAAGATATTCCGTCAGCGGTGGTATATCACAGGGCGCAACCGTGCGGAGGATACTATCAAGACATATGCGCTTGACCGCATGTCGGATGTCACGATGGAGACCGAGCGGTTTGTGATGCCTCCCGACTTTGATGCCGAAAGCTATTCGCGTGATTCATACGGCATTATATTCTCCCACGGAGAAGCGAAGACTGTACGCATCAAGACTGACTCACGCCAGGCGAAATATTTCCGCGCACTACCCTTGCACCATTCGCAGAATGAAGTAGTTCACGACAGTTACTCCATATTCAGCTATCGTCTGCGTCTTACTCCCGACTTCGTTCAAGAGCTTCTCGGCTATGGTCCGCGCATCAAGGTCATCGAGCCGCCCGAACTCCGCGCCATGATGGTCTCCAATCTTCGTGATGCTCTGGACCAGTATGCCCAATAACCCGTTGTAAATTGGCGGAAAAGCGGTAAATTTGCAATCGGAAGCCTGCAAACTATGGAGATGCAGGGTTCCGAAAACAGTAGGGTCGCTACATGTAGCGACCGCAAAGAGCCGTAGTTGGTAGCCAGCCTGTGAGCGGTCGCTACATGTAGCGACCCTACAAATCTGAACGTGTTTGTTACATTGGGGATGTGACACCCTCTATTTCAGGCTTAAATGTCGTGGCATAGATTAATCAATTGCAAATATGGAGAAGAAGAACATACGAGACCTGCACCGCATGAGTGTCGACGATTTCCGCGAGGGCGAGAAATCGTCGCTGGTAGTGGTGCTTGACAATGTGCGTAGCCTAAATAATATCGGATCGGTATTCCGCACTTGCGACGGCTTTGCCGTGGGGCGCCTGCTGCTTTGCGGCATCACTGCCACGCCGCCGTCAGCTGAGATCCATAAGACTGCTCTCGGTGCGGAGATGTCGATGGATTGGACCTACTATCCTTCTACCCTTGAAGCCGTAGAGGCTCTGCATGCCGAGGGATACACGGTGTGCGCACTCGAACAGGTCCACGGTTCTGTGTCACTGCCCGAGTTTGTGCCGGAGGCAGGGAAGAAATACGCCATAGTCGCCGGGCATGAGGTGCATGGCGTGTCACAGGAAGTGGTTGATGCCGCCGACATGTGCTTAGAGATACCACAGTATGGCACCAAGCACTCCCTCAATGTAGCTGTGTCAACAGCCTTGGCAATCTACCAGCTCACCTTCCCTCGGCAATAATGCGGCATATGCGCTTCCATGCCTGACATGCCATGGCATGTCCCTACAATTTGGCGATTTCGTTGCCGTGCTGGTCTATCTCGCGGGGTTCGCAGCCTGGTTCATTGTACCACTGTGAGTACATGAGGTAGTTGCGGGCTATCTTCTGGTTCATCTCGCGGGCTTTCTCTGGCTCGACCATCTTGATGAACTTGGCAGGTGCGCCTCCCCATAGCTCGTGAGGTCCTATTTTGGTGCGTGACAGCACCACTGATCCGGCAGCCACAAGTGCGCCTTCGCCCACTTCTGCATCGTCCATCACCACTGCGCCCATGCCTATGAGGGCGAGGTCATGGATCTTGGCTCCGTGGATGGTCACGTTGTGACCTATCGACACGTCATCGCCTATTTCGATGGTCGATTTCTGATAGAGGGTGTGGAGCACCGAGCCGTCCTGTATGTTGACGCGGTTGCCTATCTTGATAGTGTTGACATCGCCTCGCAGCACGGTGTTGAACCATATGCTGCATCCGTCACCTATGGTGACATCGCCTATGAGTTGTGCCGTCGGGGCGAAGAAACAATCCTGCCCATATGAAGGGGTGAAGCCTCGGAGGGGTATTAATAGTGCCATATGAAGTATTGGAATTGACTTGTTGGTAAGATGGTATGTGATGCAAATTTACAAAAATAGCTCTGATACGGGATGTTTCTTGACAGGAATTAATTACTTTTGCACATATGAAAGCTATACGGACATCTCCGGCAGAATATGCACGGTATTTCCATGACCCTTCGGTGGCATATAACACTGTAGAGTTCAGTGAACTAAACCGCGCCAAGTGCCGGGATGTGCATTATGTCGTGCTGGCTGATGACGGCGGAAAGATCAGATTGGGCATCACCCTCGGAGAGGCTGATGGTGAGCTGAAAGCACCGTTTTCGGCGCCGTTCGGATGCATCGAAGAGACTAAACCGCAGCAGATCACATATTATCTGGAGGCGATGGATGCGCTACGTGTCTACGGCGAGGAGCATCATAGCCGTGTCCGTATTACATTGCCCCCAGCCATATATTCCCGCAGCTCTCACATAGAGAAACAGTATATGGCTGCGCTCTCACGAGGAGTCACATTGCTTCACTCTGACTGCAATTATGTGCGTCCGTTGCACCGTGGTGCTGACGTGCTGGATGAGGTCTCGCGCCATGCCCGCAAATGTTTCCGCACCGCGTGTCGTGCAGGTCTCGCCCTTGGTGTCATGGATGCTTTCGAGAGGTCGGCGTTGCAAGATGCCTATGGCATTGTCCAGTCCAATCATCAGACTCACGGATATCCTGTACACATGTCATTGGAGCAGATCGAGGCTACTCTCAGGTGTTTCGGTGACAGGGTCAGGGGTGAGGTATGCGTAGTGTCATGCGGCAATGCGGGTGTGGCGGCATCGATCAATTACATCCATTCCGACGGTGTCGTCCAGCCGGTATATTGGGGACACCTTGTAGACTCCGGACATCTGCGCCCCATGAATTTCCTTGCTGTGGAGATGGCGCGCCACTATGCATCGAGGGGGTTTGAATGGCTCGATCAGGGTACATCATCGCTGCATGGTATGCCCAATTACGGATTGTGTCGTTTCAAGGAATCGCTTGGTTATGAACTGTTGGCGAAGCCGACACTGCTTTTATGAAACTCTACGGTAAAATCTATGTAACCATATGAAAGCTACGAGACTCCAGCCCGACGAGTATGGCAAGATATTCACTGATCCTCTGCTGGTTTATAACAAAGTGGAGTTCAGCGAACTCAACCGCTCCAAGTGTGATGACCTACATTATGTGGCTGTCACCGATGCTAACGGCAGAGTGCGTTTCGGCATTACTCTCGGATTGAGAGAGGGAGAATTGAGAGCCCCGTTTTCGGCTCCGTTCGGATGTGTAGAAGAGACCAGACCGCAGCAATTGCTTTATTACATAGATGCCATCCATGCGCTCCGTGACTATGCACAGACCTGTGGATGCCATATACGTCTGACCCTCCCCCCCGACATCTACTCCACAAAATCGCAGATTTCAAAACAATATCTGGCAGCGATGAGTGCTGGAGCTGAGATGCTTTACACTGACTATAATTACGCTATGCCACTTGCCCGGGACATGGATGTAGAGTCGATGTTGACTCCAAAGTCTCGCAGTAAATACAGGGCATCTGTAAGGGCAGGGCTTGAGTGTAAGGTCTATGATGCATCGGATTCCTACGCGCTTACTGAAGCCTACCGTGTAGTCACGATTAACCATGAATCACGCGGTTATCCGGTCCATATGACTTTAGACAATCTGCACTCAACTTTGGAGCGCATAGTGGACGGAAGGGTTTATATAATGACGTATGGTGGAGAATCGATTGCCGCTGCCATAAATTACCATCATCCTGGGGGTATAGTACAGGATATCTACTGGGGTAATGTCCCGGAAGCAGCAGGATTGCGCCCGATGAATAACATTGCTGTCTGCATGCTGAAAGATTATGCCCGTGACGGATTCAGATGGTTTGATCTCGGACCGTCATCGATTGACGGCATTCCTGATGAAGGACTGTGCTTGTTCAAGGAGTCGCTCGGATTCTCTCTCTTTGCCAAGCCGACCCTCCTGATATGATAGCTGCCGATTGGCGGAAAAGTCGTATATTTGCAGATACATTCATGTGGCACTTATGCCGTTCATGTCAAATTCTAAATCATTGTCAGATGTCAGTTAAGCAGACCATGGCGGAGATTCTCGATGCTGAGAGTCGTGCCATCCAGAATATACCATACACTCCTGCCTATGATCAGGCTGTAAGCCTTATAGTAGAGCACGTCCATGACCATGGCGGCAAACTTGTCACTGCCGGGATGGGGAAAGCAGGGCAGATAGCCATGAATATAGCCACGACATTCTGCTCGACAGGTATACCGTCAGTGTCGCTGCATCCGAGCGAAGCGCAGCATGGCGACCTCGGAGTGCTGCAGCCAGGTGATGTCATGCTGCTGGTCAGCAATTCAGGCCGCACGCGCGAAATCATCGAACTGGTGGATCTTGCCAAGAACCTCTATCCGGCTTTACCGCTCATCGTCATTACAGGCAATCCCGACAGCGAACTGGGGCATATGACTCCAGTGGTGCTTTCGACCGGCGGCGCGCCTGAGGTTTGTCCTCTCGGACTCACCCCGACTACCTCCACCACTGCCATGACGGTTATCGGAGATATCCTTGTGGTAAACGTCATGAAAGCCACCGGCTTTACCCGCCGAGAGTATGCTTTGCGCCACCATGGCGGATACCTCGGTACTGTGGCATCCTCAGGCAAATAATCCATATCCATCGCATATGAAGAAAGTAGCAGTCATTGGTTCGTCGGCTCTCGGCATTAATGCCGCAGACGGGCATCCGATATCGATGTCACCCGAGGGACGCATGCTTCAGACAGCAATACACCTGGCTGATAAAGGTGTTCAGGTTACATTTGTCAGTGAAGCGGCACGTGACCGTGTCGGTGATTTCATCGTAGGTCATCTGGCGGCACATGGTGTGACCATATCCAGCATTGACCGCTATGCAGGAGGCCACACACCTCTCAATCTGCATTTCCTGTCTGATGCAGAGCATACCAAATCGGATGCCGTGCGTTATCGGGTGTATCCCGAGGATGCTTTTGATGCCGTATGGCCCCGCATAGACCGTGACGATATCGTGGTGATGGGCGATTACTTTGCTGTGGCTCCGCGCAATATCAAGTTCATCAGGGAATTTGTAGGCTCTTGCCGTCAGCGCAGGGCACTCGTGGTCTATGCTCCGGGATTTGATATCCATGAGGGCAAACAGCTGACACCTGTCAAACCCTCGCTGCTTGACAACCTTGAGCTTGCTGATTTTGTGGTGGCTACCGAGGCTGAGCTGCGGGAGTTTTTTTGCAGCAAAGACCTTGATTCTGCCTACCGCGACAGCATCTCGTTCTACTGCCCCAATTTCATCGGTCTGACTGTAGATGCCCAGGGACCGTGCATGCGTTATTACTCCCCCGCGCAGACCATACGCGAGCCGCTGCCTGATGAGAGTCTGGTGACGACCCGTAATGGAAATGCAGTCGTTGTTGCAGCAGTGGTACGCGCCATGATGGAGAGCGGTGTAGGGTTTATGAAGCTTGCCGAGGGACTCAATGCCGATGACCGCCTCGCTCTGCTGGCGGCTGTGGATGCTCCGCATCTGTCGCTATGAGAGCGTCCGCACCAATCACGATACAATATACATAGATATACCATATCATAATTTATCACATGAACGTCACCTCGTTAGATTCGCATTTTATGACTGTCGCAGCTCCCATAGGCACATTGTCGGGACTGCGCCGCCGCTCGGGCGGATTGCCCGAACTGATGCAGCAACTCAAGTCATCAGAGGGCGTGGTGGCGTATGACTATCTGAGGATGCGTGCTCTCCGCATGGCTGACAAGGAAGAGGCTCAGAACGCCATACTTCTCTGCCGCGAGCTGTGTGAATACATCGCCGAGACAGGTGACGAGAGCCGTCAGATGTCGGATCTGCATGCCATGGGACTGTCAGTGCTGACTGCTCTGCATTCGCGCGAAGGGCAGTCTGAGGAGGCTCTGGTGTGTGGAGCTGCGGCTCTCAATGTGATGATGCGTGAACCTAAGCGCAAGGATGCCGTCTTCCTCAGCATCCTTGGGTCGCTCCTCTATGACCTTGCGCAGGTGCATGCTTCGCGGGGCGAACTCAAAGCAGCCGAGAGGGAGATAGAAAAATGTGCATCCCTGTTTGAACGTCTTGCCAAGGATGACCCGGAGCGTTACGGACCTGCGCATCTTGCCGCCATTGATGCAGCCGGAGGCATATACCGTTCGCGTGTCAAGCAGGCAAACATGCTTGCCCACTGTCAGGTGGCTACCATGACCTACATGGAGCAGCTTAAGGTGGAGGCTGGCGATGACCGCGCCATCACTCTCGCCACCGACAGTCTGATAGATTCACTTGCCACACAGGGGCGCACCCTGATGCAGATGGGACGCCAGCGTGAAGCGGTGGCGTATTTCACGCGCGCCCTCAAGTTTCTCACCAAGATAGAGCCTGAGTTGACATTGCGCGGACTGAACCTGTCAATAGATCTTGGAGAGGCTCTCGTGGCAGCCAAGGCTACGCGTGACAAGGGCGTGCATCTTCTCAACACCATGCTCCACAAAGCCACAAAGCTGCATGCCGATGATGACCATAGGCGCATTGTGGAGATACTGCTCAATGTAAAGACCAATCGATTAGACATCCTCTCCATATGGCACAAAATCTTCCCAAAGTGACCGCAGCGTTATGTGTCACAGTCGTCTCCCTATGCCTGCTGTCTTGTAATAACCGCGCCGATGATTCTGCGGAACATACTGTAATCCTTGAAAAAATCAAGCCGGTCAGCACTTGTGACTTGGGGGAATATGACGGCGTGATCAAGCCTCACCGCACTGTAAGCGTCAGCTCACGAGCCGAGGGTGTCCTCCAGAAGATGTTCTTTGCCGAAGGAGCGGAGGTAAAACAAGGTCAGCCGCTTTTCCAGATAGACCCTACTGTCTATCAGGCTCTGGTCAACAAAGCCGCCGCGAGTGTATCCAAAGCCAAAGCGAACCTGCGTAAGTCGGAGCGTGATTTGGCGCGAATCCGTCCGCTTTTTGAGGCGAACGCTGCCTCGCAGCTTGACCTTGACAATGCCGAAAACCTATACGAGAATGCCAATGCCGAGCTTCAGACCGCACAGGCAGAACTCGAACTCGCACGGCTCAACCTCAGCAACACCATAGTACGTGCACCGATTTCGGGCTTTATAGCCCGCAGCAATGTCGATGTAGGTAGCTACGTCAGTCCGGGTAGCGGGGAACTGTCGTCAATAATCAATGTGGATACTGTCAATGTTGAGTTCAATCTTTCTGCCAAGGAATACCAGCGCAGCCGTCTGACCGGTGTATGTTTTGATGCCCATTGCACTAATCCAGAGCACGAAACTGATTACTTCGTTACCGTTACGAACACCGACGGTCGCATACACCCTCAGCATGGTCGTGTGGATTTTGCCGCTCACCGTGCCGATGCTGACAACGGCACCATCTGTATCCGTGCCATTGTGCCCAATATGCCCCATGTGCTGATGCCTGGCACGCATACTCAGGTGGCTGTGACGGGCGGCCACAGCTATTCGCGCGTAGCTCTGCCGCATGACGCAGTGGTAGAGGCTGATGCCAAAACGTATGTCTACGTGCAGGACTCTGACGGAGAACTTAAGAAGTCGGAGGTGAAAATCGGCACAGCCATTGGTGACTCGGTATTCGTCACATCGGGACTCAACATAGGCGATTATGTCGCTGTGAGCCATGTGGAGGAGATAGAGAAAGGGAACGGATATAAGACGCTTAGACGCTGATGGGAAAGCGAGCTCTATATTTTATTGCCTGGGCTGTTGTCTTCACGGCGATAGGGGGCTGCCATCCTCTTAAGGATCTGCAGCAGCCTGACACGGCTATGCCCGACTCATATACCGACAGCACGGTGACAGTATCGTCAACCTCCTATGCCGACAATGACTGGAGGCGTGTGTTTGATGATCAGACTCTATGCGGTCTCATAGAGAAAGCTCTTGTCCATAACCATGACATCCTCAAGGCTGCCGCTCGCGTCGATGAAGTCAGGGAGCTTTACGGCATCTCAAAATCCGATTATTATCCTACGGTGGATGCCACTGTGAGGGGCGAACGCGAGACCAAGTGGTATCATGACGGCTCCACACCTGATGGCAACTACTCACCTGATCCGCAGGTAGGCATCAAGGTGCATATAGGGTGGGAATATAACCTCATGGGTAAGCTCAACTATGCCCGACGTCAGGCAGAAGCTGACTTCAAGGCGACTCTCGATGACCAGCAAGCCATGCGCATGACGGTGATAGCGCAGGTGGCATCAGCTTACTATCAGCTCCTTGCACAGGAAACAGCCATAGGCATCACTCGCCGTACACTGCTGACGCGTGAAGAGTCGGTCAAGAAAGCGAAGCTGCGTTTTGAGGCTGGTCTGACAAGCGAATTGGTGTATCTTCAGGCACGTACCGAATACATCTCCACGCAGTCGCTCATCCCCGAGCTCAACCGCCAGGCTGAGATACTCCGCACGGCTCTGTCTATCCTCACCGGCGAATATCCTACAGCTGTCAATGATGCGCGTACGATTAATCTGAGCGATGTGCTTCCTCCGGAGTTGCCGCTCGGTGTGCCGTCACAATTGTTGCAACGCCGACCTGACCTTAGGGCGTCAGAGCAGCGGCTTAATGCGGCTGCTCAGGCTGTCGGCGTGGCTTATGCTGACCGATTCCCCTCTATCAGACTGGATTTCACTGCCGGTTTCTGGAACTCACGTTTTCCTGAACTGTTCAAATCCGCCTATTATTATCCTATAGGAGCGGTAGGCGGCTCTCTGCTGGATTTCGGACGCAAGAAACGTCAGCACAAAGCAGCGGTGGCTCGTTACGAGCAGTCACGCATGCAGTATGAGCAGGATCTGCTCCGAGCGTTCGGCGAGGTGAGGGACGCATCGGTCAACTATCAGCAAGCGCATGCTTCGGCTGACTCGAAGAAAGAGCTTACAGTGGCAGCAGGGCAATATCTGAGGCTTGCTGTCATGCAGTACCATGCCGGCACGTTGAGCTATCTTGACGTGCTCGATGCACAACGTCGTCTGTTTGATGCCGAGATAGGACTCAGCAATGCCATCCGTGACGAATATCTCGCCATGATCGAGCTGTATAAGGCACTTGGCGGTGGCTGGAACTGAGTGCCCGCAATCTCATCATCCAGCCATATACGTCAGTGGCTTTGAGCAGAGTGTCGGCGCAGTGACGGATGACGGAACGGCTCATATTGTGACGTGACACAATCTTCATGACATGGTTATGGTACCACTCTATGTAGCGTCTGTCTCTCAGTGCTATCTCTTTACGAGCCTGATAGATGGCTTGATGATACATGCTGTGGAAGCTGCTGTCAGAATTTGATACGCTGCCGGCATACACTCTGTACATCACCAGAGCCTCCCTGACTATGCTGATATGATGCCCGGAAAAAGCGCATTTGAAGGCAAAAGGGAAGTCCTCAAGCATCGGATAGCGCATATCCATCCCTCCTAATTCGCGCAAAAGCTGTGTCTGGATGAAAAATGACGGACCGGTGACTATGCCACCGCCTGCATGTATGGCAAGATTGTGTGCTTGCTCTGTCGGCATTTCGCAATCAAGATGGTTTCCCATAGGATACCATATCCCTGATGCCTCGCCGAAGCGTAAAACGCCAGAGATGTAGAACTGGTCGGTACATGCACGGGCTTCCTCGACAAACCGCTCTATGCAGCGTGGCATCAGCATGTCGTCACCAGCTATGTATTTGATCCATTCCCCTCTGACATGTTTCAAAGCATTATTGTGGTTGGCGCAGATGCCTGAATTATGGGAGGTCTGGATGATGTCTGAACGGACGAACATGCTGTCATGGAGTTTAAGCCAGTCACGGCAGATGTCAAGGGTATTATCTTGGCTGCAATCGTCGCTGACTATCAGTTCTATTGGTCCGCAGTAGGTCTGGCGTGATATGCTTTCAAGGGTTTCGGTGACATAGTTGGCTGAGTTATATGTGATTATGACTATGCTGACGAGAGGTAGTGTGGCTTCCATGGCTTAGAGGGCTTGAGGTTTGTGACGGGAGGGAATCCATGTGTGGTTGTAGGAGCTGGTGATGCCGAGGATGTACATGATTTTCAGCCTTGATATGACGATACGCTTCATCGCTGATGTCGGTATGCGGTGCCATAGGTCGGTGTTTTTCCATGGAGATTTATGGTAGAATTTTTTCCAGACGGCGTAGAGCGGATGGAACATGTATGTGCCGATGCGCCACGGTTTGTATAACCCCGTATAATGGATGATAGCATTGCGTTTGCCTGTCATTGCCGCGTGTACGAGCTTCTTGATTTTTGATGGCAGACGCTTGTAATAGCGGGTTTGCAGATATCCGTCCACGAGATTCCATTTCTGTGGCAGATATACCACCTCTCCCTCCAATGCCATATTGAGGGCGTCTTGATCGGGATAGTCAAGGGAGGTCGTGGATATGATCTGCAGGCAACGGGAAGTCAGGTCAATAGCCTTACAGCGGGCGATATCCATAAGCATCACCCCTGAATTGAAGTATTGTGAACTGATGTGCAGACGGCGGCGGTGGGGCAGGATGTAATTATTGATGTCGGGAACGGCTGCTGCAGCCTTTCCATTGAGAGGATGGTCCCATATGTCACCGATGTCGGTGTTGACTATGATGTCGCAGTCAAGGTAGAGCACTCGGGTGACCTCCTGGGGAAGCGATGTTATGGCGATAAACCTCAGATATGCTTCTTTAGGCCAGTCGCACTGAGCATCAGGGAGTGAATCCAATTCAGATTGTGTCACGTGTATTATGTGCATGCCACAGCCATACTTATCAGCCAAAGCTGCCAGTCGGGTATGGTTGTCGGGATTGGTGTCGGTCGTGGCTACATGGATGTCGATATGGTGGTGACGGTTATTTTCAAGCAGCGATGTGAGCATTACACCTGCGTAAGGGCAATAATTAGAGTCAGTACAGCAGAGGATGTGGATATGTGATGGTGTAGAAGAGTTGGTTTTCATGGTTATGATAATGTCGGTGGATATGTCGGATAGTTCAGGAGCGTCGCGGGATGTCTATCCACGGTGTGTCGTAGACTGTTGAGATTTTCAGCTTCCAACACATCCTGAGTCTCTGGCGATGGAAGCGTGTCATGATATGGGACGGGTGGATGCGCCGTATGCTGTGTCGCCATGGAGACATGCGGCGATAGTGTTCCCACAAGTGTTCCATCGGGTGGAATATCAGGCTGCGGCAATCCCACGGATGATAGGGCCCGTAGAAGTGGATTATGCCACGTGGATGTCCGATAGCTGTCTCAGTGACTGAGTACTGCTCTTCGGCTGTCAGTTCCGTTTGATTGCTTTTGACCAAAGCCCATGGCATGAGGTTCCACTCACAAGGCAGACGTTTCCACTGACCATGGAGGATTAAGTTGAGGGCATCCTGGTCGGGATAAGGCAGTGCGTCACCGGCTTCGTATATAAGACGCAGCATTTTGTCATGTACACGAGTCTGGCGCATCTGAGCGAGATCCATCAGCATCACGCCGGAGTTGAAATATCGTCGGGATTGGGGCAGCTCTCTCAGAGCGGAGAGTTTGCCGGTCAGAGCAGCATCGGTGCATCGGTCGATGTCTGAGACCGCGGCGATGGCATATCCGTCCATGTCCGTCGTCCATAGCCGTCGGAGGTCGGTGTTGGCTATAATGTCGCAGTCAAGATAGATGATTCTATTTATGTCATCGGGGAGCAGGTCGGGTGCAAGAAGGCGAAAGCATATGGAGCGTGGCCATCTGCCCTGGTTATGAGCCAGATTCTCAAGAATCGGCGCAGGTATGGTGGTGATGTCGATTGAAGCCCCGTAAGTCTTGGCGAGTATACCAAATAACTCCCTGTCCCTGTCTTTGATGCCGTCGGTGATGATGTGTACGGCTACGGATGTGTCTTTGCAGCTTTCAAGAACGCTTGTGACTGTCACGCCGCAGTAGGCGGCATAGAGTGCGTCAGTGCAGCAGAGGATGTGGAGCGGATGATTTGCAATGGGGGGGGGTAAACATATGATTTACAGCATTTTAGCTGATGCACGGAAGTATCGTTGTTTGAATTGTTACTCTGATTCAGATGCAAATTAATTAATTTTTGGCTTAATGTGCAAGCAAATGGTCTATGTTGTGCAACATGGTATCATCTGGCATGTCTAAATGTTGTTTAAAGCTTCATCCGTTTGTAGGGACATGCCGTGGCACAATGTAACTAACTTAAGCTAAATGTCTTCTCAAAGGCAAGACCTCCAGCGGAGGTCAACATATTAGGCCATGGTCATACAAGCTGTTTAGGCTTGTATGACCATGGTTGCATCAACCCCTCCTGATCAATGCCTCCATAGGAGGCACACATACTCCGCATTAGGTGTACGCCTCCTACAGAGGCGGAAAAGAGGAGACTATTCATTAACATGGGTCACCCAAGCCTAAACAGCTTGGATGACCCATGCCTAATATATCAGACCCATACTGGGTCTTTTGGGCGCTTAAGTTAGTGTCATTGTGCCGTGGCATGTCCCTACAAGGGTGGTGATTTCCTGTTCTACTACTCCCATCTGGCTGAGGAACATACTTTGTGAAGGATGCCGTAGATGTCGGTGCATTTCAGCAGTTTTATGTGTGCGGATTGGCTGCCTCTTACCATGACGCGTGACATGATGTAGTTGTGCCACCATCGGAGGTAATGCTTCTCGCGCCATGCCACTTTCATCCGGGCTTCGTAGAGTGATTGAAAGAACATCCGACGGAAAGCGTCACTTGACTGGGACACACTTCTGGAATGGACGCGGTATTTGACCAACGGCTCTTTGATAACGCTTATATGCGCTCCGCTGAATGTGTAGCGGAAAGCGAAAGGCAAATCTTCAAGCATCGGATATCGCATGTCCCAGCCGTTCATGGCTCTTAGAGTGGCTGTCTTTATGAAAAATGTAGGGCCCTCTACTATGCCAGAGGGGGCGTTGGCAAGATTGCATGCCTGTGTGTATGGGTCGGGACTGTCTAATAATTCCTTCATAAGGAAGCGCGGTCCCACAACATCGTGGAAACACCATACGCCGGAAATCAACATGTCATCGGCATTGGTGGCAGCTTCGGAGACAAACCGCTGGATGCACTCCGGAGTGAGCATGTCATCGCCGGCGATGTATTTTACCCATTCACCGGTGGCAAATTTCAAGGCGTGGTTATAGTTGGCGCATATGCCGCTGTTGCAGGGTGTCTGCGTTACTTCTGACCGCGTGAATACAGTGGCATGGGCATATGTCCATTCGCGACATATCTCCACAGTATTGTCATCCGAACAGTCGTCGCTGATGATCAGCTCCATGGGCCCCTCATATGTCTGCTGTGAGATGCTCTCTAATGTTTCGGTGACAAAAGCTGCCGAGTTATATGTGATTACGATTATGCTGACCAGGGGCAGCTTCTCCTTCAGAACTTCCATGGCAAAAGATGTGCTGTAGGTATCCATAGATAATCGTATGAACTGGAGATGCCGAGACGTCGGAGCAGTTTTAGCTTGCGTATTGCTATGCGTTGTCGCCATGAGTCGGGGCGGCTGATGGGGCAGGTCTTGCGCCACATGGAGCGTCGCAGGCTCTTGTCCCAAAGATACCATAGTGGATGAAACAGGAAACTGTCACGGTTCCAGGGATGCTTGCAGCCGGTGTAATGAATTATGCCACGTGTGCGCTTGGCTGCGATCTCTCTAATCATTATCCTCTCTGGATCATGAAGAAGTTTGAAGAAACATTTGACGAAAAAGCGGCTCTGCACGTTCCATCTCAGTGGCAACGGCATCCATCGGTGGCGCATCACTATGTTGAGAGCGTCCTGGTCGGGGCATGACAGCCTGTCGCCAAGTCTTTTGATCAGGTCAAGGGCTTTTGTGTGCAAGCCTTGGGAGCGGATTGCTGAGAGATCCATCACCATGACACCTGAGTTGAAATACCGTTGGCGAGGGTCAAGGTTGTGCACCACATTGAGTACTCCGATCATCAGGTCGCTGTTGTGCCCCTCCTCCTCGGTGACGGCTCCGCACGCCATGCCGTCAAGGTCGGTCTCCCACAGAGGTCGCAACGGTGTATCTACGATTATGTCGCAGTCAAGATAGATTACGCGATCTATGTCATGTGGCAGCAGGTCGGGTGCAAGCAGACGGAAACAGATTGCCCGCGGCCACTGTCCTATCTTTTCAGGCAGCTCTGCCAGTTTTTCCTTAGGGATCTGGATGACATCTACCTCGCAATTATACTTGTCCGGCAGACAGAGAAAGCGGTGCATGTCACCGTCACTGAATCCGTCAGTCAGTATATGTATGACGAGTCGGTCGTGGCGGTTGCTCTCCACCACCGAGGTCAGCATCACGCCGCAATAGGCGGCATAATTCTGGTCGGAGGAACAAAGAAGATGGATTGGTTTGATATGGGGGGGGGTAAACAACTGGTATTCAATGTATTATGAATGCTAATGTGGATTGGGTTAGCCTCTTGACCTGATCTGAGAGGCTGAATTTTGGCAAGAAGATTCGAACTGGAGGAGATATGTAGAATCGGTTAATTGCAAAAGTAACATTTTTAGAGATGAAAATAATGATTATACAGGATGTTGTGTAGCATGGTTTGTTCATTTCCATATTTGGGCAAAAGGACCGCTGTATAGTAGTCGGTAAGCTATGGCAAGACGCCATATGGCAAATCGGGTGCGCAGACTCAGATCAGGTTTGGCTTCTTTTGCCCAAAGGGATTTGCGTCGGTAGCGGTGCCATATGGATGCGAGTGGATGCCAATGGTTGATATCAGTTGTCCATGGTTTGAACTCGCTTGTGTAGTGGATTATGGCTCTGATGTTATGCCTCAGTATCTTGCTGACGAGGCTTGCTTCGGACGCAGGCAGATGTGGTCGGTGCCTAAGTAGCTGCGATGACTGGAGGTTACAGGATATGGGCAGATACACGACCCGTCCGTTGATAAGGATGTTGAGTACGTCTTGATCGGGACATCGGTATGTGTTGCCGGAAGTGCGCAGTATGTCTAATGCCTGGTCAAGTATGCCGCTTTGGCGCATGGCATCAAGATTCATCACCATGATTCCTGAATTGAAATATACAGAGTCTACCTCGAGGGTGGCTTTATATACACGGTTAGGATGGTCATCGGGACCGTCAGGTGCGACAGCGCATAGTTTGTCGTCAAGTGTCATCTTCCACAGAGGCAGGAGTGGAGAGTCTACTGCGATGTCACAGTCGAGATATATCACGCGTTGCAGGTCGGCAGGCAGCAGTTTTGCAGCCAGAAGACGCATGAACGATGACGGTGGCCACTGCTTGACATCCTGAGGGAGCATCAGCAACTCATGTCGGGGAATGAGGTTTATATCGACATGGCAGTCATATCGAGATTCTAATGCTTTGAATCGCCGTATTTCATCTGCGGTAAGATGGTCGGTGAATATATGGACTTCGACAGGATGTCCCCCGGCATTTTCAAGAGCAGATGTTGCTGTCACCCCACAATACGGAGCGTAATGGGAGTCTGTGCATAGCAGGATATGGATGGGACAAGAAGGGGACAATATGCTATGTGGTTTTGATGGTTATGACGAGAGTGGGTGTTGATGCCGTCAAAGTTATCAAAGTCCCCGACAGCATGTGTTGTAGTAAGGGTATACAAAAGGGGGACAAACGCTGTTTGTTGCGTTTGTCCCCCTCTTTTTGTATGATTATTGCGGTTTACACGAGATGGGCTATCAGCTCTTCGCGGTCACCTGGAAGCAGGTCGATGACGGGAACTTCGATCATGGTGTAGGCTCCGGGACGCTGCTTCATGGATGCACGCGCCACGCCTACGAGAATCTGTGCGGTGAGAGCCGGATTGTTGATTGACATGTTGAACTCCAGACGCTGGTTCTGGGTGCGTCCCGACACTCCCTTGCGTGTCATGTGCACTCCGTGACCCATGTCCTTGACTGCATCTATGGAGGGGACAGCCATCACGTGGGTCTCGTCGCTTGCAAAGTAGGGGTCTTCTTTGACTGCCTTTGCCACATCGGCGAGGTCTGCGCCTTCTTCAAGTTCCACATATACCATGCGGCGGTGTATGCCGGTGCCGAGGGGGATGGTCATTGACAGGGCATCCTTTACTCCGGGCTTAGACTTGACGCATACGGTGTGACCCATTGACATGCCGGGACCGAAGTTGGTATAAGTAAGACCGTTGGGAGCGGCTGCCTGCATGAGGGTGCGCACGATGGAGTCGCTGCCCGGATCCCAGCCGGCGGCTATGATTGCCACTGAGCCGTGGGCTTTGGCTGCGCGGTCGAGAGTCTCGCGGAGCTTGACGATATCGGTGTGGATGTCGAAGCTGTCGACGGTGTTGATGCCCTGGGCGAGGATGTCTACGGCATGCTTCTCCACTTCACGTGTAGGGGTGGCGAGGATGGCTACATCCACCTTGCCGAGGTCACGGATGTCGGCGACTACGGGCAGGTCGCCGAGTTCGGCGGGACGCTTTGAGGGGTCGCGTCGCACGATGCCGGCGATTTCAAAATCGGGGGCTTCCTGGAGCGATTCGACCACGAAGCGTCCTATGTTGCCGTAACCAACTACGGCTGCACGGATTTTTGTCATATATATGTCTGTTTGAGTTAGTGTTGTTTGTTAATTGACTGGTCGATTTTCCGTCAGGATGTCTATATCCTACACTGTAGGGACATGCCATGGCATCTCAGCCATGCACCCCCATTGAATACCGCCCTTCTGGGGACGCGGACATGCCATGTCCCTACATAGTTATGTCGTTCGTTAGGTGTGCGGATGCACCCTGGTGCATCCCTACGTTTGCATGACTGCTATTTTCTGCCGACGATGGTTTCGGTGTCGCGGGCTATCATCATCTCCTCGTCGGTGGGAACCACTACCACTTTGACTTTGGAGTCGGGGGTGGAGATGACTGTCTCTGTACCACGGGTGGCTGCATTGATTTCGGGGTCTATTTTTACGCCCATGAAGCCGAGCGGTTCGCATACGTTGAGGCGTACACCTGTCTGGTTTTCGCCCACACCGCCGGTGAATACGATGATGTCTACACCGCCCATCTCGGCTGCGTATGCGCCTACATACTTGAGTATGCGCTGCTCATACATGTCAAGAGCGAGGACTGCCATGGGATCGCCGGCGCGGTCTGCGGCTTCGATCTCGCGCATGTCGCTCGATATGCCTGACACACCTGCCACGCCGCTGTCCTTGTTGATGATTTTCTGCATCTCCTCAGCACTGAGATGGTGCTTCGCCATCAGGAATGTCAACGCTCCGGGGTCTACATCGCCTACGCGGGTGCCCATCATCAGTCCTTCGGTGGGAGTCAGACCCATGGATGTGTCATAGCTCTTGCCGTGGAGGACTGCTGTGATTGATCCGCCGTTGCCGATGTGGCATGTGATGATGCGCTGCTTGGCAATGTCTACTCCGAGCATGTCACACACGCGTTGCGACACATAGCGGTGGCTTGTGCCGTGGAAGCCGTAGCGACGCACACCGTCCTCCTTGTAATATTTATAGGGGAGGGCATACATGTAGTTTTTGGCAGGCATGGTCTGATGGAAAGCGGTGTCGAACACTGCTACCTGCGGCACGCTGGGCATGAGAGCCGTGATGGCGTCGATGCCGGTCATGTTGGCGGGATTGTGGAGGGGTGCGATATCATAGCACTCGCGTATCATCTCTTTGACTTCGTCGTTGATGAGTACGCTGGCGTTGAACTTCTCGCCGCCGTGGACCACACGGTGTCCTACGGCGTTGATTTCGTCAAACGATGAGATGCAGCCGTATTCGGGGCTGATGAGATTGTTGAGTATTGCCTGGATGGCACCCTTGTGGTCCACGGTGCCGAGCATTTCGGTCTTCTTGGATCCGTCGGGGAGCTTGAATTTGAGCATGCCGTCATCAAGACCTATGCGTTCTACGCCGCCCTCTGCCATGACGCGGTTGTCGGCGGTATCTATGAGTTTGTATTTGACAGAACTGCTGCCGCAGTTGAGTACGAGTATCTTCATATCTGTATTGTTGTTAGGAGGAATATGTGATTGTCAGGATTTTTTAGGCATCGGGGCGGGGCATACGCCGCCACCCTGGCCGTGCTTGATGCCGATTGCCTGGTTGGCTGTGATGACGATGGTCTTGAAGATGTCCTCGGGGAAGCAGCCGCGCGAGAGGTCGTTGACCGGAGCGGCAAGACCTTGGAGGATAGGACCTACGGCTTCTACGCCACCGAGACGCTGCACGAGCTTGTAGGCGATGTTGCCTGTCTCAAGAGAGGGGAACACCAGCACGTTGGCTGTGCCTGACAAGGGGCTGTCGGGAGCTTTGGAGTGGGCTACGCCGGGCACTATGGCGGCATCGCTCTGAAGTTCGCCGTCGACGATCAGTGAGGGGCACATCTCGCGGGCTATGCGGGTCGCTTCAATCACTTTGTCTACGCGCTCATGCTTTGCGCTGCCCTTAGTGGAGAAACTTAGCATGGCTACTCGCGGTTCGATACATGCGATGTCACGCGCGGTTTGGGCTGCGGATACTGCTATCTGAGCCAGCTCCTTGGCGGTGGGATCGGGCACCACGGCGCAGTCGGCAAACACGAGGACGCCATTGGTGCCGTAGGGGAGGCCTTCGGGCACAAGCATCACGAATGCTCCTGACACTACTTCGATGCCCTTGCGGGGCTTGATGACCTGGAAGGCGGCACGGAGAACATTGCCTGTGGTGTTCATCGCACCAGCCACCATGCCGTCGGCTTCGCCAGCCTTGACGAGGAGGCATCCGAGATAGAGGGGATTGGCTGCTGTCATACGTGCCTGCTCCATGCTGACGCCCTTAGCTTTGCGCAGTTCGTAGAAGAGGGGTGCGTAGGTGTCGATGACTGTTTTGTCGCCGGGGTTGACTATGCGGGCACGGGATATGTTGTCGAGCTTGAGCGACTGCGCCATATGGGTGATGTCGGCGGGGTCGCCTATGAGCACTATGTCGGCTATGCCGTCGGCTATTATGCGGTCGGCGGCGGTGAGGGTTCGTGGTTCGGTACCTTCGGGGAGCACTATGCGCTGGCGCTCGCCCTTTGCTGTCTCGATTAATTTTTCAAAAAGGCTCATTTTGCTCTTATATTTAGTTTTATAACGTGTCGTGGTGGTGGGCGGACATGCCACGGCATGTCCCTACAGTGCTATGATAGCGGTTAGTGGCGCAGGAATCGCGTTGTAACCGCTTGAACATGCAAATATACGAAATCTCCCAAACACGGTTTTACGCCATGGTGCGATTTTTTAATGCCTTTCCAAAAATTTAGGGGCTTTTAAACCTTCGTGACATTGAGGTTGTTGTATAGTTAAAATTCACACATTATGGACCACAAAAAACGTAAGAAAATCAATGCCTGGCTCCTTATCGGAGTTTTAGTGCTGATAGCCCTGCTGCTTGTATGGCTAACGATTGCGTCATTCTTCGGTGACACCGATGTGGCTGCATTTATCCCCTCTGTGACTCTCTAAGCTGTCATAGCTGTTGTTTATAGTTGTTTTTGTTGCACCATGGGCGGCATATCCTTTTGGAGATGCCGCCCATAGACGTTTATGAGTGGGCTGTGTCACGGTCAGCCTTCAAATTCCAGGGGACCCTCGCGGAGCACGTGGGGTACTATGGGGTCGGTCAGATCCACTATGGCAGAGCCTTGTAGACCGCCGGTGCCTCCGTCGATGAGCAGGGAGGCAATCGGGGCAAAGGCTTCCACGAGCACTTCGGGCTGTTGGGCTGCATCGTCGTAGGGCGATGCGGCTACGGATGTGCTCATGATAGGATGTCCGAGAGCCTCGGCGAGGGCTGTGGCTATGGGGTTGTCGGGAATACGGATGCCTACCTCCTTGCGACCTTTGAATACCTTGGGCAGGTCATGTGACGGTGGGAGGATGAAGGTGAAAGGTCCCGGCAGATAGCGTTTCATGACCTCGAAAGCGCGGTTGTCGATGCGGGCATATCCTGCTGCCTGTGACAGGTCGGCGCATACTATCGCCAAGGTATTGCGCTTGGTGTCAATCCCTTTGAGATGGCACAGACGCTCTATGGCACGCTGGTTGAGGGCGTCGCAGCCCAAGGCATAGAGTGTGTCGGTGGGATAGATGATGATGCCGCCGTCACGCATGACATCGACGGCTTCGTCAATGAACCGCTGGTTGATGCTTGTAGGGTATATCTTGAGTGTTTTCATGGTTATGACAGGTAGGTTATCGGTCGGTGGGTCTGTAGACTAAAGTCATCGCTTTGTCAGGGGAGATAATGTCGGATGCGACGTTTTTAAGCCGCTGGGGAGTGACAGCCTGATACTGGCTGACGAGGGAGTTGATGTCATCGTGCTGCATCTCTGTCTGGGCGAGTGTCTGCGCCTTGCCGAGGTAGCTTAGCATGGAGAATGTATGTTGGCTTTCATAACGTGTATGCGCCCGTGAGAGTTCATCGTCAGTGACGCCTTCGCTCCATATTCTGTAGGCTTCGCTGACGAGGCGGTCAGTGGCACGGGCTATATCTGCATCATCGTCAGATGTCAGTCGGGCGTTGAGCATGAGAAGTCCCGGTTCGTCGCTGCCGAGTATGGAAGCATCTGCCATGGTGAATAGTGGGTCAGCCATCATGATGTTGCGGTAAAAGCGCGAAGCGTGTCCTGATGCGAGAATGTCGGTGATCTGGTCGCACTCTATATAGCCGTCTTCTCCGTAACCTGGCATGCGGAATGCCACTGTGAGGGCTGTCTGGGGTACATTGCCGCGCGCTTCCACATGTCGTGGCGAATCGATTGCGCCCAAGCGCGGATATCGGCGAGGGGCTATGGTGCGTGACGGGATGGTGCCGAACCACTTCTCGGCAAGCCGCAATGTCTCATCGGCAGTGATGTTGCCGCAGACGGCGAGCACGGCATTGTTAGGGGCATAATGGCTGAAAAAGAACTCTTTGACATCATCCATCTCCACGTCGCGTATGTGCTCAGGCGTGAGTCCTATGGTAGGCCAGCTATAGGGGTGGGAGTCAAACGCCATGCGACGCAGGTGGTGCGACATGTCACCGTAGGGGCGGTTGAGGCAGGTCTGCTTGAACTCCTCGATGACCACTCCTTTCTGCACCTCTAATGTGCGCTCCGAGAATGCCGGCGACAGCATCCTGTCGCTTTCGAGCCAGAAGGCGGTTTCGACATTGATGGCTGGCAGCACTATGTAGAAGTTGGTGAAATCATTGGAGGTCCAGGCGTTGCTCATGCCGCCGGCTACTTCCACTTCCCGGTCAAATGCCGGGACATTTACAGAGCCACCGAACATCAGATGCTCAAACAGGTGCGCCATGCCTGTGCGCTGCGCCGATTCGTCACGTGCACCGACGTTGTACATGACATTGACCGCGACCATGATGGTCGACGGGTCATAGGCATGGACTATGCGCAGTCCGTTTGACAGGGTGTGACGTGTGACTTCAATCACGGTGCGTTATTCCTCTATGACTTTGGCTGACAGTATTTTGACATCCTCAAGAGGACGGTCGTTGCCATCGGTGGCTACGCCTTCGATTTTGTCAATGACATCCATACCGTTGATGACTTCGCCAAACACGGTGTAGGCACCATCGAGATGCGGTGCGCCTCCCACGGTCATATAGGCTTCGCGTTGCTCGGGGGTGAGGGAGAAGTCCGTCGATTCGCCCTTGGCTTCGGTCTCGGCTATGAGCTGTTCCTGGAGCTTCTGGAGTCCTGCCTGGTCTTTTGCGCGGCGCAGCGACATTATAGTGTCGCGATGCTGCTTGACCAAGCTGTCAAATATCTGCTGCATACCCTGCTGCTTGAACTGGTGCTCCATCTGGCGGAGCTGCTGTTCGTTGAATTTGCGTCCGGTGACGATGTAGAACTGGCTTCCGCTTGAGCGGCGTTCGGGGTTGACCTGGTCACCAGTGCGGGCTGCGGCAAGTGCGCCGCGCTTGTTGAAGTATTTGGGGGCGATGATTTCGGCATCGATGGTATATCCCGGGTCTCCGGTGCCGAGCATAGTGCCTTTGGCGGCGTTGCGCGAGTCGGGGTCACCGGTCTGTACCATGAAATCCTTGATTACGCGGTGGAAAAGCAGTCCGTCATAGTAGCCCTCCTTGACGAGCTTGAGGAAGTTGGCACGATGCTTGGGTGTGTCGCCGTAGAGGCGCAGGGTCACGTCGCCTTCGGTAGTTTTGAATTCTACTATCGCGTCTTTGGCAGGGGTGTTGTCAGTATTCATATCTTCACTTGGATTTTGTGCTTTGCATCCCATGACGGCGAGTATGACCATCAGCGGGAGAAGCAGAGAGAGTCGTTTCATTAAGGTAGGTTTTATAATTGTATGGACGCGGTGTGACGCGTCATCAAAGGGTATATGCAACGCCTGATGCGATGACGCGGCACACCGCGTCCCTACATCCAAACGTTTTATCGCCCTTGTTTGTTATATTTTGCCGCCCTCAAACACGCGCTTGTGTATGCGGCGGAAATTGTCGTCGGTGGCTATCAGCTGGTCGGCGCGGCTCTCGTAGTCTGCGCCCCAGAGGCTCGGAAGCAGGTCGGGGATGTAGCGGTGCTCGCGGTCCTTGTCTATCGCCGCTTTGACCAGGCGATCTATCGCGCCGCTGAAACCGTGCGCGTCTATGGCGGCAAGATAACGCGCCGCCGACACGACAAACTGTCCCGAGCGGTCAACCTGTATCATATTGTCTACCAGACGCGATATGTCAAGGTCGTCGTCGCCTATATGGTTGGCAATGTATTCATAAGTGAGGAGTCCGTCGGCATCCTTGCTCAGCCGCTTTATATCGTCTTCTGTCATATGCTGTCAATGGGGGATTAATGTAAGTGGATACAATCTCTCATGATATATAATCAATGCAAACTTACTAAAAACTCCTCACATATCCTAATGGCATGCTGTAGTACGGGGCTATAATCGGGCGATAAGTTCTGATCCTGTCATTACATCCATTTTGGAAAAAGCAAATAGCTTTTTGCCAAGATCTTTGAGTGAATGTCCTATATGATAGACATCTTCATCAATGATCAGGAATCGGTCGTGGGCTTTCTCATAAGAATGCAGGGTGAGTCCGGGATATTGTTTGTTATGTCTATCTGCATCCTGTTTTAACTGTAATGAGATTTTGCCGTCATAAATGTCCACAGATACGCCTTTCTTGCGTTTTGACAGCTGTACGAGCACTGAGTCATCAACATAATTGTCTATTAAGACAATCCGATGGTTAGCATCTTTTATAAGAGAGGCTACGAAAGCGTAAGCGTCAAAAATCTGTCCGTTGAAGAATATTCCTTCTTTAGGTCGCAACGATGACTTGACAATGAAGTCCACTTTGTCGTCTATTTCCGCCAGGTGTCTGTCATGTTCTGATAGTCGTTTGTCGATTCTCTCTTCAAGTAGCATGATGCGTTGGTTGACGGCATAACCACGTAGTAGGTATTCCTTAAGTATTTTATTTGCCCATTGACGGAATTGGGTACCTCTGACCGATTTCACTCTGTAACCAACCGATATGATGACATCAAGGTTATAATATCTGGTTCTGTATTTTTTGCCGTCGGCGGCAGTTGTCAAGGATTCCTTTACAACTGAGTGGATATCCAGTTCTCCCTCTTTAAAGATGTTGTTGGTATGGAGACTGATGTTTTGTTTAGAGGTTAGAAATAGCTCTCCCATTTGAGCCTGTGTCAACCATACGGTTTCCTCACCGACACGTACATTGAGCTTGAGTGTTTCATCAGGCTGATATATTATGATTTCATTATGTTGTAGAGGATTGACAGAGGTCATGATGGTTTATTTACTGGTGTGATATCTGCAAAAATACGCAATTTTGGTGATACACCCAAAAGGGTCTCCCTAACAGCCTTTGGATACACATATAATGCAGTCAGGACCGCCTGGTGGGGCGGTCCTGACGTGGAGTGTTTCGTATGTCGTGACAGCATCAGCTGTCGGTTACATCGGGAGCATCAATGCATCGGGAGTGCCATGGGCACGCGGAACTTGGCGTTGCGCGGAGCCTTGGCTGATGCAGCTTTCATGTCAGAGCGCTTGCTGACCATCTTGGCTGCCTTGGTGGTCATGGCATGCTTCTTGGTGATCTTGAGAGCTTTGTGGCTCTTGGCTGTTACCTTGCGGGCTGCCTTAGATGCGGTGGGAAGCACAACCTTGAAGAGACCCTGCTTGTTGGAAATCAGCTGAGAGCCTGATTCGGGAATGACTGCCATCATTGAGGGCATCGTGCCGTCAGGTTCTACAATCGCAGCGGGGAACGAAACCACTCCATTGGCGAGGGTTCCTGCGATACCGGCATTGATCATGGCTCCATCAGATACTCCGTTTTCGGCGAGATAGTATGAGTAGCTCATGAGTTCGAGTGTCTCGTTGTCGGCAGGCCAGCTGCCGGCTACGAAGGGCTGTACCTTCACGCACTGGGGATTTGTGGCATCGATGACCATAGACTCGTCACCGGGTACGAAATCGTCAAGACCTCCGATGGGGAAGTACTCTGTAGAGTAGGGGGTTACCACACGATACATGCCGGCTTCTGACTTGTGCTTCTGCACGGGGATGTCATAAGCGATGATGTACTGGTCGGGGATGATGCCGCCCTGGAAGTAGAAGGGGAGGAGCATGTCGTCGGTCATCTGACCCATGCCCATATCTTCCCAGTTGGCATCTTCGCCACCCATCTCGGTGATGGACTGGAACTTGACACCTACGGTAGATGTCTCAGCCACAGCTCCTTCATTGAGCGAGAATGCTACGAATACGTAGTTGGCTGACTCCTGGGGCACCATGTAGCGGAAATTCTTCGAGTTGCCCTCGGTGATGGTGGTTTCGGTGTAGCCATACAAGCCTTCGGGACGGGGAACAGCTTCGGGATCTTCTGATTCCTGAATGTCTTCATAGAACTTCTGCACGATCTCTATTGCATCATTGGCGTTTTTGGTCTGTACGAGACCTACCACGAAGTCCTTGCAGTCAGAGCCGATAGCCTTGACTTCGGCATCAAGATATTCCTGAGTCTTGTCGGCATTGAATGTATGACCGAAGTATGACAGCTCGAAGGTGTAGTCGCCGAGTGATCCGCCGGGGAAGATGAAGTTCATCTGCTTGCTGTTGATAAACTGCGATGTACCGCTGCCTGACTGCTCGCGCATGATGAATGCGCCGAGACCTACGGCGTTGGGGATACCGTGGAATTCGTCAGTGCCAGGAGTAGCGTCAGGGTTGGGCTCCATAAGCCAGCCGCCGAGTACGCTGATGGCTTCTGCATAGCCGGCATTGCCGTCAAACGAGTTCAGGTAGATGGGAGATACGAACGAGTCGTAAGCATCGCCGGCACCGAAGAGGTCGATGGGCACCTGATATGTCTTGCCGAGGGCAAGTGTCACAGGCTCAGACGCACCCCAGCTGAAAGGCATTCCAGAAGGATTGGTAGCGTAGGTGTTCCAGAAATCGGTAGAGTATCCGGGAGGGCAGATATAGAACTCGATGCCTTCGGGCCAACCCTGAGCGAGTTCTTCGTCAGAAGCATCAAAGGGATTGTAGATGCGGTAGTGGCCCCAGTAGCCCTTGCTGCCTTCAGGCCATTCGGCATCGTCAACCTGCACTTCTGCATCCCATGTAGGATTGTTGAAGAAGCCCATGGTCAGCTTGCCCTTGCCGAGTGAGCGCCATACAGGCTGCGGATCGCCGGCAGAAATGCTGACAGAGAGTGATACCATATTGTTAGCTCCCAGGGCGAGGCTTGAAGTCGATGTGATCTTGAGAGCCATCTTGTATGTGCCCTCAGCTGTATTGGTCAGAGTCACGGGGATTACAGCCTGGTCGCTGCCTTCGGCAAATGTAGCCGTGGTGGGGAAGCTCCAGGGATCAGCCGATGTCATGGGCACGGTGTATTCGCCCTTGGAGTCGGCTGTGAATCCGGCTACGGTAACAGTCTCGGTGCCCGAGGTGGTGCCGCGGCGCATGACTACGTTGAACACTGGTGAGGGTATCTGGTCGCCGGGCTTGTAGGTAGCACTCATTGACTTGCGGTCAAAGGTCACGCCCTGTCCGGAGATACCGTCTTCATCCCAGTATTTGTCATCGCTGCACGACGATGTCAGGGCTGCCACCGCAGTAAATGCGGTGACTGCCAGGAATGAAAGTTTCTTATTGAGTTTCATATTCTGAGTTGTCTATTGTGATGATAGTAATGGAGGAGAGAGTCTCGTAAGTGGGATTATTCGGTTACCGGCAGAGGACGTTCGGATGACGGATTGTTGTCGGCAGCAGAAATCATCGGGTTAGCCTGAAGCTCGCTGTTGGGGATTACATAACGCATCACGTTGCTCTCGGCAGGCACGTTGTAAACCCAGTTGGCAGGCCAGCCACCGCCGCGGCGGTCGATAGGCTTCTTCAGGCGCATGATGTCGAAGTAGCTCAGACCTTCGCCCCAAAGCTCCACGCGACGCTGGAACCATACTTCGTTCTGGATGTCGGTGGGAGTGTTGGCGTGGCAAGCGTATGATTTGAAGCGGTAAGTCTTGACAAACTTGGTCAGGGTCTGCTTGCCGCCTTCGGTATTGCCGCTCATGGCTTCACCTTCAGCCTGGATGAGATACATCTCTTCGATACGCATCAGAGGAATGTCCTGGCCTTTGACGGTGTTACCGAGCTGGTCCTGATAGGGCGCGAACTTGACCTGATTGTAAGCGGGCATATCTGCATCCTTGCAATATGCCTGCTGGGCTTCGGTCAGGTTGGCTGACTTCTTCTTGGAGTCAAGCCACCATCCCTTGCGGGCATCCTTGCCAGGAATCTGGTCGAAGAGATTCTTAGCCACCTGACGCCAAGCGCCTACTTCGGCATATGAGTTGCCGCAGAGCGAACCCATGTGCGAGGGCCAGTTGACGATACCTGAAGTCACAACGCGGTCTTGCTCGTTGATGGCGATACCCCACATCCAGTTGCTCTCGTCGATTGACCACAGACCGGGCTTGGAGGCTGTCTCGAATGACATGGGCTGACCGCCAAACTGAGCGATGGCATCCTTGGCATCATTTGCTGCCTCGAGATACTTGCCCATAGTCAGATTGACGCGGGCACGGAGACCGTAGGCGGTAGCGAGGCTCACAAGACGTTTGGGCTTGGAGTCAAGGACACCATCGGGGGTCACACCGGCTCCCTTGGCAGCTGTCAGGTAAGAGATGGCATCGTCGAGGTCGGTCATGATCTGAGTGTAGACCTCCTGCACTGTGGAGCGCTTTGCACCGCCTACAGCAGCGATTTCGTCGATGTTCTTGTCAGTGATGATGGGCACACAGGGCTGTGACTCATGGCCTACGTAGTTAAACTGGTAGAGCTGAGCGAGCACCCAGTAGTCATAGGCGCGGATTGCCTTTGCCTGTGCCATGTAGAACTGCATGGTGGCATCATTGCTTTCGCCTACAGTCTTGAGCAGAGTGTTGGCTGCCGAAATCTGGCTGTACATGTAGCTCCAGGCGAGGTTGGTGCCACTGCCGTTGACATTGCCGTCAGAGAGGTCGTTTGACCATGAGAACCAGTTATAGCCGGAGTCGCATCCGAGCATGTCGATGCCGCGGCTGTCGAGAGCCAGCATCAGCGAGGGATAACCGAAGTCGAAGTGCTTTTCGTAGACCGTCATGTATTTGCTGAACTCAGCGGTGGTACCTGCCACAGCTGCCACGAGCTTCTCGGGGAACTCCTCGGTCAGATCTTTCTTCTGATCCGTGGTGGCGTAGTTGCCCTCAATCTGCTGGTCGAGGTCGTTACAAGCCACTAAGGCGAGTGCCGACAGACCGACGGTGAGGAATTTATTGATAGATTTCATATTTGGTTTAATCTTAAGGATAAGTCTGTTATTGATGGACTTTTATACGCGATTATCAGAACGCTACACGGATACCGCCTGAGATGGTGCGGCTGGGAGAGTATGTGGAGTTCTCTGACGCTGTGAAGCTCTGGCGTGGGTCAAGACCTTTGCGTGCGCTCCAGAGGGCTACATTCTCGGCAGCACCGTAGATGCGGAGCTCCTGCAGACCGAGCTTCTTCACCCAGTCTTTCTTGAATGTATAGCCGAGGGTGATGTTGTTGAGGCTGAGGTAGTTGCTTGAAATCAACCAACGGTCGCATGCAGCGGTATATGTGGTGTACTGGTCATTGGTGGCAAGACGAGGCACATCGGTGTTGGTGTTGGTCGGAGTCCATGCGTTGAGGAGATCCTTGTGCATGGCTTGGCCTATGTAGGCGGTTGCGCCGCCATACATCAGCTGGCAGTAGGTCTGGTCGATGATCTTACCACCAAACTGGTATGCAAACGAAATCGAGAAATCGAAACCGTATGCATGGAGGTCGGTGCCGAAACCACCATAAGCCTTAGGCATGAGGTTGCCGGTAGACACACGGTTGGTGTTATAAGCTTGTGTGCCTGATGTGGTGGCGTATTCATTGCCATTGGCATCCTTTGCCCAGTAGAGAGCAAGACCCGTAGTGGGATCAACGCCTGCATACTTGGTGACGTAGAGCTGGTACATAGACTCGCCTTCGCGGAAGATGCGGCTGCCTGAAATCCATTCACCGTGGAGGTCGGGGTGGAGCTTCAGCACCTTGTTGCCAGCCCAGGTGATGTTGGCGTTGACATCCCACTGGATGTTTTTGGTGTTGAAGATGTTGACGTTCACGTCAAATTCCATACCGTAGTTACGCATAGAGCCGATGTTCATGGGCATTGATGAGTAACCGATTGAGGGGCTGGTAGGCTTGAAGTAGAGCATGTCGGAGGTCTGACGGTTGAAGTACTCGATAGTACCGTCCACCTTGCCGTTGAGGAAGCTGTAGTCGAAGCCGATATTGAAGTTGTTGGAAGTCTCCCAGGAGATGTCAGGGTTACCCTTGAAGTAGAGGGTAGCGTCTGACCACACACCGTTACCGCCGGTGAGCTGGTACATATCTGTGTAAGCCGAGAAGAATCCGTAGAAGCCTGAGCTTGATGATGTGCCGAGGTTGTCGTTACCATTCTGACCGAACGAAGCCTTGAACTTCAGCATGTCGAGCCATGTCCAATCCTTGGCGAAGTTTTCCTTGGCGATTTCCCATGCGCCGCTGACTGACCAGAAGTTGCCCCAGCGGTGATCCTTGGCAAAGCGTGAAGAAGCGTCGCGGCGGAACGAACCCATGAAGAAGTATTTCGAGTCATAGTTGTACTTGGCGCGGAAGAGCAGACCGCGTGTGGCGTAGCCGTACTTGAGGCCGCCTACGTTGGGCTGGTCAATGGTGTTGCCTACGAAGGGTACGAAGGGGTTGTAGAGATTTGAACCCGCAGCCGATACATATTCCACGTGACGCTCGAGGCTCTCATAGCCAGCCATGATGTCCATGTTATGTACATCGTTGAATGTACGGCTATAAGAAGCAAGAGCCTGGAGTGAAAGGGCGTTGTTGTTGGTTGCCTGCTGTACCACCTGACCGCCATAGGTCGATGACTGACCGTAGAGGGGAGTGTGGAGGTAGTGCAGACGCTCGTTGTTGGTGGTGTAACCGAGTGTGCCGGTCACATTGAGACCTGCGATAGGAGTGACGGTGGCATACCACTTGCCCGTGAAGAAGTCTGTCAGGTATTCTTCAGTATTGTAGAGAAGGTCGCTGACTGGGTTGGCTCCTGACATAAAGTTACGTGACAAGCCATGTGCGTCGTAGTCCTTGCTACCATAGTCATATACGGGGTTGCCGGTAGCCTTGTCATAGATGATGTTGCCGTCAGCTGAGCGGAGATACATGGGATATACCGGACCCATCTGGTAGGCGAGGAAGAATGCGTTGCCTGATGATGAGCTGGCATCTGTGTCCTGATCGCCAGGATAGCCCGAGTTGGTGTAGACATATGACATGTTGGTGCCGATCTTGAGCCAGGGCTTCATCTGGTAGTCCACATTGAGGCGGGTAGAGAAGCGCTTGAAGTGCGAGCCCTCGATCAGACCGTCATTGCCGAGATAGCCGGCAGAAAGGTAATAGTTGATCTTGTCTGAAGAACCCTGGAGCGAGAGGTTATATTCCTGACGGAAACCGGTGCGGAAAGTCTCGTCGATCCAGTTGTCTGGAGTATAGTAGTAGCTGCCGTCGGTGTAGCCGAGAGTAGCGTTGGGGTTGATGTCGAAGTTCTCGTTGAGGAAGAAGTTCTGACCCTGGGGCAGTGTGTAGATCTGATATCCGAGGCTTGACCACAGGCTGTTGTTGGCGGTAGCGAGGGCTGATGCTCCTGACACGCCGTTGACGTAGCGGGCATTGTTGTAGAGAGCCTGACCTACCATCTTGAGATACTGGTCAGTGTCGGTAACCACGTCATAGTTGGAGAGGGCGCGGGTATTGGCACCCCAGCGTGCATCAAATGTCACCTTGACATCTCCGTCACGGTGACCCTGCTTTGTGGTGACGAGGATGACACCGTTGGCGCCGCGGGCACCGTAGAGTGCTGTAGAAGCAGCGTCCTTAAGCACGGTCATCGACTCGATGTCCTGAGGGTTGAGCTGGTTGATGTCACCTTCAAAGGGCAGACCGTCCACCACATAGAGGGGGTTGGAGTTGGCGTTGATAGAGCCGACACCGCGGATGCGCACTGTCGGAGCCACGCCCGGCTGGCCGTTGGAGCTGAGGGTCTGTACACCTGACACCTTACCTGACAGGGCTGAAGTGACAGTTGTCACAAGAGCGTCCTGAAGCTGCTCGGAATTGACGACCGAAGCAGCACCGGTGTATTCTGATTTCTTTACTGTGCCGTAGGCAACCACCATGACTTCGTCAAGGCGGTTGGTGGAGTTGACGAGCTTCACAACCATGCCGTCAGAGGCAGGGACTGTGGCTGCGTGCATGCCCACGTATGACACCTTAAGCTCCTTGACATTGGCAGGGAGTGTGATGGTGAATTGGCCGTCGATGTTGGTCGCCGTACCTGTCCCGCCCCCGATGGGCATGACAGTAGCGCCTACTAATGGCTCGTCATCCTCGGCACCGACCACGGTACCTGTCACTGTGCGTGACTGAGCCGAAGCCGATACGGCGAGTGCGAAGACTGCCACAAACAATAGCAATAGCTTTTTCATAATTGGGTGAAAAACTTGGTTAAAACATACTGATGTTAAGAATGAACTATCTTTGCGAAACTACCCACCGTCTACGCATCCTGTCGCGGCGTTACTCCGGGCCGGACAACGTACACTCCGCGCATGAAGCACGGCTGGGGGAGGGAGAGAGGCAAGGGTCAATGACAACGTGGTGTGATGTCAATGGGGCAACGAGTCTGAATATTAGAGGCTTGGGCTAATGTTAAATGCTAAATCGTGGCATCTGACCATGACGAAAGATGATAACGATAGGTTGCAAATTTACACTTTTTTATGTTTAGTTGCAAATCGTCAACATTTTTTTTGGCATTTTCACGAAAAAACGGACACTTTTTTATTGAATTTAAGGCTTTAATTTACGTTTGATTTGGCATATTGCCAGCAATTACGGTCAATATTGATTATAATTAGCCGTATTTTGCTTGCAGATGGCGAATTATGGTGCTTATCGGTGACAAAATGATATTAACATTTCAGTGACGCAATAAATATATTTTTTGACTTAAAATACTGTTGTATAACATATCTTGTAGATAGTGGAATCACGTCAAAAAATGTCTGAATTTGTAGGGTCGCTACATGTAGCGACCGTTAACAGTCGGATTGCTAACTGTTGCTCTTGGCGGTCGCTACATGTAGCGACCCTACAATGATCTGTCGTTTTATTGGGGTTTTGTGACGAGTCTGTGGTTCATTACCGGAGGCTTACGCGGTCAGTGGAGGCGTGATGCGCGGTCGAGGAGGGTGTCTTTGATGTAGCGTGAGAGGGCGGCTTCGGTGCGGTGGCCTGTGGCGGCGCAGATTACGTCGCGGTCATTGCCACGCAGACGCATGTTTGTGGCGAAGGTGCGGCGTGCCGTGTGGCATCGTGTCAACTTCCATCGCGGAAGGGTCTCGCGCACGTAGCCTACGGTACCGTCGGGTCGGAGGGCAGTGTATGTGCGTGTGATAGGGTCATTGAGCGATGCAAGCTGAGGCGTGGCAGCCATCAGTTGCAGCATCTGGTCAAGGCGGCGGTTGAAACGGGTGTTAGATGGAACACGCGGGAGTGAACGTCCTTCGTCATATCGCTGCAGCACAGCATGCGCCTCGGGTAAGATCCTCACCAGAGACTTGCGTCCGGTCTTTGCTGCGCGGAAGCTGAAATACGAATCCCCTTTGCCATCGGTGATTATGTTGTCACGTGTCAGTTGCGCGAGGTCGGAATACCTTACGCCAGTCCAACACATTATTATATATAGGTCGCGCACCCTGCACAGCAACTGTGACGGCAGCGGAAACCCTGCCATGCAGTGCAGTTCGGTTTCGGTCAAAACCACCGCGTCCGTCTCCTCCCTTAATCCCTCGCAGCGCATAAACTCCCATGCGAGGTCTTGGATATCCTGAGGTTGAGAACGGACCAGAGCTTTCAGTATCTTTATATGGTTGCCTATCGTGTTTAGTCTCAAATGTTTACGGTAAGCAAATGCAACATATTGCTCATAGAAATCACGGTCAAGCCGGGCAAAAGAGAGCGTTGTGTAACCCTTTTCTGTAACAAACGCCCTCAGATAGCTGAGAGCGTGGCGGTAGTGCTGTATGGTTTTCGCAGAGACAGGATGCCCGTGCCGGCATCGCGAGGGTGCCTTGGCTATGAACTGCTCAAAAGCATTAATTACGTCAAGACTGCAATCAACAGGAGATATCAGACACTGCAACCTTTTGTGCGCTAAGCGTATAGCGCGAATGGGACGGTGTAAAAAGCTGGATAAAATCATAAAAGATGTAATAAGTAGGATTAGAGATGGTATAGATACGACATCTGATTGTATTGGACGCAAGCCAAATCCATAAAGTTGTAGGGACATGCCGCGGCATCTCCACACCCGAGCACGCGGAGTGTACGTTGTCCGGCCCGGACACCCTACACTTT
>CAMQYL010000020.1:0-56864 GCA_947039275.1 uncultured Bacteroidales bacterium | reverse complement strand
TAGCAGGTCTCTACTGTGTGCGCATGAGTCCTATTTTCCTGACTTGGGAGACCGTCTACGGTCCCGTGCAGTCATGGGGTATCGTCGGTGGCTTCGCAGCCTCAAATTGGGCTGACGGACAGGATGTCATCATGACCCCTGATGCTAATAAGCAGGTATGGACAGCCACGGTAACCTTTGCCGCTGGAGACGAATTCAAATTCCGTGCAGATGGCGGATGGGATATACAATATGCTGGAGATATTGATAATCTTGAATGTTCAGGTGGTGCTTCAAACCTTGTCGCTCCAGGAGCTGGCACCTACGAAGTGACCCTTGACCTGCGTCAAGTGCCCTTCCACGCCACTCTGACAGCAATCTAATACCATACGACGGACACACTAACCTATGACACGTAGCGACGCCCCCGCACGGGCGTCGCTTTTGTGTCCTGCTAAGTGTTTTAATTACTGTCTATCTTATATGAAAAAGAGGCGGTGCCATTGGCATCGCCTCTTAGTTTATGTTAACTGGGTGACTGTAATCAGATAGCTGTCAGAGTAGCGTGGAAGGGCACTTGACGCAGGTCAAGGGTCACTTCGTAGGTGCCGAGACCAGGAGCAGAGAGGTTGCCCGATCCGCCATCACATACGAGATCGTCGATGTTGCTGCCCCCGTTGCCATACTGTATATCCCAAGCACCGTCAGCACGGAACTTGAAGTCTGTACCGCTGGTAAATGTCACAGTGGCTTTCCAAACCTGACCGTCGGCATCGGGAGTCATGACGATGTCGTCTGTGTCACCCCATGCGCCGTTAACACCGATCAGACCCCATGACTGTACTGGACCGTAAACGGTCTCCCAAGTCATATCGAGGATATTGGCACGTACGCAGTAGTAACCTGCGGCACCACCTGGATTGAGGTTGCCGGCGGTAGGATCAGTAGAGAGTGCTCCATCTTCAGCACCTGCACCGTAATTTGTACCATCCCAGTTAGGTGCGGATGTGAACTTGAAATCACCGTTCAGAGGTATCCAAGATTCAAAGCTTACACCTGTGGCATCAGGATAGACCTTGGCTGCTGTAGCGGGAGACCAACCATTTGCACCACCGGGAGTGTAGAGATACTCAAGATAGGGCAGGAACTCGTAGGTCATCATCTCAAGGTTGATGGTGAAGACATACTTGCCAGGCTGCTGGATGGCACCTGCTCCGCAGTCTTCGGTGGCTGTGCGCGCAACGAGCTTACCAGAAAGCTCAGGACTGCCATTGTCAGCTACACCGAATGATGCATCGTCAGCGTCAACCCAATTTCCAGTCTCGTAAGTAGACTGCGGAACGACCTTCCACCACCAGCCGCTGTTTGCAGCGATGTCAGAAGCATCCACATCAACCACAAGTGTGAATACGGGATCATCATATACATCCTTGTTGGAATGGTTCATCTGGATAGCGTTTGCTACGCTCCAGCCATTGATTGTGCCGAGGAGGTAGTATGCGGGCTCAACAACGAAGTCCGGAGGTATAGGAGCAAGTACAAACTCCTGTGGAGCATACCAGTAGTCGCTGGCGTTGAGGCGCACATTGTTCACTTTGTCGCTCTTTACATAACCTGCATAGCGCACCCAAGTCTGGTGAGCGTCAGCTTTGCGACCATAGACATTTTCATAGTAGCTCTGAAGGTCGGCTGCAGAGGTGGTAATCACACCGTCGGTCAGAGAACAAGGCACCTCTTGGGCATTATCAAAGTTCTCGTTGTCAGCAAGCCACATCTTGAAGTATAGCTCATAACCGGTTGGGAACTGGCTCTGATCAACGGTTACATCAGCCATCTTGATAGTGTAGCCGAGTTTGGCGTAGGCATCAAGATCGATGGTAGCGAGGTCGCCGGTCTCCTCATCAGCAGCAATATACTGGCTTGAAGTGACATTAATGCCATCGACATTTAGGATGGTTTCCTGAGGAGTGACAGGAATCTGGGGATTGGGCTCCTCATACTGGCTGCAGGCGGTCATGCCTGCTGCCAGAACGAGAGCACTCAGATATGTGAGTTTTTTCATTGTGCTTGTTATAAACATGTTAATGTTTGTGACAGATGGTAAGATTAGTTGGCGGGGACTGCCTCAAATGTGCCGGCATCGCCGTTGACTGTGATATTCCATGTGCCTTTGTAGAAGTAGGTCTTCATAGAATTCATGTCTACCACGATGGTGATGGTGCCGATGTTGTCCGGGAAATTGTATGAACCCTTGCCTTTGACGAGCTTGGCATCGCACTTGTTTCCGTCCCATGTCTGGTCTACGGGGCTGTCATCAGCCTGTGAGCCGTAAGAATCGGCATCCCAGCCTGTGAGCTTGGTGTAGAAGCGGAACATCATATCGCCAGCTGACATGTCGAATGTGCCTACATAGATGTTGCTTTCGATAGCATTTGCGGGCTCTTCGAGATACCAGTGACCGGCACGGAGGTCAGCTTCATTGCCAGCTTCAGGTGCTATCCAGCCACCGACGTATCCACCGATAATCCAGAGGATAGCTGGCTCTTTGAATGCAAGATACCATTGCACCTTGCCATATTCAACTGCGTTAGAATAGCACTTGGTATTGTCAACACCAGCTACCTGTGCCACGCCACGCACATAAACTTTCTGTGGACCAAAACCGTCAACTTCGCCGGTGTAGGGCTGGCCATTCTTAAAATAGGTGACAGCACCAGTCTGAGGGTCGGTCTGCTTGGTGTAGCCGCTCAGGGTCGTGATAGCTACCGCCAGCTCGTTTTGCTTGAAAGTTACCGTGTGGAAGTCTTGAGCATCAGCTTTTATGTCGTACACTTCGGCAGGGTTGCCCCAGTTGCCGGTAAGCGACACTTGAGCTGAGTAGCTTACAGCTATGGGAGCGCCATATTCGGGCTGTGAATTGACAATCATGTCAAATGTTCCGTCTGGAGCGAGTTCGAGTGCCTGCGCACCGATTACGGGTTGGTTTATTTCAAAAGATTCCGCAGTGGGATCCTGGTCGGGCAATACGAGCTTGGGATCCGTGGTCGAGTCACAGGATGAAAATCCTGCCATCACGGCCACAGCAGCGGCAAGTAACGATATTTTTTTCATTGTTGTTAGATTCGATTTTTAAGTATTCGAAAATGTGAATAGTGGCATTGGTAGATCAATAGCCAGGATTCTGCTTGTAGTTCGCGGGGCCCTGGATGGATTCCGGTATGGGATAGAGATCATAGTGAGAGGGCATGTCTCCGCCTTTTGCCACCTTGTTTTTCCAGTTCCAATTGTAGCCGCTGGTCCATTTTCCGTATCGGATAAGATCTGTACGTCGGGTACACTCAGTGTAAAGTTCACGCTGACGCTCGTCCTGAAGATTTTCCAGAGTCATTTCTGAAAGATCCCAAGGCATCACACAGGCGCGTTCGCGTATGAAATTGGTATATTCAAGAGCCTTCGCAGTATTGCCCTGCATCATGTATGCCTCGGCTGCGCTGAGGTATATCTCAGCAAGACGTATCATTGCATAAGCGGTGATACCTTCATCCTTGGGTGCTGGAGGTGTCATGGTCTGATCTATAGTCCCATCTTCATTAAGCCACCAGTTGGTGTATTTTATGGGAGCAAATCCGTTCATGCCATAGTTGGTGCCGAGCAGATTGGGATTGTCAATGCTGAATCCATCAGCGCCAGTTGCCCAGTAGTCCACACGTACGTCGCCATCCTCTACGTATGTAAAATCTCCGTTCCAGTTGAACACTTCAGAGAACTGACGGCGTGCCGATACGCATGACCACCCGTTATCCGTATTATATCTGTCCTTATAATTCATGGAAGCACCGGATGCGGGTGCAGGCGAGCCTGCCATAGCATTGAGCATTATAGTAGCTCCTCCATATGTTTTGAGGTGCGACGGTGTGAGGTTGCTTGCAGGGAGAATCCAGAGAATTTCGCTCTGATCGCTTCCGCTACCGTTGGCGTAGTTGAAGTTGTTATAGGAGAAGTTGTTGAAATAGTTTTTGCAAAGACCGGTGAATGTGCCGTCTGATGCCTGGAAGCCGCCGCCCTGATGACGTGCTATGATGCGTTCAGCCATATTGATGCACTTCTGCCACTGTGCCTGGCCGGTGTAGACCTCGGCATTGAGGTAGAATTTAACGAGAATAGCCTCGGCTACATCCAGCCCTACGAAGCCGTAATGGGCATCGTTAATGTTGTTGTATGATGCTGCCACAGCCTCAAGGTCTGTAACGACTTTGTTGTAAACTTCAGCACGAGACATTTGCTCGGGAACTGAGTTCATTTTGGTATTTTCATCGGCATATGGTACGTTTCCGAACAAATCGATGAAATAGTAGTATGCGGCTGCGCGGAGCACTTTTGCCTGACGAACGTAATTATCCGCCATATCCTTGAGATTTGCATCGCCTTCTACGTTGAAGTATCCCTCGTTGACTGTACGTATGAAGTCGTTACAGAGGGTTATATTGATAAGCAGACGCGAGTATGTACCGCCGATACATACATTGTTGGTCGTGAATATGCCATACTGTAAGTCTCCGAAGTTCACGTCATTGAACGAGTAAAGCCAGTTGGCTTCATCTGTCGGCACCTCCTGGAGATTGAACAGTGCTCGCTGAAACACTGACATGCCGCCGTCAAACTTGGTGATCACCGAGTTGTTGTTGGGACCCACAGTGACATAGTTGAGGTATATGTCTGCCAGTGAGCGCTCCATGTAGCCAGCGGGATCTTCCGCAAAGGTGGAGTATGTAATCTGGTTAGGGTCCGTAGGCATGAGATCAAGGTCGCCGGTACAGCTTGATGCCACCAGTGAAAGTCCGAGACCTGTTGCCATAAAGACTTTATTTAATGCTTTCATATATTTCGTGTATGATACGTATGTATTTTTAGGTTAGAATGTAGCCACAAGACCGAGGGTGCAGGTGATAGGACGCGGATAGATGTCGTTGTCAATACCTGAGAACACTTCGGGGTCGAGACCCTTGTATTTGGTGATCACGAACGGATTCTGCACAGCTGCGAATATGCGCAGGTTCAAGCGATCCTTGAGCAGGGGATTGAAGGTATAGCCCAAAGTGATATTGTCGCAGCGGAGGAAGCTGGCGTTCTCTACAAAGTAGCTTGATAGATTGAGCTGTTCGGATGCGTTGTCAAACAAGAATGTATTGTCAAGCAGGTTGTTATTCTGGTATATGCTCAATGAGTTAGCCTTGATACCATACTTGTTTTTGGGTGCATTATACACATAGTTGCCGATGTTTGCGCGCAAGCTGATGCCGAGATCCCAGTTCTTGTAGTTGAAGTTGTTGTTCCAGGTCATGGTCCAGTCAGGCGTTGGAGTATGGAAATTGATAAGGTCTTGAGTATCAATGATACCATCTCCGTTCTGATCCACATACACGCCTTCTATAGGATCTCCGGCTTCGTCGTAGACTTGCTGATACACTTTAAAGGTGAATGCGGGCTGTCCTACCTCGTGCCACTGTAAATCGCCGGAGTTGCCCACAGGGAGTCTGCGGTCAGTAATTGGGAGTTTGGCTACGTTTGCATCATTAGTCAGGGCTGTGATCTTGTTCTTATTGAAAGCCACGTTGTAGCTTGTGCTCCATGTGAAGTTCTTGGTAACTACAGGTTTAGCTCCGATTGTTACCTCAACACCCATGTTACGCATTGAACCGATGTTGCTGAGCATTACGTCTTTTGTGTTTACACCATATACTGTGGTCTGAGAAAGGAGATCCTTGGTGTCGCGCAGATACCAGTCGGCAGCGAGTGTGATGCGGTTGTTGAGCCATGCAGCGTCGATACCGATGTTCCATGTAGTTGTCTCCTCCCACTTGATGTCTGGGTCATAGGGCTCAGGGTAGATAGGTTCTATCCATTCACCGTTACCATTAGGGTTAAGATACTGGTAACCGTTCTGGTATGATACTGAGTAGATAGGCATGTAAGGGAAGTATCCGGAAACATCCTGCTGGCCGGTGACACCCCAGCCGAGACGGAGCTTGAGATCGTTCCACTTGTCACGTACGCTTTCAAAGAAAGGCATGTTGGCGATCTTCCATCCGAGAGCCAATGAGGGGAATAGACCCCAGCGGTTGTCTTTGCTGAAGCGTGAGGTGCCGTCGTCACGGAGAGTGAATGTCAGCAGATATGTATCGTCATATGTGTAATTCAGTCGTCCGAAGAACGATACAAGCTGGAGAGGAGCTGCCCACTGGAGTCCTACTGAATTATTGACAGCTTTTCCGATGTTGCTTTCGCTTGCATGGTTCCACTGAAGATCATACTGGTCTGCTATTGCATCATAGGTATAGCTTAAACCCTTGCCGGTAACAAAGGTGTTCTCATTACCCATATATGTGAATTTCTGCCAAGAATAACCTGCCATTACATCAAGGTTTGACTTGATGGCTGCAAATTCTTTGCGGTAGTTCACATAGAAATCAAGAAGGGTATTACGCTGCAGTTCCCATTTCTTCCACTGTGTAGCTGCACCAGCAGAACCCATAGTTGACAGTCCACCGTTACGCCATGACATCACTGAGTTGGCTGAGGTATCGGTCTTCCAGTTGTTCTGACTCACCTGATAACCGAGGTTGAGGTTGAAGTGGAGTTCGGGGAGGAAGTGGAGAGCATAGTCGATCTGGATGTTACCGTTTGATGCCAGCACCTCACCCTGTGACTTCTTGTCGTTGAGAAGCTGCACAGGATTTTCGCTCGCATTGCTGTTGGGTGATCCTGAAGGTGTGATGAAGTTGTTGTATCCATTATACATCGTCATTCCGGTATCACCGATTGTGTTCCATTGTTTGTATATTGGCAAGGTCGGATCCATGGCGATTGCGCCGCCAAGAGCACCACTTACGTCAGCGTCATTTGTCTTGCACCAGGAACCCTGAGCATTGGCATTGATAGAGAGCTTGCCATTAAAGAACTTCGGATTGAGGTTGAAGCCTACAGTAGCACGCTGCATGTTAGAAGTCTTCACGATACCCTGGTTGTTAGTATAAGAAGCGTTGACACGGTAGGGAAGGAAGCCTGCAGTACCACCCACGCTCAGGGAGTAGTCCTGAGAGAACGATGTGCGGAGCACTTCTTTCTGCCAGTCAGTGTTGGCATCGCCCATGCGAGCTGCACCAGCCTCGCTGTACTCCTCCATATACTTACGATAAGTGGAAGCATCCATCATGTCGAGGGTCTTGCGGGCAGTGTTGACATGCCAGTTGGCAGCAAAGTTGATCTGGGGCTTGCCAGCTGTACCTTTCTTAGTGGTGATGATGATGACACCGTTAGACGCACGAGAACCGTAGATAGCGGTTGCCGAAGCGTCCTTAAGTATGGTCATTAGTCCACACTTTTTGGCTCTTAAGGTGATAACCAGAGCCTAAATGTGGGTTTTTTGGCTAAAAATGGGTGAAATGGAGGGAAACTGAATCAGAGGCGGCTGACGGCATCCTCGAGGGTGGTGTCGGGGGCTATCTTGTTTTTGTAGCGGGAGCGGTAGTTGTAGACTGTGGCTACGGCGATGTTTAGCATCGAGGCGAGACGCTTGCTGTCGGTCACGCCGAGACGCATGAGGGCGAATACCCTCATCTCTGCGGTCATGGTGCCATCGGGGCGGAGGGCGAAACGTTCGCCTTCGCCCATGAGTTCGTTAAGGCGCGTGATGAATTCGGGATAAATCTTGAGAAAATGCGAGTCGAAGTATGAAAACAGCTTTGCCATGTCCTCGTCCACAGAACTTGACCGCAGATGCTGGTGCAGGTCGCCCCAGTTGCTGGCTGCCGAGAGCTTGAAGAGCTTGTTGCGGGTGCGGTCTTTGTCTACCACGCTGTCACCGGCAAAGTCAAGCATAGACACCAATGCCGACTCCGTGAGAGCGAGTTTTTCGGCACAATCATCCAGTCTCCCTGTCAAAACCGCAATCTCATCGACCTTGGATTGCAACATTTTTATCTTTGAGGCGGTCTCAGAGGTCTGCAACGCCTCTTTATGGACATTTCTACGGTCTTCACGCAATAGGAAAAGCACATACAGAAAACCGAGAACCACGAGTATGGAGCATACGGGGATGCTTACGGCTATATTCCTCACAAAAATACCTATGCAGCCGACGGCAAGAGTCAGCACTGGCAGCGTCCATAGGAGCAGGCGGTTTTGTCGTGTTCCGATCATAGGATGATATACGAAAAAAGGGTAAGCTTACTACATCGCACCGCTACGACTCGGTACCGTTGCTCCGGTCAAGGCCTGGCGGAGTTCCCGAGGAGCTGGTCGTGTAGGACTTACCCACCGCAAAGTTACGAAATTCTGCCATACATCCAAACAATCGCCGCAAGTTTCGCGGGATTATTTTGTCTATGCCACTTGAAAATCCCCTACCAGCACTCCGTCTTGCTTGCTATCTCGGGGATGGTATCTCGATGGTATTCGGGGTCTATGCCACGTCTGCGCTGCGACCTGTAATCCTTCAGCAGCACTCTGACGTAGCCGCCCAAAAGCAGTATGGCTATGATATTGCACAATGCCATCATCGCCATAGTGATATCGGCAAGCCCCCATGTCAGGTCAAGGGCTGCAACAGAACCGATCATAACCATGGCACTCGAAGCTATGCGCAGCCCTATGGTCAAACCGCGGCTCCTGCGGATAAAACCGAGATTGCTCTCGCCGTAGTAGTAATTGGCGATTATGCTCGTGAACCCGAACAGCACTATAGCCACGGCAATAAAGACCGATGCCACACCTCCTACTTCCGACCCCAAAGCAGCCTGAGTAAGCTCTATACCCGTCAGACCGGTGTCGACTACGCCGCTACAGAGGATTATGAATGCGGTGGCAGTGCATACCAGCAATGTATCGGTATACACGCCGAGAGTCTGTATCAGTCCCTGCTTCACCGGATGGCTGACAGCAGCCGTGGCGGCAGCGTTAGGAGTGGAGCCTTCGCCAGCCTCGTTGCTAAAGAGCCCGCGCTTCACACCCATTATCATAGCCATGCCTATCGAACCGCCTGCCACCTGCTCTATGCCGAAGGCATTCTTGACTATCATCGCCATCACATGCGGGAAACTGTCAATGCGTATGATGATGACATACAGCGCGAGCAGCAGATAGAGCACCGCCATGACAGGCACCACCACCTCGTTGATTCTGGCGATGCGCTGTATGCCTCCCCATATCACCACAAGCGTCAGCACCGTAAGGATGATGCCGGTGACATAGCGCTCCACGCCGAAACTGTTGTGGATGGCTATCGAAATCGTATTGGACTGCACCGAATTAAATGCCAGCGCGAACGTAACAGTAATCAGCACAGCAAACACCACAGCATACCACCGCTTGCCCAGCCCCTTGCTGATATAGTATGCCGGACCGCCGATATACGAATGCTCACCCCGCACCTTGAACAGCTGAGCCAGTGTTGACTCTACAAAGGCATTGGCAGAGCCGAGCAAAGCCACAACCCACATCCAGAACACTGCTCCGGGTCCGCCGAGAGCTATCGCTATAGCCACACCAGCCACATTGCCTGTGCCTACACGGCTCGCAAGCGACACAGCAAACGCCTGAAACGAGCTGATTTTCTTGTCAGCCGGCAGCGACAGGTCTTTTTTATCATCATGTTTCTGGCTTGAATTAACCAGCAGCCTCAACATCTCCCCTATCATGCGAAACTGCACACCGCCGAGCCGCAACGTGAAATAAAGTCCGGCACCGAGCAGCAGCGCCGTCATCAGATAGGTCCAAAGAAAATCATTGATATGTCCGATAAGATCCATAGACGGATTAAAGATTTCTAAATACAACTTTAAAATAAACAACACATACTTCTTTGTGGTTTAAAACCTCCGATCTGACACCAGCCCCACCGACAATGCACCACTATTTTATAAAACTTATACATATTATCAGAATTATAACCCACGATAGCTATAAAGCATCAATCATATGTTAATTATAGTTAATTAATGAACTTTTTAAAGAGAGACATTTGGCAGATTTCAAAAAGTCAGCTAAATTTGCAACGTGTTTTTCATGGTATTAGATTTAAGGTTAACAAAGATTGGTTGTCGTGAGACAATCAATTTCTTTTTTTATATACCTAAGACCTCAACGACCTCAGCATGGATGACACTCTGAGACTTCCCACACTCAACCTTCCGCCTCATAAACTCCGATTGAGAGAGACCTCTGACGGCACAATACAGGTCTACGACCCTTTGAGGCTGAAATGGATAATCTTGACACCTGAAGAGCATGTCAGACAACGCTTCGTGGCACATCTGACCTCATCGCTCGGATATCCGTCAGGCATGATGGCAAACGAGGTGTCACTGAGGCTCAACGGTACCCTCAAACGCTGCGACACCGTGCTTTTTGACCGCATGCGCCGTCCGCTCGCCATAATCGAATACAAAGCCCCCGAAGTGCCCATAACGCAGGCAGTATTCGAGCAGATAGTCAGATATAACATGGTGCTTCGGGCATCCTATCTCATGGTCAGCAACGGCATCAGGCATTATTGCTGCCACGTGTCATACGCTCCGCCCAAAGTGACATTTCTCAAGGAAATACCGCCATACGATATCCTCATAAACTTCCCTCAAGATACAGCAGCGACTCCGGACCAAGATTAAACAGCAGATCCACTACAGACATATGGGGCAAGAACCCCGACTTGTCAGCTCTGACCTGGTAATACCTGCGGAAATCCTCAATCTGTGGCACTCCACGCCTCATATCCACCGCATCCTCTGCGATACCGTCCACATGCCCATAACGAGGCTGAGACAAGCCTACAAGGCGACATACCACATTATCCAAGTCACGACAGAAATCCACAAGCGGGGTCCCCACGCGCCCAGCATCAAACAAGGGTGCGAAATCATCAGCATAGAATTCAAAATAGGGAGTGCGCCCGTATGCGCTCTCCAGAGCCGTCATAGCCGTCGTCCACCACGGACTGTGATCCGACAGCATTATGTCAGACAAGAGCGTGCCATGATGACGCTCTGGATGCACTATCGGTATGGTCACGTTGAGCGCACCCCGCGTATCGGCTATGGTGAAGCGGTGGGTGGATTTAGCCCTCTTGTCATAAGGCACATCCACATCCACCATCACAGTTCCGCTACGCGCCATGTGCACGTAGCGGTCTACCGAGCCGAGCAATTCAGGGCGCAGAAGCAGCATGGAGTTATTTGCCCGTGTTGGCATCCATTAATATGCGGTTCCAGCGCATCTTGCCGTCAAGCCAGCCCTTGTCCTTGTCAAGCGATATGAGCACACGCATCGGCTTGCCGACGATATGGTCTTCAGGTACGAATCCCCAGAAGCGCGAGTCGAGCGAATTGTCGCGGTTGTCGCCCATCATGAAGTAATAGTCCATCTGGAACGTGTAGCTGTCCTGAGGCTTGCCGCCTATCCAGAGCTTGCCGTCACGCCACTCGGCATCGGCATTGTGCTCATAGTTGCGTATGGCACGCTCATAGGTCATCCATGCCTTCTGATCCATTTTGATAGTGGCACCCTTGCGCGGTATCCACAGGGGACCGTAATCGGCAGTGGTCCAATCTGTAGCCACGCCGTAGGGAAATATATCCTCGTTGGGCCACACAGGCTGCTGCATGATGTTGACGAACCCCGGCATCGCCTTGATACGGCTGACCATCTCCGGGGTCAGCGGCGACACATAGATCGGTGGCACAGATCCGTCGGCATTGACCTTGAAGCCCGACAGTCTCACACCTTCCACATCCTCAGGCTGGATGGTCAGATAGTGACGGTCATCCTCAGCTATGCCGAGCGACTCGAAGTCGGCATCGGAAAGCATGCGTCCGTCAAACTGATAGAAGTAATTCTGCTGCACCGTCTCAGGCTGCGGGATAGCCTTGCCGTTGATATGCACCACGCCTCCTACAATCGCCAGTGTATCTCCAGGGAGCCCGACACAACGCTTGACATAGTTCTCGCGGCGGTCAACCGGACGGTATATCACCTCGCCAAACTGCTCCTTGTTGCCCCACACTGCATCTCTGCCGAAGTGACGCACGAGAGTATAGTAGTCAGGATTCTGCACTTTCAGAGCCACAGTATCCCCGGCAGGGAAGTTGAACACCACTATGTCTCCGCGCTTGACCGTCGTATAGCCTTTGAGACGGTGGTATTTCCATTCGGGCCATTCGAGATAGCTCTTGGTATTGACGATGGGCAGAGTGTTCTGCACCAAAGGCAGGTGTATCGGCGTATTGGGCACACGTGGACCGTATGCCATCTTGTTGACCCACAGGTAGTCACCCACAAGCAACGTCTTTTCGAGCGACGAGGAGGGTATCTGATAGTTCTGCCCCACGAAAGTGAAGATGAAATAGACCAGAATCAGGGCGTAAAGTATAGCATCCACCCAGCCCATGACGCTGCGCAGGGCGACGTTCTTGGACTTCTTCCACCAAGTCAACGGTATGTAGCCCGTGATATAGATGTCAAACAGCAATATGTATGCCAGCAGTACCCAAGGGTTGCCCAGCCATATCACCCATGCGAAAAACAGGACTGACACCAGAGCAAAGCGTACCCATCGGGTAGCCTTGACCGCGCGCAGACGTGACTTGAAGTCCTCTCCTAATGATTTGTCAGGCATGGTCTCAGCTATGGGATTTGTCAGAAATCAGTTCTTGCATCATCTCATCCATCGAGTGTACGCCTGGGTGCGATGCGAGCCATTCAGCCGCCATCACAGCCCCGAGCGCGAAGCCCTCGCGGGTCTTGGCACTGTGCTTGATGGAAATGCTGTCAATCGGCGATTCCCATGTGATTTCATGTATGCCGGGCACTTCGGCACGGCGTATGTGGCTGACAATCATGGCATCGGCAGGAGCGGGAGCTTCCTCTACCCACTGGCTGACGCGGTCACTCTCGGCGATGATACCCTCAGCAAGTGTCACGGCAGTGCCGCTCGGGTGGTCGAGCTTATGCACATGGTGCGTTTCGGTCATGTCAGGAGTATACTGGGGGAACTTGTTCATCACCCGGGCAAGATAGCGGTTTAGAGCCATGAAGATGTTGACACCGATGCTGAAATTGCTGCTCCACATCATGCCTCTGCCAAGCGATTCAGCAAGTTTCTCCACCTCGGGGAGCTTGTCAGCCCAGCCTGTGGAGCCGGAAACCACGCTTACCCCGGCATTGAGCGCACGGGTGCAGTTGTCAGCCGCTGTATGTGGTGTAGTGAATTCTATCGCCACATCTGCCGAAGCGAACTCCGGCGACTCGATATCGGCATTGTTGTCGATGTCGATGATTTTGACTATTTCATGTCCGCGTGAGCGGGCTATCTGTTCGATGATATGACCCATCTTGCCATATCCTATGAGAGCTATTTTCATTATATCTGCTTGTTTGACGGTTACTTAATCAGTTTCTCCTTACGGGCGGTGCGCGGTATCATTATGGAAGTGTACACCTGTATGGCACCGCCGGCAAGCGTAAAGGCGAGCCAGTCCATCTGCCCTGCCTTCTCATAAAACATGAAGAACGTGGCGACACAGAAGAAGATGGCGCACCAAGTCTCCAGTCTGTACAGACGTCGCAGCCTCAGACTCGCCCCTTTGGGAACGATGGACGCTATGCGACTGAATAGAAGCACCACGGCTCCACTACCGTAGATATATTTCCAGGCATCGCCCTCCACTCTCAGCATAGGCATTATAGTGCCAGCCATGATGAGAAGCAGCGACACCGTTATGAGCCACATGATTATGTTCTGATTCTTTATCATATATGATGCGATATATAGTTGAATAGTTTCAGGCAATGCCTGCTTTTTCTTACTCCACGAGATATATGTCCTCGTTGGGACGCTGCATGTGGTACTGCTCCCTGACGATCTGCTCCATAGCCTCACGGTCTGTGTCAAGACGCGAATTCATCTCGCGGTAATACTCCAGCGAGTCACGGTTGGCTCTGATTTCGGCTTTGAGATTGTCTATCTCCCCCTCATACTGGTAGTGGTTGAGTATGGAATTGTCATTGAAAAACAGCACGTAAACCAGTGCACCCATTATGACCAGTGCACTTACTGAAATATACCGCTTGCACCAAGCGATGAAACCGCCTCGTCCGTCCATCTATTTAGAGGGTGTTTAATCAGTAGGAAATGAGACCCTTGCAGGGCATTATAGCGACAAATGTACAATTTTTTTGCTAATTTTGCACTTTAATATATTTTAAATTAGACGACTGATGCTTCCATTCACCACTGCCATGCACAAGATTTTCACGTCCGCAGCCCTGCTCTTAGGCATGATTTGGCCGTCACACGCCATGTGTGGCACGCAGCCGTCTGCTCCTGACAGCATCCCGCAGCCGATGATCACATTTGACGACATCGTGCTCCCTGACAGCTGCCCCTTCCGCACATATGCGCGCATCACTCCACGCGATATGCGCGAACCGATCTTTTCCACCTACCGCATCATGCCTTTCCCTTCGGAAGTACTGCATGCTCCGGCGACACGCGCCGACAGCCTCCTCCCTGTCCCTGGACGCGCGTGGCTTGACAATGCTCTGTTTGTAGACTCACTGGTCAACGTGCTCAAGCAGAACTACATGATAGCAAACCCGCTGCTGGTGCGCTACAACGAGCGCATGCTCCCCGACCCACCCAAACGCTATCGGGCGGTAGTCGATCCCTCGCGCATGCAGATAGTCATGATGGAAGAACTCCCAGCCAAGTCCAATGACCCGACCAAAGTCGATGTCGACGTCAAGCCGGAATACTGGCTACATTCGTTCGGAGCAGCATTGCAGATGTCACAGGCATACATCTCCCCCAACTGGTATCAGGGCGGCAAAAACGCCCTCAGCTTCATCGGAAGCATCGGTTATGGCGTGAAACTCAATCAGAAATTACATCCTAATCAGATGCTTGAAGCCTCTGTATCATACAAGTTAGCGATGTCAAGCACCCCCGATGACTCGCTACGCAAGGTACAGATTACCGAGGATCTCCTACAGATTACAGCCAAGGGCGGATTGAAGGCATTTGACCACTGGTTTTATTCGGTAGCCCTCAACTTCAAGACCCAGCTGTTTAAAAGCTATCCGATAAACTCTCATCAGCTTTCGGCTGCCTTCCTCTCCCCTGGCGAACTCAACCTCGGTCTCGGTATGACCTACGACTATATGTCGCCTTCGAAGAAATTCAGCATCAATGCGTCCATTTCACCAATATCATGGAACATGAAGATGGTCACCAACACCAACATGGATCCGGCTTCATTTGGCATCGACAACGGACACCGAGTCAAAAACCAGATAGGTTCGAGCACCGAAATCAAACTCGACTGGAAGATCACACGTGACATATCCCTCCAGTCACGCCTGTTCGCGTTCACACAATATGAAGACTCGCAGCTCGACTGGGAAAACACCATCAATTTCTCAATCAACCGCTTCCTCTCAGCGATGCTTTACGCCCACCTGCGCTACGACTCCACGACCCCGCGGATAGAAGACAGCAGCTGGCACTACTGGCAGTTTAAAGAAATACTCTCGCTCGGATTCAGCTACAAATTCAGCACCATCTGACATCACCGCTTATGAGATATTTCCTCCTCTTGTCGGCAATGGTTCTGTTGACCCTCTCCGCTTATCCACGCAAGCAGGCAACCACACGCCACGTCAATAAGTCAGAAGCGGCATATCGGCTTTCATACCCCACCCACGATACCATCACCGTAACCGATGCCGAGGTCAGGCTGTCAGGCTACGACAAGCCTCTCCGCGCCACGCGCGAGAGCCTGTTTGTAACCTCATCGCTCAGCGACACTATCCACGCTCTGAGGCTACGGCTCGACTATTACGACATGTCAGGACGCAGGCTGCATTCGCGCGACATTGACATCAAGGCTGACATCCCTCCGTCTGAGACCCGAAGTGTCAATTTCAAGTCATGGGACATGCAGAAGTCTTTTTACTACCACCTCGGAGCCAAGCCTCGCAGCGGCACAGCCACCCCCTACGATGTCAAAGCGCATATAATCCACATCATCATTGATCACCGATAGCATCTCGAATGTCTGACACAGCTTCAACACGCAACGAACGCCTCCGACAACTGGCTGACAACCCTGTCGGACGGTTGCTGTGGCAATACAGCCTCCCTGCCGTAGTAGGAATGCTTGTGGTATCGCTTTACAACGTCGTCGACCGCATATTCATCGGTCAGGGCGTGGGCCCTGAAGCGATAGCCGGACTGGCTGTAACACTGCCAGTGATGAATCTCTCGGCTGCCCTCGGAGTCCTCGTGGGCGGCGGAGCGGCAGCCCGCATCTCGGTGATGCTCGGAGCCGGCGACACCGACAGCGCATTCCGCACCCTCGGCAATGCCTTGGTCATGTCAATTTCCATCGCCATCGCCTACATAACGGTCTTCGCCCTTTTTCTTGACGACATACTCATGGCATTCGGAGCATCCGAAGCCACCCTCCCCTATGCCCATGAATTCATGGTCTACCTGCTTCCGGGATTTCTTCTCATCAACGTCACCCTGAGCTTCAACAACATCATGCGAGCCTCGGGCTATCCGATGCGCGCCATGGTGACCAATTTCATCGGAGCAGGCATAAATGTGGCACTTGACCCCATATTCATCTTCTGGCTCGACATGGGCATCAAAGGTGCTGCCATAGCCACGGTCATATCCATGATTATATCAGGGATTTATGTGATGAAGCACTTCTTCCGCTCGGAATCTACCGTGCATTTCCGCAGGGGCATCTATCGCCTTGACCGACGCATAGTGTGGGGCATAGTAGCCATCGGCGCGGCTCCGTCGCTCATCAATGCCGCCGCCAGCGCAGTCAATGCCATCATCAACAACTCGCTGCTCCACTATGGCGGTGACACTGCCGTGGCTGCCGCCGGAATCTTCACCACACTCTCCACCCTTGCCGTCATGGCTATGAGCGGCATCTCGCAGGGCATGCAGCCGATTGTAGGCTTCAACTATGGCGCAGGACATTTCCGCCGCATGAAACATGCCTACTATCTCGCTGTTGCAGCAGCCTCCATAATCTCCATAGTCTGCATGGCTGTGGGATACCTGATACCTGATCTGTGGGCGAGAGCCTTCACCACATCCATGCCGCTGATCGATACCACAGTCAACGCTTTCCATCGAGGATTCTGGGCATTCTGGCTCGTAGGATTCCAAGTCATCTCCACAACCTTTTTCCAAAGCATCGGCAAGGCTGGCAAAAGCATATTCCTGTCGCTCGCCCGTCAGGTCATATTCCTCATACCTCTGATGCTCTGGCTTCCACGCACCATGCAGCTCGACGGTATCTGGCTCGCCTTCCCCCTCGGCGATTTAGCCGCCACCCTTTGCACTGCTGCCCTCATCCTCTACCAGTGGCGCATATTCGCCCGCATATCCTCAGGCTCACGACCCTTCCAGCCCGAATCGTTATAGTCCTCGGCAAAACATATGCCTGACCATCAGATTTCTGACCCCCAACGGTTTACACGCAACGATACCATCACCATCGCTAAAGGTATCGGCATCATACTGGTGGTCATTAGCCATAGCGGCTTACCTCTGCCGTTGAACCGCTTCATATTCGTATTCCATATGCCACTGTTTTTCTTAGTGGCTGGTTACTGCTTCAAGACCGCCTATTGCAATGCTCCGCTCAAATTCGCCCGACGCAGAGCCAGAGGACTGTGGTGGCCGTTTGTCAAGTGGAACTTTGTTTTTATCTTACTCCACAACACCCTGTATGCAATGGGCATCTATGATACCGCATATGACATACACAGCCATCTTATCGCCATAGTCCAGGCAGTACTTATGATCAAACAGGAACCGATGTTAGCTGGATTCTGGTTTCTTGCGGGGCTTTTTTTCGCCTCGCTCATTAGTTGGGTAATCCTTTGGGCAACCGGATGCGACATCAAGAAAGTATCGGTATGGATGGCTGCCATGATGATATGCGTCATACTGCTCAACATGTTTCTATATGATAACCGTATCGTCATGAGACTGTCAGGATTCATCCACTTTGCCATCTATTTCCTGACAGGCTTCGTGCTAAAGGGCATCCATGACCGTTACAAGTCCAACCGAAAACGGCTTATAGCCACGTTGATATTATGTCTGATTCTGACCGGCGCGGTGTCGGTCTATTTTCCCGGTGCTATATTCTCGCTATTTACATGGCAGGTGCCGTTGCGGTTTGTCGGCTCTGTGGCTGGTGTCATAGGCGTACTGATACTCAGTGCACACATCCCCGACGGACGGATCAGACGATTCCTCATTTTCTGCGGAGAGAGCACAATCCTCATACTCGTATGGCACTTCCTTGCATTCAAAATCCTGACCTACATACTCATCAATGCCTATGGGCTTCCGCATGAATATCTTTTGGAATATCCAGTCCATATGGAACTTGCGCAATATTACTGGATTGCATATGCAGCCATAGGTCTTTTTATTCCTCTCGTCATCCAAGTAACCTACAACTTCCTTAAAAACAAGTTTTTACATCTCGGCGAAAAAGACTAACTTTGCGATATGGGGTATTTTCTTGCAAAGCCGGTCATTATTATCCTCCTGTTATTTGCCTCGGGGCTGTCACCTCTGTCGGCGCGTTCGCCGCTCCACCGACTTGACGCGCTGGTCAATGACGGAGGGAAAGCTGTCATGCGCAGGGCGTCACAGCTTGACTCTCTGAATCTTGCCGGGTACCGCCGCGCCTCGACCCCGGTGCAACGTTACCGACATGAGATCAATATGGGCAACCGTTACTCTGACTTCAACATCGATTCCGCCCTCACCCATTTTCATCGTGCGCAACGCTTAGCCCTCGCCACCAATGACTCCCTGATGCTTGACGAGGCACGACTGCGTACGGCTTCGCTCTACAACTCTGCCGGGATGATGTACAAGGAAGCCTATGGCATCTTCACAGACCTGCACCCTGACAAACTGCCCGACTCTCTCCGGATCGCCTATTACACTCTCGGCATCCAGCTCTACAGGAATCTCGCTGAATGCTCCCTTGACCCTCAGATTGCTCCAGAGTATGATCTGCTGAAAAAACAATACCGCGACTCCCTGCTCTCCCTGAATCCTGATGCCAGATTCATCATCGTCAACAAACTTATAGACGAAGGAAACTATGCCTCGGCAAAGAAGCTGATGGACGACGAATTACGGTCTGACTCCGTCAGCGGTGGCAGTGCCGCAGCATATCACGTCATGGCACGCATCCACGCCCTGCAAGGTAACCGCAACGAGCAGATACAATGCCTCGCAAACGCCGCCGTGAGAGATCTGAGCAACGGCGTCAGAGAATATATCGCCCTCCCGGAGCTGGCGGTAGCCCTTTATGAGCAAGGGGATATCGACAGAGCCTATCGCTATCTGCATCGCAGCATTGACGATGCCGCTGCATGCAACGCCAAGATACGCACCATGGAGATGTCAAACACCATGCCGCTGATCGATGCCGCCTACAACGCACGTCAAAGCCGTCTGCGGCAATCGCTACACATCGCCATAGGCGTGGTGATGGTGCTGGCAGTGCTTCTCGGCATAGCCGTCAGGATTGTCGTCAAGCGTAACCGATGCCTCCGTCAGTCACACGACCGCCAGCTTGACATCAACGCCCAGCTCTCGGCTGCCAACAAGGCAAAGGAGGAGTACATGACACGGTTTATGAATCTGAGCCTGGAATTTCTGTCAAAGATGGAAAACTATCGCTCATATCTAAGCAAAGTTGCCAATAAACGAAACTTCGACCAGCTCTATGATGCCATAGCCTCAACCCGATATGTTGACAAGGAGATCAACGGTTTCTATGCTCTCTTTGATGATACGTTCCTGAATCTTTACCCCGGTTTCACCTACAAAGTCAACGCTCTGCTTCTGCCTGACGAACAGATAAAGCTGAAACCGGGCGAAAAAATGAACACCGAGCTGCGCATCTGCGCTCTCATGCGACTCGGCATATGTGACGGCGAGCAGACTGCCCGCATACTCCGCTGCTCCATGTCTACCGTCTACAACTACCGCAGCAAACTGAGAAAAAAAGCCATCTATCCGGCTGAATTTGAGAAGAAGGTCTCAGAATTAGTCTGATATAGGCGTTTTAATCACTTACAATTTATCTGTCATCAACAATATATAAGCATTTGATTTACTTATATTTATAAGTTTTAAGCACTTACAATATATATTACATCGCATCACGGAGGCAAGCGTGTGGTCATAATTTTGTGAATAAGCGAATCGCCACTCCCAATTCTTAATCACATAATTATCTAAACCATGCTTTTTCACAATTTTCTCAGGAAATGTTCGACGACTGCCCTGACTGCATTGCTGGCATGCCAGGCAGCCTCAGCATTTGAGCTGTCACCGACCAGCCCTACGGGCAGCGAGCACTTCAATTCCATGTGGGATGCATCTGCATCTACTCCTCTGCTCGCTATGCCGACAGACTGGAAGGTAGAGCGACAGATGAACGCCCCACGCACAGTGGGCAGCTGGACTGCCGCGACTGACCAATTAATGTATTCAGGCGGCGTAGCTCTGCCATCCAATGCTAAAAACGGCACATGGAACTTCGGCAGCAGCACCGACGAATCCGACCGTGCCATAGGAGGACTGTCGACCACCGTTGCCAATGGCACACGCTGCGTCAACGTCATGACCAAAGTCACCAATGCATCTGACGCACCTATTGACCGCTTGACACTGAGCTATGCCATAGAGAAATACCGCGAGGGTGCCAATGTCGCCGGATACAGCGTACAGCTTTACACATCGCCCGATGGAGAGTCTTGGCAATCAGCCGGCGAGGCATTCTACACTCCTTTTGCTCCCGACGGAGCCACCGCTGGAGCCGACATCGTGCCCATCTCCACTGTCAAGGTTGAAAACAAAACCATGATGACAGACATACCTGCCGGTGCCACCATGTACCTCGCATGGAACATATCTGTATCATCAGGCTCTTCGCCCGACAAAGCGATGGCTCTCGCCATCGACGATGTATCCGTTACCGCAGGTTTCAACAGCGGCAATATGCACTACGTGTTCGTCGAAAACGCCAGCGGAGCCAAGCAGCTGTCGCTATACTCCACTTCGAGCGACCATTTCGCTCCAAAACCCGGAGAAGCCCCTGAGATGAGCAAGACGCTCAATGGCGTGACTTATTGGGGATGGACTCTCGGCGGCACTCTGCCTGCCGACATACATCTGACCGATGGCTCGGCATATGACACTGACGGCTTCACACTGTCATCAGACCGCGACTATTATCTTTGCGCCTCTCCGACTGGCATCTCGGAAATCTCCGACCCAGAGAGCTATACAGGATGGGTAAATCCCGACCTGCCTCCGTTCACTCCCTCAGGCATCTACCTCCGAGGCGAAGTCAATTCATGGAACAACCTTGACGGATGGGAATTTTCCGACGAGGGCAACGGTGTGTACGTGCTGTATGACAAGACGCTCAACGGAGCATTCAAGATAGCCGACGATTCCTGGTCATCGGCATGCAACTACGGCTCAAACGGCACCAATATCGCTGCCGATGCACCATACAAGCTCCAGAGCGGCACTGACGCCAACATATCTTGCGGAGCCAACCTGTTTGACTGCAAACGCATCGTGCTCAACATCACCACCTCTGGCGAAGCAACACTGCTGCTCGAAAGCAACGATGACCCCACCGGACTGACCACAGTCTATGTTATCGGCGATTTCAACGGCTGGAACTACATGAACACCTCTGGTGCTCTCAATCTCGATAACGCTGACAATCTCTTCAAAGGACGCATATCCATGAAGGCAGGTGACAACGCCACAAGCCGCTGGCGCATCTACCAGCGTCTCGGCATGGGTGGAGTATGGGGTGCTGCCACAGAGGGCGAAAACACCCTCTCCGGCACTCTCGTCAAGGGCAGCAACATGAGCGTAGCGACAGCTCCTGCCACCTACGATGTGACTTTCAACATCGAGACCGGAGCCTATACTCTCACAGCGGTCGAATCGCAGATAACCGACATCACACTCTCGCCAGCCGATGTAGTGCTTATGCGCACAATGCCTGAGACCGTCAAAGTCCTCTCGCTCAACAACAGCCTCATACACTACAACGACCAGCACGAAGTGTTCAACGCCATAGCCGAGTCAATGGGGAAGGATGCTTCATGGACTCGTCACACCCTCTTGGGCAAATCTCTCGCCACGCACTGGGACGAAGGCGACGGACTCGCTGCCGACGGCACCCCCGGAGCCAAGATGATGGTACGCTCCGATGCATGGACGCATGTCATACTCCAGGAGCAAAGTTCTCTGCCCCGCACCAATCCCGCGGCATTCCGCGAGTCAGTTGCCAAGTGGGTCGGCTACATCCGCGAGTACTGCCCCAACCCCAATGCCGTGATCATCCTGCCCGTCAACTGGGCATACAGCAGCGACTGGGAGAATTTCACAGCCTATAACAAGATGTTCATCGACAATTACATGGACGTGGCTGCCGAATTCGGTCTCATCGTATGCCCCGTAGCCAATGCCTATCAGAATGTATTTGAAACCGAGGGCACTCAGGGCATCGCACCATGGTTCTCCGATGACCGCCATCCGACCCCGCTGTCTACCTACATGGCTGCATGTATGGAATACGGACTGATTTATGGTCAGGATCCCGCCGAAATATCTTGGCATACCGAAGGTCTTACAGACACCGAAGCCGCATCAATGCGCACATATGCTTCATCCGCCCTCAAGAGCGTCACAAATTACGTGGACCATATCAACGGCAAAATCCACTACAAAGTGGCGATGATCGACGATTTCGGACTTGAATACGCTCCCGAAGGAGATGTGACATATACAGTAAGTGGAGGAGGCTCTGTGGACAAAGACGGCTGCTTCACATCCGACGGCACTGCGGGCGAGTTTGAAGTGACCGCTAAAGCTGGCAATTTCTCCAAATCGGCAAAAATCAAGGTTACCGACTGCGTGACCGAAGTGGAAAGCTATCCGGCAATATACATGAACCAGGACAACCTCACCATAAGCGAGGACTTTGACCACATGGGCGATGCTGCCGACGCTGTCCTCCCGGAGGCTTGGCGTATCGACCGTCAGACCGTAGAGCCACGCACCCTCGGGTCTTACGGCGTAGCCCTCACCAACACAGCCTATAGCGGCGGTGTCAACCTACCCTCCAACGCCAAAAACGGCATCTGGAATTTCGGCAATGGCGAGTCAGCCGACCGCGCTGTCGGAGGCATCACCACAGGTGTCGACAACGGCACACGTGCCATCAATCTCTACACACACCTCTATAACGACGGCAAGAAGAATATCGAGAAGCTCACCATCAGCTACGACATCGAGAAATACCGCCAAGGTTCCAACCCTGCCGGATTTGCCGTCAAGCTCTACTACTCGGTAGATGGACGCCATTGGACTGCTGCAGGTGACGATTTCAACACCTATCTCGCCCCTGACACTCAGACTGCCGGATATGAAGAAGTACCGGGCGAGACAATCAATGTCGAAGGGCAGCTGCCTATCAGACTCGGACGCGGCATGGACCTCTACCTCGCATGGAACATATCCGTAGCCTCAGGCTCGGCTGCCAACAACGCCATGGCTCTTGCCATTGACAATGTGATCCTGACAGGACAGCTCCCCGAAGTGCCTGTATGCCGCCACTACATCTACGTGGAGAACTGCACCGGCTGGGATTCCCTCGGACTTTATGCCTACGGCGACTCCGAACTGTGGGGTGCATGGCCAGGACAGGCTCCCATTGACGAGCGCGATATAGACGGCACTGTGTATAAGGTCTTCGGCCTTGACACTGACACCGGCAGCTACAACCTCATTTTCAACAACTGGAACAACGGTTTGCAGCTCCCCGACTATCCCATCGTGGCAAATCGTGACTACTACTTCCGCATCGATGACAAGAAAGCTGTAGAGGTCGACCCGCATTCAGGTATCGCCGACATTGCCACCGACAATGGCTTCATTACCATGTCAGGCAACATCATCTATGCCTCCACACCCTCACAGTTCACTGTGTGGAACTCCTGCGGAGTCCGCGTTGCATCGGCTCAAGGACTGGAATTTGACATGAACACCCTTCCCCAGGGGATGTACGTCATCAAATGCACCGCACCCTCTGACGCTGCGACCCTCAAAGTGATGCGCCAGTAAACCCATCCACATAATCTGACAAATCCTGTATCAGTTCACAACGGCTGATACAGGATTTGCCACGTTTTTATCATCCTTCAGATAAATTTCAAGCGCAACATACGTGTATTACAGCACAATGGAGTTATTTTGACGGAATTTTTCGTATATTTGCAAGCTGATTAATCTATTGCCAGCGAAATCAATTAATTATTAACACAATACATCTTTAAAATCACCTAACCATCACATGCAAAGCAAAGGAACTCTGGGAAGCGTTGTCGCAGGCGTAATTGCGATATTCCTGGTGCTCGTGTGCCTTTTTTACCTTAGCTTCACTCTGGTTACCAACCACTATGAGGATAAGGCAGAAGCCTATGCACTCACAGCCTCCAACGGCGACACTAAAGCCGACGCTTACCGTGAAGCAAAAAAGATGTTCATGGACTCCATCGGCAAAGAGAAGGTGTTCATGGGCTACACATTCAATGAAGTACAGAAACTCGGCGTAGGTCTCGGCCTCGACCTTAAGGGCGGTATGAACGTCACCCTGCAGGTATCCGTGCCCGACATCCTCCGCTCGATGGCAAATGCCGACGGCAACCCCTACTTCAACGAAGCCATCGCAAAGACCGATTCAATCGTCAAAGCTACCCGCACCAACGATTACGTGTCGACATTCTGCAAGGAGTATCAGAAACTTGACCCGCAGGCTGACTTTTCCATCCTGTTCAAGGACCAGGTGAAGCGCGGCGAAAACCTTTCGCAGGTCGAGGCTACCCTCAAGCAGGAGGTCAAGGACCGCGTGAGCAGCTCTACCAATGTGCTCCGTAACCGTATCGACCAGTTTGGTGTCGTGGCTCCCAATATCCAGGAACTTGAAAACGACGGTCAGATCCTCCTCGAGCTCCCCGGAGTCAAGGAACACGACCGCGTGCGTGACCTGCTCAAAGCATCTGCCAACCTCGAATTCTATGAGACATACAATGTCTCTGACCTCCAGATGCCCCTGTCTCAGCTTGACAACGAGCTCCGCGCCGACAGCACCGCAGCAACCAACACAGGTCTCTTCGGTCTGTTCCTGCAGCCCGGACAGGGCATCACAGTGGGCTATGCCCTCGCCAACCAGCGCGCGGCTATCGACAAGGCTCTTGAAAGCCCCGCTGCCAAGCGTCTGCTTCCCAACAACGTGAAATTCGCATGGGAACGCCAGCCGCAGACCATCGAAATCACCGACTCTACATCTGGCCGCAACCGCAAGGTAGATATGTACCAGCTCATCGCGCTCAAGACACTTAACGGCAAGCCCGCCCTCTCTGGCGACGTTGTGACCAGCGCCAATGCTGACTATGACACACGCAACGGCAACTATGTCAGCATGTCGATGAATGCCACAGCTGCCAAGCAGTGGGCAAACATCACCCAGACCAATCTTGGTCGTCCCGTAGCCATCGTGCTTGACGATCAGGTTTACTCTGCCCCCAACGTCAACAGCGTTATCGAAGGCGGCAACAGTCAGATCACCGGCAACTTCTCCACCGACGAGGCTAAGGACCTTGCCAACGTGCTCAAGAGCGGTAAGATGGCGGCCAAGGTCAACATCATCTCTGACACCGTCATCGGTCCGTCTCTCGGTGCAAAGGCTATCCACGACGGCATCTGGTCGTTCATCATCGCCCTCGTGCTCCTGATGGTGTTCATGTGCCTCTTCTACGGCATGATACCCGGACTTATCGCCAATGTAGGTCTTATCTGCAACATCTTCTTCACATTCGGCATCCTGGCATCGTTCCAGGCAGTGCTTACACTCTCTGGTATCGCAGGTATCGTGCTTGCACTCGGTATGGCAGTCGATGCCAACGTGCTTATCTTTGAGCGCGCCAAGGAAGAGCTCCGCGCCGGCAAGAATGCACGCACAGCCATCGCTGACGGTTACAGCAATGCGTTCTCTGCCATCTTCGACTCTAACCTGACATCTATCATCACCGGTGTAATCCTCCTCCTCTTCGGTACTGGTCCGATCAAGGGCTTCGCCACCACCCTTATCATCGGCATCATCTGCTCGTTCTTCACTGCAGTATATCTGACACGTCTGATATTCATCGCCGGTGCCAAGAGCAAGACCTTCCAGAACCTCAAGTTCACAACCGCTCTGAGCGAAAAGATTTTCCACAAGACATCTATCAACTTCCTCGGTGCCCGCAAGGCTAGCTTCATGGCTGTGATAGTATTCGTGGCAGTCATCATCATCTCGTTCTTCGTGCGCGGTCTCAACCAGGGCATCGACTTCTCTGGCGGTCGCAACTATGTGGTACAGTTTGACCACCCCGTGCAAACACATGAGCTTGACGCCAAGCTGACACCCCTCTTCGGCGGTGCACAGGTCAGCGTAATCTCTATCGATGACAATACCAAGGTACGTATCTCTACAAACTACAAGATTGACTCCAACGACGAAGGCGTAGACCAGGAAATCACCGAAATCCTCTACAACGGTCTCCAGTCAGAGCTCAACGGCATGTCGATGACCGACTTCTCAACCACCAATGAGAATGTAGGTATCATGTCGTCACAGAAGGTAGGTCCTACCGTGGCAAATGACATGAAGGCTGAGGCATACATCGCGGTAATCCTCTCACTCATCGCCATGTTCCTCTACATCCTCATCCGTTTCCGCAACATCGCCTTCTCTCTGGGCGCGCTTGCAGCGGTAGCGTTCACAGCCTTTACCATCATCGGTTTCTACTCATTGTTCTGGGGCGTATTCCCCTTCGCTATGGAAATCGACCAGTCGTTTATCGCAGCCATCCTGACAGTAATCGGTTATCAGATCAACGACACCGTGGTGGTATTCGACCGTGTGCGTGAAAACGTGGGTCTCTTCCCCAAACAGGACTTCGGAACTACCATCAACAACTCGCTCAACCAGACACTCAGCCGTACGATCATGACTTCATGCAGCACACTGCTCGTGCTCCTCTGCATCTTCATCCTCGGCGGCGATGCCATCCGCTCATTCATCTTCGCGATGATATTCGGCGTGGTTATCGGTACACTCGCTTCTATCTACATTGCAGCCCCTGTAGCTTACCTTACAGACCGTCGCCGCAACAAGAAGGCAGCCAAAGCATAACCACCTACAACACTACAGATACCGTGAGGGGCGGCAGATTTGAATCTGCCGCCCCTCGTGCATAAAGCACGCGCATTAAGGAATTGTCAAATTGTAGGGACATGCCGTGGCATGTCCGCCACGCACATATGTAATATCGCCATCATGGTGATACGGACATGCCACGGCATGTCCCTACAAAATATCCGCTGATATGCAAAATATACAATTACTTTGTGCATAATAGATAAAGACCTATCTGGTGCATAAGATTTATGAATCTTATAATATATCAGGGGCGGCAGTCAATGACTGCCGCCCCCTCTTGGTTATGTAGCTAAACTAATCTGTCAAAAAAACTATCAGTGACAGCCACAGCCGTCGCCGCAGTGGTGGTCATCACCGCAGCCGCAGTGGTCATCGCTACATCCGTCATGGTCGCAGCCACAACCGCAGCCATGCGCTGGCTGAAGCTCCTCAGGAGTAGCATCGCGCACGAGAAGCACCTCGCCATCGAAGCGCACATCCTTGCCGGCAAGCGGATGGTTGAAGTCCATCTTGACATCTGTGTCAGATACCTCAAGCACCTTGCCGTTGATACGGAAACCGTCAGCGGTCATCATTGGCACGAGAGCGCCTGTTTTGACCATCTCATCGTCAAATTTGCCATCGACAACGAAGATATCCTTAGGCAGCTCGACCACCTGCTCGGCATCATATTCGCCGAAAGCATCTTTGGCTTTTACCACGAGGTCAAACTTACCACCTTTTTCAAGACCTTCTATCGCCTTTTCAAGAGGCTGTATCATGCCGCGTGTGACGCCGAATATAACACGTTCGGGGTCATCCTTATCTGATTCGTGTACGAGGGTCTGAGTGCCGTCGGAAGCCACTTCATAGAGCTTGTAACCGAGTTCGACAAACTTTCCAGGTTCAATTTTTTCCATAATGTATATCTGTTGTTAATAAAATACTTGTATCAATCATTTAACACTTAAAGCGCATGTGAAGTTTACTGTAGGAATCTATCAGTAGGGACGCGGCGTGCCGCGTCATCAAAAGTCACGGCACGCCTGATACGATGACGCGGCACGCCGCGTCCCTACCTCATTTATGTGTCTATCTTGTCAGTCTTCCTCCATCTTGAAGTCATCGGGGAGGTCGGCATCAAAGTCCATGTCAGGAAGTTCGTCATTGTCATCATCCTTTTCATTGTCCTTCTTTGACTTGGCTTCTGCCTTTTTCTTGGCTTCAATAGCCTGCTTGACATCCTCGGAAGTATTGGTCAGAGCGTCCATAATCTTCGCCTCAAGCTCTGCAGCCAGCTCAGGGTTATCTTTTATCACCTGCTTGGCAGCATCGCGTCCCTGGGCAAGTTTGGAGTCGTTATAGCTAAACCATGAGCCGCTCTTCTTGATGATTCCGTAGTCTACACCGAGATCAAGGATTTCGCTTGCACGACTGATGCCTTCGCCAAACATGATATCAAACTCTGCACGGCGGAATGGGGGCGCCACCTTGTTTTTGGTGACTTTGACCTTGGTTTTCTTTCCGAGGATATCGTCACCGTCTTTGATGGATGTGCTGGGACGTATCTCGATACGCACCGAAGCGTAAAATTTCAGCGCGTTACCGCCCGTCGTAGTTTCCGACGGACCGAACATCACACCGATTTTCTCACGCAGCTGGTTGATGAATATGCAGCATGTGTTGGTACGGGCGATGCTGCCGGTGAGCTTTCGCATTGCCTGAGACATCAGGCGCGCTTGCAGACCTACATTGCGGTCTCCCATCGTACCCTCGATTTCGCTCTTGGGTGTCAGAGCAGCCACAGAGTCGACCACCAGCACATCTATGGCAGATGAGCGTATCAGCTGCTCGGCGATCTCAAGTGCCTGCTCGCCGTTGTCAGGCTGGGATATGAGCAGATTGTTGACATCCACCCCGAGTTTTTCAGCATAGAAGCGATCAAAAGCATGCTCTGCATCGATCAGAGCACATGTGCCGCCCTTCTTCTGAGCCTCGGCTATGGCATGAATGGCAAGGGTGGTCTTACCTGACGATTCGGGTCCGTATATCTCGATGATGCGTCCGCGAGGGAAACCGCCCACACCGAGTGCATAGTTGAGCCCGATGCTGCCTGTGGAGATTACCTCCACGTTTTCCACCTTGTCATCACCGAGGCGCATGATGCTGCCTCTGCCGTGGTCCTTCTCTATCTTTGCCATCACCTGCTGCAGAGCCTGGAGCTTCGCTGCCTCTGATGATTTGGGGTCGACAGTCACTCCTGACTTGTTTTTTGATGATGATTTTTTCTTTTCCATTTTTATGTCTGTTTTTTTGTTCTTTTGATAATACAAAGTTAGCAATTATCGTGTGCAACACCAATGCCCACTCCTGTTAACATTATCAAAAAGCACTGGGCATAAGCCCCTACTTAATTAATATCTTAGCAGGCTCTGCTACTTCCGATGTCACAACGTAGCTGCCTGTGGCAAGCGGTATGAAATCACCGTTGCTGACACTACGCATCAATACTCTGCGACCTGACACATCATGGATGCTGACAGTGAACTCACCGCGTGTGCTGACCACGCTGATACCGCCGTTCTCAGGGACGAAATAAGCGTCGCGGTAGTCATCGCCCATGATACCGTCAATAGCTCCGCTATGTGACACGGTGATCACATTGGACTCAGGCGAATAATGCTTCAGACGGCAACTCTTGACACTGTATGTCTCGTAGTCGCTGCCGTCAAAGTCCTCGATTGTTACGCCAGGAGCATCAGCGGTGATTTCCTCTATTATGACCTGATTGCCCTTGTAGCGGGTTCGGGTGATAACGTAGTAGTCAACCTCTTCGCCCTTGACCGGTTCCCAATTTGCTTTATAGGTCTTGGTGGTCAGGTCGCTGGCATCAAGTGCCACAGGAGCCGTAAGATTAGGCATCTCGCCGGCTGTACCTTTCAGCGAAACACCAAATGACCCCACAATACCGTCACCGTTGACAAGCACACGCGCATTGCGTTCTCCCAAAGCCTTGGGGGTAAATTCTATAACGAGATTGTATCCGCCGTCAGCGTTGACCTGCGAAGGCGTCAGCGATATGTAGTCCACAAGAGTGTAGTTAGAGCCTGTAGTCGGCTTGCGGAAACGGAAATCATCCTTGTCGCCCATATATATGCGCAGATTGATATTGCCAGTAAGATCCTGACCGCGTACTTTAAGGATGGTGGTTTCTGTGTCACCGAGAGCGATGGCGTCAAAGCTCACAGGCTGATCCTTGACAGGAGAAAACAGCATCTTGTTAAGCTCCGTAGCGTTATCTTCATAGGGAGTACCAGCCTTGTCGCCCCAGATATAATCGGCAAACTCAGGATGGTCGATAAAGGGGTTACGGTTGCCTTGGATTCTGTACACAGTCTCGTTGCGGTCAAGCTCCTTCTGGCTGACGGGGTCAAGCTTGTGCCACTCAAGCAGCAGGTCCACGGCATACTTCGACAGCGAAAGGTATTGCGAGGTCTCGCTTGACAGCATCCACATATAGCTTGAATTCCAGTTGTAATCGCCATAGCAGGTAACCATGTACATGTAAGTGCGGGCGAAATCACCCTTATACTCGTCGGAGGGCTCAAACACCTTGTCGGCTGAGGTACGATGCGCGGGGATAGCCTTGCCTATCTTGACACGTCCGTTGTCAAATGTCGCGGATTCAACCTCGCCGAGAGGCCAGTTGCTCTTTGCCTGATTGGCTTTTGCCTCCGACGGATACATGTGAAACAGGTCGACATAGGCAGGGACATTGTCATTGCCACCCCACCAGCTTTTGGGGAAACAGTGCTCACGGTTCATATTCGCGCCGAAGCGTATGCTGACAAGCACAGGCTTGTCGCTGTACATGTCCCACCAGCACAGACCGTCCTCGCCAGATGAGAGCCTCTTGGTGATGACATCGGTCTCTTTGAAATATTCCGGAAGATCCTGATAGCTTGAAATTTCGCGATGGTTGCGGGCAAGCTCTTTAAGCCGCGCCTTCATGGTCGCTCCCGATGTCTTGTTGACGCTCTGATAATAGTTGGCTGGGATAGCAGCCCACGCGGGCATGGTCACCAATAGCATCATCACCACCGAAAGTATCGCGGAAAAACGGTTTTTCATGCAGAAATACGAGAATGAGAGTTAAAATGAAAATCAATTTATAAATATACGGAACTGCGACTAAATCATTGTCACAGAATACATAAGTTATGCAAAAATAACAAATGTTTGCGACAACGGCTGTGCCGAAACAGATAAATGTTGTAAATTTGTTTCTAATAAAACTTAATCACGATGGCTAACGACCCCACTACATCTTCTTCATCTGAAATAAATGCAGCCAAAGCCCGTTTCGGCATCGTGGGCAACGCTCCGGCTCTCATCGCCGCCATAAGCCGAGCCATCCAGGTGGCTCCGATAGACCTGTCGGTGCTTGTGACGGGCGAAAGCGGCAGCGGCAAGGAGTTTTTTCCTAAGATTATCCACGCGTTTTCAGCCCGCAAACACAGCAAATACATAGCGGTCAACTGCGGCGCGATACCCGAAGGCACCATCGACTCCGAACTGTTCGGTCACGAAAAGGGCGCATTCACAGGTGCGGTAAGCTCCCGAAAAGGCTACTTCGAGGAGGCTGACGGCGGCACGATATTCCTTGACGAGGTGGCAGAGCTGCCGTTGACCACCCAGGCGAGGCTGCTGCGTGTGCTTGAGACCGGCGAATTTATCAAGGTGGGCTCAAGCGAGGTGCAGCGCACCAACCTGCGGGTAGTCGCAGCCACCAATGTCGACCTCATCGCTGCAATACGCGAGGGGCGTTTCCGCGAAGACCTCTACTACCGCCTCTCCACAGTGCTGATACAGGTGCCACCGCTGCGCGACCGTGGCAATGACGTGGTGATGCTCGCCCGCAAATTCGCCGCCGATTTCGCAGAAAAATACATGACAGCTCCGGTCACATTCAACGATGAATCCCGTCAGCTATTGATGCAATACCGATGGCCAGGCAATGTGCGCCAGCTCAAAAACGTGATAGACCAGCTGTCGCTCTTCGATGCCGGACGCGAAATCACCAAGACCGACATAGAGCAATACATCCCACGCAACGCCACGATGTACGCCCCGGTGCATGTGGAGCGCGACCGCCACGACTACTCGTCAGAGCGCGAACTGCTATTCAACATGGTATTCGGCTTGCGCCAGGAAATAGAGCGTCTGCGCAACGAGATAGACCGCATCAACAAGGACCAGCAACAGCCGCAACACAGCGTCACATCGCCACACCCAGCAGCTTTTGATGCCTATGAGGAGGAGACGCTCTCTGATGCAGCAGCCACGCCGACAAACGCCTTGTCGCGGCTCCCGATCTCCTTGCAGGACTCGGAAAAAGACACCATACGCCGCGCCCTCGAGATGAACAACGGCAGCCGCCGCGACACGGCAGCCGCCCTAAACATCTCCGAGCGCACCCTCTACCGCAAACTCCGCGAATACAACATCGAATAACCCATCAGACTCCCTGATTTCCCATCGGGTAGGGACGCGGCGTGCCGCGTCATCAAACGCAATACACATCGCCTGATACGTTGACGCGGCACGCCGCGTCCCTACAAGAAGGCAAACAACCCTCATAAAACACGAATAAAAAATATCCGACAATGTCAACAGCAGCCCCCTCAACCGCCCTCCCAATCATCAAGGACGCCCGCGTAGCCATAGTTCGCGCCCAGTGGAACGACCATATCACCGGTCCGCTCTCCCGCAGCGCGCACGATACACTCATCGCCAACGGCTTCAAGGACAAGGACGTGGCTATGCTCGAAGTCCCGGGCGCTATAGAACTCACATTCGCCGCCTCACAGCTCATCGAGTCAAGCCTCTTTGACGCGGTAATAGCCATAGGATGCGTGGTACGTGGAGATACTCCCCACTTCGACTACGTATGCCAGAGCGTCACACAGGGCATCACAGCCCTCAACGCCGACTGCGACATCCCTGTCATATTCGGAGTCCTCACCGTCGAATCCGACCAGCAGGCTCTTGACCGCATCGCCGGCGGAAAAGTAGGCGACAAAGGCGCCGAAGCAGCTGAAGCAGCCATCCGCATGATAGCCTTCCGCCGCCAGGTCGACGATCTCTAAAGTCGTGCTTTATAACCTAAAGCACATAGTCAGATTGTAGGGACATGCCGTGGCATGTCCGCCCATCAGGCGTTACATTTGCAAATCCAGCGGAAATCGGACATGCCACGGCATGTCCCTACAATCTGACGCCACACAATACGGTGGGATGGGGCGCGACGTGCAATTCCTTTCCTGACTTTAATAGTGGAAGCTCGAACCGCCCATGAACTCTCGCAGCAGAGATGTCGGGGGGATGAAATCTGGCGAGATAGGCGCGAAGAAGTGCAGGAAGCGGCGCAGACGGTATGCCTCGGCATATTCGGGCACATCCTGAGGCACAGTCTTGAGCGCACGCTCTGCCTGTTCGCGCATCACTGACAGCTCGAATATCAGCGACGAGTTAAATGTCGCATCGGCATTCTCCTGATAGGGGAATATCCACATCTCCTCGCCTCGGCGCACGCTCTGCCAGCGGCGGATGGTCTCTATCGGCGACGTACCCCGGTACTTGTGGTCACGGATTATGCGCCGCAGCAGGCGGTTGTCGGTAGTGGGAACCCAGTTGTGGTCATCAATGGCTATGGTGGTCAGAGCCGACACATACACGCGGTATTTCATCTTTGCCGCTACCGAAGCCGTAAGCTCAGGGTTAAGCCCGTGTATTCCCTCTATAAGCAACACCGACTTGCCAGTGAGCTTTATCTTGTGTCCGTCATACTGCCGCGCGCCGCGCTCGAAGTTATATGTCGGTATCTCGACCTCCTCGCCTGCGATAAGACGGTTGAGATCCTCATTGAATTTCATCAGATCAAGCGCATAAAGCGATTCATAGTCATAATCGCCCGACTCGTCACGCGGAGTCAGCTCGCGGTTGACAAAGTAATCGTCAAGCGATATCATGGTCGGCTCAAGCAGATTGGTCATCAGCTGTATAGCCAGACGCTTGGTAAAAGTGGTCTTGCCCGACGATGACGGACCCGCTATCAGCACCACCCTCGCACCTCCACGATCATACCTGCGCTTGATTTCATCGCTGATCACGGCAATTTTCTTCTCGTGCAGAGCCTCTGCCACATTGATGAGCATCGAGCCGCGCCCCTCCTCAGCCTTGCGGTTGAGCTCGCCGGCATTTCTGACCCCTATGATATGGTTGAAGTCGAGATAGTTGGTAAACGCCTCATACATCTTCTCCTGAGTGACACGCTGCTGTGGCACGTCAAGATTGACCGGGTCGGGACCCAGCAGCAGAAAGCCCTTCTTGTAAATCTCTAATTCAAACACCCTGATGCTCCCGGTAGACGGCGCCAGCGCGCTGTTGTAGCTGTCTGCTATGCCATCAAGGGTGTAGTAGACGGTGTAAAGCTCATGAAGGGTTTCCAACAGCCTGACCTTGTCGTCAAGCCCCTGCGAGCGGAATATCTCTATAACATCTTCCGTGGGATGCTCATGACGCTCAAATGGCAGATTGCGCTCCGTGAGCTGACGCATATAGTCCTTGAGCGCATCTATGAGTGTCTGGGTTATCTCCACCCCCTCGAGCTTGCAATAGTATCCCTTGGCGATGCTGTGCATGATGCGCAGTCTTGCCCCGGGAGCCACAGCGCACACAGCCCTATAAAGCATCATGCACATAGAGCGCACGTAGACGCGCTGACCGCTCTGGGTGGCACTATCTATATATTCGACCCTTTTAGGCCCGTAGAGGGGATAATGGAGGCTCTCAGTCTTGTTATTGACGCGGGCACATATGGGCGTAAACGGGATTTCATCCCTAACCCGCTGCAACAGGTGGTCAAGGGTCTCTCCACCCTCGGCTTTTATCTCGCGCCCGAGGTTGACGCAATATACTTTCAATGGCATAATCGTGACGGATTTACGTGAGTGTCTAAGTTACGAAATCAAATTGCAACTCCCTAACATTATAATAATGTTTTTCACCCCGTTTTAGTTGTCATCACAATCAAATCATAGAGTCACGTCATAATGATGCCACAACCGATGCATCAGACACAAAGATACGTCGGAGACGTATCCGCCGTGCGAAACCCCATGCACGGAGCGTCAGCGAACGTACATGGGGCTCTTGACGCATCATTAAATCAACCTCGGAGAGGTTGTGGAATATCATCTTACCATATTAATTAATATACTCATATCTCATATCCACTCAGTAGACTACTTACACAACTGGCGGGTCACAACCTCTCCGAGGTTGATTTGACAGGAGCATCCTGTACCCCATGTACGTTCGCTGCGCTCCGTGCATGGGGTTAACCACAGGCAGCACGTCTCCGACGTGCTCTTTTCATCATATTCCTTACATGCTGACGCAGTATCGCGTCCAGGCACAAAAAAAGCCCTGACTGCTGGGTCAGAGCTTCGCTGAAGCCTAAGCTTCTATGTCGTCAGCACGATGCAGCCTGTGACTTTACAGGGATTTTGGCAATGCGGGCTTCATGTCTGCCGCCCTCAAACGAGGTAGACAGGAATGTGTCAACCACCGCTATTGCTGTGGCAGGATCGATGAAACGTCCAGGAAGCACCAGAACGTTGGCATCATTGTGCTGGCGCGCGAGAGCTGCCAACTCGGGAGTCCAGCAGAGAGCAGCACGTATGCCCTGATGCTTGTTGAGTGTCATAGCGATGCCGTTGCCGGTTCCGCATATAGCTATGCCGGGATAGCAGATACCACCTTCGATAGCTGCCGCAAGGGGATGGGCGTAGTCAGGGTAATCGCAGCTCTGATCATTGTCAGTGCCGAAATCCATATAGCTTACACCTTGTGAGATGAGATATCCTTCTATGATAGTCTTCAATTCAAATCCGGCATGATCGCTGCAAAGCCCGATCTTCTTGATCTTGCGTGATGTTGCTGTAGTCATAACCTAATCTTGTTAGTGAGTGTTCGTAATTACAAGTACTGTGTACCTTGTTGGAATATTAGTTTGATATGTAGATTAACCTCATTGTGACGTAGCGAAAATATGTTATAAAACATAATTTATCAGCCAATCACGGTGCAAAATTAAGCATTTTATTTCATTTATGGAAATTATGCCTTCAAAACAGGAAATATAATGCGTAATCCGGAGGTCTGAGAGCACTTTCACCATTATCAACGTTTAGCCGCTGAGGATTGTTCGTCCATGCGCACAGGCACTGGATCAGGATCCTTGGACTTAAGCTGGTTGATACCGAATGTGTACATCAGCGAAAAACCGCCGGCAAAGAGGTTTTTCCTGTTGCCGTAGCCGGGGATTATCATCGGTTCGCCAAACTGGTTGTCAGCCTCGTGAAGCAGCTTATGAAGCTTCAAAGTCCACCCCATCGAAAAGCCGCGGTAAATCTTCACCTTGACTGCCGCTACGACCTCAAGATACCCTGCCGTAGCCGACTGGCTGCCTATGGATGTGTATGCAGGCTGCCCCCAATACCCCTCGTCTATCACGATGCCGTCATATTGGTAACTGAAGTGGGTTATGCCGTAACGGAGACCGAATTTCAGCTGATAGCCTGGATTGGAGTTGTAGAACACATTATAGGAAGCTCCCACTTTGAAAAACGGTGCGGCGGATGACTTGAATGTGAAGTTGGAGTTATCAGGCGTGGCATCGGCATTATCCATACCCATCTCGAAGTATGGAAAATAGCGGTTGTGCATGTTAAGCTCTCCCCACACGCTTGCCAGACCGTAGTCTTGACCTATTATCCTCATAACCGGATTCCAGATATCCACACCGGCTGTGACCTCATAGATCAGCGGATATATCATCTTGGAGACCTTGGGCACCTCAACCGCTGCCACGCTGTCAGTGACGAGTGCGGTTGTGTCAACCACGACCACATTGCCTAAAGAGTCATGCAGGTGAGGTAACTTAGCGGGATCGATAAGCTCTGGCGAACCAACAGGAGTAATCCTGCGCTGCCCATACATAGCGGCAGTGACAGCCATCACCGCCACCGACACGACCACCGCCGACAATATCCGCCTCATAACCGACCCCCTTCCTTGACCGGCACGACAGCTACGCTACGCTTGCCACGCAAAGTTTCCTTAGACTCGCCGTCTTCCCCTGGGTCAGTAGCAACCACATGGAAATACATCCGCAGATATTCCTTGTGCTCGTTAGTCACATTGGGGTCAATCAGCTGGATGTCCGCGATATGACCGTCAGGGGTGAAGTCCACACGGTCTATGAAATAGTGGAGTATGGCACCGCACTCCTCTCCCTCAAAATACGGAGTGCTGGAGTAATAGAATGTCACAATATCATCATGGGTATGGTCAGGCATCACCTCGCCCGTATCAGGGTCTGTGGTATCATCGCTTGAAAAATGGAATCTGAACGATGTCACCTCGGCATCCGGACGCAGCGGCAGGTACACAAGCTGCACCGTCTGGTTGTCATACAGCAACGAATCATTGGGTGCACCGATACCGCCGATCGACACTCCGACCACATTGACCGCCTCGCCGGTGTCCACGTTGTAGAATCCGGCTTCAGGTATGGAATTTCGATTGTCGGTACACATGGATGTGGTGCATGACTGCACCGAAAGAGCCAGCACAGCCGCAGCCACGAAACAGATGTATGCCGACTTGATTAAAGCCATGTAACAATATCTTCTAACGGTTTCCTGACCTTGGACAGAGCCGTGACGCCTTCAGCGGCATAGCCCACCGGAAGCAGAGCTATAAGCTCCTCCCCCTCCTTGAGTCCAAGCAGCTCAGCTGCCCGCTCTACTTCAAAACTGCATACCCAGCAAGTAGCGAGTCTGACGGCTTCCGCAGCCAAGCACAAATGCTCCACGGCTATGGAAACGTCCACATCGGTGTGATCTTTGCCGTCCGAGGGACGGTGCCACGCCTGCTCATGAAGTCCGATACAGGCTATGCACACAGGAGCGTCCTTAAAACCCTCCTTGCGGTAACACTCGCGCAGACCGTCCAACACAGCTCCTCCAGTCGCAACGACAAACCGCCATGGCTGACGGTTGCATGCCGACGGTGCAAGACGGGCAGCCTCCATCAGGTTGACAAGCGTATCCCGTGTTACCGGCTGTTTGCTGAAGCTGCGGCAGGAATAACGGGAACCGACCAGCTCCATAAATCCGTCAAACGTCTGTGTCATATATCCTGATTGTTTCAGTACGTGATTAGCGATGTAACCTCTGCGTCAGCAGGAAGATTCTGACGACCATTGAGGGCACTGAGCTCTATGATGAAGTTCACATAGATTTTCTTGGGATTCATGCTCTTAACCAGATTGTAGGCAGCTGCCATGGTACCGCCAGTAGCAAGCACATCATCGTGAAGGACTACCACATCGTCTGGAGTGATGGCATCGCGATGGATCTCTATAGTATCCTTGCCATACTCCTTGTCATACGTAGCCGAAAGCGTGTCGGCAGGCAGCTTGCCTGGTTTGCGCACCGGGACAAACCCTGCACCTAATTCAAACGCAAGAATCGAACCGCCGATAAATCCGCGTGACTCTATACCGATGACCTTGGTGACACCTTTGTCTCGGTAGAGCTGCGAGAGATCCCAGCCGATTATATGGAGAGCCCGGGGATCCTTGAATACTGTGGTGAGGTCCTTGAACACGACACCCTTCTGAGGGAAATCATAAACGTCGCGTATTCGCTTCTTGATGTATTCCATGTGTCTGGATAGAATAGGTTGGAGATGAAAGCTCGGCAGTGCCAAGCATGATTATTAACGGTGTAAAATTACGACATTATTTTGAATTTACAGCATATCAAGCCCACGCAAATTATCTGAAAAGCCATCAAAAACACCAAAGTCCTTAAGAACCTTAAAGACCTTAATGTCCCTAAGGTCTTTAACCCTGACTCCTGTTCTCGTCATCCACCCAACCGCCTACAAATAAGCGCGATGCGATTGTTTCACGTGAAACAATCGCATCGCGCAAAAGCTCTTTAAGATTCTACCTACTTCCCCACAAGCAGAAGCAAGATATTGACATCCGCCGGGGATATGCCCGGGATACGGCTCGCCTGCCCGATGGTGAGAGGGTCTATCTTGGCGAGTTTTTGGCGCGCCTCTGTAGAGATGGCGTTGACCGCAGGGTAATCTATCTTGCCTCGGATGACTATGTCTTCCAACCTCCGCGCCCTGTCAGCCATCATGCGCTCCCGCTCTATGTAGCCGGCATACTTCAGCTGCACCTCGGCAGCCTCAATGATTTCATCGCGGCGAGCTTCTTCAATGTTCTCACGAATGAATCTCCTGAGCGGAGCGATTGCCTCAGCAAGTTGTCCGATGGAAAGCTGAGGACGCAGCACCAGATCGGCAAGTTTGCATCCCTGCGACATTGGCGTTGTTCCACGCGCCACAAGCCAATCGTTGATCAGCGCAGCCTTTACCGAGAAGTTACGCGCAAACTCTATGAGAGCATCCCGCTGCCGACGCTTTGACTCCATCAGCTCAAAACGCTCATCAGATGCAAGCCCGACAGCATGACCGCGCGGAGTAAGCCTCATGTCAGCATCGTCCTGACGAAGTATGATGCGGAACTCTGCACGTGACGTGAACATGCGGTACGGCTCGTCCACACCCTTGGTCACAAGGTCGTCAATCAGCACTCCGATATATGCCTCATCGCGTCCGAGCACAAACGGTTCGTCACCTCTGCCGGTCACATTCAACGCTGCATTGATGCCTGCTATCAGACCCTGCCCGGCAGCCTCCTCGTAACCCGTGGTACCGTTGACCTGACCCGCGAAGAAGAGGTTGCTGACAAGACGGGTTTCAAGCGTGTGACGCAGCTGTGTCGGATCAAAGAAATCATATTCTATCGCATATCCAGGCCGGAAAATGTGCACATCGCGCAACGCCGGGATGGTCTCCAGCGCCTCTATCTGTATATCCATCGGGAGCGACGAAGAGAAACCGTTAAGATAATATTCATTGCTCTCCAGCCCCTCCGGCTCCAGGAAAAGATGATGCTCTGTCTTGTCGGCAAAAGTCACTATCTTGGTCTCTATGCTAGGGCAGTAACGCGGACCTATGCTCTGTATCTGTCCGTTGTATAGCGGAGACTCAGGCAATCCGCGTCTGAGCACTTCATGGGTGGTCTCATTTGTTTTGAGAGCATAGCAGGGACGCTGCGGCAACTCACGGCGCACACTCGGCAGATAGCTGAATTTGTGGAAGTCATTCTCCCCTTCCTGTTCTTCCGTCAGATTCCAGTGCACACTGCGACCGTCGATGCGCATAGGCGTACCGGTCTTCATGCGGTCAGCGACAAAGCCCATCTCCCGGAGCTGCTCGGTCAGTCCTGTAGATGCAGGCTCACTGATACGTCCGCCAGCCCATTGGGTACGACCTACATGCATCAGACCGTTAAGAAACGTGCCCGCAGTGAGTATCACAGCATTGGCTGCAAACTCCGCACCGAGCGCGGTGCGCACACCTGCAACATGCCTCTTGCCGTCCGCGTCAGTATCAATCAACAGTTCGTTGACGCTATCCTGCCACATTGTCAGCCTGTCGGTGTTCTCAAGTATATTACGCCACCGTGCACTGAACCTCATGCGGTCACTCTGTGCACGCGGACTCCACATCGCAGGCCCCTTGGAGCGGTTGAGCATCCTGAACTGCAACGCCGTCTCATCCGTCACAATGCCCATCATGCCACCGAGAGCGTCAATCTCGCGCACGATCTGACCTTTGGCAATGCCGCCGACAGCCGGATTACAGCTCATTTGCGCTATCTTGTTCATGTCGATAGTCACAAGCAGCGTCTCAGCGCCCAAGCGGGCAGCCGCATGCGCCGCCTCGCAACCGGCATGTCCGGCTCCGACAACTATCACATCAAATCGCTTCTTCATATATCAAGTCTAATTTATAACAAACCATATAACCCAGTAGGGACATTCCATTTACTTAATGCTCTACCAACTTGTAGGGACGCGGCGTGCCGCGTCATCAAACGCAATATTCATCGCCTGATACGATGACGCGGCACGCCGCGTCCCTACAAGTTGGCACAAAAAAAGAGATACCTCGCTGATGGACAAGCAGCAACGAATGTTTCACGTGAAACATTCATCCACATTGACCAACGCCAACGCAGCATCCTCGTGAGCCTCCATAATCTCGCGCTCACCAGGACCTTTGTCATTGATACCGCAAAGGTGAAGCACTCCATGGATGATGACACGCAACAACTCACGGCGATACGTTTCACCAACCGCATCTGCGTTGCTCCTCACCGTATCAAGCGAAATTATCATGTCACCGGATATTCTTTCGCCATTACTGTAGTCAAACGTTATGATGTCAGTGTAATAGTCGTGTCCGAGATACTGCCGGTTAGCAGCAAGCATTGCCTCATCATCACACAGCAGATAGCCGAGACGACCCACAACCCTCTCATGATTGCCAGCCACTCTAACTATCCACTCTCGAATCTTCTCGTAATCCAACGAGGGGAGAGCAACACTCTCCGTGTCCCAGGAAATTTTCGCCATTATATTAATATATTGCTTTCTCGACCCGAAGTAGGGACGCGGCGTGCCGCGTCATCGTATCAGGCGATGAATTTTGCGTCTGATGACACGGCACGCCGCGTCCTTACATTGACAATCTTATCATCCGAAGATTATCAGGTGCAAAGTTAGCACTTTACTCCCTATTCTCGTTATTTAAAAGAGTTTTTATCATCCTAAAAATAGCCATATATCGCTACATACCAATATATTAAGCATAAATAAAACCCTCTGAGATTTTATTTTTCACGATTTTCTGACCATCCATGCGGATTTTTCACATCCTCAGAGCATATAATGCGCCATGCCTGTCGCTTTCACCATCCAAAAATGTTACGAGCTATCCCCCACCCTACCACTGCGACGAATACTCCCCAGATGACCCATCGCGAATTTACAGAATTGTAAAACCTCGGATGACGCAGACGCACCAGCGAAGCAATTCCCATCATCACGACAAGCGGAATAAAAACCACCATCATCGCATTATAACCCCAAGCTGCGGCGAGGTCGCCATTGAGCAACGCATGGATAGCCCGCTGGCTTCCGCAACCGGGACACTTCAATCCGGTGACTACATAGAAAGCGCATTTCGGGAAAAACCTGTTCTCGGGATTAAACGACCCGTAAATGACAATCAGGGCCATTACCGACAAAGCGACAATGACCCCGACTATTGCTTTAGATTTCATACTCACGTGAGCGCGATATACAATATCAGGAAGGGCACATTGACCAGACCCATCACTACCGATGCAAGCACCATGAGCTTGGCGTTTTTCGAAGCCTGTACTGCACCATCATAATCGCCTGCATTATATTTCTGCGCCACTTTCGACGAAAACACCAGCCCGATGATGCCCGTGATTATACACAGCAGACACAGCACCAGATTCCATACCAGATAGGTCTTGGGCATGGGCGGCATATCCTCCACCTCCGCATGTCGCGGTTGCGGATACTGCGGCACGGGAGGAGGCGTGACACATCGGTTGTCTGGCACGGTCTCCGTTTCGGTGATGACGATCACTTCTTCGTCTACTGTCTGATTGCTGTCGGGTATAGGGGGCGGTAACGTCATTATTGAGATGATTATATTGGTTTGTTCGGTTTACGCGAAGAATTTCGTCTCCTTGCCCACGATGTCTGACAGCAGGGCATTGGCGAGCGAACTTGCTCCGAGGCGGAAATAGTCGGTGTCGAGCCATTTCTCTCCGAGCACTTCCTTGATTATAGTATAGTACTTCAAAGCGTCATCGGTGGTACGGATGCCGCCGGCAGCTTTGAAGCCGACCATGATAGATGTGCGCTCATAGTATTCCTTGATGCACTGAGCCATCACATAGGCAGCCTCAAGCGAAGCACCCGGGTATTCCTTGCCGGTAGAGGTCTTCAGGAAAGCAGCACCACTGTAGAGGGCGAGCACCGATGCCGCCTTGATGTTTTCAGGAGTCTTAAGCGCACCGGTCTCAAGTATCACCTTCAGCTTGGCGTTGCGGCACGAGTGGCGGATTTCCTCAATCTCGTCGCATACCTCCTGATAGTCCTTGTCAAAGAAGTTGCCGAGATTAAGCACTATGTCGATCTCATCGGCACCACCTTCCACAGCCAGAGCGGTCTCTGCCACTTTGACCTCGGGGAAAGTCTGTGACGACGGGAAGCCTCCCGACACGCAGGCGATCTTGACACTGCTGACCTCAAGTACGCTCCTCACGACCTGCGCAAAGCAGGGATAGACGCAAATCGCAGCCACAGCCGGAAGTTCTCCGTATTCGGTCTCGAACTCGTTGACCTTCTCAGTGAAGTTGCTCACACTCTGCATAGAGTCTGTTGACTTGAGGGTAGTGAGATCTATACTGCTCAGCAGAAATCTCAGCACCTCAGGGGTGCGGTTCTCCTCAAGATGCTTGTCAAGGATGGAAGCGATCTCAGCCTTGATGACGTTTTCGTCAGTCTCTACCTTATAGGCATTGATAGCCTCGAGATATTTACTTTCCATGATTCGTAGGGATGTTTTGTTAGTGTGTGTTATTCATGATAGATTGTATCATGCAATATTAGCTTTTTTTATCCATATAAACAAAAATCCCATTAACTTTGCTTTCTCAAACCCAACCGTCATGTCACGCAGACTGCTCTATACCCTATCGTCTCTTTATCTCTACATCCCGTTGGCTATCTTCCTGACAGGATGGACGTGGTGGTGGATAGGCATACCCCTCGCTGCCGCAGGTCTTGCACTGTGCCTCGGCATCTATGGCAAAGCTGACGGCAGGGTGCAGTTCGGACCGGCTGTGACCGAATGGATTGTTGCAGCAGTGTTGCTTCTATGGGCAGTGCATGCCGGCATAGGTGAGTTTGCATGGCAAAACCGCGGCGACCACCTGTTTCGCAACGCCGTGTTTTACACCCTATGTGACAACTACTGGCCGGCAGTCCGCGGCTCCGACATGCTTTGCTACTACTTCGGTTTCTGGCTCCCGGCGGCATCCGTGGTCAAACTCACAGGCTCTATGCTTCTCGGACGCATCGTGCTCGTGCTGTGGGCTGCCACCGGTCTGTGGTTCGCCATGCGGCTTGTATTCGAAGCCATCGGGCATGTACGCCTGCGCATACTTCTCGTCTTCATATTTTTCAGCGGAGTCGACATAATCCCGTTCTATCTCTACGGTCGCTCCATCGATGTGTTCCTTGCCAACGGCTGGGTTTTCCCTGCCTTCGGCGGATACTCGCCACTGGCGTGGTGGACTGACCATTGCGGCACCCTCTACTGGATCTACAACCAGATAATACCGGCATGGATAGGATGCATGCTCGTGCTCGGCAAAGCTCCATCACGGGCAATACCTGCGGTCATCTCGTTCATGCTCATATCCTGCCCTATACCAGCCGTGGCTCTGTTTCCTGCCGGAGCCTACCGATGGGCAATCTCGGCGTGGAAGGACACTGGCTCAGTCAGACTATGCATCGCCCGACTATTCGGCTGGCGCGTATGGGTAGCAATTATACTTGTCGTGCCTGTAGGACTGCTATTCATGGCAAACACATCGACAGCCACCCACACCACTATCTATACCATCGACAGCCTGACCCGACTCGTCAAGGTTTCAGGGCACATCGGACTGCTGCTCCTGTGTGAGATAGGTGTATTCATCCCCTTCGTATGGCGATGGATCAAACGAGACCCGCTGTTCTATATCCTCTTGGCGACGGCGGTCGGCTCCCTGTTTGTGCGTACAGGCATGCAAGGTATGGATTTCGCATCCCGCACATCCATACCCCTGATACTATACATGAGCGTTGCGACTGGACGGTTTGTCTGCGACTGGAAACGGCAAAGACGCGCCGTGCGCATAGCCTTCATCTGCATAGCTGTCATCGCGCTGCCCGGACCTCTGTGCGAAGTGGCTCGCACCACCTGGAAATCCCTCACCGTGCCCTACGGACAATGGGCAGACTCAGGGCTCAAAAGCATATTCGACCCCTCAGACTACCGTGACAACTTCGTAGCCCCGACATCAAGCTGGCATCTCCATTAAACGATGAATTTGCGCCAACAGATATCCTCCGTCTCTATATTCCGCATCGCACTCTGTGTGATTTCGGTCATTTATGGCATATTCTCATATCTGACCCCCTACCAATATGAAGATTATGCCCTGCTGGGTGGCTATCTTTCTTACAACGGCGGCGACTACGGCTTTGACTGGGGCGCTTACCTAGACATGTATCGGGAGATGCGCGAACTCGACAACGGACGCCTTGCCAACATCCTTGACCTCATGGTGGTGCTCTGCATGCCCAAGTGGATTTTTGCTATCTTGACAGGATTGGCGACAGCAGGCATGTTCTGCTTTCTGACAGTTTTCATCAGACGCAGCCAGCCACGCACCTCACAGTTTGCCGTCCTGGCAATCCTATGGGCAGTATCAATGGTGGCATTTCCATGGCGTGACAATATACTTGTCCCGGACTACTCGCTCAATTACATCTTTGCATCCTTCTTCAACCTGTGGTTTCTCCGTATCATCACCTCCGTCAGGCATGGACACAACTTGACCGACCTCATCGGCGGCTGTACAGCCGCCCTCATAGCTGGCGCGTTCCATGAAGGCTTTTCCATACCCGTCACACTCGGTCTGCTTGGCTATGCCATACTCCATCGCAACACCCTCAATCCGTCATGGTGGATACTCCTTACAGTATATATCTCAGGTACAGCATTTATCATGACCTCACCCGGGATATGGCTGCGTGCCAACCGCGAGATTGCGACTATTTCACCATATAGTTGGCAGCATATTCTGCTGTTTATAGTACCCCTGGCATCCATAGCCATCGTGACCATCCTCTGTACGTATCTTATTCCATCAATACAGCGACGCATTGGGAATCTCCTACATTCGCAGATATTCATTGTTTCCTTGACAGCAATGACGGTCTCAATGGCAATGTGCCTTCTGCTCCACGCCAACCCTCGCAACGGCTGGCTGCCGGAGATTATGGCAGCCATCGTGCTCGGCTCACTTTGCATTCGTTTCATCCCGCCACGCATCACCAATTCTACAGCTACAGCAATAGCCTCTGCCATTATATTCATCGCCACCTGCATATTCATGGCAAATGTACTCAAGTGGCAATATTTCTTCTTCCGACAGGATCAGGAAATTCACGCGCTCATCTCCGAGTCACCTGACGGCACAGTGTATTACGACGTATATCCCCCCGAACAGCTCCCTGCCTTCGTGCTTTTCCAGCCTGCACATGCCACATGGACACATTCATTCCAGATGGCATCCCTTAACCAGGGTGCGCACAAGCATCCGTTTATCTCCGTAGTCCCTACAGCTCTACGCGACTTCCGCCTTGAAGGAGCCCAGCCGGTAGACGGCATCCCTGGACTTTACATCCATCGGGGCATACTGGTCGACACCAACGGATATGAAGACTGTTATGACGTAATAACCGACAACCGCCAGCGCAACGTCACTGGCTACATGAACATCACCACCTCCAAAGGCGAGACATACACCACCTTCATCGACGGCTTCCGCTTCATCTCTGCCGAAGGCGACACCCTCTTCTACCTTCGTCCCTCCACGAAGCCTCAAGGTAACATAATTACAGCAGCGTGGACACAACGATAGAAGAATAGAATCCGCATAATAACACCCCGACAATCTACCAATCAACACAAAACATATCATAATTTAAGCATTTTTTAAGCGATATTAGCTTTTTACATTCAAACTCGCTACATGCTGTCTATGTTTATCTCTCTGTAATGCCGCAAGGAGATCTTTAACCCGGGGACAAAAGGCATTACCACCTCATCAACTTTTTATTAACTACACACACGTTTTTTATCATGGACACCAAAGCTAAAAAAGATGCGCCTGCAAAGAAAGACGACACCAAGGCAAAGGCGGCAACCAAAGAAAAAGATGTAGCTGAATCAAAAGCTGACACAAAGACCGCAAAAACTGAAAAGCAAGACAAGAAAACCACAACCAAAGCCGATAGATCAGGCGAAGAGTTCCGCGATTTCTTCGTTGACGAACTCAAAGATATCCTCTGGGCTGAAAAAGCACTCCTAAAAGCCCTCCCGAAGATGAGCAAAGCATCCACAAGCTCCACTCTGGCAGCCTCTTTTGACACTCATCTCAAGGAGACCGAGAATCAGATCTCGGTACTTGAACAAGTGTTCGAGCTGATGGGCGAAAAACCCAAAACCAAGAAATGCGATGCTATGGAAGGTCTCATAAAAGAAACCGAAAGCATCATCTCCGACACCGACAAAGGCTCTGCCATACGTGATGCAGGTCTGATTCTCGCAGCCCAGAAAGTCGAACACTATGAGATAGCCACATACGGCACTCTGGCAGCTTTCGCCGATGCCATGAATGAGACAAAAGTGGCAAAACTGCTACGTTCGATCCTCAAAGACGAAAAGAAATCAGACAAAGACCTCACATCCTTGGCACTTGAATCAGTAAACCCAAATGCTTCTGAGGAATAGACGCACACATCTGATACCACAGAATATAACAGAGAGGCGACATGCGGAGTGTACCGCATGTCGCCTCTGCCATAAATTGTCCCTACGCCATCGTCAGGATGGCGCAAATGGCATCAAATGATCAACTTCTCTCCATTGATGATGTAAATGCCACGGGCAATCGCTCCTATATTATTGCTGCCAGCCGATAGACGCACACGCTTGACGCACTGCCCGTCTACACTGAATATCTCAAGAATGCAATCCGAAGCGGCATGTATGACAAGATTGTCGCCGTCACGGTGCAGACTGACACCGCCGGCTTCTGTCTCGACATCGCTTATGCCGCTCGCCTCTCCCTTCAGATCGACCTCAATATTGAATTGTCCGGCATCTCCAGCGGATTCCATGTACACTGCAAACGGGGACATCCCGTCAGCAGCTGCGTCCGCATCAGCTGTGACAGCATAGGCTTCCTCGCCATTTTCTGCAACAAATGCAGAGCCACTGTCATTGAGCTTGTATGTAACAGCGGTTGAAGAGGCAGGTCTGTGGGTGAACGTTCCTACGAGATCATATTCTGAACCTTTCATCCTGATGTCATCAGGTGTCTGCTCTATGGTGGCATTGCTACCGACAAAGCGCGCCTTGACCGCTGCGCACTCAGTATACATAGCCGCAATGTAGGGCTTGTTGGGAGTGACGGCAGATGCAAGGGTCAACTCGTCTCCACCGTCTGCACCGGTCAATTCTGCCACCACATAGTAGTTCTTGCCTGTCTCTGAAGCACTCTCTATATCATTATACAGAGCTATCTCTTCTCCGTTTTCATCAAGAACTTCCGTAGGAGCAAAAGGCAATACCAGAGAGCTCCACTGCGTCTGACCGTCTGTAGGCTTCAAGTCCATGACAATACTGATCTCCGAACCGTCAGCCATATTAAATGTATTGACAGCTTCAAATGGATATGCATTGTCCAGGACTATATTTTCACTCGCCTCATACACACGTGATTTGTTGCCGTCGACATCCACAGTCCTCACATTGACACGGTTGACCTTGACACCATCAGGCAGCTCCTGTCCTTCGTCAAGATATACCAGACAGTTAGGGTTGAGTCCGCTGAAAGCATCAGAATCACAGCCCGAAGGCACAGCGCCAACTGCCCTGCGGCGTAAACGCGCGGGCTTATTGTCACGCTGGGCATTGAATATTATCGTTGTGAGATTATCGCATCCGTCAAACGCACGGGCTCCGATGCCCTGTATGCCAGTAAAGCTCAGACGCTCCATAGAGCTACAGCCACTGAATGCCTCGCTGCCTATAGTGTTCACACACTCTGGCACAGTGACACTCGCAAGGTTGACACAGTTTCTGAAGGTGCCCTCCTCAATATCGGCAGCCTGCGGGAGCACCACGGCGGTCAATGTCTCCTTTCCAGCCATGGCTTCGGCAGGCAAAGCCACGTCAAGACCTGAGAAATCTATGTTCTCTATAACCGGGAACGCGTCAATGACCTCTTTGAGGCTGCCTGCATCAATGTCACCGACAAACGCTACAGATGTGACATCACGCGCCTCAGCAGCGTTGATGACATTTATATCTTCCGGACCGAGCGTCGCACCGTTACGGGGCACAGCATAGACATTGACAAGAGCGTCCTTATCGCTCATCTCCACGTTGTAGTAACCACTATCATCAGGAGTCAGAACGGTTTCCCCGATTCTGACCACCGTGGTCAGATCCTGGGAGTTAAGACCACCCATATCCACCCTGAATCGGACTGTGCTGTTTTCTCTTACATTCTCAAGGACGGGAGCGGATGCATCCGACTGGTTCCACACCTCAAACTCAGTAGCCGTGTCTCCATCCGATTCGTTATTACGGATTTCAGGCACAACCGATAACTCTGCCGAGGCGCAATTAAAGAGCAGATCAAACAGATATGCTACCTCTATCTTGTGGTCTCCGCTCTTATCAGGATGCCGGTTGGGATTAAAATAGGTCAGTGACAGCGACCCGTCAGCTCCCACAGCATCGTCAGGTACCAGCACGCCGTTGTCATATATCTTGACCTTGCTTGCCGCCCCGTAAGCGTCAACTCCAGCCGGACGGTTAGTAGTAACATTGCTTTTGGCGGCAACGAACAGCTTGCCGGATACCGTCAGACTCTCTTTGGCGACATTGTCCCCAAGGAATGACGCCACCTTCGACAGATCAAGATTCCTGTCTGTAACAAAACATTTGTCTGTCTCATAATTGATGCCATATACAGGATACTCGCCTACAATGTTAAAGCCGAATTTCACCCAACTGTTACGATATCCATATGTATCCCATGAAGCTTTCTTATAGACCGACAGATATTCAGGATTCACCACTACAGTTACTTTTGTGGGATCTGTAAGACCGAGAGTATTGTCACCAAGCCACTGGTTCTGGACAAAATGGTGCACACGGTTGCTGCCGTCAGGCTTACAAGGCACATAAAGAGTAGTCAATGCAGTGCAACCGCTGAAACAGTTATAGTCGAGACCTCCGCCCTCACTGAAATTCTGAAGATTGACTGGCAGTTCCAGTTCCCTCATCCTGTCACACTGGGCAAAAGCGCTTGCGGCTATTTTCACTACGCCTTTGGGCAACTGGATTTCTTCCAGAGCCACATAACCTGTACCCATGCCGCTTGATGGCCAGAAAGCATTAGCCGGGAATTCATTGGCTTTATAAGAGCTCGGACTTGTACGGTCTGCGACAATATTAGCCTCCGAGAGATCCAGCACCTTGATTTTCTGCCGCACTTTCAGCACCTGGAAAAATTCCAGGAAGTCCGTCCTGTCAATGTTTCCGATGACTTTGACCTTCGGCTTGACGCTTGCCTCACGTGCGTTTTTAAAATCGTAATAGTTTGTAAATTCAGTTCCTTTGTAGTTATTTCTGAAATCGGAACTGCTGGCATACGCAAGTCTTTCACCGCCGGTAAGATCATAAACCACCTCATCAATGATGGCGGGCGTATAGACTCTGATGTCAAAATCCAGGTCTTCCTTTGCGATGAAACTGTAATTGACCACACCGGTGCCTTTGGCTACAGATACACCATTGACATTCATATCTATCAAGTCACCAGCCTTTTTGGGGGTAATCTTGAATGTAAGGTCACGGCCACGGACAGCGCTTGACACCACTCCGGAGAGATTTGCAATCTTCTCTATATCCTCTGTAACAGTAAAGTTATAGACAGGTGTCTGATTGTTAAGAGCCGGAAGGGCAGTCACAACCTCGGCATTGCTGCCACCCACAAGTGACCAGTCTTTCTTATTGTAGGAGGTCGCAAGACGTATGAGGTTACCCTCTCGTACAGCGGCATCGTTGACACAGCAGTTAATATTCATCTTGAAACCGCGACCGGCTCCGCTGCTCCAGTTGCCTATCGGCGAGATGAATTCCTTTATCTTGCCATCGGCAGTGGTAAGCACAGCCGCCCAGAATGCGTTTTCCTTTACCTGGAACGAATTGGCACGGATAGTAAACGGAACACCGGGAATCACATTTACTGCGTCAGTAAGCAGTCCTACCGTACCTCCGTCATCAGTCAGCACCCATGCCGATGAGCCTTCCTTTGCTTCCTGAGGTCTCACCACATCAAAGTGAACGATAGTATTGCCGTTGACAGTTGTTGTATAGTTGCCCTCGGCATCAGGGGTCAGCAGTGTGGCGTTTGCATAGACCTCCATGCGGTTGTCATCAGCAGGGATATATTCAGCCTTGAATGTTACCTTTGTGCCCGCAGCATATCTGCCTGATTCTGTATCTGAAGTATATCTGACAGCATCGTCCTCCATCACGGCAAACGCATAGTCTGTAGCCACTGGATACATGCCGCTGCCCGACTCATATACCACATCAGTGTCAAGTTCAGGATCATGCCACCATTTGTCCGCCATGTATTTAGCCTTTGAAGCATCATTGGGGCAATAGACAGTGCGGTTCTTAGGGCATCCGTAGAATACACACCAGTTGACAAATACCGGAGTGGGATTCTGCACCCACACCTCACGCAGTCCAGAGCAGCCGTTAAACACATTGTATTCATATGTGCTGACACTTGCCGGTATAACAATCCGTGTAATACCGCATGAACGGAAAGCCCCGTTGTTCAGCCTGTTGACCGAATTGGGTAGTATCACCTCCTTGAGACTCCACAGCCCGCGGAATGCCTCGCGGGGTATGGCATTAGCCTGATTGGCTCCATTAGCCACTATACGCACCGACGACATATCAAGGCGCGTCAGCTTCATGCCGCTGCGCATGAAAGCGAAATCGCGGGCATCAATCGTGCCAAAAAGCGTCAGCTCCTTGACCGTGGTCGCATCCGCTCCTGAGAGGACAGATTCAAGAGTGCCCGGCTCGCCGACCCATACACTACGCTTTGCGACCACATCGGCTGCATTCTGCACGTATACCGTAATCTGCTGGTCACAAAGCACATTGTTGATAGCATAGTTATAGTTTGCATCAGGAGTAAGTACATAGCCGTTGGATTTGACCGTAACCAGATCCCGCGAAGGATTGTCAGGCACAACCTTGAACACATAATTCCAGCCACGTATCACTCGGTTATCTCCTGTGAAAGTAGCACCTGCCGGGGTATTGTTGACTATAGCGAAATAGTCAGGGACGGCACCCTTGGCAGGCAGCTCGTTGGTAGTGAGGAGTTCGCCTGCCACCGGAAGCCATGATGTTCCGCCGTCAGTACTCGTAGCCATGCGTATCATATCCCCTTCGTCTACGTTTATCCCCTCGGGAAGCTCGCAGCGGAAATCGGCATACGCACGACTGAATATGGCCATCCCTCCGAGAGAGAAACCGTCGATTTTGCTCAGAACGGATTTAAAAGAACCGTCAGCCCCGAAAAGAGCTACAGTGATCTTGCCGCTGAAATTGTCAAAACTTACATTTTTAAGATTACCGACACGCACCGTGAATGCCTTGCCAGGCTCAAGATCGCCCATCAGATCAGAGTGCATACCCACCTGCTGGCAGTCAGCCGTGATGTGTATCTGCGACCATGCAGCATTGTTGCCGCTGCCAGGCTTGATGTTGTAGATGATGGTAGTCAGGTTATTGAAGCTGTGTGACTGGCTAACGGTCGGATTAAGAGCCGTGCTCGCATACCATCCGCCATTGGTGTTGCCCGAGTGTCCACCCCAGCCCCAATTGACATGTATCATCTGGCTCATAGGGTCATAGCCGTCCACCACAAACGCATGTCCCATAGTGACATCCTGTCCGCAATAGAGCACCGGACGGCCAGCCTTGATCTCATTCTCCACAATGAGGTCAAATTCGGCTTGGGTCCTCGTTTCCGATCGCTTCTTATAGGACACACCTGGATCATATCCGAAATAGCTTACAAGAGCTGCCGGCACCTTCACCTCGTAGGCACTCGAACCCGAGTAGCCAAACTGCGTGCCTATGCTGGCTGCCGCATGATACACGAGCGTGCCCACCGCGTCAGCTTCAGCCTGCGTGTAACCTGAACGATAATTATCCATGCGCATGTTAGCCCAGTCATAGGCAACATCAAAGCTCACATTATTGTAGCTTCCGGTGCCGCGTTCGGGGAAATTATGATACCTCATAATCATAGCCATCGATGTGCCCACGCATCCTGCCAGAGGATTACCTGGTATCTTGCTATTGAAAGGCGACTCCTGACTCCACGCCGGAGTAGGCAGGTAGATGCGCTGCGATGGCGCAGAAGCCTTGCGGCGCACCAGTTTGCGTCTGGACTCCTTGGTCATCGGTTTCTGAACGCTGGGGGCAGCTTTGATTTCGTTTTCATAACCACGCAGCAACCACTGCATAGCAGGGGGCATAGCAGAAGGATTGTAATCGCTTTCGAGCGAGTAGGCAAGCACTGGAGCTGTGCAGTCATCGGCAGACATAATGATGTAGCCGTTGCCCGGATTGACATTAAAAACGTAATAAAGCGGTTTTGTAGACGATCCCTTGGTATAAACCAGCTCAAGGGTCTCTACCGAAGCGGCTATCTCCTGTCTGCTTGATCCTAAGAAATCAGCAGCTAACTGCTTGGCTTCATCGGCAGACACAGTATCTGCATGCGCAGCCGTAGAATAGGCAGCACAAGCCAGCATGGAGAAAATTAGCCCTTTCAAGTGATGAGTGTTCATGACTGTTGAGTTAATCTTCAGTTGTTGATTTGATTATAAATAAAGTGACAAATGCAATCTGAGCAATAATGTATTTTCCGGCAAAAGAGCTATTGGATAAACCATACGCCCCAATTCACTGCCTTCGCGGCAGCTGCCCCATATAATAAACCAAACGGTACTATCCGTTTTTTCGGAGTGCAAATTTACAAATTATTACATCAAAACAAATAATATCGGACGCGACTTATATCTTCCAAGTCTATCATCTGGGCATAGCCTACCTTTGTCATGATTTTTATCGGCTCTATTCAACCTTTGACCGTTGATACTTCTCAATCCCATACCGATTGATACAAATGCACATTTTTATTATTGCTTAAGTGGTGTAATTTGTGTTATGGCTTTATTATTGTGAAATTTCGAAGTTTGAAGATTTTATATTTGGATAGATGCGGATATTTGCTAAATTTGCAATTCGCGAATTGCAAATTTGATTTGGATATGACTAAAAATCATAATGGTATGCGACCGCAAGACGTAGTAATACTACTCAAAAAGATTACTGACAAAGGGCGCAATCTGCTGAACGGCCAGATTGCGAAAGAACTTGGCATAAGTGCTTCGGAGGTTTCAGAGGCGCTTGAACGATGTCGCATGGCACGGTTGGTGGATAACGCCAAACAGCGTGTGAATATCCTTGCTCTGGAGGAATTTCTTGTGCATGGTCTTAAATACGTGTTTCCGGTACAGCCACAAAGCGTGGTTCGCGGTGTTGCTACAGCCATCTCCGCAGCCCCGATGAAAGACAAGATTGTATCAGGTAGTGAACAATATGTTTGGCCGGATGCGAAAGGCAATATGCGCGGAGCCGCTATAACTCCGTTGTATAAGACCGTTCCGACGGCTGTCGCTAATGATTCAATGTTATATAATCTCTTAGCGATTGCAGACACCCTAAGAATCGGGCGAGTGCGTGAGGTGGAGATTGCTAAGATTGAACTTAAAAATATTCTGGCAGGATATGATGTCAAGCAATCTTGAAAGATTGAAGATAATTTCCGACGGTTTGGGAGAACTGAACCGTCAGGTTGCTTTTGTCGGAGGATCGGTGGCTGAACTATATGCAGATAATCCAGCCGCGACCGAAATTCGCATGACTGAAGATGTGGATTGCGTGATAGAACTGGCTACATATCGTGGACTGTATGAACTTGAAGAAATGATACGCAGTCACGGATTCGCCAACGACACTACTCCCGGTGCTCCAATCTGCCGATGGACTTACAAGGGCGAAACAGTGGATATAATGCCGGATGACAAGAGTGTTTTGGGTTTCACCAACGAATGGTATCGACCGGCGTTTGCACACCGCAAAGAGGTACTGTTGTCTGACGGAACTTCTATCTACATATTTCCGACCCTATACTATATCGCCACCAAGATTGAAGCGATAAAAGGCCGTGGCGGTAGCGATCTCCGTTTCTCCCATGATTTTGAGGATTTGATTTATGTCCTCAATAATTGTGAGAGGATTATGGATTTATTCGACAATGAAACAGATTTGACATTGACATCTTATCTTTCCGATTGGGCTGCGCAGACGCTTGAACGACAAAATATCAGTGAAGAAATTGAATGTGCGCTACCATACGGCGACCACGAAAGGACTGAATATATCTTTGACATATTTAATCATTTTGCGAAAGGAAGAACACAATGAAAATACAGTATGCCTCTGATTTGCACCTTGAATTTGGGGCAAATTCCGTTTACCTACGCAATAATCCGCTAATTCCAGTGGGCGACATACTGATCCTTGCCGGAGATATCGGTTATATTGGTGATGATAATTACATCAAACATCCGTTTTGGGATTGGGCAAGCGGAAACTATGACCGCGTGATTGTTATTCCGGGAAACCATGAGTTGTACAATTCGTTTGACATAAACGAGTTGCACGATGGATGGCGACTTGAAATCCGCAAAAATATCGAGTATGTCTATAATACAGTGATTGCTCTTGACAAAGACACCGATTTGATTGCTACGACGCTATGGAGTGAGATACATCCTTCAAACGGATATTTTACAGAGCGTGGTGTCAGTGATTTTCATCGGATAAGAAACGGGGCATACCGTCTGGCATGGGAGCGGTTTAACGATGAACACCGCAAATGCAGAAATTTCATTGAAAATTCACTTATGTCCAGCGAAGCACGGCATATAATTGTCGCCACCCATCATGTACCGTCATTTGAACTGATGTCTGAAGAATTCAAAGGAAGTCCCATCAACGGTGCATTTACCGTAGAACTTGGCAACATGATCGCCAACAGCCGGATAGAATATTGGATTTACGGACACTCTCATCGGAACATAAACAAAACAATAGGCTCTACCCATTGTTTGAGCAACCAGTTGGGGTATGTTTCTAATGGAGAATATCTGTCTTTCAAATCGGATGCCTTGATTGAGCTATAATACATAAAAAGCAGATTACACCACCTTGAAAGTGTTAACACATCCCAGTATGCACCTATGTTTGAAGTATCATCCGTTAGCCGAAATTTCAAGCAAGATAAACAATAAGCCTCTGAAATCCAGATGATTTCAGAGGCTTTGATTTTGCCGCTTGGCTTGGTGACCCCGGAGAGAACAATAAATATGAATAAAG
>CAMQYL010000019.1:0-62096 GCA_947039275.1 uncultured Bacteroidales bacterium | reverse complement strand
TGTCTCCGCAAAGTTAACCTTTTCTTTGCAGGTGCAAATCTAATAGAGGGGCTTGTCCCTCGGTTAGATATGGAGAATGTACGCGCTGCGCTTTGCCGCAGCGCATCAGTCGCTATCATGTTGGGCATCATGGTGTTTAATGCGCTGCGGCAAAGCGCAGCGCGTGGCATAGGCTGACATTTACCGAGGGGCAAGCCCCTCGGTTACCAGAGAGATGCGCCCTTTCGGGCGCGTATATGGGAAGAATAAGATTGGCTTAAGTTAGTTACATTGTGCCATGGCATGTTCCTACATGTTTTAGCGTGGTTTTGGAAGTTATGCAACATACTTGAGGGGTGCAGCTCGGGGAATAAATATGGATGCGTGTCATTGCTTGATAAAAAAATGTGCAATCTGTTTCCGTAAATCAGTTTTATCGCTATATTTGGGTATATTATTTTTAAATTAATAAAATATGGCAAAATCTTTAGATGAAATTACTCCTCGGAGTAGTTCTGATTTACAATGGTACGAATGGTTGATACCAGGTTATAGAGAAGGTAGACTTATTGAGCATCTTGGTAACAGATATGCTCAACCTGCTAAAATGGCTATTCGTGATGTTGTGAGGCATACTTTAGCAAAACCTATGAGGTACTCATTGGAAACCATCCGTCCGGATTCGTTGTCAGAGAGGAACTTCTCCAATGCTTTTAATAATCAGTTAGGAGAGATTGTTATCAATGAATTGAATAGACAACGTCCTGATTGGCGAGATGCTACTATGAAAGGTGATACCATAAGAATAGGTGTGCACGGGAGTTCCTATATTGATAATTATGGAGGTACTAAAGTAAAGCGAAGTCTATTGTATCGCACAAGCCATCCTTTAGGGCAGATAGAAACAACATTGGGCAGCTTTAACGTACAAGCCACTAAAAATGATATTACGGTGAATGATACGTATGATTGGAATCCTAAAGTGCATCTGAATATGATGGATCCCTATGGTCTGTTTAGAAATATAATGGGAGCTTACGGAACACCTGATACAGCTCCTGATAATGAAAAAACAAAAATCTCAATCAGATATAGGAGGAAACAGAAATGAATATCAATGTTGTTGGAACTTACCTTTGTGGAGTGTGCATTACTGTCATGGAGAGGATGAGCGAGATAAGCGGCTTGTCCTACGGATTGATCAACGTGCTGTTTTTCATAGTCTTGCAGCCACTGTCCATATTCAGCTTCTTCATGTCGACCGTGTCCGCGTGGCTGTACTGCAAGACCAGAAGAAAGTTCTTCAAATACGTAGCTCTCGCATGCGTCATCATAGGCACCCTCGCAATACTGGCAGTCCTCGTCCCCGTCACCTACGTATTCTTCTGCGAAGAATTCTGACCGCAACCGCCATATAATCGCAGGGGCATGCCGTGTCACAATGACGTTACCTTTTGATGCTCCAAGTCCCGCAAAGTCAAGACCTCCAGCGGAGATCAACGCGTCAGGCAGGGGTCATACAAGCCTATGGCTTGTATGACCCCTGCCTGACGCGTGTGGAGTGACCCCGACGGGGTGAGGGACGCTCGTTTCTGCTTAAATCAATTCAATTGTGCCATAGCATGCATTTTTTACAGCACCTTTCAGATAAAATCATTAGAAATGTATCCACATCATCACCATGTCTCTTTTCTCAATATCGGTATCCTGAACAGCAGTATCATCTACGTTTGACACATGTCATCATCCACCCTATACTCAGAAAAGATATAATCGTCATCTGATAGTATTACCTAGTACCAAGCATATCTTGAGAATTGTCTGGTTATTGAAAAAGGCTAACTATTTCAGAGATAAATACAGCAATAAACATTATCAAGAACATTATCCCAATGGGAAGAAGGTATGAGATTCCTATTAATCCCCACCAACTATTAGCGGAGGCGATCTCACGTCCCCATTTACTGTACATTACATGTCTTGTTTTTCGTTCAAACGCGTCATCTATGATGACATAGTTAGGATATTTCTTTTTACACTCTATGACCATTTGAAGGTATTTGTCAAAATGGGATTTGTTGTAACTATTTAAACTATTACGTGAGCTGCTTAGCTCCTTATTTTTTTCCTCATAAATTGTACCCTCATTGGAGATGTACTCAAAGCATAGCTCTCTTAAGGGGCAGTGGAAACACGAATAGAAATTTTTTTTATTTTTTTGTACTAACTTGATCATATTTGATATGCTTTGGATTCTGAAAAGAATAAACAGAGTTATTATAGGAAGGGTCAACGATCATATTCAATTTTAAAGATATAACCTTCTTTTATTAGAATTACCTCTGCTGTTTTTCGTAAAATCGAGGTGGGTCCACAAAAATTGTCACCGTACATTTCTATATAATAGTTAGTTCCTAGAATATGGAATACATTTGAGTCCATTTCTGATATTGTAATTTTATACCTGCCATCTTCAATGGTGCATGGAACAAGTAGTGCGTGTACTGTTGTATTATTACCCCGAGCAATCATGAGATCATCATATTGATCAATTGCTTTGCTTTTAGATGGGACATTTTGAGCCTCATAAATTTCAGATACTATCCAGCTGTCGGCAAAAGATAGTTTGCACATGCATATGAGCATTAAGAGCAATAGTAATATTCTCATAAGATTTTTAACATGGAGTTTTTAAGGTTTGAGATCATTCAATGTCAAGGAAATCAAGATCTCCTGATTTAAAACACTTTGCAAAAGTTTTGTAAAGTGGTATAGCGTATTTCTGAAAGGGATTGTCCGCTAATATTTCTTGTGCTTCCGTTTCAAGATTGTTGAGATAGTTCATAAATTCTAGCGGTAAAAAACCTGTTTTATGTGCTACTATCATCATATTGAATTCTATCCCCCTCACAATCCGATATTTGTTTAAATCAAGGGTTTGAAACCTGCACATATCCATCACATTGTATGGACTTCCTTGTGATGATGGGTCATTAGCAACTATGAGGTTAGCATGCAGGTCCTTACCTTCTTGAAGTAGCACCAAAAATGAAGGCCAGTTTTTGTCATAGAACGTGCCGTTTTCTAGTTGATGCATAAATAAATAGTATCCGGCAGCAAACACGAGATATGATGTCTTGATGTTGTTAATGTACCTTATCCTATTAGTGAAGCCACTTGTCAAGATGCATGATAAAACAACGGATAGCTGCATTTCTTTGCCATATCCAACTATGATAGAGGGATTGGTAGTTATGGTATTGAGAAGAAGTATGAATGATGAGAATGTTTCATCATCCTGCATATCATCGCTATGTTTAATTGATTCAATGCACCTGTTTAATATTTTGTCAAAATCGTTCATGAATATTTATGTTTCATTAGATGATCTGTTATAAATCCTTAGTCGATGTTCCAGTAGGCTGATGGGTCTCCGTCAAATATGGTGTCGATGTCATCGTCGCTGTAGCCCATTTCGTCCTGAGCATACGAACCATTGTAGCGGTCATATGTCGGCATATCATCATCTGATTCCCAATATCCGTCATCGTAATCATCATCTTCGTCACAATCCGCAAAATCAGGTCTATTGACGATTTTGCCGAGATGATTGGAAAACTCCTCTGTGATAATAAACATTGGGAATATGGCGCGTATCTGCTTTAGTGTTTCCATGCTCATTCATGGTATATTATCTATACACCAATAGATGTAGTCAGGGCTATTGGCGATTACTTGAAGCAATACTTCGCCTTTATGCATACCAAATTGGAATTTATCTGATATGTCATCAAAGAAGTATTCTCGATCAGTCATCTTTTCCTTTAGGCATTACTACGATAGTATCGTCAGGTGTTACCAAAGTATAGCTTGGCAGGCCAGTTATGGGATTGATATATCGGCACAAACATAAGAAGGAGTTGGCTATAGACACACAGTCTGAATAGTCGGATGTTAGTTCTATTTCATTGTCCTGAGCAACATAACTGTAAATGTTATTCTCTGACTTTACAATGACACCCTCCTTGTTCCAGTCTCTGTTAAGCTTATCTTTTACATGAGCTCCAGTCAAATGATCATTCTGATCAAAATTTTTCCAGTTTGCTGCTCCGATCCTATCAAATAGAGTGTTTACCAGCAGCTTATTTGACAGGGTATAAATACCATTATCTGCGAATTTGATGTGTTGAAAAATAGGATGGATATATTTATCTGATAAAAACTTGACAACAATAGGTGTGACGATTAGGCGGTCGTTGAAATCTATGAGAAGATTTTTTGAGTAGGAAATGAATCCTGCAAGATACATATCATATTGATATCCAGGGACACGTACGGTCAAACCAGCATCTATATGTTGATTTTTGTTGAGGATTGCTTTTACGCTTGATTCTTTAAGAACGGAGCTTCCTAAGTGGATGATAGGAAAAATTGTTGATTCCATAGTCTTGTGTATTAAATGTCATAAATTAGTTAAACCATGATTCATAGTGCCATTTTATAGCCTTTACGAAAAACAGTATAAGTTTTTGTGATTTCACGATAATCGTTTTCTGTCCCTTCTTTTATATGGAAGATGATATTTTGCTGTTCATTGAAATATAGACTGCCGCCACTTCGCTTCCATTCGGGTTTATCATATGAGATTGTTACATATCCTTTCCCATATCCCGAGTAAGGAGCTACTGCAAATCCTGGTATATTTCCTTCGGTTGTTACATGCCAAGATTGATTAAAATCAAAAGGTATATCTCTCCGTCCCGAGTCTCCAATTTCAGAGCAAGCGAAGCCCATAAACGAGAAATAGTAGTCTTCGGGTTCTTCATTCGGAGTATTATTTACTTGATTGTTATTTGCAATGTATGCATTATTGGCAATTGTCGGCTCCTCATTTTTCGAACAAGATGTCAACAAAACGAGTATAATGGATATGGCTGGTATAACTTTCTTTAATAGATTCATTGGTGTGGTTTTTTAGATTCCCTAAAAAGAGATAATTTATCCCATATATTATTGTATTTGAATGAATTTGCCGTGGAACTCTATGATGCGCAGGGGTGACATCATGGCGAATCTGATGCAGGTCATGTTGTTGAATATTTCGCAGACAACAGGCTCGTTGGGATCGTCCCAACTAAATGAATCTGGTATGCGGCCATACTGTATGCGGTCTGCCAATATGTCTCCTTTATTGATGCCGGAAATGGGTAGACTGAAACGGCTGTTAATCTGTGACGGGGACCTGAAAAGGCGCATTCCTAAGCAACTGGAATTAAAGACATAAGCGACAATCAAAGTATTGCATGATTCTTTTCGGGTGCATATGCCATCTTGGTATTCTTCAAAATGTTCCGCTTTGAATTCAAAAGACTTAAGATAGATGTTGTTATTCATTGTTTTATCTGTCAGCCAGTGACTCCCCTGATGGCTGGTGATTGGTAAGGATGTGAAAAAGCGCGGGAATCTGTATCTGTTGCCATCCTACCAATCGAGGCTTCTCGCATTGCCCTGTCTAAGTCGGACGGCAACGCAGAAGCCCACGCCAGTATATGTAATCGGTGTGCGTCCGGGTGTGGCTCTCGCGAGCCGTTGCGCCGGATGCAGGGTGTTACATATCCACGGGCATCTACCGTTGCTCAATCCTTGACTTAGACAAAATTTTGCGAGAATTTCGATTGGTCAAGAATCAGCGCGGATAAACGCTTTTTTTAATTATGTTCGCTACATCCCGCCTCGCTTTACCCCAGACCGAGGGGGTTGGCTTCGAAAAGCCTCGCCCTACTACTGGCGTGGTATGCTTGGCGGTCTGCAATCGCAAAGATATGTATTTTTGTCTAATTATCGTCAATTATTCAAAAATAAATTTTAATATGCAGAGTCTCGATGGAATGGAATAGGGGCAAACGTGCTACCACTATTACGTCCCTTCAGGACTCAATTCTTGGGGGGCTTTAACCCTGAACTCGGGGGCAGCTACGCAGCCACTCATCCAGGGTTAAGGATAAATCCGTCCCTTCGGGACTTAGAACTTGGTGCTATCTGGGTCAGGGTTTGGGCTGCAGGACCACCTCTCATCCTGGATTATGTATAAATGCTGTTGAATTAAGGCTCGCGGTGTTAACCGCGAGGGGAGCAGTAGCCACATGCAAGCAAGCCTTTTGGCTTGTGCAGCTTGTGGAGAAAGGATTGCATGGAAAGCTGGCGGCGTTAGCTGCCGGGGCAACCCCACGCTTCAGCCCCGGCAGCTACGCCGCCGATTTTCGTGGGGATGATGCCTACCACAAGCTGCGCAGACCTGGCGGTCTGCTTGCATGTGGCTACTGCTCCCTTCGCGGCTCTGCCGCGAAATCCATCCTGCCTCCAACCCTTTTCAGAGGGATTTTTGGAGGGGAAATTTGGAGGGGTGTTTTGAAAAGTGACAAAAAGAGCGTATATTTGTCATCGTTTTTACAGCCTTAGGGCTGTCGCAAGGTAGCTCGAATGGTGGAATGGTAGACACGAGGGACTTAAAATCCCTTGACCATTGCGGTTGTGCGGGTTCGAGTCCCGCTTCGAGCACTCAGGCATTATTTCTTTTCAAGATCCCGGATTTGCCAAGGCATAGTTCCGGGATTCTTGTTTTGGCTGAATATCGCTTCTCATGGCTGTAGCATTGAAAAAATCGTCGCAGATGGATATGCTCCACGGACCTCTGTGGGGCAAGATATTCATGTTTACGGTGCCGCTGATTGCGAGCGGGATATTGCAGCAGTCGTTTAATGCGGTGGATGTGGCGATGATTGGTCGTTATTCTACGAGCCAAGCCATAGCGGCAGTGGGCAGCAACGGCCCTATCATCAGCATACTGGTCAATCTGTTTCTCGGCATAGCTGTCGGAGCCAATGTGGTCATCGCCAACTATCTCGGTCAGCGTGACTACAATGCGGTAAGGCGGTCTATTTCCACTGTAGCCGTCATCGCGATACTCTCAGGGTTGCTGCTGCTCGGGCTGGGCGTGTGTCTGGCACGACCGATATTAGAGGCGATGAGTGCTCCCCCTGATGTGATAGATCTCGCCACTACATATCTGCGCATCTATTTCTGTGGCATGCCGTTTGCTATGATATACAACTTCGGCTCGGCGATTATGAGGAGTGTCGGTGATACGAAGCTGCCGTTTTATTCGCTGCTTGTTGCCACCGTATGTAATTTCGTGCTTGACTGGGTATTTGTGGCTGTGTGTGACTTCGGTGTGGACGGAGTGGCGTGGGCTACGGTGATTTCCAACGCTGTCAATGCTGCCATCATCGTGTATTTTCTCACCAGGGAGCCTGAACCTGTGACGCTGCATCTCGGACGCTGGACGCTCCACGGGTCGGATTTCAGGAAGATGCTCCAGATAGGCATCCCGGCTGGTCTGCAAGGCATGGTGTTCTCGATATCCAATATCTTCATCCAGTCAGCCATCAACAAGTTTGGCTCGGATGCGATAGCCGGAAGTGCCGCGGCTCTGACCTATGAGGTGTATTGCTATTACATCATAGCCGGATTCTGCGCCGCCACCATAGCGTTCACCGGGCAGAATTACGGAGCCGGAAATCTCGATCGATGCCGCAAGGTGGTGAGGATATGTATGACCTACAGCGTGGTGCTGTGCGGACTCGCCAATGTGCTGATCACATGGCAGGGCACGGCATGCCTCGGTGTGTTCACGACCGACCCTGAGGTGGTCATATACGGACTGATGCGATTTCACACTGTGCTTATAGTGCAGTGTCTCGCCAGCAGCTACGAGGTGTCAGGTTCATATATGCGAGCCTTGGGTTATTCAATGACTCCGATGATACTGACCATTTTCGGCACGTGTGTGTTGCGCCTCCTGTGGATATATACATACGCCGCCAAACATCCCACGTTTGAGACGCTGATGGGTATCTATCCAATTACATGGGTGATTACAGGCATCATGGTCATCACAGCCGCCCTGATAGTGCAGCGCAAGGCTTTCAGGAAGTTGCAGCCTGTCAGTTGAGCGACGGATTTTTGGGGTGGAGCAGCCACTGGCGATACTCCTTGCCAAGGAGGCGTACAGTCTTGTGCCAGTAGGCATCCTCGCTACCGGTCAAGGCTTCCTCAGCCGAGAGAACTGACGGGCTGACAGCCCAGACATTTTCCATGCACTCCTTTTCGAGCTGTTTGGGTTCCCAGCCGCTGTAACCTATGAAAAAGCGGAGCCGCCCCTCCAAAGGGTAGCCTGAATTGACGTAGTCAGTGATAGTGGCGAAATCACGGCCTATATACAGCCCTTCGTTTATCTCGATGTCGTCAGGAAACAGATGACCAAGGGCATGGATGAAATACAGGCGGTCAGATGCCACAGGACCGCCGCAAAATATGGGCACTGGATCTTCGCGCGTGATTGAGGGCAAGACATCCTGGAGCTTGGTGCCTGCGATAACATTGTTCATGACCACGCCCATGGCCCCGTCCTCGCGTGAATAGTCCATAAGAGAGATTACGGAGTGGTTGAAGTAGCCTTCACGCAAAAACGGCTCTGCGACAAGGATGTTGCCCGGGAAGATGTCGCGGTGCACCACCTTTATGTCAAATAAGCCGTGGCTGTCAATCCTTTTCATCGTGTGTGTCAGCAGCTATCATGTTAAGAAATTCATCCTCATTGATCACTTGCACTCCGAGCGAATGTGCCTTCTCCAATTTGGCAGGACCCATGTTGTCACCGGCTAGGATGAAAGATGTCTTTTTAGATACGGAACCGGCATTTTTGCCGCCATGGCGTTCAATCATCTCCTTGTACTCGTCACGCGAGTGCTTATTGAAAGTGCCGGAGATGACGATGGTCTTGCCAGCGAGCTGGTCGCCTGACGAAAGACCTTCCTGTTCGATGACCGACATCTGCAATCCAGCCTTGCGGAGACGCTCCACGTTGTCACGGTTGTCCTGCTGGCTGAAATAGTCGATTACGCTGGCGGCGATGCGTGGACCTACATCCTCTATGGCTGTCAGTTGCTCTGCCGAAAGCGACATCAGGGTATCGATATTCTTGACGCTCTTGGCAAGTCGTTTTGACACAGTTTCGCCACAGAAGGGTATAGACAACGCATATACCACGCGCTCAAAGGGGACATTGACTGTGGCACGGATTCCATCAATGATGCGCTCCGCGCTTCGACGCCCCGTGTGTTCAAGCTCCATCAGTTGCTCGGGAGTGAGGTCATAGAGGTCAGCCGGGACTCTGACCAATCCGGCATTGTAGAGCATCTCGACAGTCTCCTCGCCGATGCCGTCGATATCCATCATGCGGCGACCGGCAAAGTGTTCGATGCGTCCCATCAATTGTGGAGGGCAGCCCCAGCGGTTGGGGCACATCCAGGCGGCTTCGCCCTCCTCGCGTATGAGTGGTGTGCCGCAAGCCGGGCAGTGGGTGACAAATTCCACAGGCTTGGCTTCAAGTTTGCGTCCGCTTTCATCAACTCCTGTTATCTTAGGGATGATTTCGCCACCTTTCTCCACATAGAGCATGTCATGCTCATGTATGTCGAGGGTGCGTATGATGTCCTCATTGTGGAGCGAAGCCCGTTTCACTATCGTGCCTGACAGGAGCACCGGGTCAAGATTAGCCACGGGAGTCACTATGCCCATACGGCCGACCTCAAACGATACGAAGCGAAGCTCTGTCAGGGCGCGTTCGGCTTGGAACTTGTATGCGATAGCCCAACGTGGAGACTTGGAGCGATAGCCGAGATTGAGCTGCTGGCGCAGGGAGTTGACTTTGAACACCAGTCCGTCAGTTGCAACAGGCAGCTCTTTGCGGGCTGTGTCCCAGTGCTGTATGAAGGCGTCCACCTCCTCGGTGGTCTCCAACGGCTTCATGATATCGCTGACCTTGAATCCCCACTGTCGCGCTGCCATGATGTTGTCATAGTGGTTGTCATAGGGGAGGTCTTCGGAGAGGATGTAGTAGAAGTATGCGTCCAGTCCGCGACGCGCCACTTCGGCTGAATTTTGTAGCTTGAGGGTGCCCGATGCTGCATTGCGCGGGTTGGCAAACAGAGGCTCTTCGTTAAACTTCCGCTCGGCGTTCAGGCGGTCAAACTCTTTCCATGGGAGCAGGATTTCGCCGCGTATCTCGAATCGCTGCGGCCATCCGCTGCCACGGAGCTGAAGGGGGATGCTACGGATGGTGCGGACATTGTCGGTCACCACGTCGCCTTTCTCCCCATCGCCACGGGTCACTGCTCTGACCAGCTTGCCGTTTTCGTAGATGAGCGATATGGATGTGCCGTCATATTTCATCTCGCCGACTATGGTGACTTTCTCTCCGTTGAGGTCACGCTGGGCGCGGTTGACGAAGTCATCCACCTCCTCCACAGTGTAGGTATTGCTCAAGGAGAGCATCGGATAGATGTGGGCGGCTTGGGTGAAACCCTTGGTGATGTCGCTGCCTACACGTCGTGTCGGGCTGTTGGGATCATCAAACTGCGGAAATTCCTGCTCAAGCCGCTCAAGTTCCTTGAGCTTTTGGTCAAAGTCGTAGTCAGAAATGGTCGGACTGTTGAGCACGTAATAATTATGGTTGTGCTCGTTGAGTTCGTCACGTAGAGCTGAAATCTGTGTAAGTGCCTCTTCGGGGGTCATTTGCGTGATATTTTGCCGTCGTTGGTGATTGTCAGGGGTGAAGTAGGGAAGTCTTCGCGTGAAAGTCGTGCCATGTGTGCGGCTACTGTGTTGGTGGTGTCTTTGCGCGGACCGATGCCTCGTTGCTGTATGAACGAATGGATCTGTCCGCTTACAAACTTGCCGTCGCCATCGGTCTTGACTGTCACTACAGGGGCATATCCGTTGATGCCTTTAAGATTAACGCGGTAGGGGGTGGCAAAGTTGCCCAAAGAGTATATGATCAGACGGTCGTTGTAGAGTTCAAGTCCGCGTGTGACGTGCGGACCGTGACCATATACCACGTCGGCTCCGGCATCGACTGCCCGGTGGGTGAACTTCCGCAGATCGCCTCGTTCCTCCCCGAAGCACTGCTCCATCCCGGCGGGCACATGAGAGAATTTAGCACCTTCACCGCCGCCGTGAAATGACACCACCACGATGTCAGTCTGTTGTTTTAGAGCTTTGATGACGCGGTCTACTTCCTCCATGTCGAGGATGCTGAGTGTGCCTTTGTTGTGACCGAATGCGGCAAATCCGATTTTCTTGCCGTTGCGCTCGATGATTGCAGTCTCACAGCGGTCACGCAGCCCGGCGAACGCTATCCCTGACTGGCGCAGGGCGTTTTCGGTGGAGCGGACGCCCTCGGAACCGAAGTCGTTGATGTGGTTGTTGGCTATCGACATGAAGTCGATGCCGGCATTGACGAGATTGGAAGTGTAGGAGGTAGGGGTCCGGAAAGCGTAGCAGAGTTTCGGGTCGCCGCACCGCTTGACTGTGCCGCCGCGGTCGAGCAGAGTGCCTTCGTTGTTTGCCGCAGCTATATCGGCTTGCGACAGTATTTCGGTGACATCCTTAAACAGCTCTTTGCCATCGTTTGACGGCAGATATGAAACCCCGTCTTCGGGAAATGTCGTGCCCTGCATTATATCGCCGGCAAAAGCAAATGTGATGCCCTTGTCTGACTGCGCAGCGGCAGGGGTGGCGCAGCAGCAAGCAGCTGCCACGAGTGCTGAGAAGAGTAATCGCAGTTTTTTGAATGATGGGGTGATATTTATCATATCTGTAGTCTTATAATAAATATCCCCGGCCCAATGGTTGTATCGAGCCGGGGAATACAATTATTCCGATGACGGATTATTTCTTGAAATAACGGTCAAAGAGACCCTTGAATCCGCGGCCGTGACGAGCTTCGTCCTTTGCCATCTCATGTACGGTGTCATGAATGGCATCGAGGTTGAGCTCTTTGGCGCGGCGGGCGATGCGCATCTTGTCCTCGCATGCGCCTGACTCGGCGTTCATACGCTTCTCGAGGTTGGTCTTGGTGTCCCATACCACGTCACCGAGGAGTTCGGCAAACTTGGATGCGTGTTCTGCCTCTTCCCATGCGTAGCGCTTGAAAGCCTCAGCGATTTCGGGATAGCCTTCGCGGTCAGCCTGACGTGACATGGCGAGATACATGCCTACTTCAGTGCATTCACCGTTGAAGTGTGCGTTGAGGTCAGCAATCATTTCGTCGTCGCAGCCTTTGGCTACACCGATTTCATGCTCGGTCACAAAGTTGAGGGTATCCTCTACGAGTTCTTTGAACTTGCTTGCAGGTACTTTGCACTGGGGGCAACGTTCGGGTGCTTCATCACCTTCGTGTACATATCCGCAAACAGTGCATATCCATTTCTTTTTCATAAAGATAACAATTGGGGTTTTATTAATTGATTATAATCATTTTAGCTTGCAATTGCAGATGCCGCAGCATCACGATGCAATTGTTTTTACTTCATATGCAAAAGTAGCTTTTTCGCGTGATTATTGCAATATCATCAATTCTAATATTCCATAACAGACCCTTAATTATTGCAAATGCTTGATGCGGGTTGTTAAATACTTTGTAACACACCAAGCGGAGGCTGCGGCACAATGGTGCTGCGGTCTCCGCTATAGGTGCGTGATAGAGCTTGAGGATAGGTTATTTCACAATTTCCACCCTCGCGCTTGCGAATACGTTGATGTCAAGCTTGTTGGCAATCATCTTGATGGCTTTGGCTGCTTTGACTGATACGCCGGCATCGTTAAGCATTGGCGAAACGGCGGCTATACCGAAAGCTCCTGGCATCACTGCTACCATAGCACCGCTACGGCTGCTTTTGGCAGGAATGCCGGCTCCCATAAGCCATGGCTTTGACATCTTGTGGGGTCCCTTGGCTGCCATGAGTGCTACTATGTTCTGGGCGAATTTGCCGTCAAATACTACCTGTCCGTTTGACGGGTTCACACCGTCAGAGGCTATCGTGGCGCCCATTGTGGCAAGCTGGAGGGCTGATGCTTTCATAGAGATAGCTTTGATATACGAGTCTATGGCTATCGGAGCATCGTCATAGAGATAGAAGTCGCTTGCTGCCATGGTGTCTTCTACCTTGGAGTCTATTGCCTGTTTTTTGAATGCCTCGTAGAGCTTGTCGTCAAGTTCTGGGGCACTACCCATCAGATTGTTCATGCGGTCAGATAGAATATCCCATTTGCCGTCGGCATCTCCAGTGGGCTGCATGGCGCTTATGGCACGTATGCCACGGGCACTGAAAGGTATTTCGGGTTTCTTACCTTTGCCTTTGCATGCACAGGGGCATTGACCTGATTTCTGGATTATCTCGTCGGGTGTCATCTGGCTGAGCAGACATGTGGCAATGGGGACTTTGGCGATGGAGCCGAGAGCTGCCTTGCAGTCGGTTGTGCCGGCAGTGATTACTGAGCCGTCAGTCAGCACTACAGCTATGCCGAAGCATCCGCCGGTACATTCACAGCTATAAGTGGTGTCGGGAGTTCCCTCATTGTCGTTCTTTAATTGCTCATAGGCTTCGTTGACCGCTGCTTTGAGGTCATCGAACTTGATTTTACGTGTCATAAGTGTTTATATACTTAAATTTTTTGTTGGTTGAAATGATATTATTCGCAATCCTTGTATTCATGATACATAAGATAAACAGAGCATTCTTGCATGTAGTTCAGATGGCTTTATTATATGAAGTTAAAATGAGCAAAATATCCCTATGGCGTGGATGATTAAAACATTTTTTGAATTTGATGGGTTTATTTATCATAATAGTAAGGCATGTTGCTTTATATGCATATTTTTATATCACAAATGAATCGTTACGCTGTCCGACTGTGTCTGACTGTCATGCTTCTGCTGCCACCGTTTCTGGCATCATATGCCGGGGAGGGGAGAGGGGTGATAAGAAACCTTAACGACACTCTGCCTTCGCGCTGGGTTTATAATGAGCATTTTGACCAGACGATACCCACCGATGACGGATGGTGGAAGAAGTTCAATGATCCCTTGCTGGACTCGCTTATTGCCATGGGTGTCAATAACAATTACAATGTGCTGATGGCTGCGCGCCGCATGGAGATGGCGCGCCTCACGATGCTTGAGGCTCGTTCGGCATATTTCCCTTCCTTTAATCTTGATGCCGGATGGACCAAGGCGCGCAACTCAGGAGCGATATCATCGCCAGTCATGCCGGCTACAAATGAAAGTTACTTTTCGCTCGGGATAGACATGAGCTGGCAGATAGATCTGTTTGGCAAGATCACAAGCGGAGTCAAAGCCAAGAAAGCCTCGTGGGAGGCTTCAAGGGCTGAATATGCCGGAGCGATGGTGAGCCTATGCGGCGACATAGCCAATGCTTATTTCCAGCTCAGGGTGCTGCAAGCCGAAGAAGCGGTTGCCAACGAGCATCTGCTGTCGCAGGAAAAGGTGGTGAAAATCACCGAGGCACGCTTTGAGTGCGGACTCGCTTCCATGCTCGATGTCAGCCAGGCGCGCACGGTGTATCATTCGACCAAAGCGACGCTTCCGGCATTGACTGCAGGCATCAATACTTCGCTCAATGCGATAGCGGTGCTTCTTGCCGTCACTCCTGACTATGCACGTGATCTGCTTTGCAAGCCACGTCCGCTTCCTTCATATCTCCAGATGGTGGCTACGGGTATACCTATGGATCTGCTGCGCCGCCGTCCTGACATCGTTTCGGCTGAAAAGGAGCTGGCTGCATATGCTGCCGAATTGGGTATAGCGAAGAAGGATTTTCTACCCACTCTGACCCTTAACGGCTCGATAGGTACTTCCGCGCATAAGATAGGGGATATGTTCAGCAAGGATTCGTTTACATATTCCATCGCCCCCACACTTTCATGGACTATTTTTGACGGACTGGAAAGAAAGTACAATGTGGCGATGGCTCGCGAGAACATGCAGCTCGGCATCGATAACTATAATCTCACGGTGCTTAACGCTCTTCAGGAAGTTGATAACGCCATGGTCAATTATGTACAGACCATCACACAGATAGGCGAACTTAATATGGTGGTCGAAGAGAGCCAGCGTTCACTCGACCTGTCACTTGACCTTTATAAGAAGGGGCTGTCGTCATTTACCAACGTGGTAGATGCCCAGCTCAATTATCTCACTTACACCAACAGTGTCATAGTGGCGCAGGGCAATGCTCTCAAAGATCTGGTCAACATCTATGAGGCTCTCGGCGGCGGCTGGGAGATCAATTTCTAAATAACAGCATTATTCACCAAACAGATATAAAACGATGAAAATCTATCAGGCATATAGCTGTTCACTTATATTTATGACAGCCGTGGCGATGATTATGTCATCATGCCACAAGAAGTCATCGGCTGATGGAGATGCCGAGTTACCGGTGGCTGTCGCCATGCCGGAGGTCGACACTGTAACGTTGACCAAGTCATATCCGGGTTATTTACAGGCTCAGGCTGTGGTACAGTTGGTTGCGAGGGTAAACGGTTATCTACGAACCAAGGATTACGCCTCGGGGCAGTTTGTCAACAAAGGACAGGTGCTTTTCACCATCGAGGACACCCAGTATCGCGATGCGTTGGCTCAGGCTGAAGCCCAGCTTGCCACCGCGCGTTCCACATATGAGTATAACAAGAACAATTATGAGGCGATGAAAAAGGCTCTCGAAAGCGATGCCGTGGCTCGTATATCCGTGATACAGGCGGAGAGTGAGATGAAAAATTCGCTCGCTGCCATACACAATGCCGAGGCAGCCGTACAGAGTGCGCGTACCAACCTCGGTTACTGCACCGTCAGAGCCCCGTTCAACGGACATGTAACCGCTTCCGGTCCTGATCCAGGCGCGTATCTTGCCGGTGCTGGCAGTCCTGTGACTCTCGCCACGATATACGATGACAGCCAGATGGGCGCCGTGTTCAACATCGAAGATACTCAGTTTATGCGCATGATGGACCATAAGGGTGACGGTCATGAACTTGACTATGCCCGTATCCCCGTTACATTTGAAGATACATTGCCCCACCGCTATACAGCAAAACTCTCTTATATTTCCCCTGAAATAGACAAATCAACAGGAACCTTGCTCCTCAAAGCCGAACTTGATAATTCCTACGGAGAACTTAAAGACGGCATGTATGCCAATATCACTCTGCCATACGCCATCGTTCCTGATGCAATCCTCGTCAAGGATGCGTCTATAAGCACCGACCAGGCAGGCAAGTATGTCTATGTAGTCAATGACAGCAATAAAGTGGTGTACACGCCTATCAAGACAGGCGAACTCGTGCGTGACTCAATGAGGATAGTTACCTCCGGGCTCACACCTCAATCGAGATACGTGACCCAGGCACTCCTTAAGGTGCGTGATGGAATGGACGTCAAACCTATCCAGCAGAAATAAAAGCGATGTTTTCAAAATTCTTTATCGAGCGGCCGATTTTCGCTACGGTCATAGCCATACTGATGGTGCTGGTGGGACTGCTGACTGTCAAGTCGCTGCCGGTGGCGCAGTTTCCCGATATCACCCCTCCGACCATCATGGTCAGTGCCACCTATCCTGGCGCAGATGCCAAGACTGTGGCTGAAACCGTAGGTGTGCCGATCGAGGAACAGGTCAACGGTGTGGAAAATATGATGTATATGAGTTCCACCTCGTCAAGTGACGGCTCATATCAGCTGACCATAACATTTGAGGTAGGCACTGACATTGACATGGCTACTGTCAAGGTGCAAAACCGTGTGTCGCTTGCCGAACCGCAGCTCCCTGCCGCAGTGCAGCAGCAAGGTGTGGATGTCATGTCTCGCTCCTCTGATCAGATACTTTTCATCGCCATAGAGGGCGATTCCATACATAATTACGATGGTCTGTATCTGACTAATTATGCCCAGCTTAACATAGTTGACGAGCTTGCGCGAGTCGACGGCGTGGGTGAGGTCAGCGCATTCGGCGCAGGTGATTACAGTATGCGCATATGGCTTGACCCTGATAAGATGCGTATCCGCGAGGTGACCGCCGATGAGGTGCGTCAGGCAATCGAGGCGCAGAACCTTGAGGTATCAGCCGGTGCTGTCGGTGCGCCTCCTATCCACGGCGATGCGGCTTTCCAGTACACGCTGACGAGTCGCGGACGCTTGGTGACTCCGGAGGAGTTCGGCAACATCATCATCCGTAACAGTCCTGACGGAGGGCTGCTGCGTCTAAGTGACATCGCTACTGTGGATCTCGGTAGCCAGAGCTACAGCACCACCTCTACTGTCAACTCTCGTCAGGCTGGTCTGCTCGGTGTGGCTCAGCTTCCTGGGGCTAACGCCTTGAAGGTGGCAAATGACTGTCTGGACCGTCTGGATGAGCTGGCTGAGTATTTCCCTCCCGGTGTGCATTACCGTGTGATTCTCAACACTACTAATTTTGTGACCGAGTCAATAGATGAATTAGTGGTGACATTTGTCGAGACCACACTGATTGTCATGCTCGTCATACTCATCTTCCTGCAAAACTGGCGCACGGTCATCATACCGATGCTGACCATCCCGGTGTCGTTGATTGCCACCTTTGCGGTGATGAAGCTGATGGGATTCACGCTCAACACGCTTACGCTTTTCGGGCTTGTGCTTGCCATCGCCATAGTGGTGGATGATGCCATAGTGGTGGTGGAGGACTGTGCCCGTATAGTCGATGAGGGGAAGCTGTCGGTCAAGCAGGCTACTGAGAAGGCGATGAACGAGCTTACCGGTCCTATAGTGGGTGAGGTGCTTGTGCTGCTGTCGGTGTTTATCCCTACGGCGTTTATATCGGGTATTACGGGGCAGCTTTACAAACAGTTTGCCTTGACCATCGCCGTCTCTACTGCTTTTTCGGGTTTCAATGCTCTGACGTTTACGCCAGCGATGTGTGCTTTGTTCCTTAAGCCGCGTAAACCGGCTACCTTCTGCGTGTACCGCTGGTTTAACAAGGGTTATGGCAAGGTATGGCAGGGATATACCAATATAGTAGGTAGCCTGTTGCGCAAACCGGCGATGGCAATAGGACTTTATCTGGTGCTTTGTTTCCTCGCTTTCTGGGGTTTCCTCAAGTGGCCGACAAGCTATGTGCCGAGCGAGGACATGGGTTATTTCCTGACCTCGGTGCAGTTGCCTACCGGTGCATCACTTGACCGTACGGAGAAGGTCATGGATCAGATTTCATCGGAGATGCAGAAACTTGACGGTGTCAAAGATGTCATGGCTATCTCGGGCATGTCGATGATGGGCGGCGGCAACGGCAGCAACTCAGGGTCAATATTCGTGGTGCTTGAACCATGGAAAGACCGCAAGGGCAAGGCGTTGAGTGTCGACGGCATCATCAAGAAGGTGTCGGAAATCACGGCTACGCTTCAGGAACCGGTGGTGTTTGCCGTCAATCCTCCGGCTATTCCAGGTCTGGGTCTGACCTCAGGCTTGCAGATGCAGCTCCTTGACATACAAAACCGTGGCACCGAGGCATTGAAAAATGCCATTGACAAGCTGATTCTAGCAGTCCACGATGACCCGCGCATAGAGCAGCTCAACTCCTTCTATCAGGGAGGAGTGCCGCAATACACTCTCAATATCAATCGTGACAAGGTGGAGATGCAAGGGTTGTCGCTCTCACAGGTATTCTCGGCTCTGTCGGCATTTATGGGAGGCAGCTACGTCAATGATTTTGTGGAATTCGGACGCGTCTACCAGGTCAATATCGCCGGACAGCCGTCAGCAACGGGAAACATCAATGACGTGCTAAAACTAAGCGTCCGTAACGGCAATGGCGAGATGGTACCGTTCTCCTCGTTCACATCCATTGAACCGTCGATGGGCGCGCCGTCGGTTGACCGATACAATATGTACACTACTGCATCCGTGACGGCTATCCCTGCCCATGGCGTAAGTTCGAAGGAGGGGATCGACCTGATGGAGCAGCTTGTCAAAGAACAGCTCGGCAACGATTACTCATATGCGTGGACAGGTGAGGCATATCAGGAGACGCAATCAGGCACTACCATCACGATGGTGTTGCTGTTTGCGGTAATTATCACCATACTTGTGCTTGCTGCCCAATATGAGAGCTGGACGGATCCCGTGGCAGTGGTGATATCCATGCCTACCGCCATCCTCGGCACAGTGCTCGGGTGTATCTTCATGTCGCAGAGCATATCTATCTATACTCAGATCGGTATCATATTGCTTTTGGGACTTTCTGCTAAAAACGCCATTCTTATCGTGGAGTATGCCATTGACTATCGCAAGGCTGGACTTGACATACGCAAAGCCGCCATGGACGCAGGTCGTGTCCGCTTCCGCCCGATCATGATGACCGCACTGGCTTTCGTATTTGGTGTCATGCCCATGCTCTTTGCTACAGGTGCAGGTGCAGCCAGCCGCTTGTCCTTAGGTACCGCCGTAGTCTTCGGTATGGCAGTCAATGCCATCGTCGGCACCCTCTTCGTCCCCAACTTCTGGGAACTCCTCGAGCGTTTCCGCGAAAAACACCTCTCGCGCCTCTTCCCCTCCGACGATCCCCCCAAGCCCCCAACCAACCCCGCCGATGACGGCACCACCGCCGTCTGATCAAACATTTCAGATTTTATGTGATTGCAAATTTGTGTAGCATTCACAATCTCGTTATTATACAACCTCAGAGGAATGGAGTTATGGTAGCACAATTGTGTCTTCCATAATCCCATCCCGACTGGTGCTTATCTGTGATTGTTTGTGGCGGTTATGAAAGTAAACTTTTTGGGGTGGGTGGGCGTTTAGATTATCCGAATTTGTTGAATTTTTGTAACTATTATGATTGTATGGATAAGAAAAGACTTACCGCTGAAAACGGACGCCTGATCGCCGACAACCAGAATGTGCAGACTGCCGGTGTGCGCGGTCCGATGACGGTGCAGGATCCGTGGTATCTTGAAAAAATCGCACACTTTGACCGCGAGGTAATACCTGAAAGACGCATGCATGCCAAAGGTTCGGGTGCTTTTGGTACTTTTACTGTCACCAATGACATCACTGAGTTTACACGAGCTTCTATTTTTGCCGAGGTGGGCAAGCAGACTCCATGCTTAGTGAGATTTTCTACTGTGGCAGGTGAGCGCGGTGCTGCTGATGCTGAGCGTGACATACGCGGATTTGCCATGAAGTTTTACACTGACGAGGGCAACTGGGACCTTGTGGGCAATAACACTCCGGTGTTTTTCTTACGTGACCCTCTGAATTTTCCCGATCTCAATCATGCTATCAAGCGTGATCCGCGCACAGGTATGCGCAATCCTACCGCTAACTGGGATTTTTGGACTCTACTGCCTGAGGCACTCCATCAGGTGACCATCACTATGTCACCGCGCGGCATCCCGGCTTCGTTCCGCCACATGCACGGCTTCGGAAGCCATACATACAGTTTCATCAACAAGGACAATAAGCGCACGTGGGTCAAATTCCACTTCATCAGCCAGCAGGGCATAAAGAATCTGACCGATAAGGAGGCTGAAGCCATCATCGCTAAAGACCGTGAGTCGCATCAGCGCGACTTGTTTGAGGCTATAGAGCGCGGAGATTTCCCGCGGTGGAAATTGCAGGTACAGCTGATGACTGAGGATGAGGCAAAGAAGTATCACATCAACCCGTTTGATCTCACTAAGGTGTGGTATCACAAGGATTTCCCTCTGCGCGATGTTGGCATCCTTGAACTTAACCGCAATCCCGAAAATTTCTTTGCCGAAATAGAGCAGGCTGCTTTTAACCCGACCAACATTGTGGACGGTATAGGGTTCTCGCCTGACAAGATGCTGCAAGGACGGCTTTTCTCTTACGGCGACGCACAACGTTACCGCCTCGGAGTCAATCATCATCTTATCCCTGTCAACCGTCCCAGATGTCCTCACCATTCCTATCATCGTGACGGGCAGATGCGCACTGATGACAATTTCGGTGCCACTGTAGCATATGAGCCTAACAGCTTCGGCGAGTGGCAAGATACCCCACAGCGCAAAGAGCCGCCGATGCAACTTCACGGCGATATGTACAACTATGACGAGCGCGAGTATGACGATGATTACTACACCCAGCCAGGCAAGCTGTGGCGTCTGATGAGTGATGACGACAAGCAAGCGACATGCCAGAACACTGCCGCACAGATGGAGGGTATCCCCCTGTTTATAAAGCAGCGTCATGTCCGTGCCTGCCACAATGCCGATCCCCAATACGGTCAGATGCTCGCCGAGTCACTGGGCATCGACCTTGCCGAAGCTCTCGTGGCTGACGATCCTGCCCATCCATCATGGGACAAGCGTACTGTAATCGATAAAAAGTAGTAGGGCGATCGGACCATTTGTCAATGAGTCCTCCCTTGACGTAAATGCTACGCGCCTTTATCATGAAGTATATGCATGATGGAGGCGCGTGGTTGTCAATTGCATTTCGTAATATGCCGCAGATACATATTACGGACATATGTGCAAGTATATCGCATTATGACAGCCAATGCTATGGCGGCAGCGATGTATACGGCGAGGTCAAGCCAGCGTAGGTATTCGTCAGATGGAGGCATGTAGCGGAAAACCAACTGCCGTGCTATGGGATGTGCGACGAAAATCCACGGTGAGAGTATTCCGACTTCAATCATAAGCCAGCGCAGAGGGCGTGGTAGGAGGGTGCACACCCATATCAGAGCGAGTGGCCACACAGGGGAGCTTAGCAGCCATGCCACAGGGTGAGGATAGACGCTCAGACTGATGGCGAGGACAAACAGCACCAGTCCGTAGAGATGCCATGAACGCGGATTGAGGTCGATTGGGTTTTGCGCCACCCATATTCCGAGGCAAAATGTCGGCACGGCGATGAATATGTTGGCGCGCAGTTCAGCCAGCAGCTGGCTGTCAGCACCCAATGTGGCGATGACTGCTAACTGCGCCGCGAGAACCACCACAGACCAGAAAAGCAGCATGCTGCTTTTGCGTCGGTGAACCAACGCATAGTAAAATATGTAGAGCTGCAACGTCAACCCGAAATACCAGTAAGGTCCATAGGCTATGTTGTTGAAAAGCGAACCTGAGAAATGGGAGAGAAACGTTATTGTGAAGAATGACTGATGGGCAGTATAGCCGAAATCGTGCGAAAAAATCAGGGTCAGCACAGCGTAGCATAATAGTCCGGGAATCATCAGCAGCCATAGTTTGGATATATTATGACGCATGTATGCACCAAACCGTGGTATGGAACCTGCATGTTTCTTTGCCAACCCATAGCCGCTGAGAAACACGAATATCTCCACGCCGTAGTGACCGAAAAATGCGATGATGTCCCATACGGCATTGAGCGCTCCGCTGCTTATGCTCGTCCACAGGTCGGTGATATTGGACACGGCAAATCTAAATTCGTTCTCGCTTACGCCAACCCAGCCACAGAAGTTGTGCATCACGATGGCAAGGATAGCCACTCCGCGCAATACATTGTTGGTTTCTCTGGATATCTCAAATTTCATCACTTTGTGATTATCGCCTTGGCAGTCAGATAGCCTGATGGTTTCAGCAGGTCTGACAACGCGACAGATGGATGTGCATCAATATATGCCTGCACCAGGCGGTAGCCGATGTACCTACCTGTACGCCCGGGAGCATGGTTGGCAAACATGAATGTGCCTGGCGATGGGGCAAGCAGCTGTGATATGATTTTCGGGTCGGTGGATTCCAGTATCTTTTTCTCTCTGATGTCTTGCAGCAGCTCAGCCTCGTGTTGTTTGAGCCATTGCAGCTCCTCGGAAGTCCAGCCTCCGGCATCAGCGAGGGATGCGTGCGGGACAGATGACATGATGGCAGCAGTCACAGCTCCGTCATGTATCATGTGGCTCAGAGCTGTGGTAGTGCTGTCGGCAAGCATGGGATATGACTGCTGTATCAGCGATTCTGCTGTATGATATGGAGCAAGCCGAGCATCTTTTTGCCGACGGATGTATGGCTCAAAGTAGTTGTAGGCACCGAAGTCAGCACCTAAGTAGTGATTCAGCCCTATAAGCATCACCGAGTCCACGTTCATTACCGCTTGATTGTAGGGGGTTATCATGGTGTAGACATGTTTTGGCATCTTTATGTCAGGCAGCAATGCGGTCAGCTTATGGAGCGTGGTATCTATACGGCATTCTAATTGAGCGTAGTCAAGCCTCTCGTCAACTGCGGGTTTGAAAAATTTAAAGGCTCGACTTTCAGCGTAGTTCTCTAATGCCTGTCGGTCGTTGCTCTCCAATATGCCTATACGAGCCATGGCATCTATGGCTGGGCGCAGCGAGTCAAGCATCGCCGTCTGGCGTATGCTGTCGCTGGCTGTGGCAGCTACCGCGCTGTCAAGGCGCACGATGCTTGCGGCATGACAGAGCGGCATCCAATGATAGATGATGGCGACAATCGCAATGGAGATTCGCCAAAAGGCGTTACGGAGCATAGGAGAGGACCGATTAATCGTTCAATACCTGAATGCCCATCACTTCGGTGGAGCATTCACCTGTCACTGGATTGCTGTTGATGACTCCTGTTGAAACCTTGATATATCGGATATTATCGACAGTTACGGAGCGGTTATCTTCATCCACGGCATTCGCGAGATTAAGCCATGACTCAGCCGCAGTGTTGGGATAGGAGTCGGCGTAGCCCCATCGAGCCTCACCGTAATAGTTGCCGGTGGCAGTCTCTATGGTCCAGTTATCAGGGAGACATGTGGCTGTAAATGACAATGATGTCACGCCCTCTTCCCACTCAGGGAAATAGGAGTGGTCGGTGTGGAAACCAGGGTTGCGCATTATCCAGCCTGAATGTCCGTTATCGGTAGTCCAACGGATATATTGCTGCGGAGTAGCATTGTCAACGGGGAGATGATATGTGATCGTGATGTCGCGTTGTGCCTCGTCCCAGTTCTGCCCAGCAAGAGCGTACCATTGGGTGCCGTCTGTTGATACCTCTACCACACCAGGTTCGGCACTCCCCTTGAAGGCATTGCCCAGCACTTTGAAATCGTTGCCGTCAGCGCGGTGTCTGATTGGTTGCGCAAGTTCCATGACTATGTATCCTCCGAAAGCTCCGAGCGACACTCCACGTCCTCGTTGCAGGTCGGCGAGAGCTGCCTGCTGTATCTGCTGGCGTGTCATGCCTGATACATAGACCGGCATCTCGTTGACAAACTGACCTGGAGCGGGATTGTAGTCTACGGTGGTTATCTGGACGGTCTGGGATCCAGAGACGGATGCGCCGGGCATGTCTGAATTGTCATCGCTGGAACATGCGCTCAACATGGCGCATGCCAATAGTGCTGATATAGGATAGATTTTCATAGTCATTCTACATGAAGAATTTATATATTAACGTCTAATTTAGCAGAAATGGTATATGCTCCAAAGCACTTACCATATGGTATCCTTTGCCCTTCGTATGCAGCAAAGGTAGCGATCGGTCATAGAGTATGGCGTTCCATCCGGCGCTGATGGCTCCGGCTATATCCGTGGTGGCATTGTCGCCTATCATCAGTTGTGCTGACGGGCGAGTCTGTCCGGCTCGTTTCATAGCATGCTCAAACAGTTTGACATTCGGTTTGTTGATGCCGATTTCGTCGCTAAGCACCATTATGTCTATCATCTTGTCGAGTCCTGTCACTTGCAGTTTGTGCTCCTGCACTTCGGTAAATCCGTTGCTGAGGATGCCCACCGGAAGTCCCATCTGCTTCAGTGAGTCAATAAGAGGTAGTGCACCGGGAAGCAGAGTCGATGCATCGGCAAGATAACCGAGGTATAACGTATCCATACGCGCCGACATGGCACGTGCTATTTCGTCAGCCACTTCTGCCTCGGTCAGCGGCAAGCGGAAACGTTCCATCCTCAGGGTTGACTGGTCGACCTGTGCACCGCTGTAGAGCTGCCACAAATGATAGTTGTGTTGCTCATATGATGTCTCCCAGTCTTTTGGCGAGGAGAAGAAACGGTCGAGGCGCTCATCATCGTAAACCTTGCGGAGAGCGATGCGTGATGCTCCCTTGAAGTCAATCAGAGTGTCGTCAAGGTCTATCCAGACCATCTCTATGTCTTGTCCGTCGTATCTCATCGTGAAGCGGATATGATGGGTGTATATTCTATACGCCGCAGCCTCTTGACGAGCATGACAGTCAGAGGCAGAGCTATGATCTCGTATATGGTTTTGAGTACTGTCTGGGTGAGGATGAGAGAGATGATGACATGCCAGGGGAGTACTCCGGCAAATGCCATGGGGAAGAAAATGATGCTGTCGATGCCTTCGCCCCATACGGTACTGAGGATTGCACGTGCCGAGAAGCGTGATGCCGATGTAGCATTTTTGCCTTCATTGGCAGCTGACTGCTTCATCTTTGCCATTACCCAGGCGTTGGTCAGCGAACCAGCCAGAAAGGCGGTGAATGATGCGCACAATATGCGGGGTGTCGCACCGAAAATTGCCTCCATGGCATCCTGTTGTGTCCATGTGTCGGCACTTGGTAGCCATAGCCCTACATGTAGCAGAAGCACGGTCAGCAGATTCATCGTGAAGCCGAGGAATATCACCAGACGCGCTTTGCGGAAACCGTATATCTCCACTAAGCAATCGTTGATAATATAGGAGAGCGGAAAAACTGCCACGCCTGCCGTGATGGTCATAAATCCCAAATCGACGGTCTTTATCTCCATAAGATTGGAGATTATGAGGCAGATACAAAAGGTTACGGTGAGTAACAGGAAGGTCAGCGAAAACCGTTCACGACCTAACGAAGAGAGGGGAGAGGGATGGAGTGAATCCTGTAGCATTGTTCTTGTTTTTTACGAGGTAGCAAGCACTCGGGGTTATAAGGATGTTTTGACGATAACAGGGGCGAGGCATGAGCCTCGTCCCTGTCAGGTTGGTTGGTTAATGCACCCTGTGAATGAGTGCAGTATATGGTCTTTATTTCTTTTTCTCGACCTTGTTGTAGCGGGCGTTGAGACCGGCGGTCACCTCCTTGGTGATGTCAAGGGCGGGGTTGAAATATGCACCTGCGGCTTTGAAGAGGATTGCATCGTAGCCTTTGGTCTTGTTGTATTCCTTGAGGAATGACTCGAGGCTGTCGTTGAGTTCCACCTGCTGCTGAGCCATCTCCTGCTGGGATGTGCGCTGCAGGTTTGCCATGTAAGCCTCGGCGTCTTGCTGCATCTTGTTGAGGCGGCGCACGTCGGCTTCATATTCTGATTCTTTGCCCACATAGTAGTTGCTGCGCATGTTCTGCTCTATTTTCTGACCGAGACGCTGTATCTCGGCTGCGCGGCTGTTCTGGGCTGATTCGATTTTGCTGTAGGTGCGTAGTGCTGCTTCCTTGAAGTCCTTTGCAAGATTATAATTGGCACTTACTGAGTCGGCGTCGATGTAGCGGATGTTGAGGGTCACGCCGCCTTTGGTGCTGTCAGATGCCGCAGCTTTGTCGTTGGCTCCGGCTGTCTTGTCGGCTGCGCCTGAGCATCCGACCAAGGCGGTAGAGAGCATTGCAACCATGCCGGTTGCAGCAATCGCTAAGTGATTTTTCATTGAAATGAATAAGGAATGTCTGAAATAATGTTATTAGCGTTGCAAAGTTATAAAATTTAGATGATTTTTGCAGACAAGTGAATTTTATTTTGTACCTTAGTGTGCTTTAAATTAGAAAAATTAACATAACCCCACTAATATATTCACGTTATGACTATCAAGGACCTTAAACCGGCACGAGTGTTTGAAATATTTGATGAAATCAACCAGGTGCCGAGACCATCGAAAAAGGAGGAGAAAATCCGCCAATACCTTCTCGACTTCGCAAAGAAGCATGATATAGAGGTCAAGACCGACGCCATAGGCAATGTGGCGATGTTCGTGCCCGCGACTCCGGGACATGAAAGTGCGCCTATGGTGGTGCTCCAGGCACATATGGATATGGTGTGCGAGAGCAACGACAAGAATTTCGATTTTGACAACAGCCCTATCAAGACCATCGTCGATGGCGAATGGCTTCGAGCCGACGGCACCACCCTCGGCGCTGACAACGGTATAGGCATTGCTGCGTCACTTGCCGCGCTGACCGACAAGGACTATGTGCATGGACCGCTTGAGGCTCTCTTCACTGTCGATGAGGAGACCGGTCTGACCGGTGCCTACAATCTCGGCGAAGGCATGATACAGGGCAGCATCTTGCTCAATCTTGACTCGGAGGATGACGCTGTGCTCTTCATCGGATGTGCTGGCGGTATAGATACCCAGGCATCGTTCCACTACGGACGCTCGTTTGCTCCCACAGATTTCATATATTTCAAGGCTGATGTCTCTGGTCTTCTCGGCGGCCATTCGGGTGGCGACATACATCTCGGTCGCGCCAATGCCAACAAGATAATAGCTCGCTTCCTCTACGATATGTCGCTGCGTCATGAAGTGGTGATAGCGGAGATCGATGGAGGCAATCTGCGCAACGCTATCCCTCGTGCTGCCCATGCTGTGTTTGGTGTCCACACTTCACGCAAAGAAGAGGTGCGTGTGGCATTCAACGAGTATATCGCGGTGCTTGAAAACGAATACAAGGGTCTTGAGGATGGTATGAAGCTTACGCTCGAAAGCACCGACAAGCCTGAGTTCGTGATTGACCAGACCACATCGTTCAATCTTATCCGTGCCATCTATTCTGCTCCTCATGGTGTCATCTCCATGAGCCGTGAACTTCCAGGGCTGGTAGAGACTTCGACCAACCTTGCTTCAGTGAAGATGGTTGAGGACAACAAGATTCTTGTCACCACCAGCCAGCGCAGCTCGGTAGAGTCACGCAAGTTTGACATCGCCAATCAGGTCAAGGCTCTCTTCACTCTCGCGGGCGCAGAGGTCAAGCAGGGCGAAGGCTATCCCGGATGGCAGCCTGACATGAATTCTCCAATCATGGAGAAGGCTCGTGACGCATATAAGGAGCTGTATGGTATAACCCCCGAAATCACAGCTATTCATGCCGGACTGGAGTGCGGACTGTTCTTGCAGAAGTTCCCGCATCTCGACATGGTGTCGTTCGGTCCGACACTGCGTGATGTGCACTCTCCCTCCGAGCGTATGCATATTCCCACCGTCGAACGATTCTGGGAGCAGCTTAAGCTGACCTTGACCAAGGTTGCCGAGGACAAAGCATAATCCCGGCGTTGACGATCGTAATAATGTTGGGACGCGGTACCTCGCGTCCCAACATATCAATTGCAATATCTTGACATGAAAAAACTCCTCCTTATATCTTTGGCATTCGCATTCATCGCGACTGATTGCAATGCCCGCAGACGCACACACCATCGGCCGCCTGAGCCGACGCAGGTTATCCCGTCAGTCCAGGATTCCACCAAGATTGACGATGCCATTGCTGCCGCCGAAGCCGAGAGTGTACCGGCAGGTGAGATACTTCGTCTGACCGAGGATGATTATAAGGAGGTGGCTGAAATGCTCGGCGTGGAGCCGGCTGCAGTGAAAGCTGTGGTAGAGATTGAGGCAGGTCCCAGCCATCAGGGTTTTTCAGAGCCTGGTATGCCGTTGATTAATTTTGACTTTTCAATGTTCACGCAGTTTTGCCGTCGCAATGGCGTGAACCTGTCAAAATACCGCAAATCGCATCCGCTGGTATTCAACGCCCCGTCTTCGCGTAAATACGGATCGCGTCAGAAAGCCCAGCATGCACGTTTGCGCGCGGCTCGCACCATCGATGAGCGTACAGCCATAGAGGGTACTTTCTGGGGCATGTTTCAGATCGGCGGTTTCAACTGGCGCAAGTGCGGAGCAAGCAGCATCAACGATTTCGTGGAACGGATGAGCCGCTCCGAGCGTGACCAGCTGGAGTTGTTCGCCCAATTTCTCAAGACAACCAAACTCGACAAGCAACTTAAAGCCAAAAACTGGGCAGCCTTTGCCCGAGGCTACAACGGACCATCATATGCGCGTCGCGGATATCACACACGCATGGCACGTGCGTATGCAAAATACAGCAAGACCAAATGAGCCAATACACCGCATCATCTGATTCTCCTGAAAACCATCACATCACCCCTGACAGTGCAGACCTCTTTGAGCCGATGAAGGATGCTTCATTGGATATGACTGTCGACACACCGGCATATACCGAGGACGACATCATCACTCTTGACCCCAAGGAGCATATACGCCGCCGCCCCGGCATGTATATAGGCAAATTGGGCGACGGTTCCAACAGTGACGACGGCATATATGTGTTGCTGAAGGAGGTGCTTGACAATTCCATTGACGAATACATGATGGGATATGGCAAGCAGATATCGGTGACGGTGACCGATACCACGGTGACTGTCCGCGACTACGGTCGTGGCATACCGTTGGGCAAACTTGTGGATGCATCATCCAAGATGAACACGGGTGCCAAATATGATTCGGCGGCATTTAAGAAGTCGGTAGGGCTCAATGGTGTCGGTATCAAAGCGGTCAATGCACTCTCCACCTCGTTTGTCATCACGAGTCATCGTGACGGCAAGATGAAGCGTATAGTATATGCGCAGGGTGACATAGTAGAGGAGACCGACATCCTTGATACCGATGAGCCGGACGGCACATTGGTGCAGTTCACTCCCGACAACACTATATTTCGCGACTACCATTACCGTGATGAGTATGTAATCCCGCTGATTAAGAATTATACGTTCCTCAACACCGGGCTTGCCATCATATTCAACGGTAAGCGGTACATATCGCGCCATGGTCTGCTTGACCTGCTCCAGGATGTGATGACCAAGGAACCTCTGTATCCCATCATCCATCTCACTGGCGATGACATAGAGATTGCCATCACCCATGCTCCGCAGTATGGTGAGGAATACTACTCGTTTGTCAACGGTCAACACACTACTCAGGGTGGTACACACCTTGCCGCTTTCAAAGAGTCAGTCAGCCGTACCATCAAGGAGTATTATGGCAAGAACTTTGAGCCGTCGGATGTGCGTAACGGCATGGTTGCAGCCGTAGCCATAAAGGTCGAGGAGCCGGTGTTTGAATCACAGACCAAGACCAAGCTCGGCTCACGTGACATAGGACCTGAGGGACCTACTGTCGCCAAGTTCGTGGGCGATTTTGTCAAGAAAGAGCTTGACAACTATCTCCACCGCAATCTTGACGTGGCAGAGGTGCTGCTTAAGAAGATACAGGAGAGCGAGCGTGACCGCAAGGCTATGGCTGGCTTGACAAAACAAGCCAGAGAGAAAGCCAAGAAAATCAATCTCCACAACAAGAAGCTGTTTGACTGCCGCATACACCTCAACGACAGCCGTGGCGACGAGGAGAAGATGCTTGAATCGTCCATCTTCATCACCGAGGGCGACTCTGCAGCCGGGTCTATCACCAAAATCCGTGATGTGGCTACCCAGGCGGTGTTCTCCTTGCGTGGAAAGCCGCTCAACACATTCGGTCTGACCCAACAGATCATCTACAAGAACGAGGAGTTCAACCTGCTTCAGGCGGCTCTCAATCTGGAGGACGGTATCGAAGGTCTCCGATATAATAAGGTGATAATCGCCACTGATGCCGATGTCGACGGCATGCACATACGCCTGCTTCTGTTGACGTTCTTCTTGCAGTTTTACCCCGACCTCATCAAGAAGGGGCATGTGTATGTGTTGCAGACTCCGCTGTTTCGTGTACGTAACAAGAAGACGGCTCGCCGCTCAGGCAAAGCGTCGCACCAAGGCGTGCCTGACGACACCTATTATTGCTACAGTGACGAAGAACGCATCAGTGCCATTAACAAGCTCGGTGCCAATGCGGAGATTACCCGATTCAAAGGACTCGGAGAGATTTCTCCGGAGGAGTTTCGCGGATTCATCGGACCAGACATGCGACTTGACCGCGTGACTCTGCGCAAGGAGGACCAGGTCGGCGAACTGCTTGAATTTTACATGGGCAAGAACACTATGGACCGCCAGAACTTCATCATAGAGAATCTCGTGGTGGAGGATGACTCGCAAATATCATAGCATACACTGATGAATAAGACTGATAATCGCCGCATCGCTCTATTTCCTGGCAGCTTTAATCCGTTTACCATCGGGCACAAGTCGATTGTAGATCGCGCTTTGCGGCTGTTTGACCGGGTGATAGTGGCTGTCGGTTATAACCCGTCCAAGGAGTCAGACTGCCGCACAGTCGAGGAACGTATGGCTGCCATCAGGCGAGTGTATCCTGAGAGATCAGAGGTGGAAGTTGCATCTTATTCGTGCCTGACGGCAGATTTCGTGGGGCAGGTAGGAGCATGCGCCATTGTCCGCGGAGTGCGCAATACTGTGGATTTCGAGTACGAACGTTCCATAGCCGACATCAACCGCCAGCTATGCGGAGTGGATACTGTGCTGCTTTACACGCTGCCTGAGATGGAAAGCGTCAGTTCGAGCATGGTCAGAGAGCTTGCGCATTTCGGGCATGATGTCAGCCGTTTTCTTCCATGACATGTCATATCCGGCTATAGAATAACATAATTATGAAAAAACTGTATATGATACCGGTGGCAGCCATAGTCGCTGTGTCACTGGCGTTATCAGCGAAAAATAAAGCACCTGAAAATCCGTTTGTGTTCTCGCCTGAGCAAAAGCTTAGGCTTACCGAACGTATCATTGAGAATTACTATGTAGACAGCATAGATATAGACCGCACGGTCGAGGAGGGCATAATCAGTATGCTCCGCACGCTTGACCCGCATTCATCGTATTCCAACCGTGAGGAGACCATCGAGATGACCGAAACACTCAGTGGCGGCTTTTCTGGGGTAGGCATATCATTCAATATGCTTAGGGACACCCTGTTTGTGGTCAGCACTACAATCGGCGGACCGAGCGAGAAGGTCGGTCTGCAAGCCGGTGACCGAATCCTGGTGGCAAACGACACTGTGATGTCGGGAGCAGGGCGCAGCACTTCTGATGTCCGCAAGGTGCTGCGTGGACCCAAAGGGACTAAAGTCAGGATGAAAGTGCGTCGCAGCAATGTGCCCGACATCATCGATTTTGTGGTCACTCGTGATGAAATACCCATCTACAGCGTTGATGCGCACTATATGGCTGATCCACATACAGGATATATCAAGATAGTAAGATTTGCCGAGAGTACCGAGAAAGAGGTAAGGGAGGCATTGAAAGCTCTGAAAAAGCAGGGCATGCAGCGTCTTATCATCGATCTGCAAGGCAACGGTGGTGGCTACATGAATGCTGCCGTAGGTGTGGCACAACTGTTTCTTGACAAAGATGACGAAATCGTATATACAAAAGGCGTAAGAGTCCATCCGTCATATTTCAATGCCGTCACAACCGGACCCTATCGTGATATCGAGGTAGTGACGATGGTCGATCAGTCGTCAGCGTCGGCGAGCGAGATTTTGTCCGGAGCATTTCAGGACAATGACCGTGGAGTGGTCATAGGCCGTCGCACCTTCGGCAAGGGACTGGTACAGCGTCCTTTCCCGTTTCCCGACGGCTCGATGATACGTCTGACCACGGCTCGTTATTACACTCCCTCCGGACGCAGTATCCAGAAGCCGTATGCCGATGGCGAAGATGATTACAACAAGGATGTGTACCGCAGATTACAGAGCGGGGAGCTGACTGATTCCACACTCACTGTGTCGCATCCTGACTCGTTGCGCTTCACCACCCGCAACGGACGTGTCGTATATGGAGGGGGAGGTATAACGCCTGACATATTCGTGGCGCTTGATACCACACGTGTCACGCCGTATTATCGTGACCTTGTGGCGAAGGGAGTGCTTAACCGTTACTGTCTGCAATATGTTGACAGCCGACGCAAGCAGCTGAAATCAGACTACAAGACTGTCGATAAGTTTATCCACGGATTCAAGGTCTCTGATGCCATGCTTGCCGATCTCTACAGCATGGCGGTTGCCGACAGTGTTAAGGCTGAGCCTGATGCCGTGGCTGGTTCCCGGGAATACCTTTCAACAATAGTCAAGGCTCTCATAGGCAGAGATCTCTTTGACAGCAGCGCGTATTATCAGATTGCAAATCCGCTCAATCCCATCTATATCCGTGCGGTTGAGGTCATCAATGATCCGCGACGTATGCGGTCACTGTTGGCTCCGCCCGATTATGCTATGGAATGACAGGTATATATGGGGTACAACTGTTAAATAGCGTTGAATAGTGAAAAATTATTATTAACTTTGCGCATATCAATCCTATAAGCTAAGCATATGTCCACATATAGCTACGAATATACAGGCATATATTCTTTTTTGAAAAAATATACAGTGAAAGCCATGGCGATTGCGGCTGTGGCAGTCGTGATGTCATCATGCGGCAGCAATAAGTCTGATGAGTCAGAATCAGTGCAGGAGGAGCTTCGTAACACCCATCTTCTTGAAGCCATGAAGGTGGTGGATATCCCACGGGTGACCTCTATTGCTGATTCGCTTGCTCTTGATGTAGACGATCTGTCTAACAATGAGTCTGTAGCTGTGCTGCTTGCATATCTCGTGGTTCACAATGAGGCTTCGCGCAATGATGACCGCGAACAGGACCTGGTGACTATCAGGAAATATGTGGATGTCTATGACCTGTCGATGCAGCGTGACCGCGACGGCATGCTTTCGGCAATGCAACAGGCGCGTGAAATCAACCCTGCCGCTGATTTTGAGGGTCTCTACAAGGAGTTTCGCAATCGTCTCTCGGAGTACGACGCTCTCAATGGTCAGGAGTTGACTGCTGAGCCTGCGGAGGAGGAAGCCCCCGCTGATAGCACGGCTGTTGCTGACACAGCATCAGTTACCCCATCATCGTCATCTGACGGTGCTGATCTGCCGGTTGAATATCGCCCTGCTGACTGATACTTGTTATAGTTTGGCTAATCTCAAAGCAATCCTTATTTATATTTATTCATCAATTAATCTTATGGACCAGAATTATTATCCCACTCCAGCTCCATCTCTGTCTTTTTCTGATGCTGTGAAAAAAGCTTTCGAGAACTACTGCAACTTCTCAGGTCGTGCCACACGTGCCGAGTACTGGTGGTTTGTTCTTTTCAGCTTCATCGTAGGCTGCGTATTCAGCATCCTTGGCCAGATTGCAGGTTTCTTCACTTATGTAGGCTACATCGCTAATCTCGCCCTCCTGCTTCCGGGTCTCGGACTTTGCTGGCGTCGTATGCACGATATAGGCAAAGGTGGTGGTTGGTTTTTCATCACCTTTATCCCCCTCGTAGGCATCATCCTGTGGATTGTATGGTGCTGCCAGCCCAGCGAACCTACAGCTAACCGTTTCGGCGACGTGCCTGCCAACGCATAAGTAAGCGCATGCACAACATAGCAGTGTTTGCCTCCGGATCGGGGACAAATGCGGAAAACATAGCAAAAAGCTTTGAGTCTGATGCCACAGCCCGAGTGGTGGTGGCACTCGCTAACAAAGCCGATGCAGGTGTACACGAGAGGATGCGGAATCTCCGCATCCCCTCGCTTACATTTGACAATAGCGTCTGGGCTGACCACCCAGAGGAGATTATCGAGACGCTTGACCGTTACGGTGTTGACTTTGTAGTGCTGGCAGGATTCTTGCGGCAGGTGCATCCAATGCTCGTGAGGCGTTTCAAGGGTCGGATGCTAAATATACATCCCTCTTTGCTGCCTAAATTCGGTGGCAAAGGCATGTATGGCATGCGTGTGCATCAGGCTGTCATCGACTCTGGCGAAAAAGAGAGCGGTGCCACTGTGCATCTTGTCACTGATGTCATGGACGATGGCGACATCGTGTTACAAGGTAGAGTAGATGTGTCGGCAGAAGATACGCCGCAGTCGCTTGCTGCCAAAATCCATGAGGTTGAGATGGATATATATCCACGTGCAGTGCGCATGGTGCTTGGTCGGATGTAAAAGTCAATCTGTTAACTCTTAATTTTTAGAGATGAAATCCAGATATCTGTTGGTCTGCGCGGTGTGTGGCATGCTGATGCCGATGCATCTGGCGGCAGAGGAAAACATCAATTACGACGCTTCGCTGACGGTGGAGACTTCGTCAGGCTCGTTTGCGCCCTACTATTTTGCAGCTAACCGTTGGGGCACGTTGACACAGAGTGACAACGTGTTGCTCAATGTCGGCGCTTCACGTGACTATGACCTTTCGAAGCGTGTCACATGGAGTTACGGAGTCCGTGCCGTAGGCGGACGCACGTCTGCCACCTCCTACGATGTATTCCACGCTTCATCCGAGCCGCAATGGGACATACGCTATGCACGTCCGGCTGCGATATGGCTTCAGGAAGCATGGGCTGGATTCAAGTTCAGAGGTGTATATATTGAAGGCGGTATGCGTCAGTCAGGCTCGCCTTTGCTTGATGACGAACTTTCATCGGGCGATATGGTACATAGTGCCAATGCTCGTCCCGTGCCGCAGATCATGGCTGGTTTCATTGACTTCCAGAACATTCCTTTCACCAATAAATGGGCGCAAATCAAGGGTGTCATTTCATATGGCTGGTTTGTGCAGAATAAATGGCTTGAAGATCACTATAACTTCTACAACTATCACATCACACGAAATCAGCTCTACAGCTATAAGAACATCTATTTCCGCAGTAATCCCGAAAAACCGTTTTCGGTTACGGTGGGTGCGCAGATAGCAGGAGATTTCGGCGGTACTACATATCACTACTCTAACGGCAAACTGTACTCGGTGGAGCAGCACGGATCATCCATATCCGACTACTGGAAGATGCTCATACCTACACCTGACAATGGTGATGATTTCTATGAGGGTGCATTGCTCGGATCATGGGACTTTCAAGCGCGTTACCGTCTGCGTTCGGGTCATGAATTGAAGGCATATTTCCAGTGGCTGTGGGAAGACGGCAGCGGCATGTCGAAGCATAACGGCTGGGACGGACTGTGGGGTGTGGAATATAAGTCAGACAATCCATGGTGGATCGACGGGGCAGTCATCGAGTATCTTGACCTGACCAACCATAGCGGACCGATACACTACGCTCCGCATTTTCAGGGCGCGGATATACTGTATCAGAGCACTGGAGCGGACAACTATTATAACAGCGGCTACTATAACGCTTACACCAATCTCGGCATGGGTATGGGAAATGCTATGGTGATGAGCCCGATATATAACCGTGACGGGTATCCTCAGTTTCTGCTTAACCGTGTCAAAGGTGTGCATGTCGCACTCCGTGGCACGTTGTCTGACCATGTTACTTATAAGGTGAAATTCGGATGGCGTAAGGCATTGGGCACCTCCTATGAACCGCTGCAGGCTCCTGTGCACTCGACCATGCTGATGGCAGAGGCATCGTGGCGCATACCTCAGGTCAAGGGATTGCAGCTGACCGGCGCTTTCGGTCTTGACCACGGCGAGATGCCCGGAAACAGTGTGGGCGGAATGGTGACCATATCATATGACGGACTTCTTAAACTCAACGGAAAATGATGCTCCACAGAATACTCAGACATATCAAGCCCCTTGCCTTAGTGGCTATAATGATGGCGGTGGTGACAGGTTGCACACACAATAACGGCGACATCGGACCTCTCTTCGGCTCATGGACACTTCAGGAAATCGTGATAGACGGTACTCCTGATGCGTCATACGGTCACAATATGACATGGAATTTCCAGAATCATAATCTCAGCATCATGACTGTCTATCCCCATCATGACCGGGCTGAGAATATGGGCACGTGGGAGTGGGTGAACCAAGACCGTGTCATAAGCATTAATTTTACATATAAGAATAGCGAGGGGGTCGTGGGTGGCTCTCCGTTTTGTCCTCCTCCCGGGCTGCATCTCCCGACGGGTCAGATACTTGTGATGGATGTCATGCAGCTCACATCGTCAGATATGACTCTGGTATATGAGAGTGCTGACGGAGAGATGATTAAATATAGGTTTACCAAACTGAGATGATATGAGATACAGTATAGCTGTTATATCAATGCTGTCGCTTGTTGCCGTTTCAAGCCTTGGCTCGGAGGCTGCATCGCTGCGCCTTGAGAAGATAAAATACGGTGACATGAACTCGTGGGTCACCCGCACAGTAGGGGAGTCGCGTGTCATAGGCGGCAACAAACGCACTATCTATGAAATAGGTCCCAATACCACCATCGCTGGTGAAAACAAGGCATATACGCCGCTGGGCGGCTCTCCATGGGGCACGAGCAATGTCTACGCACATGTCAGCGGAATCAGCAAGGGCAGCAATGCCGTGTACCCCGAGGTGCGCAACGGCTCTGACCGATGCGCCAAGCTGACCAGCAAGATCGAGTCGCTCAAGGTGCTCGGTCTTATCAATCTTGATGTGATGGTGTCAGGCTCCATATTCCTCGGACATATGATAGAGCCTATCACTTCGACCAAAAATCCTTACTCCAAGATGGAGATGGGCATACCTTATACCAAGCGTCCCAAGGCATTGGTGTTTGACTACAAGGTGGATATGCCATCGTCGTTGACACGCACCAAAGCCACCGGCTTCGGAGGCAAAAAGACGCTGCCTGGTCGTGATGCAGCCGTGGTGTTTGTATTTCTCCAGCGCAGGTGGGAGGATGCCCAGGGCAATATCCACGCCAAACGTGTGGCTACGGGGGGCGAGAGATTCAAGGTAGGCAGCGGATGGAAAAATGCTCACCAGATACCTCTCCACTATGGCGACTACTCCACCCAACCGGGATATCAGAAATGGCTCAAATTGCTACCTAAGGAGCGTTCATATTATGCCCGTAATTCCAAGGGAAAGATGGTGCCTGTCATCGAGGAGGGCTGGGATGATGCCGATGCCACTCCCACGCATGCCATAGTGATGATGAGTGCCGGCAGCGGTGAAGCATACGTAGGCTCCGAGGGGCTGACCCTCTACGTCGATAACGTAGCTTTCGGCTTCTGATTTTTTGATTTAAAGACGTGTCAATTTGTAGGGACGCGGCGTGCCGCGTCATCAACCGAAACACACGTCGCCTGATACGTTGACGCGGCACGCCGCGTCCCTACAAGATGGTAAATGTTGTTGCATTGCGACATGGATACAGCGAAGGCGGAGCTTTGGGGCTCCGCCTTCGGGCTTTTTATCGGGGAGATCAGCCGGCTTCGCCGGTGAGGATCATCATGTCGGGCATGCAGCGGAAGCCGATGGAGTGGAACATGTAGCGGGCGGCTACTGATGACTCCAGATATATCTTGGTGATGTTCTGGCGGTGGGCGTAGGCTATGAGCCATGCCACTATGTCGCGCCCTATGTCGGTGGTTCGTCCGTCATGGCTGACGTAGATGTTCATCAGGCATGCGCACTTGCCCGAGGGATTTGACGACGAGGGCATCTCCGAGTGGAGGCACATACCTCCGCAACCGAGCACATTGCCGTTGGCAGTGGCTATGCAGGCGATATGCGAGCCGTCGGTGAGTGCAGACTGATAGTAGTGCCAGCTTGCTTCTTCCAGTTCTTCACTGTCGCCATAGTTAAGCTGACCTGAATTATGAAGGACCTCCATGCGCAGTTGCAGCAATGTGTCAAGGTCCTCATAGGAGGCTTGGCGAATAACAACATCGGTCATCATAGTTATAAAGTGTCAGTGTGTGTGGTGAATAAGACTTTTCTTTATAACAGTCAGATTTTCAGCGTTGTTTGGCGATTGTTGCAATTTTTTAGCTTTGATGTTTATTTTTAACACTCTGCTGCTGTCTGCTGTTTCAGGTTGATTAGGATGATGCTTTCGCGATTGATGCCGTTTTCCCAGTGATTTCATCATCCTTGATATTTAGGCAAGTCGGAGATGTGCCGTTTGTGCTCTACCTCATGCACGGCTGGTACGCCCCCGGCGTACCTTTTGTTTTGCGGTAGGACAGCATCATCAGTTGGAGCCTGTGATGTGTCATTTCTTAGCTTGGATTACTTCAATGAAAAATGGGGTCGCGACTGGGAATTTCACCCATCGGGATGATGAAGGCGAGGCTGTCCATACGCCGCTGCCCATGATGTTGTGGCGGCAGGTGATTCGTTCGTTGCCCATGTCTTCAAGAAACTCAATGGCTATCATGGCTTTGGCAGGAAGCTGTATCGGTTCAGCGAAAGTGTGGCGAAACTGTTCATCGATGATTTTATCGGCGGTGTAGTCCACATAGATCGGCTTTATACCGCAGTCTTTGAAAGCTGTGGTTTCGCGACCCTTGACATCCGCGCCGTCATATATGGAAATTCGGAATTTCATCCGTGACAATCGGTCGGCGGTCGGTTTGATATAGAAACCGATGCCAGAGAGCCACTGTACTTTGTTATTGCAGTTACTTTCAAGTCCGATGATCGATCCTCTCTTTTCCTGAAAGGGTATAGAGGAGATGCCAAAACTGCGTTTCTTGCCGTGGCGCACCTTTTTGTATTTCTTCGGGGTGGCACATACTTCGGAAAGCTCCACCATGCGGCGTTTCATCGCCAAGGTCATACCGTCGCGGAGCTCTGCGACTTTGATTTCGCACGGCTCGTAGCCGATGCAGGTTATCGCCAGCGTATCAGAGTCATATTTGTGGTCAAGATTCATGCATACTGTGCCATCCTGATCCGATAGAAATCCGACCTGCGCCCCCTTGACTCTCGCGCTGAAATACTCCACAGGAGTTTCCGTCCCTGCCTCAATGGCTTTGAGGGTAATATCATTCGCCGCATAAACCGCGTATGACATCGTCAGTAAGAGTCCAAGCAAGATTGATTGTAGTTTCATAAGACATCCTATAGATTGAAGCAATCTTCTCCAATGTTGAAATTTTCAAAAAGAGAGCAGTTCTTTCCTTGTTATTTCAACAAATTTAAGCATAATTTTTGAGTTTTTTGTTAATTATTTGCTGTTTCAGGTTGATTAGGATGATATTTTCGCGATTTATGCCGTTTTCATAAGATTTCATTATCTTTGATAGTGGTGCACATCGGAGATGTGCTGTTTGTGCGAAACCCCATGCACGGAACGTAGTGACGTTCATGGGGTAGAGCTGTCTCCCCTATATATTAACCTCGGAGAGGTTTTGGCACACATACAGACGTAATCGCGGCGCATGTATGCCCCAACCTCTCCGAGGTTGTGGAGAGGTATGTATGTCGCACTTCCCCATGAACGTAGCTGCGCTCCGTGCATGGGGTTACGCACGACTGGTACGCCTCCGGCGTACCCTTTACAAGATGTCTCTATGTTGGCAATCAAACGTTTAAGTAATGTTTTTTGACGAACATTTTGCCTGATACGATAAGATAAACCAAGGCTGCAAGCCAAAATGCCAATGCTGCTGTGGCAGCTTTTACAAAGGCTATATTACCTGATATGGCATAGTATATGACCATGAAGTTAATTATGGACAGCGCAAATGTCATCCGCTGGGTAGTGGAACGGTCAAGAGGTCTTTTCCCGTCATACTTGTCGGTAGCTATAAATGCCCGGCTCCATAGATTTAACAGCGTCCATACGCCATAGCCAGCAACACCCATCTCAAGCATATGCTGGATCTTGGGCATATCGGCGTTGCTCCAATAAAAGCCTAAAAGAGAGATAGTGATAACGGCGTTGATGGCATAATTGCCAAGATAAACCAGTTTATAAGGCTGTGATGATTTCATAATGATTTTTTAGCAATCATCTGTTGCAAATTGATTTTGTCTCATTTGCAACAGATGATTAAGTGTGTATTCAATAGAAATGTATATGAGTTAAAAGTATAAATCTATGAGTACCACTCATAATTTGCTGATTTCTTCTATCTGAATAGAAGCTAGTGCAACAAATAACAATAGCATCGTTATATTATATTCACGCTTTAAAGACGTGAAATCAGACGATGTCTGAATTGATTTCTTGCTTTTGAAGAGGTTGGAAAGCGACAGTATTGCTCCAATACAAAAAGCTATAAAAAGAATCCAGTGTCTCATTAGATTACTCTACCATGCAATCAATAAAATCATAGGCAAAAAGACCCCAGCCGATGTAGGGTATAGCTCTTTTTAATAAGAGCTTTCCAATTGCTTTTGCAGCTGCTTTTTTGCCCATACCATTGACGAGTCCTTTGACTCCTAGACCTTCTAAAACACAACCTCCAAAGGTTGTACGAGTGACTACTGTATTGTTGCTGAGGCGGTCAACGTCTGCAATAGCCATTGCTACTATAGCCAATCTAGGGTCGTCTTGGTCAAAAACATCACTCATATCTATGCCGTTGAGGGCTAAATACTCTTGAGAAATAGAGATGAGGGATTGAATGGTTTCATCAGAAACCTCTGATTCATCATCTATGCTTCGGCTTTGAGATGCTTCAGAATCTTTTAGGTTCGAAAGCATGTGGATATAAGCCTCTGTTCCAGTGATAGGTTCTGAATCTGTCTCTGTCTCAACGATAGATGGGGTGTCGGAATCTTTTGAGTCACAAGCTGTGCTTAGAGATAATACGGATACACAGATTGTTCCCAAAATGAACGATGTCAAAAGAGTTTTTTTCATTTTCTTTTTAATGGTTGTTGTTAGGGGTTAATAATCTCGGTGGGCGAGTTGTACACCTCGCCATGACGGCGTAAGCGCTATATGCCGTCGGTATATAATTGGCCGATTATATATTGTAAGGAATTAGAATATGAGTGTACCTGTAAAGGTTGCTGTCATATCTACGGTGCACTCTATCTGTGCCGGGCTTTCCATGGGCGGGATGTCGCAGCATGAATCATCCTGGGTGACGAAACCACTCCATGTGATACCATATGCATCAGTGATAGTGACCTCCATGAAGTCAGCGTCTCCAGGCAGCTCAAAGCATATATGCTCGCGTGAATAGCTGCAATATATTAGGATATTGCTGGGACGTTTACCTCTTAATCCTCGAATCTGTGGACGGTCATTACTACGTTTAGATTGCAGTGCAATTTTATTTGTAGTACTTGAGTTGTCTTCAGCTGTTATGGTAGATGCATAACAAAGAAGGAATAGAATAGATAACAATTTTAAAATTTTCATTGCAGTTGATTGATGATTTCGACTGCAAAGTTATCCCCCAATCATGCCTGAAACCAAGAATTTTGGCTAATTCGAATGGACTTTTTGGTTTTGTAATCAGTTGACTAACAATGAATTACAAAAAGTCCAAAATTAAGATTTGGACTTTTTGTAATTGACTGACAAACAGCATTTTATGAAGCGGTATAAATCAAAAAAGTCCAATTAAATAACTCTATCCTATAAATATTGTAAGAATTTCTTGCCTATACCATCAGGCATATTTTGGAATTTCCTGCGTAGCCGTTTCTTGCGTGTATAGACGGGGTCTATTTTTTCGGCTTTGATGAGTTTTGCAATTGCCGCAGATGACAATCCAAAGAGGTTATACAAAAATAATTTATAATCTTTCTCATTGATTTTCGGAAATGCTGCATGCAGGTCTGACATTATATTATTATAACATTTGTCAGCGAAATCTTCCAGAGCTTTCAGTTTCTCGGGCGTAGCACCCATTTCAGCAATGAAGCTGTTAAGCCATCCCTCTATTTTCCCAGATGCAGTTTCAGGATTGGGGTTCTCCCATAATATAGTGCATGCTTCGTCAATCATCTTATAATGCATGGCTGTATGTTGTGCCACTGCTTGTTTTTGTTTCATGTAATCCTTGGTCATGTTAAGCAACTCTTGGTTTACCGACTCTAATTGAGTTTGTTTTTCATCAAGTGCTTGTGACAGATGGTTGGTTTTCTCTTTTATAACTTCATATTTGTATTGAGTGGCATAGAGAGCTTCTTGTATCATATTGTTTTTTTCATCAGCTAAACGTTTTTCAAGTTCGTGGAGCTGAATAGTTTGATGCAGTTTTTTTGCGATAATATTGTTCTGTTTCTTGGTCTCTTTTTGGCGACGGCGAATAACAATGATGAAAACAACACCTATGGATATGATGAAGACACAGCTAATTGTGATTAACCATATGGTAATTTGTGCAGTCTTGGCTTTTTCATTGGCAATTTCTTTTTCTTGCTCGTGGTGTTTAAGCATGGATAGGGTTGCGCTTTGTGTAAAGCGCATTTCTATCTGTTTTTCATTGTTGTCGTGGAGGTTTTTAAGGGCTTTGTAAGCTGATTCTTTATTGCCTACCTGTGTCGCTAATTCGTATTTCAACCAGTCTGTCATTCCGGTGACGGTATCAAGTTGTTGCAGTATGATATTTGCACTATCTTTTTTCCCTGTCAATGCATAACATAAGCCGAGCCATGCTTTATCCTCATCTGAGGCATCTGAAAGGGAAATTAATCGTTCAGAGTAGGATATAGCTTCAATGCTTCGGTTTGTGGAAATTAGCGAATGAATCAAATTACGTAAGACTTCTATTTCTAATGATTGATTGGGTCGTTTTTCTAAGGTATCGATCAATGATTGTGCTAAATAGATGCTTTTATCGTGCAATTGATGATTATTATATGCTATCGCTAATCCAGATATTTCCCAGTCTATATGTGATTGTTTTCCAGTCTTGTTCATGTATTCATAAGCTTTCTCAGCATATTCGACCTCTTCAGCTGGATTCATTGATTTTTCAAATAATACAGACAGTTCGCGGGATGCCATTGCCGCATAGAAATTATCGTTTAGTTGTTCAGCGATATCTAATGCTATCAGCAGCACTTGTACACTTTGGGTCATCTGCTCTTTGCGACTTAGTAGTAAGCCATAGTAATAATTGGAGAGCATTTTATAGCGTGGTTCGCTATATTCATTATAATACCTAACAGCAGACAATATGAGTGAATCGTCTATTTCTTTATGCTTGTTTTTGACTTGCGCTTGGGTGTATAGGAGGGCATAGAGGGCGCGGTCGGCATCGGTGTGGAGGGTGGCGGTGTCGAGGGCGGAGAGGATTTTGAAGGCGGAGTCGGGGTGCTCTTCCATGACGGCTTCGGCACGGTCAAGGGCTTCGACGGCTTTAGGGGCGGACTTGTTGCAGCCCACGAGGAGTGATATGGCAATGATGATCGGGAGGAATATGCTACGCATCCTATGTGACTTATGATGATTGGATGCTGCAAATTTACGAAAAAATAACTATTATGCCGATAATTTAACAGTTGATGACACAGCTGTCAATCATTTATGTAAGTTTACTTAGAATATTTTTGTAAGAAGGACGCGGCATAGCCGCGGCGGGAGCAGTAGCCACATGCAAGCAGACCGTCAGGTCTGTGCAGCTTGTGGTAGACGGCGTCCCACACGGATTCCGGCTGCGTTAGCTGCCGGGGCAATCCCACACATCAGGGCAACCGCATCAGAATCCATAGTTATTAAGAATAGTTCTTAAATAATCTTTATCCATAGATGCCCTGACGAGTCTCTTTCTCAGGCTGAGCTTGTCATCAGTGGCTTTTGCAATCTGCAGGACAAGTTTTCTGAGCAGCGACAGGTTTTGAGCAGCGTTTTTCTTTCGGGCACGACAGTCGTCTTCCCTGAAAGTGACATCGAGATGCCAGTGCAGACCGTTCTCGACAGCCCAATGACCTCTTGCAAGGCCGCCATAATATGCAGCAGACGGAAAATCCTCATCGCTGATATAATACCTTGTCTGTGTGGTTTCCCTGCCGCCGTCAGAGACATGGACTGTATGCGATTCCACCTTTACTATTGTTTTCAGATTCCTCCACCGCCGCAGGATCTCCTTGTCTTCCATCAGTCCGGCTGAGAATACCGACACGGTGCGCGTCTCCACACGGGCATGTTCCTTCTCAGTCTCCGAATGAGTTGAAAACGGCTTGTGATATCTTATAACATCCTTGATTTCACTGAGTAATGCCCCTTGGTTTTCCTTGACGGCAAGAAAACAATGGCCTCCCTTTGCTACAATCATGTCGGCAATGCCGACTTGGGTACCTATGGCATCGATGCTTATTATCGAGCCTGCAATCTCAAGTCTGTCAAGCAGCCGCGGGATAGCCGATATCTCATTCTCCTTATCCTGCAGTTTCTCCTGACCGATAAACAACGAGTTCTCGGCAACATAGGCATTCAGCAGATAATCCCCTTTCGGACCCTTTTCTTTCGGTGCCGTGCCACATTGCTTTTTGCCGTCTATCGCTATCTGTTTTTCATTGAGCACATCCATTATCCTTTTGCCTTGCTCTATGACTGCCCGTTCCATAAATTCAGTTTTCAGAACGGCGAACAACCTTTCAAATGTATCGCAGGACGGACTCTTGTCCGTATATGGGAAAAGTCCGAAATCTCGCGCCTGATGACGGGCGAACAGGGCCATATCCGCATAATCCTCCCGTTTTGACAGGTAGGTGAGAAAGGCGACCGCAAGAAGGTCTCCAAGTTCGTATGTGCATTGATCTATCTTTCGCGGGTCTTTTACTCCGTCAAATATCGTTATAAGCATATCTCTCATGACTATAAAATAATGCGATATGGAGATTTGTCAAGACCTGCAACCTATAATGATGCTTAATTCAAATCAATTTTTATTTATTCCCATGCGGTGGCCCTGCCCACACATAACATAATTTGTTTATCTGGTTGGAAATCGTTAAATTAGTCCTGAAACCTAAATCTGATATCCGATGGCCAATACCTACTCCAAGATATATCTCCATCTCGTCTTTGCCGTGAAACATCGCTATGCCATGATACCTGTGTCCCAAATGGCAAGAATCCACCAATATATGGCACGAATATGTAATGACAAGGGACATCGTGTGATGGAAATCGGCGGTACACCTAATCATGTGCATATGCTTGTGTCATATGATATGTCACAGAGCATACCTTATATGGTCAGGGATATAAAAAGCGGTGTGAGCGCGATGATTAATGCCGAGCGGATATGTCGGTGTCGTTTTGAATGGCAGAAAGGTTATGCTTGTATCTCAGTGTCATATGCTCATGTTGAAGCTGTCAGAGAGTATATCCGTCATCAGATGGAACACCATCACGGAGTATCATTGACAGATGAGGTGAAGCGGATGTTGGAAAAAGCCGGTGTCAGTTATGACGAAAGGTATCTGATGGAGGACGTGAGATAGAATATGGTGCATATTGATGAACATGTGGAGATTGCCCCGGCAGCTAACGCAGCCGGATTCTGTGGGGGACACCGTCTACCACATGCAAGCAGACCTGACGGTCTGCTTGCATGTGGCTACTGCTCCCGCCGCGGCTATGCCGCGCCTTTCTTGCGAAAATATTCTAAGTTAACAGTATTGTGTAGCGACTCTACGAGCGTGTTTCAATGCAGTTATGCAACACCCTCGTCCATATCCTTAAATAAACAGCGGTGGGGAGGGTATTACAGATTGAAGATTTCGGCGAGCTGGTCGTAGGCGAGGGCGGCGAAGAGGATGAGCATTGTGAGGTTGTATTCCTGGTTGAGGGAACGGTAGTCGGCAGGGCGGGCGGTGTCTTTGCGGTTGGCGATGAGGTTACCGACGGTCATCACCACGCCGATAGCAAATGCTATCAGGAGTATCCAGTGTCGTGTCATATTCAGTCAGCTTATAAATGTGATTAAAGATGGGGATTATAGGATATTATGTTATTTGTTCCAGTCATAGACGGGTGGCTGCCAGTAGTAGACACTTTCTCCGTGTTCGTCAAACTGGCTGTTATGTCCGATGACTCTGATTTCAATGGGCTGTCCGTCAGGCTTGTATATCGCTGATGGTAGATCGGTCTGCAAGAGGTAGCAGTCGTCATTTAGCGTATTCCCGTTGGCGTTTGGCAACGACAGGTGTTGCACGGAGATGATTTTGAGCGGCTCATTGTCGGCATATACTTCAAAGGAGATGTATTGCGGTTCGATTGTGACTTTAGTTTCACGCTCTTGTGCGGTTTTATCCATGAAGTTATTATATTGCAGAACTTTTGTGACGCTCATGGGGCGTGTGTATATGAATAGTTCGGGTCGTCCACCGTATTCCATAAAAGCCGTTGTACCATATAATTCCATTTTCTCGTAGCGGATATCAAGCTTCATGTCATGGTCGGCAATCACATTCCATGCCCAGAATTCGAGCTTCATGTCTTTTTGGGGGACTTGCATGGCGCGAGGGTATTCCTTAAGGCGCATGGCTGAGATGGCTGCGTATCTCCCCCGTGGTATGCTGTCGATGCGGTAATGGCCATCGGCATCGGAGTGGGCATAATATGCGTCTGAGAAATCGGGGTTAGAAACCACAACGACGCATGAATCAATCGGATGACCGTCATAATCTGTTACTTTCCCCGAGATGGTTACAAAATCCTTGGCAAAGCCTGACAATGCGATAGCATACGTGACAATAAATAGTAAAATTACTTTCATCAGGATATGTGTTTATGGCTGCGAAGTTACGAAAAAATAGTCATTATGGCGATAATTTAACAGTCGAGCCATAGCTGTCAATCATTTATCTAAGTGAGGACAGGTGTCGCAAAATCATCGGTGGTCGGGTCATATTTTGTAGGGACATGCCGTGGCATGTCCGTCCCACCAGGTGGTGTTTTTGTGGGGGTTGTGTTTTGCGGGGAGGCGGACATGCCACGGCATGTCCCTACAACCATTGGGCAAAATGGGTGTGGTTTACTGGCGGATGATGCGGATGGTGCCGTCGGCTGAGAGCTTGATGATGGAGGAGGCGGTGTGGGGGGCGGGGTCGGTGCGGCGGTGGTGGGCTACGTAGTCGGCAGAGGCGAGGAGGGCGGGATCGATGTCGGCGAACGAGGCAGGGGAGGGGGTGCCGCTGATGTTGGCGGAGGTGCTGACTATGGGGCGGCGCAGCATGCGGCAGAGGCGTGAGGCATAGTCGTCGGCGGGGATGCGGATGCCCACGCTGCCATCGGCAGCCAGCAGGTTGGGGGCAAGGTGGACCCCTCTGTCATAAATGACAGTCAGGGGGCTGACAGCGGCGTCAAGCAGCTCGTAAGCCACATCGGGGATGCCGTCGACATAACGCTCGAGCATGGCTATATCGCTGACGAGAGTGATGAGAGCCTTGGAGTCGGCGCGGCGTTTGAGCGCGTAGACGCGGCTGACCGCCTCGGGGTTTGTGGCATCGCAACCGATGCCCCAGATGGTGTCGGTGGGATATATGATGATGCCTCCGTGGCGCAGGGTGTCTACGGCTTGGCGGAGGTCATCGGGAAGTGGCAGATATGTCATGGCGGTAACACATTTGTAGGGACATGCCGTGGCATGTCCGCGTATCCATTATTTCATGCCAAAATTAGCCAATCTTCCCCAACGATGCAAATCAGAGGGTGCAGGGAGTGGTCAAATGGATCCATTATGCCTATTGCTTATGTAGGGACATGCCGGCTGCCTTATTCCATGCCTGTGATACCTGAGGATTGATGATAAATTTATTCAAAATCTCTTGTCCGTGCAAATGTACGACATGCCATGGCATGTCTGACTGGCTATCCATAGGAGTCTGGGTCACGCAGGTCGGTTGCTGACATGCCATGGCATGTCCCTACAAGCTGAGGAGTTAGAAATTTTTCAACAACCTCTATACGTCATGCCGAGGGGCTGAATCATCTGAAGGAGTGTCGGCAGTGAATGCCTCGCGGGGTGTCTGCTCGTCGATGACCAGACGGCGGTAGTAGGATAGGAGCAGGGTGGTGAAGGGCAGGGCGATTATCATGCCCACGATGCCCATGAGCGAGCCCCATACTGACAGCGACAGCAATATGATGGCTGGATTGAGACCCAAGGCGTTGCCCATGATCTTGGGCGTGAGGATATAGTCACATATGCACTGGCTGATGACATAGACCAGTCCGCACTGCCCCAGCAGAGGCCAGAACGATGCCTCGCCGGTCATGGAATAGATGAGGCAGAGGATGATGACGGGAATGACGGTGATGTACTGGAAGTAGGGTATCATGTAGAGGATGCCCACTACGGCTCCCATGACGAGTGCCATGGGTATGCCTACGATGGAGAAGCCGATGGAGTAGAACACGGCGGCGCAGAGGGCTATGGTGAACTGGCCGCGGAAATAGCGGTTCATGCTGTCTTTGATGTCGTCGCCTATGTGGTAGGCAAACGGACGCAGCTTCGGCGGCACGAGCAGGCGGAAACCTTTCATCAGATGCTTGTAGTCAAGCATGATGAAGATGACGTAGATAAACGTGAGCAGCCACTCGAGGGTGCGCATCAGTATGTCGATGGTGGTCGACAGCAGCGACGTGCCTTTGTTGAGGAGGGTTTCGATATGCGATTCGGTCAGGAGCGAGTCGAGATTGTCGGAGTTGATGTACCGCATGACATAGTTGTGCACCTCCTGGGGGATGAACGGCACTATCTTCTTCGTGGAGCCATAGCGTTCGATGAGGATACGCATCTGGCTGATCTCGTCAAGCACGGAGGGGACGATGAACGACAATGCCAGTCCTACTACACCACCCACCACTATAAGGGTGATGATGACGGCTACCACGCGCCCCTGGAGATGCAGCAGACGGCGCGTGAGCTGCACTACCGGCTCGAGGACATAGGCTATCAGGCATGCCAGTGCAAAGGGAAGCAGCACATGCTTGAGGTCGTTGATAAGCCATACTATCCCTGCGATGATGGAAAGGGTTATGATGAGACGCACTACCCTGTCGAAGGTGAACGGACGCGAACTGTACATATGTGTGGATGGATATGTTAGAGCTATCTTATATCTTTCAAAACCCCTGACAGCCACATAATGTTGCAAATGGGGCTGCTATTTCCACGATGGATACCATTCTGGATGCGAGCGGACATGCTATGGCATGCCCTGATGCCGTTGGCGGTTCAAGCATTCAAGACCTCCGTCGGAGGTCAACATATTAGGCCATGGTCATACAAGCCATTAGGCTTGGCTGACCATGGTAACATCATCACCCCCCCCAATCAATGCCTCCATAGGAGGCACACAACCTACGCAAAAGCTGTGCGCCACCTACAGCGGCGGAAATCGATGGTGTGACAATAACACGGGTCAGCCAAGCCTCCGGGCTTGTATGACCCGTGCCTGATATATGCGACCCCGCTGGGGTCGATATTGTGTTGTGTGACAAGTTTTGCATCCGTCTGACATCCTTGTCAGTCGTTAGCATATATTAATAAAATGCTGATGGAGATATGTTTAGTGGATGTCAACCTTTTTGGCACAGTGTTTGTTTGATTGATGTATGAAGTCCAGATGGACTTGTGACAGATAACACGATTATTAATATTCAAAACTAAAATAAAATTTTCACAACTATGGGAAAGATTATTGGTATCGACCTCGGAACCACCAACAGCTGTGTTGCCGTACTTGAAGGCAATGACCCCGTCGTGATTCCTAACAGCGAAGGACGTAACACCACTCCTTCGATCGTAGCATTTGTTGACGGCGGCGAGCGCAAAGTAGGTGACCCCGCTAAGCGTCAAGCCATCACCAACCCTAAGCGTACCATCTACTCCATCAAGCGTTTCATGGGCGAAACTTTTGACCAGGTGCAGAAAGAAATCGACCGTGTGCCCTACAAAGTGGTCAAGAGCGACAACAATACTCCACGTGTTGACATCGACGGCCGTCTCTACTCTCCGCAGGAAATCTCGGCAATGATTCTCCAGAAGATGAAGAAGACTGCCGAGGATTATCTTGGACAGTCAGTCACCGAAGCTGTCATCACCGTGCCTGCATACTTCAATGACTCTCAGCGTCAGGCTACCAAGGAGGCTGGCGAAATCGCTGGTCTTACCGTAAAGCGTATCGTCAACGAGCCTACTGCCGCTGCGCTTGCCTACGGTCTTGACAAGAGCAACAAGGACCAGAAGATTGCCGTATTTGATCTCGGTGGCGGTACATTCGATATATCCATCCTTGAGCTGGGCGACGGCGTATTTGAAGTGAAGTCGACCAATGGTGATACACACCTTGGCGGTGATGACTTCGACCACGTAATCATCGACTGGCTTGCTGACGAGTTCCAGAAGGACGAGGGCGTAGACCTCCGTCAGGATCCTATGGCTCTCCAGCGTCTTAAGGAGGCTGCCGAGAAGGCAAAGATCGAGCTTTCAAGCACCACCAGCACCGAAATCAACCTGCCGTATATCATGCCGGTCAACGGTATTCCAAAGCATCTCGTAAAGACTCTCACACGAGCTAAATTCGAGCAGCTTGCCGATAAGCTTATCCAGGCTACCATTCCTCCCTGCGAGCAGGCTCTTAAGGATGCCGGCTTGACAGCCAAGGATATCGATGAGGTAATCCTCGTGGGTGGTTCGACCCGTATCCCTGCCATCCAGCAGATTGTAGAGAAATTCTTCGGCAAGGCTCCTTCAAAGGGTGTTAACCCCGACGAAGTCGTCGCAGTCGGCGCAGCCATCCAGGGCGGTGTGCTCAGCGGCGATGTCAAGGACGTGCTTCTGCTTGACGTTGTGCCTCTGTCAGTAGGTATCGAGACCCTCGGCGGTGTGATGACCAAGCTGATTGAAGCCAACACCACCATCCCGACACGTAAGAGCGAGACATTCTCTACCGCAGCCGACAACCAGCCTTCTGTTGAGATCGTTGTCCTCCAGGGCGAGCGTCCTATGGCACGTGATAACAAGGTGCTCGGCAAGTTCCACCTTGACGGTATCGCACCAGCTCCCCGTGGCATACCTCAGATCGAAGTTACATTCGAAATCGATGCCAACGGTATCCTTAACGTTTCAGCCAAGGACAAGGCTACAGGCAAGGAGCAGAGCATCCGTATCGAGGCTTCATCTGGTCTGACCGACGCTGAAATCAAGCGTATGAAGGATGAGGCAGCCGCCAACGCCGATGCCGATGCCAAGGAGAAGGAGCGCGTTGACAAGCTCAACCACGCCGACGCAGTCATCTTCCAGACCGAGAAACAGCTCAACGAGCTCGGCGACAAGATTCCTGCCGACAAGAAGAGCGCAATCGAAAACGCCCTCAACCGACTCAAAGAGGCTCACAAGGCTCAGAACCTCGCCGACATCGACAGTGCCATCAAGGACATCGAGACCACCTTTGGCGCAGCCCAGCAGGACATCCTCAACGCTCAGGCAGCAGCCGGTGCCAACCCCGGCGCAGGTGCCCCTAACCCCGGTGCCTCCAGCTCCAACGGCTCAGGCGACGACCACGTCACCGACGTAGAGTTTGAGGAAGTGAAGTAAATGCTCACTGATGATAGTCAGTTTCAATACTATAAAAGTGCGGATCTGTCAAAGATTCGCACTTTTTTCATAAATTTGTAGAGATACAATGATGAATGGATACAATATGTCGGATGAACAGATGAACAGTTATCGGCTAACGTCGATGGAGGAGCCGGGCGACGAGCGCATGGCTCAGATTATGCGAGAGGTTGCCGAGGATGCTCGCGAGAGCACTCGCAAGGCTGCTGAGCGAGTGGCTGCCGGAATCGAAGCTGCGACACAACAAGCCCAGGAAAAATGGGGTGATGCTATAAATCGAATCAAGAATGACCGCAAGTGAGCATCGTCCTGTTATGATTGTGATTGCTGGACCTAACGGCTCTGGCAAAACTTCTGTGACTTCTAAGATACTCCATCATGAGTGGTTGGAAGATTCAGAATATATTAATCCTGACAACGTGGCTCGCGACGTTTTCGGAGACTGGAATAATCAGAGCGCAATTTTAAAGGCAGCAAACTATTGTAATGATTGGCGGGAACGTTGTCTTGTTGAACGTAAGAGTCATATCTTTGAAACGGTAATGTCGGCGAGTGATAAGGTTGACTATATCCTTCGGGCTAAGCAATCAGGTTTTTTCATACGCTTGTTTTTTGTCTCTACGGAATCTCCGACAATTAATGCCAAGCGTGTTGCAAACCGTGTGCTAAACGGAGGTCATGATGTACCTATCACCAAAATAATCTCTCGATATGATAAGTCTATTGCGAATTGCAGAATCCTGTCTCCGATTGTTGACCGTCTTTATGTCTATGACAACTCAATAGAAGATGCTGAAGCCCGGTTGCTATTCCGTTTGAGTGATGGAAAACTGGCAAAACGATACATTGATAACCTCCCAGTATGGGCTTCTCCAATTTTACCGAAGTAATGCAATGGGAGAGAAGATTATCATATGCAGATACGAGGCGCCATGTGGCAGGCTTATGCTCGGCTCTTATGGCGATAGGCTTTGCTTGTGTGACTGGCAGGTGGAGAGGCTCCGTGGCCATGTAGACAGTCGCCTCCAGCGTGCGCTCCACGCCACGCTTGAGTACGGGACTTCGGCGGTGATAGACAAGGCTGTGCGTCAGCTTGACGAATTCTTTGCCCGGAAGCGTCAGGAGTTTGACGTGCCGCTGATGTTTGTGGGCACGGAGTTCCAGAAAAAGGTATGGAACGAACTGCTTAAGATACCATATGGCGAGACGGTTTCCTACGGCGAAATGGCACGGAATATCGGAATGCCCAAGGCGGTCAGAGCTGTGGCTAACGCCAACGGGGCTAACGCTATTTCGATTTTCGCTCCCTGCCACCGGGTGATAGGGAGTGACGGTTCCTTGACTGGATACGGAGGCGGCATGGCTGCCAAAGAATTTCTGTTGAAACTTGAACACTCGTTGTGAACGAGAATTGAAGCATGACGTTTGATCAATAATCTATGGAAACAAGCTCGCAAAAAGAACGCACCATATTTTCTATACTCATAGCCATCAGTTTCGCGCATCTGCTCAACGATATGATGCAGTCCATCATACCGTCGATATATCCTATCATCAAAGAAAAATACGGCTTTACGTTCGGGCAGATCGGCATCATCACGCTGGTGTTTCAGATGACATCATCGATACTCCAGCCCTTTGTCGGACGGTATGCCGATAAGCATCCGCAGCCGTTCTCGCTGTCCACTGGCATGGTCTTCACCCTGGTGGGCATTGTGCTGCTTTCTGTCGCTGACAATTACGCTCTTATCCTCCTTGCGGTAGGAGTGATAGGGTGTGGGTCGTCAATATTTCACCCCGAGGCTTCACGCATAGCCCAGATGGCAGGCGGACTGAAGAAAGGTCTTGCGCAGTCGATATTTCAGGTCGGCGGAAATGGCGGTAGTGCCATCGGTCCGTTGCTGGCTGCCATAATCATCATTCCATTTGGCCAGCAGTCGATAATATGGTTTGCCATCGCCGCTATTGTAGCCGGGCTGACGTTACTTCCTGTGGGAAGGTGGTACAAGACTCAGCTGCATAAACTGAAGGCCAGAGTTGTTACGCCTAATCCTGCCGTGCTTGCTCTGTCATCACGCCGAATACATTGGGCGATATTTATACTGTGTGTGCTGACATTCTCCAAATATTTCTACATGGCGAGCATGACCAGCTATTTTACATTCTTTCTTATCAACAAGTTCGGCGTCGACATACAGGTATCTCAGCTCTGTCTCTTCGGTTTCATGGGTGCGGTGGCGATAGGCACTGTCCTCGGCGGCAGTCTTGGCGACCGTTACGGACGCAAATATGTGATATGGGGCTCGATTCTCGGTGCGGCTCCGTTTGCGTTGGCACTTCCTTATGTCAATTTCACCCTGACCATCATCCTCGCTGTCATAATCGGATTGGTTATATCCTCGGCATTCTCAGCCATCCTTGTCTATGCCACCGAACTCAAGCCTGACAAGGTAGGCATGATGGCAGGACTGTTCTTCGGACTCAATTTCGGTCTCGGAGGCATAGGCTCAGCGTTTTTCGGCTGGCTCGCCGACAGGACCAGCATCGAATTCATCTTCCAGATAAGCACCCTGCTCCCCCTCCTCGGCATCATCACCGCCTTTCTTCCCAACATCGAACCCAAAAGACGATAACCCCACAAATAACAATCATGGCGCAGCCCCTCGATATCCGAGAGTCTGCGCCATGGTTTGTGTTCACACTATTTATCTTGGATATCCATCTGCGAATCAATAAAGTATTATGATGAATGCGATAATCCAGCATATAGTCATTATTTGTATGAAGTGGTCGGCTAAAAGTATTTTTGTAGGGCTTCCGCTTTTCTGATCTACAAGAGATAATTGAAGATAGCGTAATATGCCAGCAAGCACGAAAAAAGAAGTTACATACACGTAGCGGCAGTTAAACCGAGCTTCAACATCGGGCGATACAGAATACATGATATAACAGACCATGGTCATGCATCCCAGGATACCTAAGGTTATATTGAGAAAGGGTAGATTATAGCTTGTGATATTTTTCCGCACCAAGGTTTTATCTTTTTCATATATCAATACATCATCCCTTCGTTTTGCAAAAGCAAGAAAAAGAGTCAGGAGGAAAGTCATCAATATTATCCATGGAGATAAAATGATACAGTTGGCTACACCACCAGCTATAACTCTTATGACGAAACCTGTAGATACAATCGATACATCGATTATTGAAATCTGCTTTAATTTAAAGCAGTATGCAAGATTCAGCAATATATAAGATAAAATCAGACCTGCAACTTCCCATCCGTTGAGATAGTAGGATAATGCCAGTGATGCTATTGACAGAGTTATCATTAATATTAAGGCTTCCGTGTATGAAACCTGCCCAGATGCGATGGGACGGTTTCTTTTGACAGGATGTTGGCGATCGGAATTGACGTCTTTCAAGTCATTGAGGCAGTAAATGCTGCTTGCCGCCAGAGAAAATGCTATAAAAGCATATGTTGAATGCAACCAAGCTTCATATTCAAACAATTTGCCAGAAAAGAACATGGGGAGAAATACGAAAAGATTCTTTACCCATTGATGAGGTCGGAGCAGCCGTATTATTGACATAATATGGTTCATAAAATTGTCATTTAAGATTCAGCAATAATGAGTCTATCCAATTAAAATCGGTAAACACGACCGATGTCCGTAGAGCACTTAAAGGATCAAAAGAATAAGGGCTCACAGCAAACAGGAGCAGGATTAGGACCATCAATCCTTTAGATGGCGGAACTATCCTGTTTAAAATCATATTGAAATTGTTGACGCATCGGATATATCTGATAGGAAACAGTTTCAAAATCTGAGGAAGAGGGATGATTAAGAAACTTGCATATGTAATCATGAAAACGTATTGGTATAGACGTCCATAGTCGCAACTAAGGAATATGAACATGGGCAAAAGGCATATGATGGAGAAAATGCTGACAGAGGATAGCGCAATTCTGTAGTCGGCTGATGACTTCTTGTTTGAGAACAAAGGAGTGAAATTCATTATGAAATAATATGCTATCAACAATGTGAGAGGTTGATAGATTAATCCATATCTACCGAGATTATTGCCATATGAAACGAAATTGACATGCAAATGTTTTTTTAGTGCTTCCATTGTGCTCCATCCTATTGCGCCAACAGAATTGCATCGTGATGTAAGGAGCGGCGTATTGGATGGTCCCATTTTATTCCATGATTCTATTATTTGGGTAGCAGTGTCATAATCACCTTTATAATACGAGAGTAAAACAAAAGTGCCTATAGCAAATACAATTGCAACAACGGAAAGAAAACGGTTATTGCATCTTCGCCACATAATTAACAATGATAAAGGTATGCCGTAGAAAATAAAGGCTTCATGTATGAATAAGCCAAGAACCATCAGAAAGATTGTGGCGATGTAGCGATAGTGGGTTATCGGGCTTTTCCCGACAAGATATAGTATGCCTATGGCAATCAGATAGGTGAGATAATCCTTACGTATGATATCTATGGCCAAACCAAACATCAGAGGGCAGAGTAGTATCCACCAATTGAGCTTTTTTTTGTGGAACTGAATGAAGAAAAAAGCCAAAGTAATGGCAAAGATTGTGATACAGAAGATGTTGATAACCAAGACAGGCGCCCATCCGGTATGCTTGCAAAGTAAAAGCAGACCTTGTCCTAAAAGACCTCTCCTGACAAATCCGCCTTCATAATTTATGAGAAATTCAGAAGAACAGAAGTAGTCATTAGGATATTGTCCGACCCATAATCCGTTAGATATCTGTATTATAAGGTAACCGATTAGTAATGACGGGGTCAAAAAGTAGGCAAGTGTTTTTAATCTGATATACCAGGAGCCAGATGTCTTTAGAGTGGAATGGAGCATATCATAAAAATAGTTCCGGTTCCCCTCGGACGGTGAGAAATGAAAAAGCGCGGGAACTGCCACTTGGCTCGTCCCTCTGCATTAGGCTCTCGCATTGCCCATCCTGAAGAAACGAGCAACGGAGATCCCACGCTGATACATATACGTATACAAACCTCCCTTATCAGTTAGAAACTGAGGGATGCATAGATATACATACCAACAGGCATCTACAGTTGCTTCTTTCCGTTCAGGATTTATGAATTTGCGAGATTCAATGCAGTCGGAAACAAGCGTCATGTAAACGCTTTCGTATTAAAAATGTAAGGAGCAGACCTCTGTCCTCTCTCCTATGTGCTGCTTTATTGATGTTTCAAGCAGTTTGCAAATATAACAAATATAATCAAAGCACTCAAAATAAGTGCGTTCGTATTTCGATTTTGAATCACACAAAAATATGCGATATATTTTGTAGAATTAAAGGAACGACATTGTTCGGAAACTTCGCCTGGAGGTCACCGAACAATGTCGTCCTTTTTCAATTACGATGAGTTGAATCTTAGTGGATATGGATTTTGGTGGTGTGGGTGCCTTGGTGGCGGATGTAGATGCCGGGGGTGAGGGCGGTGGGGGAGATGGGTTGGCCTTGGAGGGTGAAGTATTCGGCTTCGTCGTTCGTCAGGTCGGCTGTGGGGTCGGTGATGGATGAGTTGGCGAGGTCTACTGTCACCGTTTCTGACCAGGGGCTTTCGCTGTGAGTGGTGAGGTCGGTGGGGACGGCTTTGACGCGATAGTCGTAGACGGTGCTTGGTTTGAGCCCTGTTACTGTATACTGTGTATCGGTGATGCCGGTGATGGTCATGTTGCTCTGGCCGCCGCTGATTGATGGGGCTTTCAGGGCTTTTGATGTCGCTGTGGCGGCATTGCCGAGATAGATGTCGGCACTGTAGAGGAAGGCGCGTTTCTTGGCTGCGACGGTCTCTATCTTGATCTTGAAGTCTTTTTTGACATTGGGGAGCACAACGGTGTAGTCCTCCGCTGTCTTATCCACTGTGATGTCAGCTTTTGACAGTGTGGTAGTCCCTGACATTGCGGAGATGCGGAGCGTTACGCCGGTGTCGTTGTTGAACGATCTGGCATTGACTGTGACAGTCGCGCAGTCATAATCGCCTATGGTGAAATTTGATTTTGTCACGACTCCGCCAGTCTTGCTGTTGCTGCCAAACTTTATGGCTTCGGTGGTGCCGCCATATTGGGTGTAAAATTCCGTGGAACCTTCTGCAGTCCAGTCCTTTGTATAATCTCCACCTTTGACAAATTTGGAGGATAGAGCCAACTCATATTTGATATCGCGATGCTCGAATACATTGAGTGTGTATGTAACATCGTTGTTGTCGGCGGCAGCCCATACGGCAGTGAATGAATCTGAGCCGTTGATGGTCGGGACGTTGCTGCCGTTGACTGTAGGCGGTGCTACTGGCGGCAGTTTGGCTTTTGAAATCCAGAAAGATATTGAGCCGTCGTTATTGCGTGTCATTTCGGTCACAGGCATGCCGATGGCTTTGCCTGTATTCGGGCTGAATGATGGGGTAGACTCGTCGGTCAGTTCAACGGCATTGCCATAGGGCCAAAGGTCGCCGAGAAGGCTTTGCTCATCGGGTTCGTAGTAGATATCTCCGGCGTAGGTGAAACGGTTTAGTTTCAGCTCGCCGTCGGCAGGGATAAGTGTCATGCGCTGGAGGTCGTAGTCATTGACGGAGTTGCCGTCCCATGCGCTTTTGCTGTAGGTCACGTGGGAGATCATAAGTCCTTCAGTGGGCATGTATGTATCCCAACCCTGCTGTGCACGGTTCTCTAATATGTAGTATTCGTTGGCATCAGCCGGATTGGTGATTTTTACGGCTTTGTCTGTAGTGGCGTTTCCAGAGTTGAACACAGGGAGCGTGTAATGGGTATTGTCGGTTGCGTCATCTATTTTCAGCCAACCCATAAACTCTTTTTCATACGCCGAATAGCCGATGGGGGTGTAGCCGTCATCGTTGTAGCTGCCCGAATCCATCAGCGACCATGATGCCATGCCGAAATGACCGTTGTAATTCGTATCATAGAAATCGGGTAATCCGAGGCAGTGAGAAAACTCGTGGCAGAAGGTGCCAATACCCTCCACCTTGGGAGCTCCGCTCATGACATTAAGCTCGTTGAACACGGCAAAGCGGTTGATTTTCGTTGAATTATAATTGAGAGATTTTTCGTAGTCGGAGTCTGCAAGTTCCCATTGGCAGGGCCACACAGATTCGTCCACGTCCGACGATGCTTCACCTTCGCCTGCATAGAGCACGATGACTGTGTCACACTCGCCATCGCCGTCGTTGTCATACTTGCTGAAATCGATCTGTCCTGACAGCCCGATGCAAGCCTGGGCAACCATCAAGCCGACACCTTTGTCATCGCCCCGGTAGTCATTGCCGCCATAGGTAGCTCGGTTGCCTGGTAGGGTGTAGGGACCGTAGATGTCAAACTGCGGCTGGAACATGCCGTTGGACTGATCTTCGAAATACTGTCGCGCACTTGTGGCTCCGTCTTTGAAGAATTTCTCAAAAGTGGATAGGGGGTTGCTGTCAAGAAACTTCTTGTCGGTATATTGCACGAGCAGAACCGGGATTCGGGCTTTGCCCTTGTTGACTACCTCGCCTGTCCTTTTAGGCATGCTTGATGCTGACATCTTGCGGCTGGCAGATGCTCTTGAGCGCAATATTTTTTCACCGGAGAGATTCTGCGCGTTATCCTTCAGAAATGAATCCTCCGCGGCGGTGCGGTCAGCCTTGTCGTGGGCTTTGATGGAGGAGAGTCCCGAGGGTGTCAGGTAATGGAAATCCTGTGATGAATCTGTGCGCCCGACAGGTACACCGTCAGTCGTGATGTATATGTGGCTTCGTTCGTCACCGATTTTGATTACTTCAATAGTGTTTCCGTCGCTCTGTGTTATGGTATATGTGCCTTTACGTGCGATTACTGCCATAGTGGGCAGCGCAAGCGAGATGGCGAGAAGTGATAGGAAGGTCTTTTTCATGCAATTTGTGGTTATGTGTTGGCAAGAATTGCAAAATTAACTATCAGTATGTGTTGTTAAGTAATTTTTAGAGTTAAAACTTCTAAAATCAATTTTGCTCTACCAGGGTGTAAGTGGTTCGCCGCCGAAATCTATAAGCAGTTGCCTGCCTTCGATATCCATGGATGAGGATGCCGCGTGGGCATTGTGGACCGACACCCCTAACAGTCTGACAGGATGGTTGGCGCAGTCGACGCCTTTAGCAAGTCGCAGAGTATATTCGGTCAGCATTGACTCCGAATCAAATGTGTCGGGTATTGTCACGCTGCGTGTGATCTGGGTGAAATCATGAAATTTGACTTTCAATGTCAGCGTATGCCCTGAGAAGTTTTTGCGGGCAAGTCGCCCTGTAAGATCTTTGATGAGCGGTAGCAATTGCTGATTAATCTCTTCGGGATCGGAGATGTCGTGGTCAAATGTTTCCTCGCATCCGACTGATTTGCGCTGTCGCACAGGTGTTACCGGGCGGTCATCTATCCCTCGGGCAAAGTTATAATATATGATTCCCGATTTGCCGAATTCATCAGTCAACTGTTGCAGTGAACGTTGGCGCAGTTGCAATCCGTTGTGTATGCCTATGTCATGCATATGTCGGGCTGTGACAGGTCCCACGCCCCAGAATCGCTCGATGTCGAGGCTGTCGATAAACTCCATCGCCCGTGATGGATGTATGGTGCACAGTCCGTCGGGCTTGCGGTAATCCGATGCTATCTTAGCAAGAAATTTGTTATATGACACACCTGCCGATGCGACAAGCTGAAGCCGTTCCCTTATCTTAGCCTTGATTTCTATGGCTATATCCACGGCAAACTCTATGCCGGGCTTGTTGTCTGTCACATCTAAGAAAGCCTCGTCGAGGGAGAGTGGCTCTATGATGTCGGTATATTCATGGAATATGTCATGGATGGAGGCAGATACCTCCTTGTAGACATCCATGTGCCCGGGCACGAAAATCAGGTGCGGACATCGCCGCTTGGCTGTCACCGACGGCATTGCCGAGTGTATGCCATATCGCCGCGCCTCGTAACTCGCCGTGGCAACCACTCCGCGGGGTCCGTCGTGTCCCACCACTATGGGGCGTCCGCGCAGCTGTGGATTGTCACGCTGCTCTACGGCTGCGAAAAACGCATCCATGTCGATATGTATGATTTTCCTGAGATGGTCCATAGCCGTGACTGTAATACAAATTTACGAAATTACATGCAATTATTTCCCTATCTCTTATTTATCAAGGTGTAAATTTGAGTATAAATTTGAGTATAAATTTGTAGGAATGAGATAAAAACATTATTTTTGCAGTGAATTGAAACAGAAGGTACTTCTATCATCCGATGTTGCGCGAAATGTCATTTCCGTTTATCGTGGTTTTATACGTGACATCGATGATAATTTCTAAGAAGACTTAATTTTGAACTCTAATCCAAATATAAAAGTTAACACCAAACACAACAACTACTTAACCGCAGCGCCGAGAGGCATAAGCAATCCCAGTCGGAGTATTGACTCGACTAAATCAAACAAAAAACACCATTCACAATCTAATCTCTAAAAGAAGCGTCTGAACTAAAGTTATGGAGAGCAACGAAAAGAAATCAAAACGCCCTCGTATAGGCGTGTCTGCCCCCATGTCGTCTGACAACTTCCAGTCAGCCAGCGATTTCAACGGCAAGGAAAATTTCAGTAATTCATCATCTAATGATCATCAGGCAGAATCTGATGGTCAGTCCGAACAGCAGGGCGGCTATCAGCCCCGCCCGTACCAGCCTCGTCAATATCAGCAGGGCGGCTACCAGCAGCGTCCCTACGGCAACCGTCAGCAGGGCGGCTACCAGCAGCGTCCCTACGGCAATCGCCAGCAAGGCGGCTACCAGCCCCGTCAGCAGGGCGAAGGTGGATATCAGCCACGTCAGGGCGGTTACCAGCCCCGTCCCTATAACAATAACCGCCAGCAGGGCGAAGGCGGCTACCAGCCCCGTCAGGGCGGCTACC
>CAMQYL010000018.1:0-62159 GCA_947039275.1 uncultured Bacteroidales bacterium | reverse complement strand
AAGATTTGTCTCCGCAAAGTTAACCTTTTCTTTGCAGGTGCAAATCTAATAGTTTGAGTATGGTTTGGTGTGCCTGATCAAATAGGGAGCGGACGATATGGAGATGGAGTGACGGGTTGCCTTCTATGTGTTGTCGGATGAGACGGACTGGGACAACGAGAACATCTGAATCCTCTAAAGCGATGATGTCAGTGGGCATGCTCCGGTCATACAAGGTGCTGCAATAATTCGCAAGCACTCCGTTCTCAAACACGAAGCCTACCGTTTTGCGGTTTCCATCACTGTCAATCAGAGTGTGCTTGAAGCCCCCTTTCGTTATCCATCCGCAACATTTCAAGAGATTGCCACAATGAGCAAAATATTCTCCGCGACGGTAATGCCGCAATTCGCCATGATTTTCACAGATTTCCCGCCAAAATGAAAAATCGACATCTCGCTCAAAATCATTGAATTTCTCCATAGCGTAAATATAATGCTTTTCATTGGGATTGCAGCTGTCTTATGGGCATAAATCCTTCTAATATGTAAAGCTGTGACAAATGTCACATTGTAAATCGTCCTTTTCCCTTAAATTTGTATCAACCAGTCTATACTAATGTTAATTTAATGACATGAAGCCAATGAGAACCTTACTTCTGCTATTGTCTGTCATATTATTGGGTGTAAATATGACATTTGCCGGAGGCGATTACCCTAAAGCCGTGCTGACTTTGAGCGATGGAACCGTAGTTAACGGTTATCTCCGCGAAAATATCCATCATGTGTATCACAAAGTCCCTATAAGCGAGACGGTGGATGGCAAAAAGATCAACTATAAGACCAAAGATATACAATCTTTGGTAGTCACTATGCCTGATGGAAGGGCCGAAACATACATCCCGATTTACCCATGGGATCAATATAGAAAGAAAGCCGAAAAAGAGCCCATGCTTGCAGTTGTAGATTTCAAAGGAAATCATGTAATCGGATATGCCTATCCAAGCCTTTATGAACAGACATCCGCAGCTGTGCCGTCATCCTATTTCCAAAGTTATACGCGTACAAGGGATGCATGGCTATATTATTATGTGGTTGATACAGATAAAGAGAGAGTCAGATGCTTTTGGAGTTACATTCCCTCGAAAAAACCGTCTAAGAAATTCCTCAAGAATCTAAAAAAGGACTTCAAAGAATACCCCATTGTTGCAGCAACCGTAGAGGCAGAGGGCATAACTGCCGAGCAGATTAATCAGAATCCGATGCTTCTGCTTGAAATCCTTGATAAAAACTTATAGACTTTTATACAAATGAAATATAGAATTATGAATATAATATTGGCTCTATTCATGGGCGTTTTTGTCACCTTAGGGTGCAATGCCAAAAACGATGCACGCGCCACGATTGTGATGAAAGACGGGACGGTAAAGGAAAACGTTGAAATCAATTTGCCGAAAGGCTGGGTGGAAAAACTGAAAATCAAAGTTGGAAACATTGAAGAGATTCTGAAGGCTGGAGATGTTGATTATTTTGAGCTATGGCACTGCGCTAATCCGGATCAAAAGGCATTGATAAAACCCTTTTTTATAGGAGAGTATAAACATAAGAAAAACTATTTGGACATCCGTAAGCAGATGGGATGGATGGCACTGCAATCTGCCGGAGATCATCTGAGTTACTGGATATGGTTCGACAAGATCATACTGAAACCTGACAAAATCAAGTATCAGATAAATGATCATTCTCATTGTTTCGTAAAAAGAAATTCAGATGTTGCCGTTATGATTCCTATTAATCTAATGGCACCGAAAAGGACCCGTGACTGGCTTAAGGCATTTCTTGCCGATGATCCTGTGCTAACGGAAAAAATCACTGAGAAAGGATATTTCAATAGGAAGAATCCGTATCACCAGGGTAACAATTATAATCCTTTCTTTTTTGAAGATATGGCATCAGACTATAATCCTCAAAGATAGGATGCCCTCTAAATGGGGGGATTGCCCCGTAAGCATTATCGGTAGAGCTCATCATGTCGCCTTCCGCGATGCGCAGTGGAGAGTACGCCCTATGATAAATATAGAAGGGACGGACTCGTGGCATAAACTCTACCATGATCCGTCCCTTCAGCAGTATATCAGGATGTCAGTATGATTCGGTGGGGGATTTTACGGATTTTGGGGTGATGGGTTTGCGGTTCATCGAGTACCATACATAGGCGATGTAGGCGAGGACGAATGGGATGGCTACGGATACCCAGCTCATTACCTTGAGGGTGAAGAGTGATGAACTGCTGTTGCGTATGGTAAGGGAGCTTGTGGCATCTACAAGTGACGGATAATAGGCTGTGTCATTGTAGCCCGCTACCCAGAAGAGCGTCAGTGCTACAAATACTGTGCCGATACCCGAATACCATATGCCGCTACGCCAGGTGCGGTCAAGCGCACCACGACCTACGCCATAGAGCACCAATACGACTCCAACGAGCAGGGTGATTCCAACCCACCACATAGTGATATAGTTGTGGAAGTATTTATATGGCTCGATTGCTACGACATTGCCCGACATGCCTGTGCGATAACCTGCGGAGGTCAGCAGCACAGCCATAAATGCCAAGAAGAAAATGACAAAGATGATGCCGTTGACGAGGGTGGCGCGTTTGCATGCGTTCAGAAAGCGACCGCCATCCTCGGCATGAATGTTGCTCATAAAGTACAAGTTCGCCTGAGTGCGGGCAAGGAACAGCACGGTGAATCCCAACAACAGGTTGCGCCAGTTGAAGATGGCTTCTATGCCATGACTGCCTGCTACCCATCGGGATATGACAGGTGAGGGCGCGTCAAGCAGATTGCTACGAGTGACTTCAAACTCTCCGCCGAAAAACATCATAGCTACAGCTACACCGAGGAGTATGCAGCCGACACAACCGTTGATAAACAAGAATGTGTCATAAGTTCCTGTGCCGAAGATATTGCCCGGTTTGCGCCGATATTCATAGCTCACTGCCTGAAGGATGAAACTGAACAGTATCAGCATCCACAGCCAATAGGCACCGCCGAAACTGGTGGAGTAGAACAGCGGAAATGAAGCAAAGAATGCTCCGCCAAACACCACGAGCGTCGTAAATGACAGCTCCCATTTCTGACCGAGCGAATTGACCATCATGTTGCGGTAGGTATCGTTGCTGCAGAACATGAACAGTGTCTGCCCTCCCTGCACGAAGAGGAGGAACACCAACAGGGCTCCCAAGATGGAAATCAGGAGCCACCAGTAGTTTTGAAGGAATATGTATTCGTCCATGGTATTATGAATTAACGGATTGGGAGGAAGATGAGTCGGGCAGACTGTCATAGTCAATCTTAGAGCCCTTGGAGATAGCTTTGAGCATGATGCCTATTTCGGCAGCAAGCAGTCCGGTGAAGATGGCAGCAAACAGCCAGAATGTCAGTTGCACCATACCTGACGATATGAATGAGATAGCGGCTCGCGTAGGCATCAGATCCTGGATGATCCAGGGCTGACGGCCGACTTCGGCTGTGATCCATCCAGCCTGGCTGCAAGCATACACTATCACGAGCGAAATCATGCCTATCCACTGCCACCAGCGATTGGTGAGCCATGACGATTTCTTATAGGCTATGGAGAGATAGACGATCAGGAACAGTACCAGATAGCCGCCGGCGATGACCATCACGCGGAACGAGTAAAATGTCAGTCCGACAGGCGGGATAGCTTCGGAGGGCGAGTCAAGGTAGCCATAGCCGAAATATTCAAATGTGTCTTTCAAATCGGCAGCCGCTTTGTTCATCGCTGCTGAGTCATTTGCAGTCCTTGCCACATCATAAGCTCTCAGAGCCTCATGCGACTGCTTGCCGATAGCGATACGCTCGGCATAGCTGACTGTCTTTACGGTATCACCGTTTTCATTGATGGATATGCCGTCGATAAGGTCGTTGATGCCAGGGACAAATCCGTTAAAATCGTGAGTTGCGAGGAGGGATAGCATTTTGGGCATGCCTACCTCAAACAGGAAGGGGTCATTCTCATCGTCAAACTCTTTGTCAGGGTTAAGGATGCCCACTCCCACCAAGTCGACGCCTCGTCCGCCATGGTATAGACCTTCCATTGCGGCAAGCTTCATCGGCTGTACGCGAGCCACATCTACGGCTGACCCGTCACCGCTCCAGAGGGTGCCGACGATGCCTGCAAGTCCTACCCATCCACCCACTTTGATGGAACGGAGAGCCATGGCATGATTGCGTGTGCGCAGATAGAACCAGCAGCTTACCGAAATCACGAACACTCCGGCGAGAGTCCAGCCCGAGAACACCGCATGGAAAAACTTATGCACTGCCACCGGGCTGAGCGCGACAGCGGTGAAGTCGTCCATGATGTTGCGCATCTGCGCGGGATCAAATTGCATGCCTACCGGATACTGCATCCAGGCGTTAGCCACGAGAATCCACGCGGCAGAGATGGTAGCGCCTATAGCGGTGAGCCATGTCGCTGCGAGATGGAACTTCTTGGAGACCTTACCCCAGCCGAAAAACATGACCGCAATGAATGTGGATTCCATAAAGAAGGCGAAGATGCCTTCTATAGCCAATGGAGCGCCGAAGATGTCACCTACAAACCAGCTGTAGTTTGACCAGTTGGTCCCAAATTCAAACTCCAGGATGATGCCTGTAGCCACTCCGATGGCAAAATTGATGCCAAAGAGTTTCATCCAGAATTTTGTGAGCGCAAGCCATTTTGCACTGCCGGTGCGCACATAAGCTGTTTCCATGACAGCGACAATAACCGACAGTCCGAGAGTCAACGGGACAAAAAGCCAGTGATACATCGCTGTCAGTGCAAACTGGGCTCTTGACCAGTCGACAACGTTAATCAAATCATTCATGGTATTTTTAAGTATTATGTATTATGGAATATCAGTAAGGGGTATATGCTTCATCGGCGTTCATCAAGGAGGGATGTCCTGACAGCGTCAGCTCGTGAGTCGTCATCATTATAGTCCCGTTTCAGCAAGTTAGGGAAAAACAGCAGTTTCATGATCACGAATATCAGCACAAGCTTCACGATTATTAACGCCCATAGACTCTTTCCGGTTGTCATTTCCCGAAAACCGTCACGGTAGAATCTCCAGATCCGTGTTATAAGCAATGGCTTGTCAGACATGCGGATGAGGTGGCTGTCAGTGGGTAGGCATACATGCTATCAACCTCTGCTGGGCGAGCTGGCTATGCGCATCGTCCCCCCAGTTGGCAAACGGATGTATGGCGATACCTCCACGAGGGGTAAACAGTCCGATGACTTCTATGTATCTCGGCTGCATTAGTGTCCGCAGGTCATCCAATATGATATTAACGCAGTCCTCGTGGAAGTCTCCGTGGTTGCGGAAACTGAACAGGTAAAGCTTCAGGCTTTTGCTCTCGACCATCTCAAGATCGGGTATGTAATTGATGATGATGCGAGCAAAATCGGGCTGTCCGGTCTTAGGACAGAGAGATGTAAATTCCGGGCAGTCGAGAGTGACGAGGTAATCACGCTCAGGATGCAGATTCTTGAATGACTGGAGCAACGATGGATCATAGTCCGTAGGGTATTCGGTGGCTTTGCTTCCGAGATGGGTCACTCCTTGAAGTTGATCTGGTGTTCTCATAATATTATCAGTGGTTTGCAGATATATCACGAAGGCTGCGACGAGGGAAAGCGTCTATGAAGCTTCCCTTTGTGGCGTTGAATATTTCAACACCTCTTGATGCAGCATATCGTGCGATGGTATGATAGCTTTTGAATGCGATATAGAAACTGTTTAGAATATCATGCAGCTTCACATTGTCATAGACCTGTGTCACACGCGCATGCTCATCGGCATTGTCCTTATAGAAGTGGGGTTGCACGGTTAATACCTTGTTGTCCTCGCTTACGCTGAGCGTACGGGTCCATGAATGGTCAGCTCCGCATATGTATATATGTCTGAAGCCGAGGCGTATGCCGGTCATAAGAGCCGGGATGAGTATATTACGTGGACGTGGCATTGCAAGCCCTCGTGCATATACGCTGTTTTCAAATGCTGAGAATCCTTCGACTCCCACGCAGTTATACGAGCATATGGTAATGCGCTCATTGGGTGACGGCAAGGTGAAATTTTTCACATACGCAGCAGGAACAAACAGGGTCATCTGCCAGTCGGTAAGCGAGGCTATGCGTTCAAATAGACGCCTCACATTATTGTCTGCGCTCTGTGCCGTGAAAAAATGCGGGTCAGCCAGTATGTAATAGCGCGGTCTCAGTCGGAGGTATTCATCGCTGTTGGCAGCAAAATTCACAGCCATACACGGATTGGTCTGCAATATGTCCATGTCATCGCGGATGGAGTCATTGAGCGACGGGCCGTTACCGAGGATGATAAGCGACTCATCCTTTGACACAGATGTAATGCATCCATGGGTACGCCGAGATTGAGCCAAAATCTTAACGATTCCCACCATCGTATGTCCTATATCCGATATCAGTGTAGAGATTGAAGCCAATTTTGTAAGCAGATTTATGTGGGATTAGGATTTACTGTTTAGGTATGCTAATACATCTCTGGGCGTGAAGCAATTGTCGGTAGCTACTGTCATTGATGCAGTGTCGTATATAGCCTCATATGACCTTGCTGCAAGCGATTTCTTTATGGAGGGAGTCATATGTGAAATCAGTTTTAGCAGAGCCACCGGTTTGCGAGGCAGCACAAATATTCGTTTGTCGTTGAGACGACGGGCTATAGCATCGGCTACTTCACGGCGGCGATGCATGCATCCGTCATTGATGTTGAAGATGCCACATTTTCCGCGGAGGCATGAAGCAGCTTTAGCCAAATCTTCGGCATGGATAAGCGAAATCGTACCGTCATAGCCGGGTAAGTGCATGTAAATGCCGTTGGCTATTCTGTCGGTCATCTTGCGTATCCGTCCGGTCATGCCATTACCTATGACTTCGCCAGGCCGCAGTATGGTCAGCGATGCAGGGGTGTGAGTCTTAGTCCATTCAATCAGATGCCGCTCGCAGTCAAGCAGGTCTCGCCCATAAGGAGTGTCAGGGTGAGGGACATCTCTTTCGGTTACAGTCATGCCGCGATAGGCTGCAAATCCATAAACCTCATAGGAAGATATGAATATGAGATTTTCGGGGGTGTCAGTACCCATTGCATCACAAAGCTGGTGGATATGAGAGATGTTGGATGCCGCAGCTACAGGACTGTATATGACCGTATCATAATGCCGTGACAATGATGCAACATGTCGCAGATCATCCACATGCAGCAACCTCACATCATATGATTGCTTGAACTGCTCTATGAGGTAGCTCTCCATGAATGCTCTGTCACTGACAATTAGCATTGATTTTGCTTGCTCTGATTTGGTATCCATATATGAAACTTCGTGATGGGGATTAGGACGCAAATCCTGAATACATCCATCACGAAGTTATACAATTAATGTCAGATTTACAAATCTATGATGCGTAAAGCATCTTCAGCAGTTCAAAAGCCTCAGGGCGTCCTGCTTCTATCAGCAGCGGGTCATGGGCATCGCTGTTGACGATTACTTTCGTCCCTCCGCTAATCACGCGTCGCAACAGTCGTTCAGAAGGGAATAGCCTGTGATTATGTTGATGGTAAGCTTTGGTGTTGAGTTCAACGATGCAACCGTTGTCAATTATGCAGTCCACAAGACGGTTTGCCTCGGACTTGTACCATTCCTCGGATTCTATTCCAGGGCGGAAGTGAGATGCATTATGTCCGATTTTATCAAAGTGACCTATGATGTCAAAACCGCCAGTTTCTACCATGCGGATGGATTGTGAGAAGAATAGCTTCACAACCGCTTCTATGTCATTGGAAAAATATTTCTCCATCTTGACTTTGAAACTGTCAAAGCGTCCATCAACGTCCACAAATCCATCATCTGCCGGGATGAAATGTACTGAGCCGATGCGGAAGTCAAGCGGCAGGGACTGTATATAATCGCATGCAGGTCCCCATGTACCATCCAGATAGTCGACCTCCATGCCGGCATAGAGTGATATGTGGTCACCGTACTTTTCACGCAGCCTGCCGATTTCTGACATATAGTCTGTGACAGCCTCCCGACTCATGTTGCACGGCGATGGAAACGGTATAGGGGAGTGAGGCGTAAAGCCGTAGTGTAGTGTACCGCCAGTGATGGCAGCCGTCACGAAGTCCTCCATGTCGGCATGTCCGTCGCAGTACTGAGTGTGACCGTGGAAATTGTAACGGTCGGTATTGCTGCAGATCTTTATGATGTCGGCTGCTGTCATCGTATCAGTCCTTTACTATGATTTCGGGTGAAGTCTGTAGCCCCCTTTTCCACATATAGAAGCTGACCGTGCATGCTGTCATCGCCAAAGCTCCGATTATCTGGCTGGCGAAAAGCGGCAGACCGATTCCGGCTACGTATGTGCCAAGGGGTGCAAAACATATAAATGTCACGCAGAGCATCGTCATAAACATTGCCGGAAGCATAGTTATGACATAGGCCTTGCCGTGACGTGCAAGATACACTGTGCATGCCCACAATGTGAATATGGAGAGTGTTTGGTTACACCACGCGAAATATCTCCACAGCACATCGAAATTGATGTTTATGAGCAGATAGCTCACACCAACTATGGGGAGAGTCACAAGAATGCGCTTGACAAACTTCTTCTGGCTCATGCCTATAGAGTCGGCGATGATGAGACGGAGACTGCGCATGGCAGTATCGCCGGTGGTGATGGGCGCGGCAATGACACCGAGGATGGCAAGTATGCCTCCGAATGTACCGAGCCAGCTGACGCAGACCTCATGGACGAGAATGCCGGCATCCTGACCGTTTGCTGCCATATATCCAGCCAGTTTGTCATATCCACCTGTGAAGGTTATGGCTGCTGCCGCCCATATCAAAGCGACGATACCCTCCGATACCATGGCTCCATAGAACACAGGGCGACCGTATTTCTCGTTCTTGAGACAACGTGCCATCATAGGACTTTGGGTGGCATGGAAACCGGATATAGCCCCGCAAGCTATCGAAATGCACATCATCGGGAATATCGGTGCCATATCACCTCCAGGATGTCGGTTGGCAATCCCCTCGGTGAAACCGTCAGGGATGTTGATGCCGTTGACTATCATGTAGCCCATGATACCTGCAGCCATAAACAGCAATGCGAAACCGAAGAGAGGGTAGAGGTTGCCAATCAGTTTGTCGACAGGGAGCAGTGTGGCAAGTATATAGTAGATGAAGATACATGAAGCCCAGAATGTGGCATTGAGATGTTCGGGAGTAAGGGTGGCGAGAAGATTGGCAGGCGTGCGCACGAATACTGCAATGACCATCACGAGCAAGACGCATGTAAATATGCCCATAATGAGTTTGATTTTCTTGCCAAGCTCTGTGCCAACAATCTCAGGCAGAGATTTGCCACCCATGCGTACCGAAATCATGCCGGATATAAAGTCATGGACTGCACCGGCGAAGATTGTGCCCAACACAATCCACAGAAACGCTGCCGGACCGTACATTATACCCATGATTGCACCGAATATCGGACCCACACCGGCTATGTTGAGAAACTGTATCAGGAACACCTTCCATGTGGGCATCTCCACGTAATCTATGCCATCTGCCATGGTCTTGGCAGGGGTTTTGCGGCTTTTGTCGCTGGCAAATACTTTTTCTACTAATGCGCCGTAGATGAAATAGCCTGCTATCAGCACTACGAACGCTATAATAAATGAAGTCATGATTGGAATATATTTTAATCTCGTTAGTTGATTGATTGTTCGGTGCGGACTATCTCGTTGCTGAGAGCTTTGATGTCCTTCTCAAGCGTTTGAATCTCTTTCTCTCCCTTCACTATTGACTCTGCCACCGCTTGGTCTCCCGAGGAATAAGAGAGTCTCATACGGGCTATATGGCTTTTAAGTGAGGTGTACTTGTTGGTCAGCTCCAGATAATCTTTCATCAATTCACGAGCTTGAGTTGATTTGAAATCTGAAAACGCGCGGTAGATACCCTTGCTTGGAATATAGAACTCAAAAGCTGACTCCTTGGCGGTGTTGTCAGTGACTGCCTGTCGTGCAGTGGCTATGATAGCTGTATAGTCTTTATCAGGCAGCCAGCTTGATTTGTATGATTTGATTTTTGCTATAGAGGCAAGTTCGGGCGTATCAGGTGGGTAATTCTTGCGGAGTTCCTGAGGTATGAAAGTATATATCGTCACCATGCCTGGAGCCGCATTGCGCTCTGTCATCCACCATCCTACATTTTTGACATCATCTATGACGAGCATATAGTCATCGGAAGTTGAATTGTATGGCATGCCGATATTCTGGGGCAATAGAAATTTGCCATCTTCACGGCGCGTCATGTATATGTCATAGCCTCCAAGACCGTCGGGATGCTTTGACGCATAATATAAGGTGACACCGTCTGACGACAGATAGGGGAAATCTATGTCAGCAGTTCCAAATTCACCATCTATTGCCACAGGTGCCGCATAGGTTCCATCCGATAGACGGTCGCTCTGATAGATGCTCATAGCTCCCTGTGGGTTGCGTGCGCCCCACATAATCATAGAGTAATCTTCGGTGGCATAAACTGCTGATGCGTCTTTGCTTGGGAATACAGAGGGGAGCACTGTCGGGGCAAGATATCTCCCGGCTGCCGTTGATAATGGTATATGCTTATACGCGTCTTTCTTTGCCACGGCTATGCTGTCGATGATTTCGATTGACTCCACTCTGTCAAGCATCTCGCGCATTTTGACAATTTCGTCTTTTGCCGCATCCAGTCCTTCAGGGAGTGGATTCTTTCGCTTGTTACGTCGGTTAGCTGCCTCCGCGTTTTCTATCAGTTCTTCGGCTTTGTCAAGATTGTAATCCGAGATTTCCCGATTGATTTCTGTGATGACATTCGCTGGTGATACATTTTCGGAGGCGGTCTTCTTTGATTGAGCATCGGTGATGCCTCCGTAGACGGTCGCGATGATATATGATGCTAACAGAAATTGAAGTCTTTTGTTAACGTTAATATAACTCATAGACATTAATACACTATAAAATGTCAGCAAAGATACATAAAATCAGTATTACATTCATGTATGATGATTTAAAATGTCTAAATTTGCTCCATGTTTATCAGTCATACGATATCAGAGCGGAGGACGATGGTGATATTGTCCCTGATGGTCATGCTTTCATGCTATATGCATGCATATGCTGCATTGCCACAACCCTCCTTTTCTGATAAGAACGATGGAGATGTAACAATCAGCATCCTTACTGCCTATCCTGGAAAAATATTCTATGAGCTTGAGGGGCATACGATGTTGCGCATCAAATCCTCTGATTATGATGTCTGCGTCAATTGGGGCGTATTTGATTTCAATGAATCAGATTTCATATATCGGTTTGTCAAAGGGGAAACTGACTATATGGCGGCGGCATTCCCTACCGAGTTGTCGCTATATGAGTATCGGATGAACGGTCGTAGGGTTGTAGAGCAGATTCTCGACTTAGATTCTATACAAAAAAACGTGCTATTGTCAGAGGTGCAAACAAATCTCAGCCCTGAAAACCGCAAGTATAGATATAATTATCTCTATGACAATTGTGCGACACGTCCCTTGCGGTTTGTAGAAGCGGCTGTCGGCGACACATTGATTGACTCCGCGGAGACATCCCGATATACTTTCCGCCAGTTGATGCGACGTTACCATAAGAATTATCCTTGGTACCAGTTTGGCATTGATCTGGCTCTCGGATCTGGTATTGACAAGCCTATTACGACAAGGGATGAAGGATTTGCGCCTGTCAGACTTAAAACTCTGCTTGATGGGGCATATGCCAATGGACGCAAGCTCGTTAAGAAGGAGAGGGTGATTGTGGACGGTCCTGATGAAGGTTCAACGCTGGCTCCGACACCTTGGTATAAGTCGCCCATGGCTGTGACTTCCATGGTATTTGTGATAGGCGTGGCATGTGTGATAGTGTCATGGCGCAGACAGCGCATCCCGCGGGTGCTCTCGTCGGTATATTTTGGCATCGATTTCCTTACTGGATGTCTCCTGACATTTCTCATTTTCGTTTCAAGCCATGAGGCTACATCACCTAATTGGCTCTGGCTCTGGCTTAATCCGTTTGCACTGATTCCATGCGTGGGAGTTTGGTTAAAAAATTGCAATAAACTGCTGATTTATTATCATTTTGCTAACTTTGTAGCACTATTGACTCTGACGCTAATAGCCCTCTTTAACATTCAATCATTAAATGCAGCATTTTGGCCGCTGATTCTGCTTGATGCAGTGCTTTCGGTTCAATATATTGCTACGATGAAATGGACCATAAAAAGACTATCCTGAACAGAAACAACAATACTCGCTTCTTCATATGCGGACTTCTGACAGTGGTTGCATCATGTGTGACCACCGCTGACGCATCTGATAGCAGATCTGTGACGGGGTCGTCTAAGCGACCGGCGCTGTTGGTCAATATAATAGTAGAAGGGCTGGATGGCAAGTATCTCGGGCTGCTTCGTGACTCTTTTGAGCGTGACGGATTCGGACGCCTGATGTCATCGGCGGCATATGCCGATGACATCGAATACGGGTATGTGTCAAATCCTGTATCCTCGGCGGCAATGCTGCTGACAGGCAGCGGAGCTGCTGTCAATGGGATTCCCTCGGGGTCGGTATATGATGCAGCGAACGGCAGTTTGACAGACGTATTTGCCGATGAGAGTGCCATGGGAAACTTTACGCAGACACAGGTGTCTCCCAAGGCTATCAACGTATCCACGCTATCTGACGAAATACGTATTGACGGAGCTGGTGCAGCTAAAGTAGCGGCGTTTGCTCCTGATCACGGATTGGCTTTGCTGATGGCTGGGCATGCAGGCAACACGGCTGCGTGGATTGATTCCAAGTCAGGCAAATGGGCAACTACGACGTGGTATAAGGAGACCCCTCAGGAGATTTCATCGCGCAATTACAAGCTGCCTTTAGTCTCACGGCTTGACACTATCAGATGGATTCCAGCGGCAAAGACACTTCAGCTACCATGGCTTCCTGAGAGTAAGAGCAAGTATCCGTTTACATACGTCTATCCAGCCAAGAATACCGAGAGGGTAGAGGCTTTCAAGTATTCTCCCTTAGTCAATACTGAAATAACCGATGTGGCTATTGAATACTTGAAGTCCATGAACCAAAGGCATGGCAAAGGTATCAATGTGCTCAATGTCGGATACCGCCTGTCAGAATATCCATACACTCGCACGTCTGATACACGTGCTGAGACTGCTGACGCCTATATACGATTAGATGCCGACTTGTCTCGACTGTTCAAAGCCGCGGATGCCGCTACTGGAGCAGGTGCCAATGTGATCATGCTTTCAGGCATACCGGCTGCTACTCCATATCGCCGTGACGATGAGCAGTGGCGCATTCCGTGGGGGAAATTTTCGCCCCAGAAGGCTATCGGCTTGCTCAACATGTACCTCATGGCTGTGCATGGTAATGGTGAGTGGGTCAAAGGGTATAATGACCGGCAGTTTTACCTTAACCGCAAGCTCGCCAAAGACAAGAATCTGAATATTGCTGAGCTGCGTGATGAGGCAGCATCGTTCCTGTCACAGATGAGCGGTGTGGTTAAAGCCGAGACTCTTGATAAGGCTCTGAGTAATGATGCGGCAGGTAACATCAATGCTACGTATGCCGGCGATATCCTGATAACAGTAAATCCTGGATGGGAGATAGAGTCAGTGAGCACTGGACGGAACACTCATAGCGGTGTCGAAAGATCAGCTAATGTGCAGATGCCTTTTTACATCCTTGCTCCGGAGTTGGGTCATGAAAAGATAGGAAACACTATAGATGCGCGAGCCATAGCACCGTCAGTTTGCAGGCTGTTACGCATACGTTCGCCTGGAGGTGCGTCCCTGTCTCCTGTATTCTGATAAGTTTGTCTCTCCACTTATATAATTTCAAATTAAGATAAATATACACAACCATATATAATGGCATTTTCATCATTTTTAAGCAAGATATTCGGCAACAAGTCACAGCGTGACTTGCGAGAAATACAACCTATACTTGACAAAATCAAAGCGGAAATACCCAAACTCACATCCCTGTCAAATGACGAGTTGCGAGGTGTAATCACTAATGTCCGCGAAGATATCCGACAAGCTATCGCTGCCGACAATGAATTCATCACCAATACAAAAAAGGAGATTGAGACTCTTCCTTTTGACAAGCGTCAACCGCTATGGGATGACATAGACAAGCATGAGAAAAAGATTCTCGATACCATAGAGGACAAGCTCAACGAGCACCTTCCGGTGGTATTTGCTGCAATCCGCGAGACCGCATCACGTTTTGCTGCCAATGAGACTGTAGAAGTTACCGCATCGCAGATGGACCGTGATCTAGCAGCTCAGGGCAAGGACTTCGTGACCATTGATGGCGACAAGGCGATATATAAGAATCGCTGGGTGGCTGGTGGCAACGAAATCGTATGGGACATGGTGCATTATGAGGTACAGCTCATAGGCGGTATCGTGCTTCATCAGGGCAAGATTGCCGAGATGGCTACTGGTGAAGGTAAGACACTTGTGGCGACACTCCCTGTATTCCTGCGTTCGCTCTCTGGACGTGGAGTCCATGTTGTCACAGTAAATGACTATCTGTCAAAGCGTGACTCGGAGTGGATGGGACCCCTATACATGTTCCACGGTTCGAGCGTAGACTGTATAGACAAGCATCAGCCCAATACCCCCCAGCGTCGCGCCGCATATAATTGCGACATCACCTTCGGTACCAACAACGAGTTTGGTTTTGATTATCTGCGTGACAACATGGCTATGTCGCCAGCCGACATGGTGCAGCGCAAACACTATTACGCCATAGTCGATGAGGTCGACTCCGTGCTTATCGATGATGCACGTACGCCTCTTATCATCTCTGGTCCTGTACCTAAGGGTGATGACCAGCTTTTTGACCAGTACCGCCACAATGTCGAGAAGGTTGTGGAAGCCCAGCGCAGACTTGTGACAAAGCTTTTGTCAGATGCCAAGACAAAGCTCGCCTCTGACGATAAGGAGGTGCGCAAGGACGGTGCTTTGCAGCTGTTCCGTGCATACAAAGGTCTTCCTAAGAACGGTGCCCTTATCAAGTTCCTCAGCCAGGAAGGCATGAAGAACATACTTCTCGAGACAGAGGCATATTACCTTCAGGACAACGAGCGAGAGATGCCCAAAGCCACCGAACCGCTCTACTTCGTCATCGACGAAAAAAACCGCAGTGTGGATCTTACCGACAAGGGCATTGACGAGTTGACAGGTAAAAGCGAAGACCCCAAATTCTTCGTTTTGCCTGATATCGCCGCACAGCTGTCAGAAACAGAACATATCGCAAACATAGAAGAGCGTCAGCAGAAAAAAGACGAGCTGATGCAGCAGTATGCCGTAAAAGCGGAGCGTGTGCATACTGTGGCACAGCTTCTGAAAGCATACACCCTGTTTGAGAAAGATGTCGAATACGTCATCGATGACAACAAGATCAAGATTGTCGACGAGCAGACTGGCCGTATCATGGAAGGTCGTCGCTACAGCGATGGTCTGCACCAAGCTATCGAGGCAAAGGAAGGTGTCAAGGTAGAGGCTGCCACGCAGACATTTGCCACCATCACCCTCCAGAACTACTTCCGTATGTACCACAAACTCGCGGGTATGACCGGTACAGCCGAGACTGAGGCTGGTGAGCTCTGGGACATCTACAAGCTTGATGTTGTCACAATCCCGACAAACCGTCCTGTTGCTCGTCATGACATGAATGATCGCGTCTACAAGACCAAGAAGGAAAAATATGCCGCTGTCATTGACGAAATTCAAGCTATGGTCGACAAAGGTCGTCCTGTGCTTGTCGGTACCACCTCGGTGGAAATATCCGAACTGCTTAGCCGTATGCTTACTCTCCGTCACATCCCCCACAATGTCCTCAATGCCAAGTTGCATCAGAAAGAGGCTGACATCGTGGCACTTGCAGGTAAAGCCGGTACGGTGACGATTGCCACCAATATGGCCGGTCGTGGTACTGACATCAAGCTGCCAAAGGAAGTCAAGGAGGCTGGCGGTCTTGCTATCATCGGCACAGAGCGTCATGAGTCTCGCCGTGTTGACCGCCAGCTACGTGGTCGTGCTGGCCGTCAGGGCGATCCGGGCTCCTCGGTATTCTATGTGTCATTTGAAGACCAATTGATGCGACTCTTTGCCACCGACCGCGTGATGAAGATGCTTGACACGTTAGGTCTCCAGGAAGGCGAGATGATCGAGAGCAAGATGGTCACACGCGCCATCGAGAATGCCCAGAAGCGAGTGGAAGAAAATAACTTCGGCATACGTAAGCGTCTGCTTGAGTATGACGATGTGATGAACAAGCAACGTACATACATCTACACACGCCGCCACCATGCTCTGCTTGGTGAACGTGTGGGCATTGACATCGCCAACATGATGTATGACTTCATCGAGAACCTTGTCATTTCATATGACTCGCCCAACGACTACGCTGAGCTTCAGATGGATTTGATGAAAGTGCTTACCATTGAGGCTCCCTTTACCGAGGACGAGTTCCGCAGCCTTTCGAAAGAGGAGAAGACAGACCGCATACATGCCGCTGCCACCGAGACGCTTGACCGTCGTAGCGAACGTATCATGGAGGTGGCTAAGCCGGTGGTGAAAGATTGCGTAGAAAACCGTGGCATCACCAACAAGATCATTGTGCCTATCACTGACGGCAAGCGTATATTTAACCTTGCTGTTGATATCATGGAGGCATATAATACCGAGTGCCGTTCGATAGTCAAGGAGTGGCATAAGGCAGTATTGCTCGTGACCATCGACGAACTCTGGAAGGAGCATCTCCGCGAACTTGACCAGTTGCGGCAGTCTGTACAGAATGCATCATATGAGCAGAAAGATCCTCTGGTGATATACAAGGTTGAGTCGTTCCATCTGTTTGAACAGATGCTCAACAACCTCAACAGCAAGACGATGACGGCTCTCATGAGAGGTCAGATATACCTGCGTGAGCCAGAGCCTGACAGCGAACGTACATCCAATACCGCCGCAGTCAAGCAAGCCGCTCCGGAGCGTCCTACAGACTACTCGCGTTACAGCGCAAACAAACCTTCGCTGCCAGGCGAAGATGCTCAGCGAGCAGCGGCAAGTGCTCCGCAAGGACATGCTCCGAAGCCTATGCCAGCCAAGGCTGGTCTTAAGGTGGGACGCAATGACCCGTGTCCATGCGGAAGCGGCAAGAAATTCAAGAATTGTCATGGCAGAGGGCAGCTCTAATCTCTGTCGTCATATATGATATGTCTTAGCTTCGACATAGAAGAGTTCGATTTCCCTCAGGAGCATGGTTATGATATGCCGTTTGAGAGGATGATGGAAATTTCACGCCACGGCACCAATGTGATCCTTGACACTCTGCAAAAGCAGGGTGTCAAGGCTACTTTTTTCGTGACTGTTAATTTTGCCGAACATGCTCCAGCTGAATTTGCACGTATAATCAATGAGGGTCACGAACTTGCCAGCCACGGCATGACGCATACCGGTTTCAGACCAGAAGATTTAAAAGCCTCACGACTGCGACTGGAGGAGCTAAGCGGTCAGCCTGTACACGGATACCGCATGGCGCGAATGATGAAAGTGGATGAGCATGCCATGTCTGATGCCGGGTATCTGTATGAATCTTCGCTCAACCCGACCTTTATCCCAGGTCGTTATAACAATTTTGCGAAGCCACGTGTACCTTTTTGGCAAGACGGCGTGATGCAGATGCCTGTCTCAGTCACTCCGTTGGTAAGGTTTCCCCTGTTCTGGTTAGCAGCCCATGTACTTCCACCCAGCGTATATAGAGGCATGGCTGACCGTGCTTTAAAGAAAGACGGTCATTTTTGCACTTACTTCCATCCATGGGAGTTCTATGACCTTAACTCCTTGGTCGATGAAATCAAACTGCCAGGGATGATACGTAGAAATTCAGGTGAAGGTATGCGGAGGATTCTTGATGACCTGATTACTCACTTCAAGAGTAAGGGTGAGGAATTCAACACTATATTCGACCTATATAAGAAGCATCTCAAAATATTGGATACGGAGAAATAAACAGTAATGCTATGAAAAGGAAAATCACAATCTTGCTGCCTGCCTATAATGAAGAAGCATCTATAGGACTTCTTAAGGAGAAGATGCTTGAAGTCACTCAGCAAAATCCTGACTATGACTGGGAATTTCTGCTTGTCAATGACGGAAGTAAGGACAATACATTGCAATTGATCAAGCAACTTCATGCGGAGGATCCGCGTTTCAGCTATATCGACTTGTCACGCAACTATGGCAAGGAGATAGCGATGATGGCTGGATTTGATTATGCCACTGGTGACGCTGTGATTATAATGGACAGCGACATGCAGCATCCGATTTCCTCCATACCCGAGATGATCAAATATTGGGAAGAAGGCTACCAGGATGTGTATGCCGAACGTAAGTCATCAAAAGAGACTTGGTTTAAGCGCAAGACATCCCAGCTCTACTATAAAGTGTTGCAGAACACCACCCGTATCCCCATACAGCGTAACACTGGCGATTTCCGTCTGCTTGACCGCGTCTGCATCAATGCGCTGCGTGAGATGCGTGAGTGCCAGCGCAACACTAAAGGTATGTATTGCTGGATAGGTTTCCGTAAAAAAGGCATTCAATATGAGCAGCTTGAGCGCATGAACGGTACTACAAAATGGAAGTTTTCTTCGCTGTTGAATCTTGCCGTCGATGGTTTGACAGCTTATACGACATCACCGTTGCGCATAGCATCAATCCTCGGAATTGTAGCGTCTCTGATAGGCTTTATATACTTGATATACATACTTGTCAACACTCTGTTATTCGGAGACCCTGTAGCAGGCTATCCTACATTGATGGTGACGATACTGTTTCTTGGCGGTGTGCAGTTGCTGTCGCTTGGCATCATCGGTGAGTACCTCGGACGTGTATTCAATGAGAGCAAGAAACGACCTCCGTATTTTGTCAATACATATAACGACGCTCAGGTTACCTGCAATCCAGACAAATGAACAAGATAAGAGATTTTTTCCGTCTGCCGGTATTCTCTGACTACCGCACCATTGCTATCTTATGGGGTGTGCTTGCTGTTGTAGCGGCTTTGACAAAAGGTGGATTGGATGTGCATCTCAATAATTTCATCATATTCCGACAGGTATTCTGGCATATGGTCGATTTTAAATCGCTGTATGCCTATTATCCCGAAGAATACAGCGATCATAATCTTTACGGACCGCTATTTGGCATCGTTATAGCTCCCTATGCTTTGATGCCTAAGTTTATCTCGCTTGTATGCTGGTTGCTGTCACTGTGCGCGGTGCTATATGCAGCTATATTGAGGATGCCGCTGTCACATAAAGCCAAGATATTCATACTATGGTATGTGTCTAATGAGGTGCTTGGTGCATTGTTTATGGCTCAATTCAATATAGTGATTGCGGCTCTGATTATCGCATCCTATACCGCCATAGACCGTGACAGGAACGGATGGGCTGCAATGTTTATCATGTTTGGAGCCATGACTAAGCTGTATGGCATCCTTGGGTTGGCGTTCTTGCCGTTTTCAAAGCATAAAATCCGTCTGCTGGGATATTGTGCTATATGGGGCGTGGTATTTTTTGTACTCCCCATGCTCATTTCGAGTCCTGAATATATCATATCGCAGTATGGCGAATGGTTTACGACTCTTGTCGACAAAAACGCCCTGAATGAGAACGCCATCTACCAGAATATATCGTTCATCGGCATGACCCATAGGGTCTCGGGCATGCAGTTCAATGACATGTGGATTTTGATTCCGGCAGCTTTGCTGTTTCTGTTGCCATCGTATCGCGTTAAACAATATGGTTACAAGGGTTTCCAATGGGCATTGGTGGCATCAGTGCTTATGGTGATAATTCTATTCAGTACAGGCAGCGAGTCAAGCGGCTACGTCATTGCTATCAGCGGTGTGGCGATATGGTATGTGACGGCACCGTGGAAACGTTCCACCACTGATGTTGTCCTGTTGATTTTCGCATTGGTGATTTCAAGTTTCGGTCATAGCGATCTTATGCCCAAAATCATCAGAAATGGGCTTATAAAGCCTTATGCTCTGAAGGCTCTGCCTATCACCATCATATGGCTGAAACTTATTTGGGAGATGCTGACCCGCGATTATAGACCTGTGGCAAAGTCATGACATTATTCGCGGAAATATACTCTCTTGACTCTCTGAGAGACTGATGTAAGTATTTCGTAAGGTATCGTGTCAAGAATTTCAGCCAACTCTACCGCAGTCACATTATCGCCAAATATTTCCACTCTGTCTCCAGGTTTGATGTCCGGGCAGTCCGTCACGTCAATCATGCATATATCCATGCATATGTTACCGACGGTGGGACATCTGTGACCATTGACCATAAATGAAGCATGACCATTGCCGAGATGACGGTCTATGCCGTCGGCATAACCGACAGGGATAGTAGCTATGATGGATTCCCGATGCAACAGTCCGTTGCGGTTATAACCGATGGTAGTACCTGCCTGCCATTTCTTTACAGAGATGACCACAGTGTGGAGTGAGGATACCGGACGCAATGCTGACATTGAGCCATCGTCAAGAGTCGGGATGCCATATAGCCCGATGCCTAATCTCACCATGTCATGCTGATGCTGGGGGAAGCGCACGATGCCAGTGCTGTTAAGTATATGCCGCATGATGTAGTGGGTAGGATAGGCTGCCTGTAACTCGTCACAACAAGCATCAAAATAATCAAACTGTGATTGGGTATAGTCATCCATTGATGGATTGTCTGCGGCTGCAAGATGGCTGAATATTGACTTCGGGCTGATTACGTTCTGGCTCAGAAGTATAGCCTTTAAATCCTTGATATCCTCTTTAAGGAAACCGAGGCGGTGCATACCGCTATCTATCTTGATATGTACTGGATAGTCGGTGACTCCGCATTTCTCTCCTTCTTTGATGATTTCATCAAGCATCTGGAAGTCGTATATCTCCGGTTCAAGCTGATAAGCGAAGAGGGCTGGGTAGTTGACCACTTTGGGGTTCAGGACCATGATGGGCATGGTGATTCCGGCACGACGCAAATCCACACCTTCGTCATGGGCTGCGACAGCAAGATAGGCTGCTCCGATACTCTGCAATGATTTCGCCAGTTCGTATGCTCCAGCACCGTAAGCACCGGCTTTGACCATAGCTACTATTCCGGTTTCAGGTTTGAGGAAATTTTTGAAGAAGTTATAGTTGGCGGTCATTGCATCAAGATTGACCTCAAGGACAGTTTCATGCTGACGAGCTTCTAACTTCTGACCGATTACCTTGAAGTTGAAACCAGGAGCACCCTTTATCAGTATCAGTTCGTGGTCAAAGTCGCTTGTTGACATTTCTTCCAGAAATGCTTCGGTCGTGGGGAAGAAACGGGTCTCGCATGAAAAGAATCTGCCATGCGCCGATATATCATCACCGATGCCAATCAACCTTTGGATACCTTTGCATTTTAGCAGCTCGGCAACTTTTTTGTACATCTGCGAAGCATCCTTGTTGTCTTCATGAATCAGATCGGAGAGGATGACAGTCTTTGACTGCTGTTCTGTACGCCGACGGTCCATGAAGTCAAGAGCAGGGGAGAGTGACTGCAGATCACTGGTGTATCCATCAAGCAGTAACTGGCATTCGTTGACACCATCCAGCACTTCCAACCGTGTGTCGATAGGTGACAGCTTAGCCAATCGCGGTTTGAGCGCCTCTATATCTTTCCCGAGAGCTAGCAATACAGTCAGTACCAATGCCATATTTTTGACCGATAATTCATCGGCAAAAGGTATGACTATGGTATCGGTTTTTCCATCAAAATTGTATTCGATTTCAGTGGAGTCTCCCATGTTGACGTAGGCACTGATATAGACTTTTGCATCAGGATTGGTGAATGAAACTGACCATAATCTCTCTGTGTGATTTTGCATGAAACGGACTGTGTCGTTGACCACACGGTCATCAATGTTGCATATGGCAATATCTGCGGTGTCAAACAAACGGCATTTTTCGGCAGCTTTTGCAGCCATGGATGCAAACCCTTCGTCATGTTCAGTGCCGATATTCGTAAGCACTGCGATATTGGGACGGATCACGCTGCTTATGGGCTGCATCTCGCCACTGGTAGAGATGCCAGCTTCGAAAATCGCGACTGTATCCATATCATCAAGCTCCCACACCGAGAGCGGCACGCCTATCTGGCTGTTGAAGCTGCGCGGACTGCGCAATACCTCCTCGTCACTTTGCAGAAGCTGATACAGCCACTCTTTAACCGTAGTCTTGCCACGGCTGCCGGTTATGCCTATGACTGGTATGTCATGGCGGCTACGATGATACGATGCAAGTCGCTGTAATGCCGCAGTGCTGTCAGGTACTTGCAGGAAATTCGCGTCCGGATACAACTGGGATACTCCGGCGGGGATTTTCTCTATTACAAAATTCCTTACGCCTGACGCATAAAGTGCCGGTATATATCTATGTCCGTCTCCTCTTTTGGTCGAGATGGCAAAGAAAAGACTTGTTTCTGGAAATACTAAAGAACGGCTGTCTGTGAGAAGATGGTCAATATGCGCTGCAGGGGCGGGGATTGACTGAGCCTGAGGCTTGAGTATGTCGCTTACTTGAGCTATGGTATATTGTTTCATAGTGGGTATATGAGTCTGATATTGAGAATGTCAGTGTTCATTTGACAATCGGTCTATGAAGAAGCCTTAAGGCAGCTTTTGCATTAGCCGAGCACTGGTTGATGGTTTTATCCGACATGAACATATCGGTAAACATTTCGTAGATGTACTTGATGGCAACCTGTGACGGGTGCACCATATCCTCATCATAAAACCTGTAATCACGCAAATCGTCCATCATGATTTCATATGCAGGGAAATATATGACGTTGTCATGCTTATCCTTTATATGGTCAATAGCAAGCAGCAAGCCTGCTTTGCTGATTTGATTGGCATGCAGTCCGTCAGCCTTGTGTCTTATGGGGCTGACTGTGAATATGAACTTGGCATCGTTGTTGACTGATCTGACTGATTTAATCAGCCTGTCAAGAGATGTTTCCACCTCAGACAGTGACATCAGTATGCGCTCAAAATTATCGGGATGCAGCTTATGGCAGTTGGCAACGACTTCACCGTTGGCTTTCCACGTGTACACATAAGATGTACCTAATGTGATTATCAGCCATCGGCATGATTTAATCTTTTTGTGACAGTCATTGATGGCTTGATTGGTACTTATGATTACAGTCTCAGGCTTGCCTGAAGAAAACGACGAGTGGAAATCAAGGCAGTGGTATATACCCTGTCTGTCTTTTATCAAATCCTCCTCTGTATAATGTCGGCAGAAGATGGCATTGCTGATGGAATGCTCTATGCTGAGCGGATTATATAGAGTACCGAAAGGATTAACAGATACATCAAAGCCACACCGGAGCAGTCTTTCTCCGATATTGGTAGTGAAACAAGAGCCGAGCATAATCAGCGACTGGTCTAACGAGATTTCACCCTTATGCTTATGGTCTATATCTATTTCAGTCCTGAACTTCATGGCTCATCAGAACATGTCAAAATCGGTAGACAGTACTTGAAATTCTGTACGGCGGTTAATCTGGTCGGCTGCGTCTTGATTTTCAGGTGACAGAGTGTTGACGAAATCCTCGTTAAGCAATTGTCCCTCCTCAAATTGGGGATATGCTTTGTTGATACGTTTCGTAACGGTCTTCGGGCGTGATTTGCCGTAGCCCTGATATTGCAGACGACGCTTGTCGATGCCGCCTTCATCTATCAGATAGTCGACCACAGACTTGGCTCGGCGCATAGAGAGATCCATGTTGTACTCTTCTGTGCCGTGACGGTCGGTATGAGATGCCATCTCAATGGTGATGTTGGGATTATCACGGAGCATCTCGGCAAGTTCGTCCAATGCTTTCTTGGACTCAGGGCGCAGAGTGGCTTTGTCGTAGTCATAGAAGATATTTTCTACAATATTGGGCTTGCTGAGTGACGACAGGATGAAGTCAATGCTGTATTCGGCATCTTCTTCGGCATTGTCGGCTGTAAATTCTTGCTTGGCATTGAGAAAGCCTCTTGCCCCAGCCATCATGGCGTAGCTTACACCACGATGCAGCGGAAATGTAAACGATCCGTCGGTTTTGGCTACGGTCTTCTGATTTGAACCGTCATTGCCGACAATCCTGATGACTGCATTTGGCACCGGCTCATCATCACGGTCAAGCACCCAGCCTGATATATTGATTTTCAAGTCAGGAAGCACAAACGAATAGATATGGTCATAGCCACGTCCGTCGCCACGATTGCTTGACAGATATCCTGACTCGACATCAGGCTTTTCATACGTTATGCCGAAGTCATCACCTGACGAGTTGATAGGAGTGCCCATGTTGACGACATTCCATGTGCCACTTGGTGTAAGAGTGGCTCTGAAAAGGTCAAGTCCGCCAAAACCCGGATGCCCGTCTGAAGCGAAAATAAGTATGCTGTCAGTCAGTGCATACGGAAATTTCTCATGCCCGGGGGTATTGATTTCCTTGCCGAGATTTTCCAGAGAGCCGGCAGGTTCTCTAAGATTGATACGCCATATGTCATATTGTCCTTCTCCGCCTGGCATATCGCTTGTGAAATATAGAAATTCACCGTTAGGGCTGACGGTCGGATGCGCGAAATTTGACAAAGTGTCAGCTGTGATGTCAAACTTCCTTGGCTCACTCCATTTTGCATCGGATCTCTGTGACGTATAGATTTCCAGACTGGTCGGATTCGATTCCGAACGCCGAGCCACTGTCAGATACATCGTCTGTCCGTCGGGAGAAAACGAGGCGACACCCTCGTCAAGTTGGTCATTGTTCAACTCGCCTTCGGCTGCCTCAGGTTTCTGCCATACACCCTGCTCATTCTGGTGCATAAACCAGATATTGGAGTTCTTCATCCCGGTGATGTCGCTTTTGACCTTGCCCTTTACATGTTCATTAGTGGTGGTGTAGTAGAGCTGGGTGTTATCCCCTGGCAGAAACATCGGGGCGAAGTCGGCACGACGGGAGTTGATCAGTTTAGGTTGTTTGACCACATAGCGTGTATGACCTTTCTTGTCAAGTCCCATTTTCGCACCTGTCAATCCGTTCCGGGCGATTATGTCACCAGGCTTCATTTGCAGATATTCTTCATATGCCTTGATGGCTGGAGCATATTTGCCTTCGCCATGCAGGCTCTGGGCGAGATATAGTTTAGCGAGCGTGTCGGGATATTCATACCTTATGGCATTCTGAAAAGCAGCCGATGCTCGGGCATCCTGACCGAGGTGCATATAACATTGCCCCATCTTGTATGCTACCATGCCGCGTTTGTCGCGTTCTTCGCGTTTCGTCCACTTATTATAGAGTTTCCTGTATGTCTGTGCTGCATCAAAATATTCACCACGAGCCATCTGCGCATCGGCGACAGACAGCTTCGGACCGCCGCAACTGCTTAATGTTGCTATGCAGATGGCTGATAATATTGTATATTTGACTAATTTAAGCATATGCAAGTGGAGTTTTGGGGTTGGAAAGAGGACTATCGGTTTTTCAGCCCTTATGATATTGGATTAGTCCGTCCATCGGTGAACGGATGATTTTAGCAATCGTATATCCGGCTTGGTCGGCAGCTTCATGCAGTATATCCTGATAAAAGAAAGCGATTGAGCCGACAAAATTGACGGATGTATCATTGTATTTACGGTAGTTGCTGACGTTGCGCTTGAAAAACAGCTCAAATTGATGCTTTACAAGATGCCTTATTTCCGGTATGTCAAGATGCTCATGAAGAAATGGAGAGAGCGAGGCAAGGAATCGGTTGGGTGACGGGTCACGGTAGACTCTGCGTATAATCTTATGTGCATCAAGTTTGTACTGTGACAGAAATTCCGCACATATATAATCAGGCAGCTGGTGCTTTAGCACATCGCATATGAGCTGCCTGCCAAGCACTGCGCCAGACCCTTCATCTCCGAGGATAAAACCGAGAGGGGAGATGTTGTCGATGATGGTTTCGCCGTCATAATAGCATGAATTGCTGCCGGTGCCCAGAATGCAGGCAATGCCTGAATGGCTCCCACACAATGCTCGTGCGGCAGAAAGCAGGTCATTGTTCACATCTATGTCAGGTCGTGGACCAACTATGGGACGTATGGCTTCGCGCATCATGTCGGATATTTCACCAGGGATACATCCGGCTCCATAGAAATACACCGTGCGCAATTCATCACGCCATGGCGATAATTCGCCTGACAGGTCTATCTCCAACCGGTCTGTTATCTCCTCTTTGGTCAGCATGACGGGGTTAAGGCCTCGCGTGACGAAGCGCTTTATCACTGTCTGGTTGACAAGGAGACACCACTCTATCTTAGTGCTGCCACCGTCTGCTATAAGTATCATATTACAAAGTTAACGAAAAAATCCTGTATTTATGACATATCACGCAACACATCTAATGACGGCAGATTAAGCTTTGCAAAGTGTATGGTATAGTACTCTATCAATATATCTATGGCACGATTGCGCACTGTGCGACAGTCGAGCACATGATCCATGGTGTAAGCAGGTGAAGCCATGCGAGATAATACCATAAACGCTATCCGTGATTCTGATTGCTCCAACCATGCATTATGGAGTGGGGGAGACATACGCCACAAGCCGTCATTCATATCAAAAAATGAGCCATTTCGATAACTGCCGATATCAGGTTGTATGCCCATAAATCTGCTGAGACGGCATAAAAAACCGATATGGCTATTCATAGCAGCCGTGTCGGCCATGGCTTCCAATGCAAGAATCTCCTCCCTCAGAAACTCAAACAATAGCTGGTCACCTGACTCCTGACGTAGAAGGGAGTTAAGAAAGTCTGCTAAGAAAATCGCTACCGCCGATTTCACATGACTTGAAAATATGTTCAGTGATGAACTCAATGGTCTGATATCTCTGAGATTAAAGATATCACGACCAGGTCGGATGTCTATTTCAGCATCTACAACCGAAAGCGGCATCAGCAATGCTCTGCGACGGCGGGCTTCCTTGCTTCCGGATGCCGATACAAGCACAGAAACCCTACCTCTCTCGGCTGTAAATGCCGAGAGGATAGAGTTTTTGTCATTATATCTTACTGTACGTAACGCTATAAGTTCCATAGCGTCATTGTGAGGTTATCTGCGTTTTTTTGAGGTCTTTTTGCTGCCTCCGCGCGATTTCTTGCGGAAGTATTCATAAGGTGTCTCGCCGCCACCGTTATACTCGTCGACTGCAGCATCTTTAGTGCGTCTAAGTGATGCTTTCTTGTAATCCTTGTCGGCATCGGCAATCTCGCTATAGAGATTTTTGCCCATGAAATCTGCGCTCTTCAGAGCATTGACCACACGCTTTGCATCAGCCTTCTTGACATCAAACAGTGAGTAATGGGGCAGCAGGTCTATGCGTCCCACATCTACACGGCTGCCTTCTACAGTGTGGTTGAGCAAATCGATCAGGTTTCCGGCAAAGAAACCGTCTGCCTTGCCCACATTGACGTATATACGTTCCATGCCACGTTCGGCAGTACGGCGGTCTTTGTCTTTTTCAGTGCGAGGCTCGCGTTCCTTTTTAGTGCGCTCTTTGGCTGGTTTTTCATCGATGAAATCGATTTTGGGAGCATCCTTGTAGTATTCCAGAAGTCGCTGAAACTCAAGCGAAAGCACCCTTTTAAGCAGGTCTTCCTGTGACAGCCACTCAAGTTTGCGCTGTACGCCTGGTATATATTTGTCTATCTCTTCGTCATCTACCTTGACACGCTCTATCCTGTCAGCCAGATTATAGAGTTGCTTTTCTATGATGTGCTGAGGAGTCGGTACCTCCTTGCGCTCGAAGGTTTTGCCAATCTTTTTCTCGATTTCGCGCAGTTTGCCTTTCTCGCGCGAATGTATGATTGCCACGCTGACACCTGTCTTGCCGGCTCGTCCTGTACGTCCCGAGCGGTGGGTGTAAACGGCAGTATCGTCAGGCAATCCGAAATTGATTACATGGGTAAGGTCGTCAACGTCAAGACCGCGGGCTGCCACGTCGGTAGCCACAAGCATCGTGATGACACGGTCACGGAACTTTTTCATGACGATGTCACGTTGCTGCTGGGAGAGGTCGCCATGGAGTGCATCAGCATTGTAACCGTCCTGTATCAGCTTATCAGCCACTTCCTGAGTCTCGCGTCGTGTGCGGCAGAATATGATGGCGTAGATGTTAGGCGAGTCGTCAGCTATACGTTTCAATGCCAGATATTTATCTCGTGCATTGACCATATAGTAGATGTGCTTGACGTTCTTGGCACCCTCATTGCGGTTTCCGACCACAAATTCCACAGGGTCCTTCATATATTTCTTGGCAATCTTGGCGATTTCCGTAGGCATCGTTGCCGAGAACATGAGCATCTTGCGGTTCTCAGGTACGTGTGACAGGATCTCATCGATTGAATCGAGAAAGCCCATGTTGAGCATTTCGTCAGCCTCGTCAAGAATGACAGTGTGCACGTCCTGAAGGCTTACTACTCGGCGGTTGATTAGGTCAATCAGTCGTCCTGGGGTTGCCACTATGATCTGCACGCCTTGTTTCAACGCCTTGATCTGGCTTTCTATGCTCGAACCGCCGTAGACAGGCAGCACTTTCACATCATCGATATACTTTGAGAAATCAGCCAGATCACTGCCGATTTGCAGACATAGCTCACGTGTAGGGGAGAGTATTATCGCCTGAGGTTTGTGGATGTCAGGATTTATGCGCTGGAGTACAGGCAGACCGAATGCGGCGGTCTTGCCGGTGCCGGTCTGAGCCAACGCCACAACGTCACCGTCCTGGGTCAGCAAATGTGGAATAACCTTTTCTTGAACAGGCATAGGCTGTTCGAATCCCATCTCTTTAATAGCTCGGAGCAAATTGTCATTCACTCCTAATTCTTCAAATGTCATATATGTATTTTTAGGATGTTTCGGTAAAAACGTTACAAAGATACAACAATTTGATTGTCAATAGTGTTTCAGAGAGGAAATACTTTCGTCTAAATTCTTGTTTTTCCTGCTCCGATAGCCAAAATGCCGTTTTTTACGTGATTTCTTGCTCTTTTTTGGATATATGATCTTATTGCTGTCAATGACTGTAGTCCCGAAAAATCCATCTCGTATAGCAAGTCCCAATGTGTCTCCCTTTGACAACAGATCATATTTCTGCTTAGTCAGCCTTAGCGATTTGTATTCCCCATGAGGAAGCTCTATGTCAGCCTTGTACACCCAGTATGGTGCTCCCTGTCCATAGACTCTGCGGCCGATACGACGTGTCTTGTGATGCTTTTCACGATAAACTCGAGTCACGGCTACGTCCTGATAGGTACAAGTATCTCTGTCACCTAAAAAATAATTGCCGATGTAAAAGCCTCCAAGTATCAATGCCGTCACTGTTATGACGTGCAGTCCGAAATTTATCCAGATACTGTCATAATCAGTAAGTGGACACCACTTTTTCCACAAAAACTTACCCGAACCGAGAGCTACAATCAGGCTCAATGCGACAGGTTTCCACCACTGGATAAGTGTATCCTGATAAATCACCGCACTCAGTCCGAAACACGAAACAATTAAGGTCCCGAGGAAACCTAACCCCAGGACCTTAAGTACTTTCTTAGTCATGAATATAACTTGATAAAAACAGGGACGAACTTTACTCTTGAGGACGAGCTATGCCATCTTTTTCAGCCCGCTTGGTCATGCGCTTGATGCGGTCGACTGTATCGGGATGTGATGAGAACATGCGATCTACGTAGCTGCTCTTGTTGCCTTCCTTTTCTTCCATCTTGAGGAATTTCTCAAATGCCATCACCATACCCCAGGGATTTTTGCCATTGGCTTTGAGAAAATCGTAGCCTGCATCATCAGCTTCTTTCTCCTGCTTTTGGGAGTACTTTGCGCCTGACAGAGCCTGTCCGAGGTCTCCAAGCTGCGAGTCGCTGAGTTTTGCCGCAACACCGCCTGCCGAAGATATGGCATCACGAGCTGCTCCAGTGAGAAGTTCCTGCTTGAACGCCTTCTTTGAGTGGTGCTTTGCCACATGGCCTATTTCATGTCCTATTATGCCAAGGAGTTCGTCATCACTCATTATATCCATCAGCGAAGAGAATACTCGCACACTGCCGTCAGGACAAGCGAAAGCATTAACATCAATGACCTCGTACACCTTGAAATTCAAGGGTATACCATCAGCTTCTGTCAGACCTTTTGTAAGACGGTTGAGTCGCTGGGTATATTTGCTCTTTGCATCCGATACCTTGTTGTGCGTATCCATCCAGTCTACTGATTCCTTGGCATATGCAGCCATCTGCGCATCGCTGACAGTCAGAGCCTTGACTGCTTTGGTACCGGCATTGACAGCCTTGCCGAGATTAAATTGTGCATTTGTAGCTACAGGGCACACGGCTACCCCTGAAACGATAGCAAGTGCTACTAAGAGAGATTTTTTCATATTATAAAAAATGTGACAATAGATTTATAATGAGCGATGATAACATTCCGTCATCACCACTGCAGAGTTTGATATGATTTATCAATACAAATTTAGCCAAAAATATCCATATCACACCAAATCAATGTTAAATTATCGGGTACAAATAGGGGACAATCATATATCACATATAGTGTAAGATAAGCAACTTCTTGAATATCAGCACATTCATACTCGTTTATATACTGGTCAATCTTAATTGGGTCATGTCAGCAAATCGTAACAGAGAGGGGCGTGTAACTGGAAATTCTTCAATCTGTTGGGACATGCCAATGGCATGTCAGCCCTCATATAGCGCGTGATTCAAACTGCCACAGGCATGTCAGACATGCAAGTTACATCGTTGCTATCGGGGGCGGCATCGTTTCGTGTGCATGCGCTATTTAACATAATCCCCATTATGTAAATTCTATCGAAATAAGAAAATCTTCATAAACATAAACAATCTATTGATTTGACAGCATTTTACTGCTTACTGCATATCCAGCTCTTTGAGAGCTTTTATTTCCAACAATACGGAATTATAAAATCTACGCTCGCCTGTGACTTCACGACCTATAAACGGCGGCAGTTTCGGTGTTGCGCTCTCGTTCGGCAATTCTACCTCTGCCACGACCAGACCTTCTAATGCTCCATGAAATTCGTCTACCTCCCATATATATCCTTCAAAATCCACTATATACCGTGACTTGTCAATAAGTTTCCCATCACTTATCTTGCAAATCATTTCTTTTGCGTCTGATACAGGTATCGGATATTCCCATTCGTTACGTGAGGCTCCTGTATTGCGGCTTTTAATAGTGATAAATGCCTTGCAATCCCTGATTCTGACTCTGACGACTCCTCGGTCTTGTCTGGCGAGGTATGCCTGTGTTATGTGACTGCACGATACAGCCAGTGATTTGTATAAATCACTTATAACCAAGAATTTACGTTCTATTTCAAGAGCCATTTGATATGATAATATGTATTTTTAACAATGTGCCAATGTCATAAATGACTAAATTTGCACAAATATACGATACAATAGTGGATAAACGCTCCTTTTTTCTTATAATATTGCTTTTTGTCGTTGCATTATCTCCTGTCTTTCTCTCGGCTCAGCCACTCGGAGTCAGGGTGAGCGGATTGGTTAGAGATTCATTGACCCATGAGCCTGTCCCCTATGCTGCCGTGACGTTAAAAGGTCCTGATGTACGTGGGCTGACAGATGAAAAAGGACACTTTAAGATATACACAAGCCGTCCGTTTACCCATTATTATGTCACAGCCATGGGTTATGAACCTAAGATGCTGGCATATTCTCCGTTGGAAGATAACACTGTAACAATATATATTAACCCTGAAGGACTCGCATTAAGCGAAGTAGTCGTAAAAAAGACAAAAGAGCACTATTATAAAAGAAACAATCCGGCTGTAGATCTGATGGAGAAAATCAGGGAGAGCGATGACCGTTCTAATCCACTTAAAGCTCCTTATTATTCGTATGACAAGTACGAGCGCATCAGATTAGGGTTAAACGATTTCCATACTGAGGATCAGCACGGATTGATGTCTCGATTCCCTTTCCTTACCGATTATGTCGACACCTCCTCTATCACGGGAAAACCGATACTCAATCTTTCGACCCGTGAGAAGATGTCTCATATGTATTACCGTGCGCAACCGGCGTCAAAAAAAGAACATATACGGGCATTACGCAATGCCGGAGTTGATGATATCGCCGATACGGAGAGTATGCGTAAATTTTTTGAAGATGTTATGAGAGAGGTAGACTTATATCAAAATGACATCCCTCTGATGCAAAACCGGTTTGTCAGCCCTCTGTCAAAAATAGCTGCTGATTTCTATAAGTTTTACCTTACAGACACTGTCACTGTAGATAGTGACACCTGCATTGTACTGTCTTTTGTGCCACATAATACTTCCACATTCGGATTTACAGGTCGTTTGTATGTGCTTAAGGATGATCCATCGATGTTTGTCAAGAAAGTGTCGATGCGTGTGCCATCAAATATCAATCTCAATTATATTAAAAACCTGCGCATCAACCAGGCATTTACTAAATCAGCCGACGGCAGGCGGTTAAAGGATCTCGATGATCTCGCCATTGAAGCCCAAGTGATACCAGGGACTCCTGAGATCTATTCAGAGAGACATACCGTCTATTATGACCATAATTTTGATAAAGCTGCGTACAGCCATATCTATGATGCACAAGGTGATGTGATTATAGATGACAGTGCCGAAAAACGCGACAGTACATACTGGTCAAAATCACGCCCGGAAGCCATCACATCCGCTCAAGACGGTATGGAGCAGCTTATGAGCAGACTGCGGAAAAACAAGTTGTATTATTGGGGAGAGAAATTTGTCAAGTTGCTCGCAGTAGGATATATACCTACGGGCAAGGACAGCAAGTTTGACATCGGACCCCTTAACACCACCATAAGCTATAACGAACTTGAAGGCACGCGCCTGAGATTTGGAGGCATGACCACTGCCAATCTTAATCCTCATTGGTTTTTCAAGGCTTACGGTGCTTACGGCATGAAGGATCATCGCTGGAAATATAGCGTGGATGTCGAATACTCGTTCAAGCCCAAGAAATACCATGCCTATGAATTTCCTGTACACTCTATCGCTGCGACGTATTTATATGACATTGACAAGCTCGGGCAGAAATATCTTTTCACCAATCCTGACAATGTATTCCTTTCTCTGACTCGTCACGCTGACCGTCAGATCACTTATCATCGTGTAGCCGAACTCAGATACACACTTGAATTGGCGAATAATTTCTCATTGAGCCTAAAACCTCGTTATGAGCGACAGGAAGCCACCGAGTTCATGCCCTTTATCGATGGTTATGGAATCCCCCACCCCTATTATGACCAGACCACGCTACAGATACAGCTGAGATATGCGCCTGGAGAGACTTTCTATCAGGGGAGATCTTTCCGTTTCCCTATCAATATGGATGCTCCTATATTCACGTTGTCGCACACATACGGACCTCAGCGTTTCATGGGCAGCCGCTTTACCATCAACCGCACCGAAGCGAGCATAATCAAACGTTTCTGGTTTTCGGCATGGGGATATACGGATATATATGTCAAGGGAGGGCATATATGGTCCAAAACACCTTATCCACAACTTCTCATACCCAATGCCAACCTTTCATATACCATCCAGCCCGAAAGTTTCGCATTGATGAATCCCATGGAGTTTGTCAATGACAGTTATGCTTCATGGGATATAACTTATTGGGCAAACGGTGCTATATTTAATTATATCCCGTTTCTTAAAAAGCTCAAACTGCGTGAGGCATTCACTTTCCGTGGACTGTGGGGACATCTGAGCAAAAAAAACAACCCGGAATATAATCCCGAGTTGTTCAGATTTCCTGTGATTGCAAATACACGGCTGATGACTGACACGCCTTATATGGAAGTTGCAGTAGGTCTTGACAATATATTTACAATCTTGAGGGTTGACTATGTGTGGCGATTGACTTATCGAGACACTCCCGGAGCCTCAAGGTCGGGAGTACAGATAGCCTTACACTTTACTTTTTGAATATAGAAATGCTGGGTTAAGGCTACGGCAGTTGTAGTGGCTTGCCATGATTTCACCGTAGGCTCCAGCCGAACGTAGGGCGAATATGTCGCCTCGCTTGACTTTTGGCAGCATCTCGTCTACTCCGAAAGTGTCCGATGACTCGCATATCGGTCCAACTACATCATACTTCTCAGGCTTGTCATGGCTTGTCAGATTCTGTATCAGATGATGTGCCTGATAGAGAGCCGGACGGATGAGCTCAGAAAAGCCTGCATCTACTATCGCAAATTTTTTGTTCACGCCTTCTTTCACATATATGACAGAGGTGATGAGCGAACCGCACTGCCCTACTACACTACGTCCCAGCTCAAAATGCAGCTGCTGACCAGGAGCAATGGGCAAGTTTTCGTGGAAGCTGTTGAAGTAGCTCTCAAAGTCAGGGATGGGATTGGCATCGGGGTTATCGTAATCAATGCCAAGACCGCCTCCGACATTGATGGAACGGAATTCGATACCCATGCTGCGATAATGCTCGCATAGCTCTATGATTTTGTTGCAGAGCATCTTAAACGGCTCGGTGATAGTGATCTGTGACCCGATATGGAAATGCAGTCCTGCCAGATCCAGCACCGGACTCTTTGCAACACGTAGCACTATAGGATCAAGCTGCTCCATGGCTATGCCGAATTTGTTTTCAGCCAATCCTGTGGTAATATAGTGATGTGTATGTGCGTCAATATTGGGATTGACACGCAGGGCTACAGTCGCCACCTTGCATTTGCGCTCTGCTATCCGCTCTATGGCATCAAGCTCGGCATCGCTCTCCACATTGAGGCAACCGACACCGGCATCCAAGGCAAGTTCTATCTCCCAGTCAGATTTGCCGACACCGGCAAATACCATATCCTGAGGTTTGAATCCTGCCTCCAAGGCAGCCTTGATTTCGCCACCGCTTACAAGGTCAGCCCCAAAACCCGCGTTGGCTATGATCTTCATTATCTCAGGATTGACATTAGCCTTTACAGCATAATGAACACGGAAGCCGGGATAAGAAGAACATTCTTTGATTTTTGCCAAAGTGGCATCAAGCAGATCTATATCGTAGAAATAAAAAGGAGTGCGTCGTTCGCGTAGCGCACCTATTGGAAATGTTGTCATACTACGTCCCTATTGATATATTTTTGATTGAAAAAGGTCTCCGGCTGCCAGAGTGGCAACGGAGACCTTGAAGAATTTACTTGTTGAAAAGTCGCGCGCTTAGCAGATTCAGCGCTGCCACTTTGTCCTCCCTGCGAACAAGCACCGAGATATTGTAGTTGCTGCCTCCATATGATATCATGCGGATAGGCACCTCTTTGAGAGCATCCAGAGCCTCAGCTTCAAATCCTCGGTTCTTCCACTCAAGATCTCCGACGATACATATGATTACCATATCCTCGTCAACGGTCACCGTGCCGAGTTTCTTCAGCTCGTTGGTGATCTCGTCAAGGTGCTTGCGGTTGTCGATTGTTACCGATACACCGACCTCCGAGGTGGCTATCATGTCGATAGGTGTCTTGTACATCTCGAATATCTCGAACACCTTGCGGAGGAAGCCATAAGCGAGCAACATTCTGCCGCTCTTGATCTTTATGGCAGTGATGTTGTCCTTCGCCGCGACAGCCTTGATGGCGCAAGAGCCCTGTGTGTTGTCAATCTTGGTGCCGGGAGCATCAGGCTGCATGGTGTTAAGCAGTCTGACGGGTATATTGTTGAGTTTGGCAGGGAGCACACATGTCGGATGCAGAATCTTGGCTCCGAAATATGCCAGCTCGGCAGCCTCTTCAAAGTGGAGATTCCTCACAGGATCGGTCTTCTCGACAAAGCGGGGATCATTGTTGTGCATGCCGTCGATGTCCGTCCAGATTTCAATTTCCTCAGCCTTGATGGCAGCACCGATAAGCGAGGCTGTCAAGTCGCTGCCTCCGCGCTCGAGATTGTCAATCTCGCCATATGCGTTGAGGCAGATAAAGCCCTGAGTGATATAGAGGTCGGCATCTTTGTGCTCATCAAGGATCTTGGTGAGCTTCTCACGTATGTAATGGCTGTCAGCCTCGGAATTCTTGTCAAGACGCATGAAGTCAAGAGCGGGGAGCAATACGGAGTTCACGCCCTGTTCCTGAAGGTAGAGATTCATCATGTTGGTCGACATGAGTTCTCCCTGGCTGAGTATCGCTTTTTCCTCAAATAAAGTGAACACCTCTTTAGTAAACGCACGTATATAGTCGAGACATGCACCTACCACCTCACGGGCTTTTTGCTTGTAGTCTTCACTTGAGTAAAGCTCGTCTATCACGCCCATGTATTTCTGTTCGAGTGCATTGATACATTCGCGCGCACCAGCTATGTTGTGGTTATAGAGATAACCGCTGATTTCCACCAGCTGGTTGGTAGTACCTGACATAGCTGACAGTACGATGATGTTTTTGCCGCGCTGCCTCACGAGACTGGCAACGTCTTTGATTCTTTGGGCAGAGCCAACGGAAGTGCCTCCGAATTTCAGGACTTTCATTGTGTTGTAGTGTGTTTGTGTCGTTTATGAGAAAACGGTCAGTAGTTATATTTGTTACTTATTGATTTATTGATTGATAGCGGCTTCTGTTTCCTCTGGTTTCAGTCGCTTGTTCTCGCAGATATATGTTTTGGCGGGAAATTGCTGTACCATAGTCAGATTATGGGTAGCCATTATGACGCTGGTGCCTTTGGAAGCAGTGATTTCCTGCAGCAGGGCTACAATCTGTTCGCCTGTTGCAGGATCAAGATTGCCTGTAGGCTCGTCAGCCAAAATCAGCTCAGGTGAGTTAAGCAGTGCACGAGCTATAACAATGCGCTGCTGCTCGCCTCCGGAGAGTTCATGTGGCATTTTATAGCTCTTGTTAAGCATGCCTACCTCTTTTAATACCGTCTCGATGCGTTGGTCTATATCGTTCTTGTTTTTCCATCCTGTAGCAGCCAACACAAAACTTAGATTTTGATACACATTCCGGTCAGTAAGCAGTCTGAAATCTTGGAAGACAATGCCTATTTTTCGTCGGAGGTAAGGTATCTGTTTGCGTCGGATGGTTGTGAGGTCATAATCGAAAATCCTCGCTTCCCCACTGCATATGGGAACTTCGGCATACAAGGATTTCAGAAAGGAGCTTTTGCCGCTACCCACACGACCGAGCAAATAGACAAATTCACCGTACGGCAGAGTGAAGTCCACATGTTTCAGCACCACAAGTTCCTTGCGGTGGAGCTCTACATCAGCGTACTGAATCATCTTGTCATTTTCCATTGTCATCAAGTTACATATGTGTAATGGCAATCAATTGGCGTATTCCGAGAAAAAACGTATCCTGACGAGGCGGATTTCCTCCTCGGTGTAATCATCGCCGAGTTCCTTGACAGCCTCCTCGATATCCTCGCTTTCGCTCTCTTTGAAATAGCTGAGTATGTCATCCTGGATGTCGTCATCCAAGACATCGTTAAGAAAATAACGTATGTCAAGTTTGCAGCCAGAGAACACTATCGACTCGATCTGTTCAAGCAGTTCTTCAAATTCCATGCCCTTGGAGTCTGCCACTTCGTCCAGAGGAATCATGCGGTCGATAGCATTTATGATAGCAAGTTTGTTCTTGCTCTTGTTGGGTTGTGTCTTGACTCTTACGTCAAGCGGACGCTCTATGTCATTATCCTTGACATAGCGGGCTATGAGTTCAAGAAATTCCTTGCCGTATTTTTTCGCTTTGCCCTCTCCCACTCCCGGGATGCCTACGAGGTCTTCCATAGTGACGGGATAAAAAGTCGCCATAGCCTCGAGGCTCTGATCCTGAAAAATTATGTAGGATGGAAGCCCTGCTTTCTGTGCCACAGACTTACGCAAATTTTTCAGTATGGCAAAAAGCTGCATGTCGGCGGCGCATGTGGCTCCAGGATGTTCGGCTACATCGTCATCCTTGAAGTCATTATCTTCAAGGATGTAGAAACGTTCAGGTTTCGCGAGGAAAGCTCGTCCTTTATCGGAAATACCGATTACACTGTAGTTGTCGATATCTCTGATAATCAGACCGCCAATCACACCTTGACGCAATATGGTCTGCAACCGTTTTGCATCGGTATTGGCGCAACTGCCTAATAAATCGGCATAATCATACTCCAATGTTTTCACTGATGGAGTCTCTCGCCCTTGTAATATGTCCATGAGCATATCGTGACGCATGTGCCCACCAAGTGATGCAAGAATTTCCAGTACCGAAAGGAGCTCTTCTGTCGCGTCAATCTTCTGCTTAGGATGGCGGCAGTTGTCACAGTTTCCGCAATTGTCAGAGTCATATTGCTCTCCGAAATAATGGAGCAGCATCTTGCGGCGGCACAGGCTTGATTCGGCATAGGCAGCCGTCTCTTGCAGCAGCTGTTTGCCTATCTCCTGTTCGTTGACAGGTTTCCCCTGCATGAATTTCTCCATGCGGAGCAGATCCTTGCGTGAATAGAATGTGATACACTCACCTTCGCCGCCATCACGACCAGCACGTCCTGTCTCCTGATAATACCCTTCAAGCGATTTGGGCATGTCATAGTGGATTACAAATCTCACATCAGGCTTGTCAATACCCATGCCGAATGCAATAGTCGCCACTATCACATCGACTTTCTCATGGATGAAAGCATCCTGGTTTTCAGATCTGGTCGCACTGTCCATGCCGGCATGATAAGGAAGCGCCGGTATGTCATTGAGTCTGAGCGTATCAGCCAGTTCTTCAACCTTTTTCCGGCTCAGACAGTATATGATGCCAGACCTGCCTGGACGGTTCTTGATATAGCGGATTATCTCCTTGTCGGTATCTGAAGTCTTATGCCGTATTTCGTAATAGAGATTCTGACGGTTAAATGACGATTTGAACACTTTGGCATCCAATATGCCGAGGTTCTTCTGGATGTCATGCTGTACCTTGGGGGTGGCAGTCGCAGTCAGCGCAATGATGGGCCTACGGCATATCTCATTGATAATCGGGCGTATCTTGCGGTATTCAGGACGGAAATCATGTCCCCACTCCGATATACAGTGAGCTTCGTCTATGGCATAGAACGAGATGGTTACCGATTTCAGAAACTCGATATTCTCCTCTTTGGTCAATGATTCAGGTGCGACATACAGGAGCTTCGTGCGCCCAGACTGTATGTCGCTCTTGACCTTGTCGGCAGCCGTCTTTGACAGGGACGAATTGAGGAAGTGAGCCACATCATCCTCCTCTCCGAACTGACGCATAGCGTCTACCTGATTTTTCATCAACGCTATCAATGGAGAGATGACGATGGCTGTCCCTTCCATAATCAAGGACGGCAGCTGATAACACAGCGATTTACCACCGCCCGTAGGCATCAATACAAAAGTATCGTACCCTGAGACGAGGTTGCGTATGATAGCCTCCTGATTGCCCTTGAACTGCTCGAAACCGAAGAATTTCTTCAGCGTGGAGTTGAGTCCGGGGATGGATGGATGGTCTTGAGTCATAGCGGTTGCTGTAGTCATGTAGAGGAGTTTTTCGGAGGTATGGATAAGATCAGGCCATAATTTTTTAATATGTATGCCGCTATTTGGCTTCAGAAAATGACACGGCTTCAAAATTGGCATTCTGAAGCTGCTTGAGCGCGAAATCAGCCGTTACGACAAACTTGTCAACCTTGTTGGACGGTACTTCAAACATCGGGTCAATCATGATTGACTCCACAATCGCCCTCAAGCCTCTGGCTCCGAGCTTATATTCTATAGCCTTGTCAACTATAAGGTCCAAAGCTTCGGGAGTGAACTCCAGATTGACACCGTCCATCGCAAACAGCTTAGTGTACTGCTTGATTATGGCATTGTTAGGCTCGGTCAGGACTCTACGCAATGCGTCTCTGTCAAGAGGGTCTAAATGTGTCAGGATGGGGAGACGGCCTATGATTTCAGGAATCAGCCCAAACGATTTTAAATCCTGCGGAGCTACATACTGCAGATAATTGTCGCGCCTGATTGACGCTCTGTCTGCGTTTGTCGAATAGCCTACTACATGGGTATTGAGACGTTGGGCTATCTTGCGGTCAATACCGTCAAATGCTCCTCCACATATAAAGAGGATGTTCTTGGTATTGACAGGTATCATCTTCTGCTCGGGGTGCTTGCGACCTCCCTGTGGCGGGACATTCACTATCGAACCCTCCAACAGTTTCAGGAGTCCTTGCTGCACGCCCTCTCCGCTGACGTCTCGGGTTATGGACGGATTGTCACCTTTGCGGGCTATCTTGTCGATTTCATCGATGAATACGATGCCTCGTTCGGCTTTCGCCACATCATAGTCCGCAGCTTGCAGCAGACGTGTAAGCAGGCTCTCAATATCCTCTCCCACGTAGCCAGCCTCGGTCAGCACGGTAGCATCTACAATCGTGAACGGGACATCGAGAAGACGCGCTATGGTCTTGGCAAGCAGTGTCTTGCCTGTTCCTGTGGGTCCTACGAGTATGATATTGCTTTTTTCAATATCCACATCGTCATCCTCATGCTGTGCAAGACGCTTGAAATGGTTATATACAGCCACTGACAAGTAGCGCTTCGCAGCATCTTGTCCTATGACGTATTTGTCAAGGAAATCACATATCTCTTGAGGCTTAGGGACTCTGTTAAGATCCGGTTTCTCATTTCCGGCATTCTTATCGGTGCCGTTGACATCTATGCGGTAGTCCTTCAGTGCGTTGTGAAGTGTATCGACACATTCCGAGCAGATGAAAACCTCTCCCATCTGGCTCGGAATAAGCATCTCGGACATATCTGCGGGTCGTCCGCAAAACGAGCAGCAAGTCTGTCTCTTTTTTGCCATTATTTATTTCGGCTCTTAAGTTTCCTGTTTATCTGTTTTATGTTTATACGGGAGATGGAGACACTACTTGTCCAAAGAACCTTTTGCACGGATGAGCACGTCGTCAATCATGCCGTAATTCTTGGCTTCCTCGGCTGTCATCCAGTAGTCACGGTCGCTGTCACGCTCCACTTTCTCAAATGGCTGTCCCGAATGATCGGATATGATGTGATACAGCTCCTGCTTAAGTTTCTGTATCTCACGGGCAGTGATCTCGATATCAGAAGCCTGACCCTGCGCTCCACCCATGGGCTGATGTATCATGACTCTGGAGTGGCGCAAGGCAAAACGCTTGCCCTTGGTGCCGGCAACAAGAAGCACGGCAGCCATTGATGCGGCTATACCAGTGCATATAGTGGCTACATCGCTTGAGATATACTGCATGGTGTCGTATATGCCAAGACCGGCATATACCGAACCGCCGGGAGAGTTGATATATATCGACACGTCTTTGCCGGGATCAGCTGAATCGAGATACAGAAGCTGTGCCTGGATCACATTGGCGGTGTAATCATTTACCTCAGTACCGAGAAATATTATGCGGTCCATCATGAGGCGAGAGAACACATCCATCTGCGCCACATTGAGCTGACGCTCTTCGATGATAGTCGGAGATATGTAGCTCGCTTTGATGTCAGAATTGACAGAAGTGATATATTTATCAAGCGCAAGGCTATTGATGCCCATATGCTTTGAAGCAAACAATTTGAAATCGTTAGTCTGCATTAGCTTATACTATTTTCAGTTATTATTATGCCTTTACACAAGGTGATTTTATTACTCAGAAATTAGGTATATACAGAGCCTTCTGCCCAGTATATAAACCAAAGTTACAAAAAAATACGCATCCTCCAAAATTTTTCATTGAAGAATTTAACCACGGCTTTTTGATAATGTCGGCAAAAAATCTATAAAGCCGTCACATATGGCAATCCAGCTCCTTGAAGCCGCGTTGGAAATACTCACGTTGGAAATCTTTCGGGCGGAGGATATCGTCATCATACATGACCAGATCAAGGTCTATGGTCACTGTATGTGAAGTCCGCCCATGGGTGCGTTCATACTCTTTAAGCATGTCGGTTACATATGTCGGTCCGCATTCAGTCGCACACTGACATATTGCCACTGCGTTGCAGTAGTCGTCTCCTATCCCGCAGATCGGCGCAGTGGTGTACATCGATGAGCTTCTGACCTCTTGAAATGTCTCTTTGAGCCATTCGAGGGCAGTTGCCACGCGGATGTATTTGTCGGAGGAATTGCTGCCGAGGCTGATGACCATTACAGCGGCATCCTGACGCATGTTGTTATGTCTGTTATCTTCTGACAAACGACAATCGAGTTATTAAACACCCTCTAAATGCCCTGAAGCACACCTTTGAGAGTCAATGCTATGCGGCCGCGAGAGGCATCCACATCGATAACCCTTACTTTAAGCACCTGACCCATTCTGACCACTTCATTTGGCGAGGTGATGTATTTGTCGCTCAACTGGGATATGTGTATGAGGCCGTTCTCCTTAAGTCCAAGATCCACAAAGACTCCGAATGCCGTGATATTGTTCACTTTGCCGGTCAACTCCTGTCCGATATGCAGATCGTCGATTTTCTTGACCGCTTCATCGAACTCCACTTTGTCACTGCCTACGCGTGGGTCTCGTCCAGGCTTTTCCAGTTCTTTGACGAGGTCGGTCAACGTGGGCATGCCCACATCTTTTGTGGCAAACTGCTCGATGTCGATATTATGGAGAAAATTGCGGTCGGTCATCAGACGTTTGATGTCACAATTTGACGCTTTGGCAATGTTTTCCACCAACTCGTAACGCTCGGGGTGCACACCAGTGTTATCCAACGGATTATCTCCGCCTGGTATGCGGAGGAAGCCGGCACTTTGCTGAAAAGCTTTCTCGCCCATGCGTGGCACATTAAGCAGTTCCTGGCGATTAGAGAAGTCGCCGTGTTCCTTACGGTATTCTACTATATACGATGCCAGTGCAGGTCCTATGCCTGACACATAGCTCAGAAGCTGTCGGGAAGCAGTATTGACATTTACGCCGACCGAGTTGACACAGCTTTCCACTGTATAGTCGAGAGCTTCTTTAAGCTTCGTCTGGTTGACATCATGCTGATATTGTCCCACACCTATGGATTTGGGATCAATTTTGACCAACTCTGCCAGCGGGTCAAGCAGACGGCGGCCGATGGATACAGCTCCACGCACTGTGATGTCTTCATCGGGGAATTCTTCGCGTGCAACATCAGATGCACTGTAGATGCTTGCGCCCTGTTCGCTGACTACGTGGATTTCCACATTCCTCGGGAAGCGGATTGATTCAAGGAATTTCTCTGTGTCACGTGATGCGGTGCCATTGCCGAGGGCTATGGCGTCTATCCCGTCATGAGCCACCATGGCGCAAAGAGTATCCGCAGCCCCATAGAAATCGTTGGCAGGAGCATTGGGATATACTACCTCATGACCGAGCAGATTGCCCTGTTCGTCGAGGTTCACCACTTTGCATCCTGATTTGAAGCCGGGATCAATTGCCATCACTCGCTTTCTGCCCAGAGGTGCCGACAGCAAGAGCTGTCTCAGATTATCCACAAAGAGTGATATGGCTGACTCATCACTTCTGCTTTTGAGCTGGGCTGCCATTTCGGATTCGATAGCAGGGCGCAATAGGCGTTTATAGCCGTCCTTGACTGCAGTTCGCACACGCGTAGCGCATTGCTCAGTCGCTTCTGGTTTGACAAACATGCGGCAAAGGCGGTCCACCATCTCATTATCGTCAATGGCAATAGATACATTGAGTATGCCCTCATTCTCTCCACGGCACATCGCCAGATACCTGTGGGAGGTGCATGTACGCATAGGTTCCGAAAAATCAAAGTAGTTTTGGTAGTTCTCACCTTCGGATTCCTTGCCTTTTACGGCTTTACACTTGACCACGGCAGAGCGTCCGAATTTGGCGCGGACAATATTACGTGCTTTTTCGCTCTCAGAAACCCACTCGGCTATTACATCCATGGCTCCTGATATGGCTTCGTCAACCGTAGCCACAGCCTCGCTGATGTATCGGCGAGATATTTTCTCGACATCATCTACATTCTGAGCCATAATCTGACGGGCAAGCGGTTCAAGACCGTTTTCGATGGCTGTCGCAGCACGGGTGCGACGTTTGGGTTTAAACGGCAGGTATATATCCTCAAGCACTATCGGGTCAAATGTACCCTCGATGCGGGCTTCAAGCTCCGGAGTCATAGCTCCCTGTTGCCTGATAGCATCACAGATGAAATCCCTTCTTTTAAAGAATTCCTTCAGCTCGTCATAACGTAGCTTGATCTTCTGCACCATTACTTCATCAAGCGAGCCGGTCGCTTCTTTACGATAACGGGCAATGAAAGGCACTGTCGCTCCCTCATCAAGCATGCGCAGAGTAGCAGATATATGTTTGCGCATGATGTTAAGTTCATCGCTTATTATGAGAGAATAGTGATTTACCATGTAAGTGTAAAATGAAGTGAGAAAATGTATCTATTGACTTGTCTGTTTTGCTATACGGTTTTGTGTGCTCAAAACTCTTCGTTGACCATATCAAGGACGTTTCTTTAGTGTCAACACTGTGATTTCAGGTGTCGCACCTATGCGCATTGGCAGGCCGACAGTTCCGATGCCTATGTTCACATAGAGTTGATGACGCGATGCGCCTTTTAACGAGTCGGAGTATAATCCTCCCCACGTTTCATAGCGCCACGCGGCGGGGGAAACACCACCAAGCTCTATCTGCATGGCATGTGTATGTCCTGACAGTGTCAAAGGTATATTGACAGCATTATTGTCTCTGATGCTATCGACCCAATGTGCCGGATTATGCGTCAGGAGTATCTTTACAAGACTATCGCCGGGTGTAGGATATGCACGAGACAACGACCCATAAATCTTAAAAGGAGGATCCCCTACATTCTCGACCCCGATGAGCGCAACCGAATCTCGTCCAGACCGCAACATGACCGATTCGTTAAGCAGCAACTTCCACCCCATATCCTTGCGGATATAATTAACAAGTGACTGGAAATCGGTCTGTTTTGCTTCTTCTGACTCCCAATCGGAGTAGTCTCCATAGTCATGGTTGCCGAGTATCGCATATACACCGTTGGGAGAATCAAGTTGTCGCAACACATTGATATGCGGCAGAATTTCCGCAGTATGTCTGTTGACTATATCACCGGTAAATAATATCGCATCGGGATGCAGATTGTTGACCGCAGACACTATCCCTGCAAGATATGTCGTATCATTGCCATATGTCCCGGTGTGTAAGTCGGAAATCTGCACCAACTTATATCCATCAAAACCATCCGGAAGATTGTCTATATATACAGTCTTTTCCACTATCTGATGGTTGAAACGGTTGACCAAAGCACCCCACCACATGGCGCCAAAGACTATAATGCCAGCTACTGCGCCACTGCGTGTTAGCCATTTCATGCGGTGCCGATGCCACAGCTTAGGTGCCGATGCGAGAAGATCCACCATAACAAACACCAATTTCGCACTATAGACGGTCATGTAGCCAAACAGCATCCACATGATGCATAGAAGCGTCTCATCAGAGCCTGACCGTCGAGGAAGAGATACTGCTACAATCAGGAATATCCACAACAGCAATGCGGAAACCATCTGCACTCGACTGTATATCCGCGATTTCAGACGCGATTTCAGAGCTTTCCAGATATAAAAATCCAGTACAAAACTCAAAAAAAGCACGACAATCAATGCTATTATAGGTATCCTCATCAGCTGCGTCTAATATTAATCATATATTTACCGTTCTGCCGATAAGCACCTTAAGATATTGCTGCCTGTTGGGCGGCAAGCTTATTATAGAGAGGATTGGCATACATCTCAAACATTTTTTTCCGTAAGAACTGGCGGTCACCGAATGTAAGATCCGGGACATCGATCTTATCTATCTGTTTTTCGATGTAATCTTTGAAAGCGGCACATTCTACAGGCGTATAATCTGCTGCATATCTTGTATTATCCTTAAGCAGGTCGGCAGCTATGTAATTTATCGGATAGATCCTGTAACCGAGATGGATCGCATTATCTACCATACGACAGGCTTGCTGGATTACATCCAGACGCTTGGCACTGTCGGGGATTTTGGCGATAAGAGGCGACAAATCCTTGGAGATGCTGAAATGTACGCGTCCTTTGTATTGCAACAATCCGGTCTCCATGCTCAGCAGATCGTCATGCTGTGACTTTTTAAACTCGGGGTTGCGCTCCTTTAGAAGAAACTCCTTAGCCTTGAGATAGTCATTAGGATCATACTCATATGATATTGACACAGGCGTCAGATGAATCATCTCCAGATTGCGGGCTGTAGAGCGCTTGCCTTCAAGAGCGAGCATCTTCATCAGGCTTTCCTGAGTGACATCATTAGAATCTTTGGCGCGACCCTCTCTCTGGGCAATCCATACACTTTCATGTTTATGCATGATGGCATAATGTATGTATGCCGACAGCTGCATTGCAGCCTTGAGAGCCTGGGTCATCTTCAGATTACGCTTGACGATGAAGCTCTTGTTGATCTTCACGAGGTCTGAAATCCACTCGTAGATGAGCAGGTTGTCACCTATCGCTATCTCTGATGTGGGCTTATTGTTGCGGAGAAAACACAGATTGAGAAAAGATGCGTCAAGCACTATATCCCTATGGTTGGTGATAAATGTGCTTGCATGCTCATCGGAGACGTTTTCGATGCCATCGTAAGTGATGCCATCAGTGGTTTTGGAGGCAAGGAGCTCCAGAAAGGGTCCCATTACCTTGGTCTGTAGAGTGTTCTTGTCTGGAACGTTTAACAATTCTTTGACAAATTCTTTATAATCTACATCGGGCATTACCCACCTTACAGCATGCTCAAAACCGGGTTCTTCAACCAGTTTCGACATTTTGTCCCGAAATTCCGTATCCTCAAATGGAGCTATTTCTTTAAGATTATATTCTTCAAACATGCCTGTCTGTAAGATTTATTGCATCAGACCATGGTCTATATGGTCTATGGATGTACTGAAATTGAAAGTGATTTCAAATTTACACTTTTTTCGTCTCACACGTGATACGATATGTCAATATTTAGAAAATTTTATCATTTGGCACAGCCTTACACGCTGGCAGACATCAGATATTGGCACTTTTACTGTTCATATCGTCCATATACTTGCGCCAACGTTCTATCAATGCAGTCATATCGGCTGGAATATCAGCTGTGAAAAACATCTCCTCACCTGTGTGCGGATGCCTGAATCCGAGAGTGCGTGCATGCAACGCCTGCCGTGGACATACAGCAAAGCTATTGGATATGAACTTGTTATATGCAGCGCTTCTGTTGCCTCGCAATACTTGGTCTCCGCCATATCTGGCATCGTTAAACAACGGATGTCCGATATGCTTCATATGGACTCGTATCTGATGTGTTCTGCCGGTCTCCAAGCGGCATCTGACCACAGCCACATGTCCGAGCGGCTCTATGACCTCATAGTTGGTGGCAGCATATTTGCTGGCAGGGTCATCAAGAGGAAAGGTCGTCATCTGCAATCTGTCCTTGGGATTACGTCCGATATTGGTCTCGATGCGCCCGGATGCTGGCACAGGCACGCCCCATGTCACGCATACATACTCTCGTTTGGTGGTTTTGTCAAAAAACTGCTTACCAAGGTTAGTCTTTGCGTCAGGCGTTTTTGCCACAACGAGCAGTCCGGAAGTATCTTTGTCAATACGATGCACAAGTCCCAGACGCGGGTCATTGACATCATAATCCGGTGTGTCTCTGAAATGCCACGCCAAGGCGTTGACGAGGGTCCCGTTGTAATTGCCATGCCCAGGATGCACAACAAGTCCTGCCGGCTTGTTGACCACAAGCACCTCGCGGTCTTCATACACTATGTCCAGAGGTATGTCTTCGGCAGTTATCTCAAATTCGTAGCGGGGACGGTCCATTACCACCGATACGACATCAAGCGGCTTTACGCGGTAATTGCTTTTGACAGCATTGCCATTGACAAGTATGCATCCAGCCTCGGCTGCCTGCTGTATCCGGTTACGGGATGATTTCTCTAATCTCTGTACGAGGAATTTGTCGACCCGGAGCAGTTGCTGTCCCTTGTCTGCCACAAAGCGGAAATGTTCATACAGCTCCTGATCATTATCGTCAGATTGCAACTCGGGATTATCTATAGTCTCAATTGCCATACATTCTATTGCCCAAATCAGATGTGATGCTCCTATTCAGACAATATGTCTATGTCGGCATCTCCCATATCCATGCTGTCGGTGACTTGTGTCATACCGTCGCCATAGCGCAGTATAACCTTACCGTTGATAGGAATACGCATGCCTGCTTTTATGGGTGCCCCCTTATATTCGGCGCCCAGCACGAGTTCACGGTATTCTGATTCGACTGGCACTTCCACTATGTTTTTAATCCCAAGACCCGACAGTATGGATCTTGCCTGGCGCAAAGATATATCGGTCAATGCTGGCACGGTAATCATGCGCGGATAAAAAGCGTTGACAGTCAGATAAACCGTGCGACCAGGTTTTACTTCGTTGCCAGGACGTGGATTCTGTTCGATGACACTGCCGCGCTTTGCCTTGTCGTCATAGACGGAGTCGCTCAGCTCGCACACCATACCTGCTTCGGCTATGGTTGCCAAGGCTTGATCATACGGCAAGCCCTTGACCGATGGCACTATAGCTGTTTTGCCGTGGTCAGTCCAGTAACCGAGCCATGTCATGGCAATCCATCCGAGCACGAAAGCCAGTATAATCATTACCAGGATATTGATTATGACTACCACTACGGCAGGCTTCTTGGGCTTGAGCATCTTTTTGTCTGATGACTGACTGTTATCCACGGTTATTGCTATTTTAATAATGTGATTGGGATGGGAAGATTTTATCTGCGAGACAAAATTACGAATATTTTTTGAAAAAACGTCCTATGCCTTAGACTAATAGACTGATGTGAACGCTCCCTCTGGATTGAATGTATTCCTGACGGTGAGAGGAATTTTCACATCTTCCATGATTTCCAAAGCTGGGGCATAGACCACTTTGGCACCGTGTAGCGACATTTCCAAAGCTTCGCTGTAGGTCAATGATGGGATATGCTTGGCGGTCGGATCCTTACGCGGATCGGCTGTCATGTAGCCGTCGACATCCGTCCATATCTCTATCTTTTTGCTGCGGAGCGCTCGTGCCAATATCGCCGCTGTAAGGTCGCTGCCTCCGCGTCCGAGATTTGTGATATGTCCGTCAGGTGCAGATGCAATAAACCCAGGCACTACATAGATGTCAGCATAATTGCTTTGAAAATAGGCGTTTATGTTAACAAACGTCTTATCCTTGTCTACGCTGCGATTGTCGTCGGTGGTATATATGAGATCAGGCACCGGCACCAACACCGTATCCTTAGAGCCGAAGATGCGTGAGATGAACAGGCTTGACAGCCTTTCGCCATAACTTATTATGCGGTCTTGGAAATACTCGTCATGTGGACGATTATCAATATCATAGCGAAGCTCATCAAGAAGTGTTGCTATAGATGACAGCACCTCCGCTTGCTCGTCCTCCCCTATCAGATTTTCTGTCAACTCGGCGTACCTTTTACCGAATGTGTCTAAGAGATAGGATTTGCGGGCAGATGTTTTGTCCGTTTTTGACAGCTCTACGAGTTGGTCAGTCATACCGCTCAATGCTGATACGACCACTATGACAGGTTCTTCATGGGACATGACAATATCCCTTACATATTCAAGTGCTCGGGTAGTGCCGACTGAAGTGCCCCCGAATTTAAGGACTTTCATGGAATATGAAACTCGATACTTATTTTGTTGAAACGGTTACGATTCTATTTTACAAAAACGAGCACAAATTTATGCAAATATTTTTTCATATTACGCCAGCCTTGTGGAGAAACTGGCGATAATATTCGGCTTTCTGTTCTAATTTCATGGGGTATGCTCTTGATGTGGACGGCAGCCGTGAAATGTGAAGCATCCTGTCGGGATTGTGATACATGGTATCACACCACTGTCCCATCTTAGGAGCGACGCTGTCGGTTATCAGAGCCAATGTATCCGCCGCTTTTTCGCCAGTTGTGGCAAGATACTGACACTTAGGCATCTGTTCCAGAAGTGACGCTAATGGGACAGGTTCGATAATTTCAAGGAACTTGTCAGATGCATTGTCCTTCAATCGCCTGATCAGATGTCCTGTGTCATTGAGCGCAATGTGATGCTTTGTCATAAGCGCTCTGATAGCCTGCTCGTCAAACTTCTTTTCCGAAGGCAGCCATAGAGCATCTTTGTCATTGAGGAAAATAAGTCCCATTATTCTCCAGAAATCATTAATGGGATTGGGGTAGTAAAATTCCATGCTCCATCTGTTGGGTTTCGGAGGGAAAGTACCCATGATGAGGACGGTCGCGCCTTCTGGAGTGAATGGAGGAAACGGATGCACCTCCGTTGGTAGCATATCGGTGTCTTTCATATCCATCTAACAAATATGTATGTGGCAATTGTTTTGACTAAACATATAAAAACGGCAGGACATAACATCTGTCCTGCCGTTTTTATATGCATAAATCTGATTAATATGCAAACATGGGGTAATCAGCCATCATGTCATTGACTTTGCCACGCACAGCCTTGATGCTGGCTTCGTCTTCGGGAGCTGAAAGCACAGTGTCAATCATCTCTACGATTTCGCCCATCTTGTCCTCCTTGACACCGCGTGTGGTGATGGCAGGAGTACCGAGGCGCACACCTGATGTCTGGAAGGGCGAGCGGCTGTCAAAGGGTACCATATTCTTGTTGGCTGTGATATCGGCATCTACGAGAGCCTTCTCAGCCACCTTGCCGGTCAGGTCTGGGTACTTGGTGCGCAGGTCTACGAGGATACAGTGGTTGTCAGTGCCGTCTGACACGATTTTGTAACCCTTGTCCATGAGAGCCTGAGCCATGACGGCGGCGTTTTTCTTGACCTGAGCCTGATATTCCTTGTAGCTGGGCTGCAATGCTTCGTTGAATGCCACTGCCTTGGCAGCAATGACATGTTCGAGCGGACCGCCCTGCACGCCGGGGAATACTGCGCTGTCAAGCAGAGACGACATCATGCGTGTGACACCCTTTGGAGTCTTCTTGCCCCAGGGGTTTTCGAAGTCCTTGCCAAGCATGATGATACCGCCACGCGGACCGCGGAGGGTCTTGTGGGTAGTCGATGTCACGATATGGGCATGCGTCAGAGGGTTGTCGAGCAGACCTGCGGCGATAAGACCTGCGGGATGTGCCATGTCGACCATGAAGATGGCGCCGATTTCGTCAGCAAGCTTGCGCATGCGGGCGTAGTCCCATTCGCGGGAGTAGGCACTTGCACCGCCGATGATCAGTTTGGGACGCTCGCGGCGGGCTACTTCTTCCATCTGGTCATAATCCACCAGACCTGTCTCAGCATTGACATTATACTCCAGTGCATGGAACACGAGACCTGAGAAGTTGACTGGGCTTCCATGGCTCAGGTGACCTCCGTGGCTCAGATTGAGACCTAAGAATTTGTCACCCGGCTGCATCGTCGCCATGAACACAGCCATATTGGCTTGGGCACCCGAGTGTGGCTGTACATTGGCATATTCTGCTCCGAAGATTTCTTTCAGGCGGTCGATGGCGAGCTGTTCGGCTTCGTCTACCACCTGGCATCCGCCATAGTAGCGGTGACCGGGATATCCCTCGGCATACTTGTTGGTGAGGCATGACCCCATGGCCTGCATAACCTGGTCACTGACAAAATTCTCGGATGCAATCAGCTCGATGCCTTTTTTCTGACGCTGATGCTCGCGCTCGATGATGTCAAAAATCTTGTTGTCTCTTTCCATAACTGTAGATTAGTGTGGGGAAGTTGTTGTTTAAGATATTTGTTGTGTTGTTTATTTCTTTTTCTTCTGCACGGAGAAACCGAATTTACCGATCTTTTCCCCCTGCTTATAGTAACCGCCGTGGTTATAGTTGATCAGATGCGCCAAGTCAAGTCTGAATGCATCTGTCTCAGGATCAAAAAGCGATTCATCAGCTCTGACATTGAGCACTTCGGCTATAAACATGTCATGTGTGCCGAGGCTGATAATTTCCTTGACACGACATTCGATATTCACAGGGCTTTCGGCAATGCTGGGGCATGCCACTTTTACTCCGTCTATCGGTGTCAGACCGGTCTCTTTCCATTTGTCATAATCTGCTCCTGAGCGTACTCCTGCCCAATCAGTGGCAGCAGCCATCTTTTCGGTGGTCAGATTGATGGTAAACTCCATCCTCTCCTTGATTATCGGATAGCTGTGGCGTCCAGGGCGCACTGATATGTAGCACATGGCTGGGTCACTGCATATGGTGCCTGTCCATGACACTGTAAGCATGTTGCTCTTCTCAGCCGTGCCGCATGTCACTATGACGGCAGGGAGAGGGTAAAGCATCGTGCCGGGTCGGAGGTTGCGTTTCTGTTCCATATATCTGATAGGATAGTTGAGAGGAATTATTCGATTACAGCATCTTTGCTTGTCAGTGCACGTCCGCAATAATGGCAGCGCAGTATCACATGCTCTTTGTCAATGACGTCAAATTTAGTCTTCAGAGGCTCGTTGTTGGTGATACATTTCGGATTGGGGCACTTAACTATGCCGAGTATGCGGTCGGGCAGCACTACCTCTCTCTTCTCGGCGACTTCATAGTCGCGTATGATGTTGATTTTGGCTTTGGGAGCCACGATGGCTATGCGGTTAAGCGTGTTCTCGTCAAACTCCACATCGCTGACCTTGATGATGCCCTTCTTTCCGAGTTTGCTGCTTTCAAGGTTGTTGCCGATGGTGATTGCAGTCTGGAGATTTTCAATTCCTAATATCCTCACGGCTTTAAACAGCATCGAACCAGGGATATGGTCTATCACCGTGCCGTTGCGGAGCGCGGCTACTGCAAGCGACTTTTTTGATGTATGTGATGCGCTCATTTGACAGTGTTATGCTTCAGGGTTGACAAATCTATTCCTAATGCGCGGCATATGATGGCTTGGCGGGTGTAGAGACCGTTCTTGGCTTGCTGGAAATAATATGCCTTGGGGTTATCATCCACATCCTGGGCTATCTCGTTGACGCGGGGCAGCGGATGGAGTATCTTCAGATTGGGCTTGGAGGTATCAAGCATGGAGTTATGCAGCGAGTAGCGGTCTTTGACTCGTTCATATTCCATCAGGTCGGTAAACCGCTCGCGTTGCACACGGGTCATGTATATGATGTCTGACGAATCAATGACTTCCTTGCTGAAATCGCTCTCCTCTGTGAATTTGATACCCTTGTCACGGCAAAATTGCTTGTATTCCTCTGGCATCCTCAGTTCTTCGCATGCCACGAAGCGGAATGTAGGGTTGAAATACTGCATCGCCATGATGAGCGAATGCACCGTGCGGCCATATTTAAGGTCTCCCACAAGGGTAATGGTCAGGTCGGTGAGCCGTCCTTGGGTTTTATATATGGAGTAAAGGTCAAGCATGGTCTGCGACGGATGCTGGTTGGCTCCGTCGCCGGCATTGATGACCGGTACCTCGGTCACCTCAGTGGCATAACGTGCCGCTCCCTCTATGAAGTGGCGCATGATGATGAGATCCACATAGTTGCTGACCATCTTGATGGTGTCCTTGAGGGTTTCCCCTTTTGACGTACTTGTGGTGCCGGCATCCGAAAATCCGATGACCCTGCCACCGAGACGGTTGACTGCCGTCTCAAAACTCAGGCGCGTACGGGTTGACGGCTCGAAAAAGAGCGTTGCCACGACCTTACCGTCAAGCAGCTTGTGGTCGGGATGAGCCTCAAAAAACGAGGCTGTCTCCAGAAGGTCAAGTATCTCGGATTTGTTGATGTCAGTTATTGAAACCAGACTGCTGTTGCTCATGATTCAATACATTTAGGAGTGTTATGACAGAGCTGATATTGATGCTTTCAGTGCTTCAATCTTGCTGAGGGCATCGGCTTCCTTCTTGCGTTCGGCATCAACCACCGCAGCCGGAGCACCGTTGACAAATCTCTCGTTAGAGAGTTTCTTCTGCACCGAGCGGAGGAATCCCTCATAATAATCAAGGTCTTTGCGCAGTTTGGCAAGTTCGGCGTCTTTGTCGATGCTGTCGGCAAGAGGGACATTAAATTCTACTGTACCCACAAGGAACGCTGATGCCGAAGCATCCTTTTCCTTGACATTGGCGATTTCCGACAGATTACACAGCTTGGCGAGAAGGTCAGCTTCCTTGGCTTCCCACTCCCCTACTATGTTGAGCTTAAGGGCTTCCTTGTTGGGGATATTCTTGGCGGCACGGACGCTTCTGACACCGTTGACTATCTCCTTGATGGTCTCCATCTCGGCGATGATGGCGGCATCGTACACACCTGCCTGGGGCATTGTGCTATACATGATGGATTCGCCGTCAGCCCTCTCTGCGAGATGCTGCCATAACTCCTCGGTGATGAACGGCATGAACGGATGCAACAGCCTGAGCAAGGTGTCCAGATACTCTATGGTCGAGTCAAGCGTCTTGCGGTCGATAGGCTTCTGGTAAGCCGGCTTGACCATCTCAAGGTACCATGACGAGAACTCGTCACGGAACAGACGATACACGGCTATAAGAGCCTCGGATATGCGGAATTTTGCAAAGAGGTCGTTGATTTCAGCCACTGCCTTCTCCAATTCAGCCTTAAACCAGCGGATGGCAGTCTTGGATGATTCAGGCTGCGCCAGTGTCTCATCCACTTCCCAACCTTTAATCAGGCGGAACGAGTTCCATATCTTGTTGCAGAAGTTGCGCCCCTGCTCACAGAGTTTCTTATCAAAGAATATATCGTTGCCGGCAGGCGCACACAGCAGCATGCCCATGCGCACTCCGTCAGCACCATATTCCTTCATCAGCTCTATTGGGTCGGGCGAGTTGCCGAGCTGCTTCGACATCTTGCGACCTATCTCATCGCGCACGATGCCTGTGAAATATACGTGATTGAATGGCTGCTTGCCCACGAATTCATATCCGGCAACAATCATACGCGCCACCCAGAAGAAGATGATGTCGGGACCTGTCACGAGGTCACTTGTGGGATAATAATATGATATTTCTTTATTTCCCGGGTCAAGTATGCCGTTGAACAGTGAGATTGGCCAAAGCCATGAGGAGAACCATGTATCAAGGCAGTCTTCGTCCTGACGCAGATCGGCAGCAGTCAGAGACGGATTCTTTGCCTGTGCAAGCGCAAGGGCTTCTTCGGGTGTCTCAGCCACTACATATGAGCCGTCAGGGAGATAATATGCAGGTACGCGATGACCCCACCACAGCTGGCGCGAGATGCACCAGTCGCGCACATTGTTCATCCATGTGTCATATGTGGTCTTGAACTTCTCGGGGATGAAGCCTACTATGTCGTTATCCACAGCCTCAAGCGCGGGCTTGGATATTTCGTCCATTTTGAGATACCACTGGTCGCTCAGACGGGGCTCCACTACGGTGTCGGCATTGCGTTCGCTGTAACCTACCTTGTTCTCATATTCCTCGATTTTCTCGATGAGTCCGGCAGCATAGAGGTCTTCGGCTATCTGTTTGCGCACATCAAAGCGGTCCATGCCTACATACATGCCACCCTCAGGGCTTATCTTGGCATCGTCGGTAAATATGTCGATGCTGTCAAGTCCGTGCTTCTGACCGAGCATATAGTCGTTAGGGTCATGCGCCGGGGTGACTTTCAGGCATCCTGTACCGAATTCTATGTCTACATAATCGTCCTCGATGACGGGTATCTCACGGTTGACGAGAGGCACTATCACCCTCTTGCCGCGCAGGTGCTGATTCTTGGGATCATTGGGGTTGATGCACATGGCGGTGTCGCCCATGATTGTCTCAGGACGGGTCGTGGCAACAATCGCATATGAGTCCTCTCCTACCACTTTATATTTGAGGTAATAGAGCTTGCTGTGCTCCTCTTTATATACCACCTCTATGTCGCTCAGAGCCGTTTTGGCTTTGGGATCCCAGTGCACCATGCGCTTGCCGCGGTAGATGAGACCTTTGTTATACAGGTCTACAAACACACGGATGACGCTTTTATAGCGTATATCGTCCATAGTGAAAGCCGTGCGGCTCCAGTCACATGATGCGCCGAGCTTTTTGAGCTGTTCGAGGATGATACCTCCATGCTTATGGGTCCAGTCCCATACATGCTTGAGGAACTCCTCTCGTGTGAGGTCGCTCTTCTTGATGCCTTCGGTGGCGAGCTTGGCTACGACCTTTGCCTCGGTAGCGATGGCGGCATGGTCGGTACCGGGTACCCACAGCGCGTTTTTGCCAAGCATGCGTGCGCGGCGAACGAGTATGTCCTGTATGGTGTTGTTGAGCATATGCCCCATATGCAGCACGCCAGTGACGTTGGGCGGCGGAATTACAATGGTATATGGTTCACGAGCATCAGGTACGCTCTTGAAAAGGTCGTGTTCCAACCAATACGCGTACCACTTATCCTCTACATCGGCAGGATTGTAGGTAGTAGCCAATTCGTTCATGTTTGCTGTATGATTGTTGTGATGAGCGATTACATCATAATATATAATTCGCCCACAAATTTACTCAAAATCACCCACACTTCCGCCATCCCCTCCCCTAAAAATACCACCTTCCCCAATAATCTACGCAGAATCTTTAAATACCAGTCTCTGCTGTTCTATTTGGAAACCAGTTTCGGTGAGGTGACCGCTACTGAGAATCGGGCATTCGGTAGGTTCTTGTAAAATTGTGTATTGGGTATATGGAATGGACTTAATTAAACGATGATGTTTAAGGGTATGTAGTTATAGTAAAGTCTACCATATTGAAATGAACTTTCCCGAATAGCATCAGAGACTTCAATCCAAAGTTACATTCATAATTCATACCCTTCGGATTGTCATCAATGAGCACATCAATTTGAGGAACAATAACGGAACTGCCCCCTAATTGAGCCTCTAAATCAGGCACACGGTAGCATTGAGATATATGCACGCCTCCAATACCAGCCCTTCTTAATGAATCTAATTCGGAGTGAGTGATGATATATTCTTTATTACGCTCATAGAACGCTTTATCCAATACTCCATAAGAGGCATCGCCGGAGTCAATGCACATCAGCATAGGATTGCCGTGTATCTTCCCTTGTGCAAGTAGGTTCATGCTTGGCGAAAAACACATGTTAGGCGATGTATTGCTTACTGTCGGTGCGGTTGCCGGAACGGTGATTTGACGATTTGCAAAATCTATAGTCAGATCTTTAAGCTGTAGCATCAATTCACTACCCACGACAATATCAAAGCAATTCATGTATTGGTCGGCTTCTTTGTGGTTGGCAGACATTGCAATGATTGTGAAGGGCACGTCGGTGATAGTAAGTGACCCAAGCCTCAATTCTTTAGCGATAGCGCACTGCCCTGCCTGCATCCCTAATCCACCGACACTTAGGGCTGCATCTAACGGAATAAGGCCTAATTTTTGTGCCAGTGAATCCGAAATGACATTAACCCCCGCGCCAGTATCAAACGTAATGTCGGCAGGAATGCCATTGATGGAGCACTCGTTGAGATGCATCAGCAAAGAATTATGTTCTTCTGGACCTACAGGCACAAGCCGAAATGGAACTGTAGCCACAGATTGTCCGCCAAAATCTATACTGTAGGGCTTATATGCGGAAAGAGCCGCATATTGGTTAACATATTTCTGCATCCCTGCGATTGCTGCCGAATCCAAATGTTGCCTTGTTGCGTCCAATATGGAAGAAACTATCTGAGCTGCTTTCTCATTATCACCTGTGCGACTCAAATCCATTGCAAACATGACGGATGAGTTGAGCAGATTGCCGAGGTTGAGAAACTCTGACTGCAAGTTGAATAATTTGGTAAACGCCGGAATGGAAATATCCGGACGATTGAAGCGATTGCCTATTAAACAACGGGAATACACTTCAAGAAATTGATGGATTGAATCTTTTGGCGCAGATTTATATATCGAATCAAGACCAAACCAATCCCCACGGTTCATGGCATTGCCGATTTTTTCATCATAAGTCTGTGCGAATCCAATTGAATATGCACAGATTAGAGCGACTAAAGTATATATGACCTTCTTCATAAGCGGTTGATTTTATTGCATACTTGCTGTACGTGATTAATTCATTGGCTTAACAACTTTTCATCTAAAAAAATTTGTTTCACGCATACGAAAGCACTACATTTGTAATGTTGAATCCCGGTAGCCCCTGACTCGTCAAGCTATCGGGTTTAGTTTTATATCTGCGAATATAATGAAAATTATTGGATTGAAAGAATCTGATACAAGAAAACTTCAAACGAAAACTTCAAAAAACTATGACAAGAAATTTGTATGCAATTCGCTTTACCCTCCCAAGATGCTTAACATATCCCAATATTTCAAGGTATTCGTTATGCGGTTCATAAAACGTTGTATGATAAAGTTTATTGGTTCCGTATGTTTTTTTCGTATTCACCCTTATAAAGTAGTTCTTTCAAAACAGATTATCCATCGTTTTCAAGATTAGATATGACTGAAGATATGAACATATTGCATTTTTCTTCAAAATGATTCTTTTTATACAGGTTATTAATATAATAGACGGGAATAGATGTATAGCCTAATTTTGCTCCAAGAATTGCACACGCCACGGCTGCGTTTGTATCGGCATCCCCTCCAGCGTTGACCACTTTCAAGAGTCCATCTTGAAATGAGCTGGCGTGCCAGTAACACCACAAACCTGCAGACAGTGTACGGAATGTGTATCCCATTGAAGACTCCTCATCTAAGCCAAGCATAGATATATTATTGCTATTAAACGCAATATCAATCCATTCACATATTCGTTCATCATATCTCATGCCGCACTCAATGATTTCATCGTATGATAGCATCCTATTCCACCAGACCAAATTGTGAATTATTGATGAGACCACCACACATGAAGCGACACATCTGGGGTCATAATGAGTAAGTCTGCAAATCGCTTCTGCTTGCTCTTCTACGTGGTTTTGCACCAATCCTACTATAGATGTCCTCATCAAACCTCCATTTGCTGCGCTTTTATGGCGAGATAGATCCCACCATACTTTGGCACACATTTCCGGATTCTCGACATAATCTCCCATAAATAAGACATTAAATGTATGGCGACCAATACCCATCGGTGTTCCATTAAACCATTCCTTAAAGTTTTGAGCAACTGTGTGAGTATTGAATTTGCCATTTTCAACCCCGTTCAGTACACATAGCATCATATCTGTATCGTCAGTCCACATCCCTTTTTCCCATCTGCAACGATGCGAGTCTTGAATTATCTGGTCATAATATTTAAGACCGTTGGGGTAATATTTCAGGACTTCAGCTTTAGTCATAAATTCTGCCCCAAGTCCTAAAGCGTCCCCGATCGCCTGACCGTATAAGCAACCCTTGATTCTATCAATAATTAAATTATTATCCATAAGTAACAATATTCATAATTCATGTACTTTTTCTGAATTCACCCAATATAATTAATTATTTCTGAAATAGGTACAAAATAATCAAAACAGGGCATTATTATCCAATTTGCAATAAAAAAAGAGATAAATGCTATAAATAACTGGATTGCAATAAGTTCTATGCCTGAGTATTTTTGTCTGATTTTGAACCATGAAAATTTATATGAACAATAATTGGAGAATGTCAACGAACTTGCCAAATAAATGGCAAGTATTTTACTCCGCCTCGATAAAGCCTCATAATGGTCATGGAAAGCACCATCTTTATGTATATTGGTAGATATTATATAATAAGCGAATAGAATGATAGCTATTTCAACAAGTCCAAAGATTATTTTATCGGATGTTTTATGGTTTATAGACAACATAACTTTTTACTTAAATGTACATTCTAATTCATTTGTGATTCGTTGTTGAATTCCGGTCGCTTTTCTATTGCCAAATCAAGGAACATTTTAACTCTTGCAAGAAATTCACGTGAGATATTCTTGATTCGCTTATCGGTAATATCAGGAGTTGGAGCATTGCAGGCTATGACATGAAGTCCGTAATGCTCGGCAAGCCAGATGGCTCTTTCGTTGTGGTATTTCTGCGATATGACTGTAATGCTGTCAAGACCGTAAACCGCTTTCGCCTTTACTATCGAATTCAAAGTACGTATGCCCTGATAGTCCAATGTAATCACGCTGTCAGGCACTACATGAGCCACTAATGAATCTCGCATTGCAGTAAGTTCATTGCAACCGTTTTCTCTATCGGAGTAATCACCACCACTCGCTATAATATGGCTGATTTTGCCATTATGGTAAAGATCTGCTGTGGATTTAATTCGATTGTCAAAGTAATAGTTGTGTTCTCCTTGTGGGGTAATGGGAGAAGTGCCAAGAAGCAAGCCGACTCTATTGTATGGAATATCCTCCGCTTTGTCGTAAGTCTTACCGTTGGCATTATAAGACACCACGATATAGCAAACAATAACCGCAACGACGATTAAAGCCATTGCGATTATAGACAGCCGGATTATTTTTCTTTTAGCCATAGATTGTTATTACCTAAGAATTTTGTAAAATGTACGTCATTGTTATATCATTGATTCGTAGTTTATATGGTCATTCCCATTACCTCAATATTGAATTAAACTCGTCGATAACCGTTTTCATATCATTGCGAAGTCTAGCGTTGCATTGAAATAATATCTCTTCCGGAATATGCCCGTAGAAGGCTGCCGCTATGCCGCCTGTGATTGCCGCTTGTGTGTCTGAATCCCCTCCAAGTGCCACGGCTTTGCGTATGGCATTCTCATAATCTGTACTTTCAAGAAAACATATAATTGCTTCCGGCACACTTCCCTGACAGCTTACATCAAAAGAATATATGGGTTGAATTTCCGAAAACTTTCTATGGAGGTCATATCCGAAAGACTTTTCCACCATATCCATGATCTCTTGTTTCGACTTTCCGACAAGTGCATAATGAATAGCAGTGGTTACGGCTTGGGCACCTTTGATTCCTTCGGGATGGTTGTGTGTGACTTCCGCTGATTTCTTCGCAAGTCCCATCGCTTCATCAAAAGAGTTGGCAAACGCTCCAATAGCACTTACACGCATTGCGGAACCATTTCCCCAGCTGTTGTATGCTTCCATTGAATCTGACATGAACCATGCTTTATAGGCTTTTCCATAACCCGCGTTAGGATATATGCGACACCATATTCTAAGCCATTTGTCAAATGGTTCATCATGAATCAAAGCATCAGCTATGCCGATTGAACAGATTGTATCGTCTGTAAATCCACATGGATGAGAAAACATTTCAAAGTCCAATCGTTTTGTTTTATTTCGTCTTGACTCAAACCAAGAACCGATTATGTCTCCACAGATTGCCCCCATAAGAACCAATCTTGCGGCTTTGATATTCTTTTTTTTGTTGTCTCTGTTAATCATTTTTTCAAGTGTTGATTTAAACTCTTGGATTCACGCACGTTTATCATTTTACCTTGCTGAAGAAGAGTTTCAGAAAAGGCATATTGTTTTCCAGCATGTTATTCTTTACAGTATCTTGGCTTTTACCTATCGTAAAATCAAGGGACATCTTTACTCGTGGAAGAGATAAGTCTGTCTTCTTGCTGTGATTAAATTCCATGGTACACTTAGGCAGGTTATCGAAGTAATAATTGTTTATCAATAGGCATTCCCCTTTTTTCGTCATAGAAAGCAGACCATCCTTCAAGATATTCTTCCAATATATTTAGGTTTAAATTTACAATGATTCGGTAAAATTTGAGGTTGTTCAGCCTTGGCTAAGCCGCTAACT
>CAMQYL010000017.1:0-62742 GCA_947039275.1 uncultured Bacteroidales bacterium | reverse complement strand
ATAACCGCCAGCAGGGCGAAGGCGGCTACCAGCCCCGTCAGGGCGGCTACCAGCCCCGTCCCTACAACAATAACCGCCAGCAGGGCGAAGGCGGCTACCAGCCCCGTCAGGGCGGCTACCAGCCTCGCCAGCAGGGCGAAGGGGGCTATCAGCCCCGTCAGGGTGGCTACCAGCAGCGTCCCTATAACAATAATCGTCAGCAGGGCGGCTATCAGCCCCGCCAGCAGCGTCCGTATAACAATCAGGGCGGTCAGCGTCCTTATGGCAACCGCCAGCAGCGTCCCGGTCAGCAGGGCATGCAACGCAACCAGTTCGGCATGCCCCACGGAGGCAAGAGCTTCGTGCCGCGCCCCAAGCGCATAGAATATGAGGAGACAATCGTTGATCCCAACGAACCTATCCGTCTCAACAAATACATGGCAAATGCCGGCATCTGCTCACGCCGTGAAGCCGATGAGTTTATCCAGCAGGGTCTGGTGAAGGTCAACGGTGAAGTGGTTACCGAACTCGGCACCAAAATCACACGCAATGACAAGGTGGAATACGATGACAAGGTCGTAGCTCTGGAGCGCAAGTGCTACATCCTGCTCAACAAACCCAAGGATTGCGTCACCACTAGCGATGACCCCAACGGCAGACTGACCGTCATGGATCTGGTCAAGAACGCATGTGAGGAGCGTATCTATCCCGTCGGCCGTCTTGACCGCAACACCACCGGCGTCCTTCTGCTCACCAACGACGGCGACTTGGCTTCCAAGCTGACACACCCCAAGTATGTCAAGAAGAAAATCTACCACGTATGGTGTGACAAGGACATCGCCGAGGAGGATATGCAGCGCATCGCCGACGGCATAGAACTTGAAGACGGTCCCATTCATGCCGATGCTATCAGCTACGCCACCATGACCGACCGCAACCAGGCTGGCATCGAGATCCACTCTGGACGCAACCGCGTGGTGCGCCGCATCTTCGAGAGCCTCGGCTATCATGTGACCAAGCTTGACCGCGTGTATTTCGCAGGTCTGACCAAGAAAAATCTTCCCCGCGGACGCTGGCGTTATCTCACCCAGGAGGAGGTCAACTTCCTCAAGATGGGTTCGTTTGAATAATCGCCGTCCGTCAGAGACATAAAATATAATAGATGAAACGTACTAAAATCAAAGATATCTTCGCGCCCGAACTTATCGGGCGTGAAGTCAATGTAAAAGGATGGGTGCGCACCCGTCGCGGCAACAAGAACGTACAGTTCATAGCCCTCAACGACGGTTCGACCATCAAGAACATCCAGATAGTGCTTGACCTCGCCAAGTTTACCGACGAGGAGATGCTCAAGCTCATCACCACAGGCTCGAGCCTCGATGTGACAGGCACGCTCGTGGAGTCGATGGGCAAGGGTCAGACTGCCGAAATCCAGGCCGAGAGCATCACAGTGCTCGGCACGGCTGCCCCTGACGAGTATCCTCTCCAGAAGAAGGGCCACACACTCGAGTTCCTTCGCGAGAAAGCCCACCTGCGTCCCCGTACCAACACATTCGGGGCTGTGCTCCGCATCCGCAGCACTCTTGCTTTCGCAATCCATAAATTCTTCCAGGAACGTGGTTTCTTCTACCTCAACACTCCGCTTATCACGGCGAGTGACTGCGAGGGTGCAGGTGCCATGTTTCAGGTGACCACTCTCGACGTGGAGAATCCTCCGCGCACAGAGGAGGGCAAGGTGGACTACTCGCAGGATTTCTTCGGCAAGTCTACGGCTCTGACCGTATCGGGTCAACTCGAAGGTGAACTTGGAGCCACAGCCCTCGGTGCTATCTATACTTTCGGCCCTACTTTCCGCGCCGAAAACTCCAACACTCCGCGTCACCTCGCCGAGTTCTGGATGATAGAACCGGAGATGGCATTCTATGACATCACCGACAACATGGAGCTGGCCGAGGAGTTCATCAAGTATTGCATCCGCTATGCGCTTGACAATGCTGCCGACGATATCGAATTCCTCGCCCAGATGTATGACAAGGAGCTTATCGAACGTCTCCACCATGTGCTTGACAACGATTTCGTGCGCCTGACCTACACCGAGGGCGTGAAGATACTCGAGGAGTCAGGCAAGAAGTTCGACTTCCCCGTATATTGGGGTGCTGATCTCCAGAGCGAGCATGAGCGTTACCTCGTTGAGGAGCATTTCAAGCGTCCTGTCATCCTGACCGACTATCCCAAGGAGATCAAGGCTTTCTACATGAAGCAGAATGCCGACGGCAAGACCGTCCGCGCCATGGATGTCCTCTTCCCGAAAATCGGCGAGATCATCGGCGGCTCTGAGCGTGAGGAGAACTACGAACTGCTCACCCAGCGCATCGAGGAACTCAACATACCCATGAAGGACATGTGGTGGTATCTTGACACACGCCGTTTCGGCTCAGTACCCCACTCGGGCTTCGGACTCGGATTCGAGCGACTGGTGCTCTTCGTCACCGGCATGACCAACATCCGCGACGTAATCCCCTTCCCACGCACCCCCGGCAATGCCGAATTCTAATATAAAGGTGAATAAATAAACGGTATAGGGTCGCGACACTCGCGACCCTATATTGTTTAAAGTGTAGGGACGCGGCGTGCCGCGTCATCAAGCGGAATGATAGCATTGACGTGATGTGGGAAGGCACGTCGGAGACGTGCCAGTCGTGCGTAACCCCATGCACGGAGCGAAAGCGAACGTACATGGGGCTCGCGAATAAAGGACTAAATCAACCTCGGAGAGGTTGTGACCCACCAGCTAATGCAATCAGCATAGGTATAGGTATGAAAGCGTGCCACAACCTCTCCGAGGTTGATTCAGCGGGGCTGACCTCATGTCCCATGTACGTTCGCTGACGCTCCGTGCATGGGGCTACGCACAGCGGATACGTCTCCGATGTATCTTTCTGTCTGCTAACACTTTAAAGTAAACACCGCATAAACGTAGGGACGCGGCGTGCCGCGTCATCGTAAGAGTCGATGGTATCATATCGTTTGATGACGCGGCACGCCGCGTCCCTACATGATTGGATTAATCATATGATTTGCAAAGCCACCATCACAGGCATCTCAAAAGGCATCCTGAAAGTCAAGACCCTCACAGCCGCCTCAGGCTGCGGCAACTGCAACCTTGCGCAGTCATGCTGCAGCAGCAAGCCGTCAGCCACCGTGTCGCGCTTCACTGTGAAAGTCGCCGACACCACACCTTATAATATAGGTCAGGAAATATACCTCGAGCAGTCAGGCGTAACTCGAAAGCCCATGCTCATCTACGGCGTAATCATCCCCCTCATAATCCTCGCCCTCCTCGTCATAGCCTTCCTCGACCACACCGATCCTACCCTCGGCATAACCCTCGGCATCATAGCCGTAGCCCTCTACTTCCTCGCCATGCGCAAACTCCACGCCCCCCTCTCCCCACGCCCCCTCTGGCGCGTCAAGACCCCAGGCACCCCAACCTCCGCCACCCTGTGATAAATTGTAGGGACATGCCGCGGCATGTCCGCTTCCAGCAGTAATAGAAAATGCAACGCCTGATGGGCGGACATGCCACGGCATGTCCCTACAAGAAGGTATATCGTTAAGTGAACAGCAGCATTGCGGCTATAGGTTAACTGATGTTTGTATTGTCTTATGGAGAGGGAGTGATCTATGGAGTCTCCATAGGAGACTGACATATTAGGCAGTGGTCATACAAACCTATGGTTTGTATGACCACTGCCTAACATGTGTGCCTCTTATGGAGGCATCCCTTTCCCACAAGCTGCACGAACCTGACGGCTCGCTTGCTTGTGGCTACTGCTCCCGAGGCTGTTGCAGAACTGTTGGTTCATCAACTTGTAGGGACATGCCATGGCATGTCAGCCCATTTTGGAGGGTTAAAACCGCAATGTGTTACCAGGTTAGACATGCCATGGCATGTCCCTACAAGTTTTAGCGTGATTTTGGAAGTTCTGCAACTCCCTTCTGACGGCGACGCCTCAAAACGAAGAAACAGCATCGGTGCGATGACGCAACGGTGCTGTTTCCGTATGAGAGCTGATTATCTATGTCAGATGGTGAATTTGGCAGTCTTGTTGCTTATTTTAGCCACGTAGATACCCGGCGCAAGGTCGGAAATCACACGCTCAGTGCCACGGTACATCATGCGCCCCTGCATGTCATAGATAGCAACAGCCTCATTGCCACCGATGCCGCCTATGGTAAGAACACCGTCGACAACTGATATTTGAAGCATGGAATCATCGTCAGCCATATCCCCGCTGCCACCGAAATCCATCTCCTCTATCTTCAAACAATCTCTCCAAGGATCCACAGATTGATATTTTGGCTTAGTCCCTTTGGGTACATATAGCGTCACTTTTTGTAATATATTACCTACAAAAGCGTGATTGGCACATTGTGGTGGTGTACTTGACATACAGTATATGGTTGTTAGCTTCCAGTTAGCATAAAATGCTCCTGACCAGATTAGGATCTCCGAGGTTGGAAAGGTGACAGAAACCAAGTCGTAACAGTTATAAAATACGTATTCGTCTATTTTTGATAGAGAATTAGGGATGATGACTGAGGTTAAACCACTGTATCTGAAAGCACGCTTCCCTATAAAAGACACTGAGTTTGGCAAATCAACTGATGTGAGTTTCTCGCAGTATGCAAAGGCATTTCCCTTAATGGTTGTCACGGAGTTAGGTATACCAACAGTTGTCAGTCCCGCACAGCAAAAAAATGCGTATTCACCGATTGAAGTGACTGAATTGGGAATCGTTACTGAATATAATTCTTTGCAGCCCTCAAAAGCTTCATCACCTATTGCTACCGTAAGGTATGTTTTTGAATCGTTAGTGACTGTTGATGGAATAATCAAATTCCCTGAAATGTAATCATAATGATCAATAGTCTTATATGTCACTTCTACTGTTTTATCCTCTTCAGAGAGAATATTGTAATATAGGTTTCCGCTGGTGAAATCATATGCCAGAAGTGGAAACGAAGCGTGAAAATTTGAGATGGTTATTACTGTAAGTAATAATAAACGGAGTATGGATTTTGTCATGTCTTTTAGTTTGAAGTGGAGTTTTACACATTGTGCCGATGCGTTTATCAGCTGAGATAGTCTTCAATGGTCATAAGTGTTGTCTTGTGTTTCTCATCCTCCGTCGAAACGTTTGCGATTGGACATGAAAAAGGTGTGAGGATTGTATCTTGTTTTATCCGTAATTCAGGTCTTGGTCTACCTTTCTGCATGGATAAAACAATAGCCCCACACCAAATTTGCTATATAAGCTGCCGGTCACGGCAGGGTATAAGCAACCGATGCAGGTGCTATTGCCAATCTTATCTTCATGCAGAATTCTAACGACCAAGTTTGAATTACGAAGATAAAATTTCAATAACACCTTTTAGTTAAAAGTCGGATTCTCAGTGCCAACTCTATGGCGCGATGGTGAATCCGATGGCAAATATACTAAAAAATGTCATTGGAGGGGGCTGTCGCATCAAAATAATTTGATTGCGCATTTCGCCCAAATTTTTAGACGGAAACATAGGGTGTTGCAACTGCAGGTTCATCACCTTGCAGGGACATGCCATGGCATGTCCGCTTCCAGCAGCACTCGAAAATGCAACGCCTGATGGGCGGACATGCCACGGCATGTCCCTACAAGAAGGTATATCGTTAAGTGAACAGCAGCATTGCGGCTATAGGTTAACTGATGTTTGTATTGTCTTATGGAGAGGGAGTGGTCTATGGAGTCTCCGTAGGAGGCTGACATATTAGGCAGTGGTCATACAAACCATAGGTTTGGCTGACCACTGTGGGCGGTTTGGTGTCTGAGATATGTTCGCCGCTGTCGGTGGCGCACCTCCACCAGCCATGCGCTGCTATATGGTGCGCCTCTTACAGAGGCGATGCCGGGGAGCATAGGGATGCAGTGGTCAGCCAAACCTATGGTTTGTATGACCACTGCCTGACATGTGTACCTCCTATGGAGGCATTCTTTATCATGGTTGAGGGTCGGGTTGTAGGATGGGGTTAGCGGCCGGCGGCTGAGGAGGTCATGGACTCGGCTCCGGCGTCGATGAGTTTCTTGGCTCCTTGCTTTTGTTTGCCCCACTGGAGGTTATAGGTGATTTTGATTACGCCCATGCGTTCGATGAAGTCGGAACGCATGATCTGGCGGTAGGAGTAGTAGCGGTTGAGCTGGGTGTTTTCCTGGTTATATCTGCCAAAGGGCATCATCAAGCCGACGCCGAATTGCCAGTTGCGCCAGGTGTAGTTGAGCATGATGGAGTTGAACGACTCCTGACGGCTGAGTATTTCGCCTGTCAGGTCGGTGTTGGCGCGCATGTATGAGAATATGAGCTGGAAGCCCCAGTGCGAGGCGATGGCATCGACGTTGCCGCTCCATGAGGTGTTGTGATGGCTGTAGCCGGGACCACTTGAATAGTTGCGCGTCATGCGCAGATAGCCGTCAACCGACAGCCAGTCGGGTATGATGTCAATGGATGCAGAGATTTGCCACCACCACATGCTGTTGCTGTGGCCGTTTGTAAAGGTCTTGATGAGGTGGTCGGCATCGTTCCAGTAGTAGGTCGGAGCGATGGAGTTGTCAGATGTGCTCCAGTAGCCCAATTGCAGTGACGAGTTTACGCGCTTGAAGCTCTGTGCCCAGTTGATAGAGGTGTTCCATATGCTGTAGCTGCGGAGGTCGGGGTTGCCTGTCTGATACTGGAAGCGGTCAATCTGCTGCATGGCCGGATTGGTTTCGCTCAGCGAAGGGGTGCGGGTATAGGTGCGGGCTGTAAGGCGCAGAGTCGACCAGTCTTTGCGCCATGTCACTGTCAGTTGTGGTTTGGCATGCCATGAGTGCATCGAGCGGTCTGTTTCACGCATACGTTGCTCGTTATATTCAGCCCCGATGCCTACGGTGGCAGTCACCGGACCGAGCATCTGCATATATTCTGCGAATCCATACAGTTTGTTTTGACGCTGGTGATATACTGCGTTGTCCGATGTCACGTATGTAGAGCGGTTGAAATAGCCGTTCCATGTGAGCCCGGCTGTCAGTCGCGACTTGCGCCACTGGCGGATGTAGTCGGTCTCCAATCCGAAGCTCCAATTGTTGTCATGAATCTGTGTGCCGATGTCTGTGACAGGAGTGCCGTCAGATGTGATGTACTCGTCATATGCCGATTCGGAGCGGCTCTTAGTGTAACGAGCCACGAAGTCTACCACGAATGACTGTCGTTCGCCTATTTTCTTGTCAAGATACAGGTTGAGTGACGGTACTGTAAACGGATGCCAGTTTTCCACCGACAGATATAGGGGATCGGTCTCTATTGGGTTGTCATTGGTAGGCTTGAATGTAGATGTGAGAAGTCCGTCGTAACCAAACGAGTTGGGAGTCTGATGGGCGAGATTCAATGCGGCATAAAACGTGGTCTTGTCAGGGTCAACGTAACTGTAATCCACCGTAGCCCAAAGCTGGTTGTTGTTGTACATCCCTCCTACAGGGCTTTCCTGACGGAGCAGGGTAGAGCCATCAGGAAATGTCACCTTCTCGTCATATTCGCGATACATCGCTAACCGTTTGCGCAACTGGTCCTGAACTGAGATGCCGAACTGCCCCTTGCCGCGGTTGAGCTTGAGGCTCGCAAACAGATTGCCTGACGGCTTGGCTTGCATCCAGTACATCACATCTGTCATGAGCGAACCGCCGACCGTCGGGTTGCGTACTATGAAGTCAAGCACAGCATTGGCATCATTATATCGCAGCCCTGGGTTTTCGTGATACTCGACCCTGACGATGTTCTCGGGCAGCAGCGTCTTTACCTCGTTGATGGTAGCTTCGCGTCCGTTGATGCGTAGCTGTACCGCACCAGATGGATTGGTGACCGATTCCATCACAGGGTTGACCACCACGGTAGGTATCTGCATATTCTGGAGCAGTATCAGTCCGTTGTTGGAGTGCTCCCGTGCATCGTCAGACGGGATGAACAGGTCGCGGTCAGCCTTGCGTATGACCGGCGAAGCCTTTACCACAACCTCTGAGAGCTGGTGGCTGCCGACACTGTCGGTAGGGATGCTGTCGCTTTGTGCTGATATATGGATGGGTGATAGCGCGAAAAGGGTCAGAACGAATGGAATAATTTTCATATGTTGCATCTGTGTTTTTGTAGTTAGATGCGCCGGGTCTTGGAAAAGTTGCACACTACATGTAGTAATTTAAACAGGTCAGCTCTGAAAGTGCCCTCTCGGACTTTCAGAGCCGACCTGCTTACAACTCAATCTTTCTTTAATCCTAAATCCTATTTTCTTAATCCTGTTTCTTTTTATTTGGTTACGGTGAATTCGGCAGTGAGGCCTTCGGCACTGTTGGGACCTACCCATAGTTTGAAATCGCCTGGTTCCACGCCATAGGTCATATCGTAACCGTAGAATGCCAAATCGGAGATTGGCAGATTAAAGGTGACAGTGGCAGTTTCACCAGCCTTCAATGGAGTACGGCTGAAGCCTTTAAGTTCCTTGACAGGGCGAGTGATAGAGCCGACTTTGTCTTGAACGTATAACTGCACTACTTCTTCACCATCAGTCTTGCCGTTGTTGGTGACATCTACAGAGACTGTGAGAATCCCGTCAGACGGAAGTTCGGTGGCTGAAATATTCAGATTGGCATATTTGAAATCAGAATATGACAAACCGTAGCCGAAGGGGTAGAGGGGAGAAGTGCCTGCATCAAGATAGAATGAACGGCAGCCGACTGAAGTCTGCCCAGCTTCAACAGGAATCTCATCAATGAGCATCTCTGTCGGGTTAGCTGGACGGCCGGTGTTGTTATGAGCATAGTAAACCGGGACTTGTCCTGCCATGCGGGGGAAAGTGACAGGAGTTTTGCCGCTCGGATTTACCTTGCCGAAAAGTATGTCGGCAATGGCGGGACCTCCCATAGTGCCGGGATGGAACACATAGAGCACTGCGTCAGATGCTTTTACTTCTTCGGCAATCACCAACGGACGACCAGCCATGATTATTGTCACCAGTGGTGTGCCTGTATCGCCGAGCTGCTTGATAAGCTCGGTCTGCGCACCTTGCAGCTTGACATCGGCGAGCGAATGAGCCTCGCCTGACAAGATGGCTTCCTCTCCTACAAATGCTATCACCACATCGGCTGATTTCGCTTCTTTGACAGCTTTAGCGATGCCGGAGAGGTCTTTGTCACGGCTATATGACAATGCGGGTTCAAATACCACCTTTACGCGGTCGCCATACATCTGACGGATGGACTGGAGGGGAGTCTGGGTGTGTTCACGCTCGCCATCGAATACCCATGTGCCCATCTGCTCGTACTGGGCATCGGCAAGAGGTCCGACCACAAGCACTTTGCGCACCTTGTCGGTCAATGGCAGTGTATGGGCCTTGTTTTCAAGGAGTATGGCAGATTCTTCCACAGCTTTGCGGGCTGCTGCCAGATGGTCAGGGGCGTATTTCACGCTCTGCGGAGTAGAAACATAAGGATTGTCAAAGAGCCCCATGCGGTATTTCAGACGCAAGATATTGCGCACGGCATTGTCAATGCTTTCCATGCTCACTTTGCCTTCGTCAAGCGATTTTTCAAGATTCCAGATAAATGACTCGCTGACCATGTCCATGTCCACTCCAGCATTGACCGATTTCTCGGCGGCATCCTTGGCATCTTTGGCAAATCCGTGGGCTATCATCTCAGTGGCTGACCCCCCAGTCGGTTACTACCATGCCGTCAAACTTCCACTCATCACGGAGGATGTCGGTCAGCACATGCTTGTTGGCAGTAGAGGGTACACCGTCGTTGTCATTAAACGAGGTCATAAATGTGGCGCATCCCGCATCGACGGCTGATTTGAAGGGGGGAAGATACACGTTGCGCAACTGCCTTTCAGGTATGAAAGTGGAATTGTAGTCACGTCCGCCTTCCGAAGCCCCGTAACCTACGAAGTGCTTGGCACATGCAGCCATGGATGTAGGGTCGCTCAGAGAGTCGCCTTGGAATCCTTTGATCATCGCCACGCCCATTACTTCTGTCAGGTAGGGGTCTTCGCCGCAGCTTTCGGCTATGCGTCCCCATCGTGGGTCGCGTGATATGTCGATCATGGGAGCGAAAGTCCATCGTATGCCATCCGATGATGATTCGATGGCTGCTATTCTGGCTCCTCTCTCCACTATCTCGGGGTCAAATGTGGCTGCCTGCCCCAATGGTATTGGGAATATGGTCTTGTATCCGTGGATTACATCGCGTGACACTATCAGAGGGATGCCGAGGCGTGACTCCTCGACGGCTACTCTCTGGATTTTGTTGACTTTTTCAGGGTCATTGAAATTGAGTATCGATCCCACCTGTCCTGAAGCTACGCGGCCTGCAAGGTCGTTATAGTCCCACGGGCTGAGCTGGTTCATCTGACCGAGTTTCTCGGCGAGTGTCATTTTGGCTAACAGGGAGTCTACTTTAGCTTCTATATAGTGGTCAGTAGGTACAGCGGTGGCTGTCTGGACTGCGGTCACCGATATGGCGGCTACCGCGCCCAGCAAAAATTTATGTAATGTCATGTTGTCTTACGGTATTTTGGTCGGTTGGTTTAACGATAAGGTTAGAAAGCGCATATCGGACGGCATTTCTCACCGTCGGGCACTCCATGCCATCCCATTTCCTCTCCTGCCTGCATTATGCAGAATCCATCAGGTTTCTTGAACGATACGGACGGTTGGTTGCCTTCGAGGAGTATGCCGGAAACGGTTGTCAGCTGCTTGTTGAGCATATCCTGTCCGTCGAGCGATGCCACGTTAGGAGACTTGTCACCTCTGATCAGGTATTTGAGTTCGTTGAATGAAGGTATGTACCAGTTGGTGCAATAGGTCAAAGGAACATCCAGTCCGTCAAGAGCCGTAAATGTGACCCCGCCATTGCCCCCGGCATAGGTGGTGGCAAGCATCGATGTGAATCTGTAGCCCAATGACACATCCGTGTTGCCGCTTTCGTCAAAGTCAGCAAATACGCTCTGCAAGAAATCGCTGTCGGCTATATCGCCTGGATTGTAGCCACTCAGTAACAAGCCACCCTGTTTGAGCGACACGATCATACCGTGCTTACCTTCAATCCCCGGATAGCCGGATGCATCGAGCGCGTTGTCAGCCGCAAATGAAGCGAACTCTGTGCCATCCATCACATGGAACACTATGCCCTGGCATACCAGTCCGGCTGGCATGGCTGAGGCTTCTGCTGGGATAATCACCACCATGCCGTCATCTTCGGTGACGCAGTAATAATCGCCGGCAGACAGACCAAGCGGACTGCTTCCCGCTGGCGGGCATGGGAAACTGTATGCTGTGCCTGCAGATGTGCTGACGGCGGCAGCGAGGGTCTTGGTAGCTCTGTCTTCGCCGAAACGACGGTAGGTGTATTTGAACAGTTCGGGCTGGAGCGAAGTATCATCGCGCACAATCATCACATAGCCGCCATTTATGTAGCAGGGAGAGTAACTTTGGTCATTGATGGTGATGTTGAGACCTTCAAGAGCCACGCTGTACTCAAATTCCTTGTCACCGGCACTCACAGATGCAGTAGAAGAGAATCGCAGCATGGAAAACGCATGGGAAAACGCAATGCTTATGTCGGCACCTGGATTGGTTATTTCACACACAAGCAGGTCTGAGCTGGTAAACGCTTCACGACTGCTCTGGTCATCGGCTATCTCCGTATGTCTTTTCAGCGACCCGGCATCAGTTATATCTGTCGGGAGTGAAGCGGAGTAGGGGAAGTATGCCACAATCTTTGATGTGGTTGACAGGTATAGCTGGTTGTCATCGTTGTTCCATCTGCCATCGGCAGTGTAGGAAAACGGCACGTTGGCTATCTGGTTGCCATTGCCGCCCACAAGTATGATGCCGAGACGATCACCTTCTTCAAAGGTTGTGGCATATGACTCAGTGTATATGGCTCTGGAGTCTGTCACCTCTGTGAAGCTGGTCTGTGACACGCTTGTGATGCTTATGGCAGTGTCATTATTGTCGGAGATAGGTTCTTCGAAGATGTCTGCATTGTCGCACGATGCCATCAGTGAAGCGATGGCTAAGATGCAATATGTCTTATTGAAATTCATGACCATGTCTTTAGAAAGTTAATATGGGGAGAAGTTTTGCACGGTCTATAGCCCAACCGTAACCTACAGCCTGATCGGCTCCGCAACGGATTGCCCACAGTGTAGTCTTGTCGCCGGGCTCTACGCCACCCACTGCGGCATTTCCAGTACCCGGGTAGACCTGTGACGACCAATATACGCCCGAGAACTTGTCATACATCTGCGATGCACAGACATCCTTCAGCTGGGCATAGGTAGGAATATACCAACCCGAAGAGAGAGCCGGAGCTGCCATGTCGATATGCTTGTAGGCATACCAGAAAGGCACCTGCTCTGCCCAGTCGGTGCTGTACGGGGCTAACGCCGTGTTGAGAAGCCCAGTCAGGTTGTAACCTCCGTAATAACTCTCGCGCACAGCAGCATCTTCGCTTATAGGGATGTCCGCCAGAGCCTGTATGTAGCGGGTATCGGCTTGGTTGCTGAACCATTGCATCTCGGCAGTATTGCCGAATGTCAGAGGCACCACATAGCCGCGGATTTTTGGCAGGCTGTATGAGGAATCATCGCGGCTGTCGCGGCCTGCATGAAACACTCTGCCTATGGTCTTGCATCCGTCGCGTGACTCGTCCTTGCCCCACGCGCCATTGTCATAGAGGTAATCGCCTTCGTCTACGCCTGACAGATATGATACCGTTACATCGCTCTTGATGTCGGTGAATGTATAGGTCTGCACTGTGGCGGTGGTGCTGCCCGGCACTGTTGTCTCGGCACGTGTGACACTGCATGAGCCTGTCCAGGTCAAGCCACCCAGGGCATCCTCGGTATAGCTGATAGAGAAACCCGTGGAGCGGTCGGATATATACCGTCCGTCAATGCCATGTACGGTATAGCCTGGCTTGTCTGTGACGTCAGAGGCGATTTCAGCGATCAGTTTCGCATCTGTGATATCTCCATCGTTAAATTCATAGTTACTGCCCCACTCGACATCTGATGATACCATTTCCACGCTCAAAGTCTTGCGTGTGATGGAGAGATAATATTTCTGCCAGTTGGCGGCGACAAGGTCACCTGCCGCAGAGGCTGCATCGGATGCGTTGGTCCGGTCAGGTGCATAGACATACTCGTCACCGCCGATCACTACCTTTACCAGCGGCTTGCCCCACATATCAGCCGGCGACATCATGGCTTCGCCTTGACGCAGACCCTCTTCAATGGTCTCATAGCCTGAAATAGGCTTGTCAGAGTTGCCCGAAGGGGTGACTACGCCATCATTGAAGTTGACACTGCCGTAACCGATGAATGATATCTGAGCATCTGCAACCTGTTCGGGAGTGTATGATGAGTCCACGGAGCGCAGTATCCACTGCATGCGGGTCATCTGGTGCTGGAAAATCAGGAACACATATCGAGAGGTCGCTGTAGTGCCAGCAGATATAAGGTCACAAGCCGAGAGCTTGTCAGCACTGGACTGATCCGTCAGGTTTACGTTGGTTACTCCTGATGGTGTCCACGCTTTGATAGTGAATGCGGAGCCTCCCCATACAATCGGACTGCCTTCGGGAGATAATGTTCCGTCTGCCCCCAGCGTGTAGGTGTATGTATTGCCCGATGCGTTGATGGTCACCTTATCGCCCTGTACCCATGCACGGGAAGAGCTTTTTTCAAGCTGCGCGGTAATCACGAGGTCATTGCCGCCCGATGATGACAGGAGAGCATCATCGTCACTGGTACATGCCGCTAAACCTATGCTCATGGCTGTGGCGATGCCCATGCTGTATCTTTGAAATTTATGTAAATCCATTGTCGGTTTCGTTTAAGGATTTGGAAGTGATGTGTCAGTCCATATCTGCATTTGTTCCTCCGCCGTTATTCCAGCCTGAGACTGTGCTGCCCACGACGGCATTGTTTGAGGTAATCTGTGATTGCCGCTGGTACACACGCACATAGTCTACGTAGAGACTTTGGGGGAATACGGTGTCGGCAGTCGGATCTCCGCCGAACACACCACCGACGGCGAGATTGATTATGATGAAGAAAGGATGGTCAAACACCCATTGCCCTTGTGACATCTCGCCGGAAGTCACTGTATGGTAGATATGTCCGTCGACAGAAAACTCTATTTGGGATTCATCCCATTCCACCGCGAAGACGTGGAATGATGTGTCGAAACGCTGATCCTGATAGCCGAAGGTGCTGGTAAACGGATTGCCTCCAGAATGTCCGGGGCAATGTACGGCACTTGACACAATATTGGGTTGGTAACCCTTGTTTTCCATAATGTCTATCTCGCCGCACTTGGGCCAAGTGTCGGTGGCGTAGTTGGCTCCGAGGAGCCAGAATGCCGGCCACATACCTGGACCGTAGGGGAGTTTCATGCGTGCCTCAAAACGGCCATAGGTCGTAGCAAAACGTCCTTGGGTCTTAAGGCGTGCCGACGAATATCTTACTCCTTGATAATTGTCAGCCAAGGCTGTGATTTTCAGGCAGCCCTCATTGTCTTCTATGGCATAGCAGGCGTTTTCGACACGGTCGGTATAGTTTTGCTTCTCCTCGTTACCGTAGCCTGAAGCTCCTATTTCATATGTCCATTTTGATGGATCAGGGCGATTGTCGGCTGTGGGGTCGTTAAATTCATCGGACCATACCAGCACCCACGGATCGTTGGCGTCATCATTGTCGTCATCGCAGCTTGTCAACGCTATCGGAGCAGTGGCAGTGAGCAGCGCGATGAAAAAATACTTGTATGTCTTCATGTCTGTCAATTTTTGTAGAAATAGATGTTGTCCACGAGTATGTCATCATAGATGCACCCATCGCCACGGGAGAGCACGAGCTCGTGGATCGGATTGACTGCAGGGTCAAGCGGCACATCGATTGAAACCCATTCGCCTGTCTTGAGCGTGGCGCGACCTTCGTAGCTCTCACTGCCGTTCTTGGCATGCGGGGTGACAGTGAAGATTTTGCTTGTCAGGGTCTTGCTCATAAGCAGTACGTCCATGTGCATGTAGTTCATGTTAGAGCAGTCGATGTCTTGCTGGAACACAATGCCCACGAAGTTGAAGCTGCCGTAGTGGATCATGTGGTCGCCTCCGGCATCTATCATGTCATCGGTGGTGGTCTGGTAGCCCCAGTAATTGTTGAATATGGCGTTGCCGACAGAGGGATACACATCGCTGAACACCGAGATTACATCAGACGAAGGCAGAGTAGGGGTGGGTGCATAATCATAGACATCGGTGATTGTGATAGATCCCTCAGCCTGTTTTGGGGTGAGTACTGCCTCGCCTTTGCCGCCGTGGAATGTGACTGTGTTGCCCTCTACTGTAGCCACTTCTGGATTAGAGGAGGTGAAATCGAAATATTTGGATGATGCCGTCAGAGTCTGGAAGGTGCCGTTGGGAAGATTGACATAACATTCCAGTTCGCTGATTTTGAAGTCGCCCGACGGAAATCCTGCCATCGTCATGTCCTTGATGCGTGTATGAGCCAGAGTGCCGATCGACTCGAATTTCACTTCATCGATCCATATCGTGTAACCGGCACCGTTGACTGCCCCGGCAGCATAATAGAATAGGCCTTTTTCACATGTCAGTTTTGCCGAATTGGGTATCGGTATGATATATTTGCGCCAGTTAGAGTCAAGCTTGACACCTTTCATCGCAACTGCATACTGGGGGTCGTCGCCGTAGTTACCGATACCCACCTCTATTGAGGCACCTACCGAGGCTTTGGCATAGAAAGTAAGGCAGTTAAATTGCGTAAGGTCACGCCCGGAAGAGGTGTAGAATGTACCGCCTGCCCAGCTGCCCAAGAAATCTCCCGGCTCTGGCACGGCTATGCGCAGAGATGTGGTGCCGTCATACTTGGTCTGGGTGTCAGTGCTTAGATTAGTGACGTTGCCCCATGCCTGAAATTCAATGCCGGAGGAGAAACCGTCTACGAATACGTCGGCAATCTGTGGGGAAGTTGCCGGGATATCGGTATCAATGTCGCGCTCGCATGAAGATATGACAGGCATAAGAGACAGTGCCAGAAATGCGGCTGTTGTCGAATATACTGAGGTTTTCATGTGTGTTGTCCGGTTAGAATATGTTGAATCTTATATATGTGCGCACTTCCCATTCGTTACCTCTGGGTGCGCCGGGGATGTCGACGCTCGGGATGAAATTGCCTGTGCCGTCAGAGACATATCCTGCGATATAGCGAGGTGAATACTTGTCGAGAGTGCGGTAAGTGCCGCGTATGCCTACGCACATGCGCGGATTTCCGAGCCATTTCGGTTTGCCGAGATGTGTCGAGAGGTCTATTACGCCCTGGAAAGGAAAAGTCAGGTTGAAGTCACGGTGGTAGTCATAAGGTCCCCAGTCATGGAATTTCACACCGGCTTTGAGGCGTATGTTCTTGTAGATGAGGTCTGCGTCCAATCCTCCGCGCTTGATGAGGCGGTCATCGTTGCCGTTGGCCTGTCCTGTGCCCATATATCCTTTGACTATGAATCCGAAGTTGGGGGTGAGACGCGATGTGAGCTTGAAGTTTGCGTCCCAGAGATCATGTGCGGGAACCGAGGTGGGGAACACGAATGTGCTGCGGCCGTCTGCCAAAATGCCTATTGCGGCATCCATGGTGGTGGGATAGTGGCGGTAGACAAAACCCATTGACATGGCGAGAGAGGCATCTTCCTTCATATCGTTGTCCCAGTCGTATATCCATGTGCCGGGTGTGGGATCATATGTGAGAAGCAGTTCGGCTGCGGTCTGTTCGCGGTTGTCACGCACAGCAAAGGGATCTTCGAGGATATTGCGGAGACGTCCGGGGGCTTCAATTCCAGAAGGCATCGGGCCTACCAGGGGTTTCTGCCACAGGAAGTTGGGAGCTATCTGGAAATTGTGTGCCTGGAAGGTGAAACCGCCCATAACATTGGTCTGGTTGCCCATGCCGGTATCTTTGAGAGTCCAGCCTGTCAGATTGCGGGCATATTCTCCTCCGCCTGCTGCCACCAGTCCCATGTATGCGCCAGCCACATAGGCATTGATTTTGCCGCCCGTATAGACCACTTTGCCTTTCCCTCCGAAGGTATCTGAGGTCTTCCCCTTGTTGGTATATGCTATGGCATCAGGAGAGTCGTCGGTCGTAGCCTGGAAGGTGCGTCCTACCTGGTTGGTACCAGACCATAGTCCGCCTACAGTGACATCGAATTTTCCGAACTTGCGCTCCACGGCGAGCGATATGCGTGTGTTTTTAGGTTGTGGAATCACATAAGATGTGACTGTGCCGGTGCGCTGCGCGATGTCCCAATGGAACACTCCGGTAAGTGTGTATTTGCCGATGGGACGGCGGTACTTGACAAGGAGTGCGGGATTGGCTCCCCACCACAATTCGGGACCGAATGCCACCTTGAGTCCTTTGAGGAATTTCTTGCCCTCAAATTCGCTTCCGAACGGTGCCTCTCCGCCGTAGATATCCATCCACTCGCCATAGCTTGCTTCGGGATAGAAACCGAAGAAATCACCTTCATATCCCCAGTGGAAGTGAGGTTTGCGGTAGAATGTGTTCATGGTGAAGAGGTTTGCATCCCAGTAGACCGATGCGCTGTAGATTTTGATGCGTTCCAGTGGTCCGAGGTCTACGACCTCGCCGTTGTCGCCGACTATGTAGCGAGAGCGTCCGCGGTTTTCATAAAATATCTCGTCGATAGGATTTTCCGCTACATTGCCGAGCACATTGACCGTTACTTCAGCCTGCGCCTTGGGCGACGGCGTAGCCTTGACACCTATGTAAAATGACTCCATATGGTCGAATCCTTTGAAGCTGGGAAATTGCGTAGGGCGGTCGGGGCGTTTTGACGGTGTTGTGGTGTTCTTGCCTCCGGTAAAGAATGTTGAGAAATCTCCACGGAGTTCGCTGATGGAGAAGAGTTTGGTTTTCTCGCTTTCGAGAGCTGCCTTGTCTCCACGAGCACGCAACATTGACGATGTGACATCAACATTGTTCATATCGCCAGTGATGGTGGAAAGTGTCAGCCCCTTGGCATAAGGATTGATTTTGTGTACATCTTTGAGTGCGTAGTAGGCTGCACGCGGATAAAGTTCGTATATGCCGCGTTCGTCGGGCAGCCCTTTGGCGCATATACCAAACCACTCCTCGTTCATGTTGTTTTCTCCTGGAACGAAGTCGAATGCGTAGGCACCGTTGCTCCATGACGCGGTGGTGTCATGTACATCTAAGTTGATATCTTGACCGTGTTTCCACCAGCCGTCGGCAAACTGGAACGTGAAACCGCCGATGGAGTTGCCGGCTTTACCGAGACCCTTGGCGTTGGAGTATATCTCGTTCCAGTTGCTCACGAGCACGTCTGCCTGTTCTTGCTGAGCCTCCTTATCTGTGCGTGCATTATAGGCATCCGAGCCAAACTCCGAGAAAAAAACAGGTTTGCCATACTCTGCCTTTACACGATCAAACAGGTCGCCAAACGACGGACCCCGGTATACATTGACACCTAAGATGTCTATGTCAGAGCACTCTTTGGATATGATGTCAAGAAACAATAGGTCGCCGTTGCATATGGCTATAGGCGCTGTAGCTCCTAATTTTTTCATCTCTACGGCTGCTTCGTTCATTATTTTGTAGAGTGCCTTGGCTTGTTTGGTCGAGCTGCGATCCTCGACAGGGAGATTCTCAGCCTCTGCGCCTTTCCAGAATAAACCATAGTTGTTTTCGTTGCCGAGCATATACATGAGTATGCCAGGAGTGTTGTTATACTCCTTGACCATGTCCGCGGCTTCCTTTAGCAGCACTTTGGCAGTCTTGGGGTTCTCATAGTCGGTATTGCCGTTCCACACTCCGTCAATGGTCACGCCGTAGCGGCCAAACGAGCTGTATATCATCGTCCATATGCCGTATTTTTCATATATGTACCTCACCCAGCGGGCAGGCACACCTACGTGCTGTCGGATAGCGTTGACTCCCATGTCTTTGAGCAGAGACATATCCTTATCAAGGGCTGCCTTGATCACATCTTCGGGCTGTGACCACAAAGAATAAGAGTAGTTGGTGCCGATGGGGAAATAGTCCCAGTTCATACCGTTGATCATGAACGGTTTACCGTCAACGAGCATCACTGATCCTTCGTCATCGTTGACCACGGTAATCTGTGGGTAGGGGGCGGATGCTGATGCGCCTAAAGCTGACATGACTATCATAATTGCTGATAGACCGGTCTGCTTCATGGCAGTTGCCATGTCGGCAGTCTTTGAGCGCCACCATTTTTTCCAATGTTGATACGCATTAATGTGTCCCATGCTGAGTGAATGGTTTAATATGTGATATGTTATTAGATTAGGGCAATCTCTCGGTTGCAAAATTAATATATGTGTTTCCCCGGATTTACATGAGGTAATCAGAATGGTAAGTTATATTATTTGTAACATGCTTATTTTAAGAGAAATATGAATTTTAAGAGTAAGTTATGATAAATACCTGAGTGTGGCGAGATAGTTGGAAAATCACTCTTTCCCTAACCATCTGACACGAGCTGTGAACTCGTCTTTTGACACAATGGCTTTATTACGTGTACGCAGCCGGTTGTTGTAGACGGTCTGGGGCGAGATGTGCAGGAAGTCAGAGATCTTGACGCTGTTGTTGATGCCGAGGCGTATAAGTGCGTATATGCGTAACTCGGTGTTGAGCAATTCGTCTTTTTTCAATACGATTTGTTCTTCGGGTCTGAGCAGCTTGTTGAAGTCTTCGACAAAGTTGGGGTAGATATGCAGGAATATTGTGTCGAAACTGTGATAGAAATCATTTAGTTCGTCTTGCTCTATCTGGGAGCTTGAAATGAGATTCTTGACATCTTCGATTTTCCCGACTTTCAGTTTACGCGCGATGTTTTTGCGGAATTCTTCTATCTTGGTCAGGTAGTTTGAGCAGATAGAGAATACGTAGCCTACATATTCTTCTTTTATGGAATTTGATTTTACTAACTTGTCATTGCTGCGCCGGAGTTTTTCGTTTGCCTCAGTGAGTTCTTGGTTGACATCGTTGAGGCGTTTGTGTGTCTCGTGTAACTCTTTCATGTGTTCGTTGAGACGGGTTTCGCTGTCCACGAGGCTGCGGTGTGAGTGTTTAAGCTTGAAAAACTGTATGAAAGTGGCTATGAGTGTAAGCACAAGCACGATAGAGAGAATGCTGACTGCCAGGAGGGAGCGACTAAGTTTGTGTTCTTGGTCGGCATTGCGCTGTTCGGCTGCCTGTTGGAATCTGTCTATGACAGACGATATGTTGACCACCCTGACTCGGTTGGGATATTGGAGGGCGGCTTTGAAGCAGTAGCTGATGCAGCCATATCCGTGGTCGATATCGCCTTGTCGATAGAATATGTCTGACAGTTCTTCTAATGAAGCGATGTCACGGTTGGACATACGTATGTCGGCTATGGCTGATTTGATGAGATTATCTGTATGACCGGCTTCATCACCCTCTTTCAGGCACATTTTGGCAAGTGTATATGCGTTGATTGCACTTATGCGGTTGTTAAGCGGGGATTGCTTCAGAGACTCAGCCAGTTTATGTTTCACTGGTGCCCATTCTGGATCTGAAGGGTCTGTGAGCATTGATGCTCTGAAACTGTAATATGACGGATTAGAAGGTGAAATGTACTTGACTGCCTCGTGGCGCAGACTGTCGGAGATGCTGTCATAGCGTTCAGACATGCCGTTGGGATTGCCGATGTACTGTGACAGATGTGAATACAGATATATCGCCGTCTCATAATATGAGAATCTGGTGTCTTTGTCAATGGATGCGACATCGATGCTGGCAAGTTCCTTTTCTGCTTCTGAGAGCAGTCCCTGGGCTGCGTAGAGGAAGGTCTTGTTGATTCTCCATTCTTGTTCGATGTCTTTCCGCCCTATGCGCCGGGCGATGTCGATATTGTCATTGACATAGTTCATGGCTGAGTCTGCTTTATAGACGTAATATTCGTCATAAAGCATCTTGTTAAGCCATAACCGTTCTTCGTCTTTCATCCCGGATGACTTCTTTTTGCACAGCAGGTCTATCCTGGTTTGCTTGGCATGAGCGAAATCATCTGATATTTTGAGCACTGAATCAAGACGTTCAACGAGTGGATTGACTGGAGTGGGTTTGCTTGCAAAGGTTGCAAGGCATGTGAATGCTATGGTTAGGAATATCAACAGTCTCATTATTCTATAGTTATATGTGTATGATGATATTGCGTATGGGTATGTACGGTACTCAGAGGCTGTCAAGGTATGCCGTCAGTGAATCCCCGGCAGCTAATCCAAGTTTCTTGCGTACCCTGTAGCGTGCCATCTCGACAGATTTGTACGATATATTGATAAGGGGTGCTATATCTTTGCTCTGCAATCCCATGCGTATATAGCAACACAGTCGTTTGTCAGAGACGCTCAGGTTGGGATGCAGTTCGGCAAGCCGTTTGGTGAAATTTGCATATACGATGTCAAAATTACCCGAAAAACTTGCCCAGTCGTTTTCATGGCTGAGATTATCATCGATGACTTGCTGTATTTTCGAAAGAATGCGCTGTGCTGTTGGACGCCCGAGGTCGGTGGATGAGAGTTCACGGACGTGTTTGAGTTTGGCGGAAATGTCTTGCAGAATTTCATTTTTCTGGATGAGATTGCGGGTGGTGTCGCTCAGTTCCTGGCTTTTGTGCCTGATGTCCTGTTCCAGCTTTTCAGACCGCAGGGTGGCGATTTCCATATCTTTTACCATGGAGTCGTGGTGCGCTTTCATCTGGAGTGCTACATACTCTTCCTCTTTTTTGCGTTCGATAGCGGCTCTTGACATAGCGATGCGTCGAGCCACTATGACATATATGCCCCACGCCATCAGTCCTGCCATGACAAGCCATATCACTTTTGCCAATGTGGTGCGGTACCAAGGGGGCAGCACCTTAAGCGTAAGGACGGTTTCTTTTACCTTGCCGTTAAACTGGTTATGTGACTTCAGGTGTAGCCGGTATTCACCATCGGGCAGTTTGGTGTATTCACGTGTGTTTTCTGTGGAGAAAGCCGATGGCTCATCGTCATATCCTTCAAGCCATGAACTGTATTTTACCTCTTTGTCTGAGCCAAATTCGCTGCATCCAAAGACGAAGCGCAAGGAATTCATGGAGTAGGGCACGGTAAGTGTGGCAGGGTGAGAATCAGGTGATCCGGCACCACGGTATAGTAAAGAATCTCCAGCTGAATAGACCGAACTGACAAAGGGTTTAGGATTATGGCGGGTAGCGTCGGGATGGTTGGTGTCTATGCTCCAAAAACCTTCATAGCCCGATAACAGCAATTTATTGTCGGGAGTGAAGCAGAGTGCTGTATATCTCGGTATGAGTTTGTCTACGATGTTGCGGAATGTGACAGTGTCGGTTCGGTAGTTGCCGTTATGTTCACGTATTGCGATGCTGACTCCGTGACTGTCAATGACTGCCATTACAGAATCATTGAGCTGCCGAAATGAGCCACGGAGCTCTTTGCCGAATATAGAGGCGAGTTGTGAGTTGGGAAGCATCTTCTCATTCATGGCGTTGAAACTGTAGAAGCCGTTACTCGTAGATACTACGGCATGGCCGTCATGCAACTCGACAGAAGTGTTCTGGTCTTCACGAAGACCGGATTCGCGGTTGAATAATCGGCAATGGTCAAACTCCGAAGTGGTCTGATTGTAGCGGAGGCGATACACGCCTTTGCGCCAATGTGCAAGCCACACATCGCCGTAACGGTCCTGAATGAAATCGCCTGAGATATCGTCATATCCATCTACTCTGCCTAAATCTTTCCATTGCCCGTTGTCTCTCCCTAATAGATGGAATCCATGATATGTCGATGCAAGTGCCCGGTCAGCACTGCCTTTCAGAGGTCTTATCCTGGTGGTACCGACTATGCCGGGTATCTTTACGAACTTCCCGTTGTTTTCGCTGACATATGCACCGGCATCGGTCGATGCGAAAATGGTGGCACCGTCCTGGGTCATAGTCCAGACCTGTCCCTGGAGCAGCTGTTCAAACTTTTCGGGTGATGGAGCGCTTCCCATAGGATAGCGGCTTCTGAATAGTCCCTGGTTTGTACCGAGATAGATCTGACTGTCCATTATTAATGCTGCATAGCCGGCTCCTATAGGGCTTGAGATGCCGGTGATGTTTCGCTTTGCGGTATTGTATACGGCATATCCAAGACCATAGTCAAGTGAGAGCCAGATATTTCCGGCATAGTCAAAGTCTGCAGCAAGCACGGTATTGTTGAGCAGTCCGCTTTCTTTGTTGATGTAATCGATCTGTCCGGTCTTGAAGTTTTTCACTACTGCGCCCTTATTGACGGTACCGAAAACATAATTGTCATTTGACGCTGAGGCACAAAACAGCTGGTTGGATTTCAAAAACCGGTTGATGTCACATTCAAACGGTACTGCTCCCACGCCGTCATAAAGATATAGCCCGTTAAGTGATGTGCCGATTAGCATCTTGCTGCCGTTGTCAAAAGGAAGCATTGCTGTGATTTTGAGTCCTGAGAGCTGTTCGAGACCCTTGAGGCGTTCTATGCGGTTACCGGTTACACGCAATATGCTGCCATCGTCTAAGGCGATGAATATCAATCCACCAATCTCTGCGGAGTGTGATATGCGGTTGTTTGTATGATAAGATTTCAAGATGCCGTGTCCGTAACTGAAGAAATGATAATCTCCCTGGAACCATATCTTGCCATCGGCTTTGATGATTCGCCATATCTCGGTAAGACTGGGGTGCAGTTCTGACAACGATGCCGACAGAGATGTGTACCTTGGCACTCCGTCAGAGGTGTCGGAAGAGAAAAAGCCGAACTCTCCGCTACCTCCTGCATATATGCGGTCAGCGTCATCATCATAGAGCAACGACCTGACGGATGTATAGTTGGGCAGATGATACAGGTGCCACTCGGCACCGTCATAGCATAGCATTCCATAGCCATTGGCGGCATAGAGCCGTCCTATGGCATCTTGGATGCAACCCCAGTTTTGGGCATCTCCCGAATAGTCGCTGATGCCGAAGTTGCGCACAGGCACATACCCGTCATTGCCATGTGTGGTGGCTCCGCCGATAGATTCCCATAATAATATCAATACAATTGTCGCTACGATTTTATAAGCATTCATAAGACTAATGGCTTTTGCATGCAACTTAGTAAATTTATTCCTAATAGACAGCGTGTCGTAGTATGTTATGCAACATAGTTTATGTAATACATTTATTTTCAACAAATTATATAAGCAATGTAGGATTTGTGTAGAGGTGGATTTATGGACTTGTAGAGATTGAATAGGGGTATGTTCTATTGTATGAGGTTGCTCCCTGACCTACTTTTGCAGAAAAAACATTTCAAACCAATTCCATTAATCATTTAATACTGATCGTATGAAAAAACTTTTAGCCATTGCTTCATTGGGAGTCGTGACCTGCGCGTCAGTCATGGCTGCCATTGACTGGAACTCCGGCTCGATTGATAATCTTGCCAAAGGATCCACTGTGACCGCTTCTTCTAATAGTGCCGAGGCTTCGCTTATTGTCGATGACAATAACGGTACGGGTTGGCAGGCAAATGCAGCCACTCATGAATATACCCATGACTGGGTCATGATTGATTTCGGTGCTGAGACCACTTTTACCGATATCGAGATCGTCTGGGAGGCTTCTCACTGCAAGAGTTATTCCATCTATCTGTCTAAGGAAGCAATTCCTTATACGACCGATGAGACGACAGGAGGTATCTCTTATAATCAGATTGATGCTTCATGGCTGGAGGGCACTACCCCTATCGCTACCCGCACTAACGACACAGAGGCAAATTACACTGACGCTATCAGCTTTGATGATGCCCAGACTGGTCAGTATCTCCTCGTCTATGCTGACGAATATAACAATTTCGGTGCCCAGTATGGAATGCGCATATTTGACATACGTGTCGCTGACATCCAGGGGCGTGACGAGATTGCTTCACTCAGGCTCACCCAGCAGGGTAATGCAGTGGCTGGCGGTGATGCTGTCGAAGTGACTGTATGCCCGGTCAATAAAATAGGTGATGTCATGGAGTTCAACACCGTATCTGACGTGACACTTACATGTGACAATCAGGCGGTGACAATCGAAGGTGGTGATAATGGTGTCTACAGCGTGAAGTCATCAGAGTATGGCACGTTCACACTCTCGGCTTCGGCTATGGCTGATGGCACCGCCGTTATGGGATCGCTTGATCTTGTCGTGTCATATAACTGGGAAGGTGTTGAAAACGTTGCTGTGAATAAGGCTATCCAGGGTCGTGTGATAGCGGATGTTGAAGATGCCAATCCTCCTTCCAATGCTGTCGACGGCAGCCTTGACAACTACTACCAGTTCAATGGCGAATGGGCAGGTGGCGACAGCTGGCTTCTCGTGGATCTTGGTGATATTTATATGGTTGACGCTATCGGTGCATATTACACTGGCAATGGTGCCACCAACGGCCGTTGCGTGTTCGGTTATGCAGTAGATGCAACATCTATCGAACAGAAAATAGCTGAGGAAGGCACAAACTTCGTATGGCGTGCTCTTCCGCAGGATGCAGACTGGACATTCTCACCCGAGCTCGCCCGCACAAATGACGTTATCACCACATATACATATGCTACTCCCGTCGTGGCTCGCTACATCGTGGTCAAGGATGCTGACAATCCCTCTGGCAAGCCGTGCGTGAACGAAATCTATGTAGCCGGTAAGGTGCGTGAGGCGGCAAAACCTGCTGCAATCAATCTTTCACTTGAGAAAGACGGTATCGTAATCGGCGAGACCACTACTATCTCTGCATCTGTGATTGATCAGTATGGCAAACCGTTTGATGCAACTCCTGAGATTACAGTGACAGGTGCCAAGTATGCCGACGGCGTTATCACGGGCGAAAAAAAGGGTATGGTTACTGTCACAGCTACAGCCGGAGATATTACCAAAGAGGTGAAATTCTATGTGGCTGACGAAAATGACTATTGCTTGACTGGCGCAGTCGTGACCGCTTCTGAGGGTGCTCCGGAGGATACAGCCCCTGTGACTGATGGTGGCAAGGTGATTACAAATTACGGCTTGCCCTATCAGCTCTCAATCAATGAAGATGCCGGCAGCCACGAACATTGGATCATGACCAATCTTGCCAAGCCCTACGATATTGACCTCATCGCTGTGATTTGGGAAGGTGCGTGCCCCGCTGACTATGATGTGTTCTTGGGTGAAACCGAGGAGTCTATGGTCCTCTATTACTCACAGCGTGATAAGGAAGGTCCTAAGGACTATAGTGACCGCTTCTCGGGCAAGGAAATGAATGGTATCCAGTATATCAAAGTCGTCACCACCCGTAATGCCACCGGTTACGGTCCCAAACTCTATGACCTCAAGGCTTACGGTACAAGCGACGTAGCTTCCGTAGCTGACAAAATCGAGGTAACCGTCAGCGACAATGACATCGTGACCGAGGATGTTGTAACTCTTTCGGCTGTGGTCTATGACCAGTTCGGAGCTGAAATGTCTGATCAGGAAGTAACTTATTCCTGCAATAATGCAGCTGCTACGATCGAAGGAAATACCTTCAAGGCATCTTTGGTCGGTACTTATACTGTAACTGCTGTATGCGGTGGCGTTTCTGCCGATATAGAGATAAGTGTGGTGGCTGATGCTGAAAATAAGATGCGCGCTGACCAGCTGGCAAACACCACTACTCTCAATGACGAGCCTCTGAGCAACAATATCTTCGCCAATCAGGAAATCTCTATTTCAGATATCCCGTCTACCCTCGTCATCGATTTTGAGATGCCTCACGATTTCACTTTGTTGAGCATCCGCTGGGAAGCCGCTTGTCCTTCAGACTACACTGTCGAGGCTACTTATGCCGATGGTTCATCTGCTATAGTGTTCTCAGTCAGCGACCGCAAATTTGTAGGCGGTATGAATCCTGTGGATAAAATCATCAATGATGCCGTATCCGCTCAGGAGATGGATGCTGTCGGACATGCTGACCTCAACAAGGTGGCTAAGCTTACATTCCATATAACAGGGAAAGACCATGTATATCCCATCCGTCTGCTCGGTATCGATGCCTACGGCACAACACCTGCAAGCAGTGCTGTCGATATCTTTAGCGATATTGAAGGCAATGTGGACGTTTATGACATCAATGGCGTAAAAGTACGCGCCAATGTAGAGGCTGCCAATGCGCTTGAAGGACTTCCACGAGGCATCTATATCGTTGGTGGCCGTAAGATAATCCGTTAATTTGTTAATACTCTGATATTATCTGCTATAATCGGGTTCTGGGACATTTGCGTGTATCAGGACCCGATTCTTTTTTGACAAAATTACAATGAAACGTATATTTCTGATATCATTATATCTCTTTGCTTTGCTATCTTTATCAGCCAGAACTACATATGTCGTATGGCAAGAACGTCCTCTGACGGGAAGTGAGGAATGGATGAAAACTACCTATTATATATGGGAAGACACATATACACAGCGCGTTGTTGATGATGCCTTGCAATTGACAGCCAATAACAAAGGGTGGATAGGTGGTGGGTATGAAAGTGCATCCCCGTTTGACAACAAGATACTGACTGACGGCTATGATCTGGTATTTGAGATCAAGACTACCGTTGAGTCAGAACTGTCCGTGCAATTGACATCACGGAATCCCGAGGCAGCCCAATCTGTAAGACTCTCATTTGATCGTGATGGAGATTGGCATACCATACGTCTGGATCTCAAAAACATGTTTCCAAAGGTAAACAAAGCATGGTCAGAAGGAGCAAACGGTTATGTGTTTTCCATTATTGGTGGGGCTGACGTCGGTAAAACCATCTCTCTGCGGAATATCCGTTACGAGCGCTCTTTCTGATATCCTTCTATTATGACATGGTGGGCTTGGAATGGGTGACTGCATCGGTGACGTAGACGCAGAATACGGGGAAGAGCATCAGACCTTCGGCGGCGAGGACTACGGCGAGGATTTTGCCTATGGGGGTGATGGCGTTTATGGCACTGCCACATGTTGTCAGGTCCATGCAAGCCCAGTATAGAGCTGTCCAGTAGTCAGTGACAGCTGTGTTGACGTAGTGCTCCTCAAGGTAGAACATCATGCTGCCGAAGTAGATGGATGCCACCAGTATCATCAGGTAGCTGAAAAACAGCCCTTTGATCCAGCTCTTTGACATAGCCCCTGTCACGATGCTCAGCGCATAGACGGCACGGATGACGGGGACGAAGCGGAGAAAATAATGTACCTGCGGAGACACCTGGATGTCATAGTGCACGATGATGCTCAGATATGGTACACATATTATGAGAAACAGGAAGTGACTTATCCATTCCCACGTAGTGAAATGGCGTTTTATGACCATCTCGGCGACAATGGAAAGGATAAACAGGATGCAGATCCAGAACTGCGCTTTCAGATATCCCTCGCTGGATATGAACGAGATATTGTTGAGCGCATCATATGTGATGTAACTTATCAGCAGTGCTGCCAATGCGATGACGAAGAGATGGATGGCAAGCAGTGCGCGGTTTTCGGTAACAGGGTCGTTGATTGTCATACCTTAAAAACGCCTGTTGCCGAATTTTTGTTTTGCCTATTCAGACATCTCTGCGTTCGAGTCGCACGACATTTTCGACATGCTGGGTGTGCGGGAACATGTCGACGGGCTGCACTGCTGTGACGCGGTATTTGGCATCAAGCAGCTGGAGGTCACGCGCCTGTGTCGCGGGATTGCAGCTGACGTAGACGATGCGGCGCGGGGCGGCGTTGAGGATGACTTTGACCACATCTTCGTGCATACCTGCACGTGGGGGGTCAACAATCATGACATCTGGTCTGCCGTGCTCGGCGATGAAGCTATCGGTCAGCACGTCTTTCATGTCGCCGGCATAAAACTCGGTGTTGTCAAGTCCGTTGACACGGGCGTTGAGTTTGGCATCCTCGATGGCTTCGGGGACATACTCGATACCGATGACATGGCGGCAATGAGAAGCTACGAAGTTGGCTATGGTACCTGTGCCTGTGTAGAGGTCGTAGACGAGCTCGTCACCTGTCAGTCCGGCGAAGTCGCGGGTCACGCCATAGAGCCGTTCTGCCTGACGCGAGTTGGTCTGATAGAAAGACTTGGCTCCGATGCGGAAACGCAGATTGCCCATCGCCTCCTCGATATACTCGCGACCCGAATGGAGGAGCACCTCCTGGTCGCCTATAGTGTCGTTGACCTTGGTGTTGATGACATAGAGCAGCGAGGTGATGTGTGGGAAACGCTCACGCACGGCATCAAGCAGACGGTAGATGTTTTCGCGTTCGTCACGACCGAACACCACCACAGCCATTACTTCGCCTGTGGAGGCGATGCGTATCATCAGCGTGCGGAGCAGTCCCTCCTGATTGCGGATGTCGTAGAATGACATGCCGTTGTCACGCGCAAACTGCTTGACAAACAGGCGCAGCTCGTTGCCGAAATCGTCTTGCAGGTGGCAGCAGTCTATATCGAGCACCTTGTCAAACGCTCCGGGGATATGGAAGCCCGCTGCAGTCATGTCGTCGGGCACTTCGCCGCTGCGTATCTGGTCATAGGTGAGCCACTTCTTGGCGGAGAAGGTGTACTCCATCTTGTTGCGGTAACACCATATCTCCTCCGATCCGATGATGGGAGAGATGTCAGGCAGTTCGATCTTGGCGAGGCGTGTCAGCGCATCTGTAACCTGTTGCTGCTTGTACTTGAGCTGATACTCGTAGGGTAGATGCTGCCAGCGGCATCCTCCGCAGAGGGTGAAATGGGAGCAGCGCGGAGCTACGCGGATGTCGGAGGGCTTGACCATGCGTGTGATATGCCCCTCGGCATATGATTTCTTTTTCTTGTCGAGCTTGACATCCACTATGTCGCCCGGCGCGCCATAGGGTATGAATACCACCATGTCGTTCACACGGGCTATGCTCTTGCCCTCGGCAGCCACCGAGGTTATCTCCACATCGTTGATTTCAGGTAACAGTTTGCGTTTGCGTGCCATCGTAACAGTATTTTGCCTACAAATTTAGTGAAAAATCCAGGAAAAATTACACTATCAAATTAGTGGCTGATTGATTTCGTCGGCTCCATGTGGATGCCTACGTAGGTGGCTGTGCCGTATTTTTCTTTGAGTTTGCGCTCGATGTCGGAGGCTATTTCGTGGGCTTCGCGGAGGGTGAGGTTTCCGTCCATCTTCACATGAACGTCTATGGCTACGTTGGGACCGATGTGGCGGGTGCGGAGGCGGTGATAGCCCGACACGCCTGGCGTGTTCGTTATTATTGCCTCGATGTCTGTTATGTCGGTTTCGGGCAGCGATTTTTCCATTAACTCATCTATGCCGGGTTTCATCAGTGAAAAGGCGGCTTTGAGGATAAATCCGCTGACTACCACTGCGGCTATGGGGTCAAGCACAATCCAGTCCTTGCCAAGAAACATGGCGCCTCCGATGCCTATCAGTGTGGCTATGGATGTCATCGCATCGCTGCGGTGGTGCCAGGCATTGGCGACCAATGCCGGTGAATTGATGCCTTTTCCGGCATGGACTGTGTAGCGGAAAAGTCCTTCTTTGGCAACGATGGAGATGACGGCAGCGGCAAGAGCCAGCATAGTGGGCGATTCTAACTTCTCACCATGGAAGAAAAAGCCTATTGTCTTGTCTATGCCGTTCCATCCCAACCAGATGCCTACACCGCCTAAAAGCAGTCCGACAATCACCGAGGCAAGGGTTTCATATTTGCCGTGCCCATAGTTGTGGTCTTTGTCAACCGGTTTACCGGCTATCCTCACAAAGAGAATCACCACAATGTCAGTGATGAAGTCGGAGAGCGAGTGCACCGCGTCAGCAATCATTGCCGAGCTGTGCCCCAGCACACCAGCCACAAACTTGAATATCAGCAACAAAAAATTGACCACGCTGCCAATCAGTGTCACCTTATATATTTTCTTTTCTCTGTCGTCTGCCATTTATAGTACAAGTGAAAAAGCGAAATGAATTTAGATTATAATTATGTCGGTAAAATTAAGCAATTTAATCTTAACTACAAGAATTGTGGAGATTATAGACAAGCGCAAGGCATCAATAAGACAGCCATAAGTCCCAGAGGGATGACTTTATGCCTAACCCCGGATGAAGCATGCGACAGCGGCTGAGTCCGGGGTGTGGCAGCACTTAACTCTGTGTCAGAATCCCGGAGGGATGAGATCGTGGTAGAACCACATGCTACCATTATCACATCCCTCCGGGATTCCGACTTTGTGACCTTCTCTAACCCTGGACTCGGGCAGCTACGCAGCCGCTCATCCAGGGTTAAGGACAAATTCGTCCCTTTGGGACTTATGATAGTCTTGATATGACGAAGCGCGGGCAGCTGGTGGGCTGTCCGCGCTTTGCGTGGTATGGGGTTGTGTGGGTATTACTGAAGGAGGGTGATGGAGCGGTGGATGAACTCGGTGAGTTCGGCGCCTTTGAGGAGACCGTTGCCGAGGAGGGCGAGGTCAATGACCTGCTTTACTACGGGCTGCGTCTGGGCGTAAGATGCGATGGCACTTTCCTGTTCCTTGCGCGCCTTGTCGACAGAGGCTTCAAGCTCGGTCACTTTCTTCTGGTCGTCATCGGATAGCTTGCCGTCCTTGGCGTTTTTGCGCAGCTCTGAAATCTGGTCGTTGCCAGATGTGATTTCGGCAGAGAATGGGGCTACAGTGGCTGAGAGGGCTGCCATGGCTTCATCTTTGATTTTGCCGATTATGGGGCTTTCGGTGTTGACGATGAGGTTGTAGCTGTCAGGCAGTTCGCCGTAGAAGCTCATGCCTGGTTGCATGGCTGCCATATCTTTCATGCGTCGCATGTACTCGTTTTGAGTAATCATGACCGGGTTGGCATTGCTGCTGAGAGCCTCGAAATTGACGAGGAACTCGGCTTTGTCAACCTTGGGGATGCGGCTGCGGAAGAGCGATGTCAGTATGTCGCGCTGCTCGGGGGTGAGGTCGACGGCTTTCTTGTCATCTTTGGGAATGAGATTGTCAGCCACATCGCTGTCTACGCGCACGAAGCGTGATTTCTCGATCTTGTTTTCAAGCAGTCCGATGAAGTGGCTGTCAAGCTGTCCGTCCATCAGGAGCACGTCATAGCCCTTGTCGTTGGCTGCCTTGATGTAGTTGTACTGGCTGACGGGATCGGTGGTATAGATATAGACTACATCGCCGCTCTTGTCGGTCTGGGCAGGCTCGATGAGCTTGCGGTATTCTTCGAGGGTGTAGTGCTTCTTCTCCGTGTCCTGAAGCAGCACGAACTTTATGGCAGCGTCGCAGAATTTCTGGTCGGTCAGCATTCCGTATTCGATGAAGATGCGGATATCGTCCCACTTCTTCTCGAAGTCGGGGCGGTCATTCTTGAATATCTCCTCAAGACGTGATGCGACCTTTTTAGTGATGTAGCCTGAAATCTTCTTGACGGCAGTGTCGCTCTGGAGATAGCTACGCGACACGTTCAGGGGGATGTCGGGGGAGTCTATCACACCCTGAAGCAGCATCATGAACTCGGGTACAACCCCCTCTACCGAGTCCGTCACATATACCTGGTTGCAATAGAGCTGTATGCGGTTCTTTGCAATCTCAAAGTTGTTGCGGATCTTGGGAAAGAAAAGCACACCTGTCAAGGTGAAGGGATAGTCCACGTTGAGGTGGATCCAAAACAATGGGTCTTCCTGTCCGGGATACAGCTCGTGGTAGAATGTCATGTAATCCTCATCGGTCAGTTCGGCTGGCTTCTTGGTCCAGAGAGGCTCGGTGATGTTGATTATCTTGTCATCAGCTCCTGAGGTAACTGGTACAGGAAGGAAGCGGCAATATTTGCGCAGGAGCATGTCGATTTCGCCTTGCTCGAGGAATTTCTTGTTCTCGTCATCGATGTAGAGGATGATGTCGGTGCCGCGTGATGCCTTTTCAGTCTCCTCCATGGTATATTCGGGAGAACCGTCGCAGCTCCACTTGACAGCCTTTGCGCCATCCTTATATGACAGGGATACCACTTCCACTTTCTTGGCAACCATGAAAGCCGAGTAGAAACCTAAGCCGAAGTGGCCTATTATGTTGGCTGCGTTGTCTTTGTATTTGGCGAGGAATTCCTCGGCACCTGAAAATGCTATCTGGTTGATGTATTTGTCAAGGTCATCGGCTGTCATGCCTATGCCGCTGTCGCTGACTGTCAGTGTGCCCGCTTCCTTGTCAACCTTGACATTGACTTTCAGGTCGGTGACATCGCCTTTAAATTCGCCGAACGAGGCAAGGGTCTTTAGTTTCTGTGTGGCATCCACGGCGTTGGATACCAGTTCGCGGAGAAATATCTCGTGGTCGCTGTAGAGGAATTTCTTGATTACTGGGAAGATGTTCTCGGTCGTTACGCCGATAGTTCCTGTCTTTGTGCTCATGTCGTTATGATTTGTTTTGAATTTTGTTTGATTTTATTTGTAGGGACGCGGCGTGCCGCGTCATCGTATTAGACGATTGCTTTTGATGACGCGGCACGCCGCGTCCCTACTATCAGAGAGTTATTCTTTATACTAACAAATAAGCAAAAGTCATGCCGAACTGACGGCATGACTTTTGTCATAAAGATTCTTAAATCAGTAAAAATCCTGATTATGAGGCGATCAGGTGCTTACATGACGTAGTCGACACACCCACGGTCAGCCTTATGACCTGCGAGCAGCGCGGCGGCTGCCACGTGGGCGGGATGGTTGGCATAGACAGCTACGTCATCCATTGTGTCAACAATGGCAGTCAGCACCACATCCCATGTCTCGGCGGCATTTTCGTTGATGCCTACCTCCATGCTGTGGAGCACGTCAATCTGCTGTGGGAGCGCGAGCAGTGCGTCGCGAAACGATTCGGCAACCTGACGACGCTCTGCGTCAGTGCCTGTCAGCTTGAACATTACAATGTGTTTAACCATAAAGAATAGATATTAAAAAATTGAGTTAGTGCACTTGCATGGAAATCTCCATAATGTAGGGACATGCCATGGCATGTCAGCATCTGGACTGTGTGGGTCAAGCCTCTATGGATACCCCTTGTAGACATGCCATGGCATGTCCCTACATTGTTGACGTGAATTTAGGAAATTTCTGCGACACTCTCCCAAATTTTTCGATACATCTCTATGGGGCTATTTGAGAATTGTTTTGAGGGCAGAGCCTCCGGCACGTATGACGTACATGCCAGCCGGGAGATTTCCGAGGTCGGCTGAGCGTCCGCTGCCTGAAGCTACTGACCCACCTTGGAGAGTGTAGACCGTCCAAGTTGTGTCTGTGCCGAAGTCGGCAGTACGGCCGTTGAGGGTGATGGAAATCACAAAATCATCTGACATCATTATGTCATCGGTAGATGCTGCGGAATACACTTCGGTATATTTGGTCTGCATCTTGGCTCCGTTGACGGTGTAGTCGATGGTGACATTCATTTGGTCCTTGCCGCTGATGACTGCCTTGGGTGCGCTCCATACCTTACCGCTTTGTGTGGCTGCAATACCCTCGATGGTCACACCCTTGATGGAAACAATCGGATTGAGAGAGGTGACGGTAGCAGTTTTCTTGGCGGGGTCGTTGTAGTAACTGAACATCTCCTTTACGGATTTAACCGAATATTCCTGGTAGGCTTTGGCGGTATGTGCCGGCACATTAACTGATTTCCAGTCTGATGTCACTATGTCATGGTTAGTTGAATTGAGTTTGTGGGGAAGAAATATATCCCATGTCGACTCGGCTGAACCGTTATTTGATGTGTAAACATCGACGTTGCTGAATTTCATGGGGTCGGCGGCACTGGCAACGTGAGCCAATGGGGTGTTGATTATGAGCTGTGTGCCGTCAATGTCACAGGAAAATCCTCCGCATATTGAAACATCCTCAGGATTCTTTGGAACGACGATTTTACGCAATTTCGGACAATCAACAAAGGCTCCGGCGCAAACGTGTGCGACACCTGCCAGATTAAGAGTCTCAAGGGCGGTGTTTCTGAAAGCATCCCATCCGACAGTAGTCGTAGTCTCCTTGAAATTCACTTCTTTGAGCGACTGGCAGTTATAAAAGCACCCTTTCGGCACCTCAGCGATAGCCGACGGCCAGTTGACTTTTGTCAGTCCTGAGTTGGCAAATTGATGACCGTAACGGTCTTCCATTTCCTTCACGGGGAGTAGGGAAAATGTCTGCAACGATTTACATCCTTGAAACGCATACTCACCAAGATGAGGGATTGTGGCACCCGATGGGAGCGTGAATGCCGCTAAGCTCTGGCAGTCATTAAAGGCATAGCGTCTGATGGTCAGAGGGGCTTTTGACTCGATGGTTACGGTCTTAAGGTTTGTGCATCCATCGAAAGCGTAACGATATATCTCCCCCTCGCTGCGGTTATGAGCCTGCAGGGTAACCGAGGTGAGCTTCTTGCAATTGAAAAATGCACCGAGAAATATCATGTGGCTGAGACCTCCGGGGATGGTGATTGACTCTATGTCGGAGCATTGGAATGTGGCAGCCATGATTCCACCTGTGAGATTTTTACCTGTCAATTCCACCTTCTTTATGGAAGAGTTGGCAAATGCCCCTTCCTCGATGTATATCATGTCGTCAGGCACGGTATATGAATCCATCTTTACACCGGGAGCTACGCTCGACAAGCTGGTGAAGCCTCCTCCATAGAATAGGAAGCCGTTTTTGCTTCGCTTAGTATCATAATAGGTCGATTTTGATACATCAACGTTCTCGATGGATTTATTGCCGAGCTGCCAGCAGCCACCCAGAACCTGATCGCCTGAGAGGACTACTGTCTTAAGTCTTGTACTCCCGGCAAAGGCATATTCCTGTGCGGAGTGAATGTCTGAGGGGAGAGTGAATGTTGTGAGATTTTTGGCTGGCGGAATGCGTATCAGATATTTATTACCACTTGAACTTATACCGTAGAGCAGACCGTCACGTGCGAAAAATTCTTTGTTGCCGCTTTTGACCTTGAATTCTTTGAGTGCTGGGCAATTTTCAAACTCGTTAGGAGAGATATAGGTCAATTCATTGGGTATTACTACCGAGGTTATTCCGGGCAGGTTTGCGAAAACAGCCGGCAGGATCGGCGGTTCGTTGTAGTAGTTGAAGTAGTCGCCGACCTTGGTGACGGGGTATGTTTCGCCGTCAATGGTCACAGTGCCGGGGATGACCACCTCGCCTGTGGGGTTGAAGCCAGGGGCGAGACCCATGATGACGGCTTCCTTACCATCGTGACCGAAGTATTCGACGATGTCATATACATAGTTGCCTTGGGTCTTATATTCGCTGGCATATGTCGCAGCTGTCATCAGCAGCGAAAGGATGGCGGCAATCAGCGTGCGCTTATATATTGTCATGGTTTCTATCTGTGAGATGTGTATTGATGTTTTTAGTAAAGTATGGTTTTGAGGGCAGAGCCTCCGGCGCGAATGACGTAGATACCCGAGGGAAGCTGTCTGAGATCGGCAGAGCGTCCGCGTCCTGATGCCACTGTGGAACCCTGCATTGTGTGGACGCTCCATGATGCGTCGGTGCCGAAGTCGGCTGTGCGTCCGTTGAGCGTTATGGCGATGCCGGGATTGCCGTCTGACATGATGTCATCATTGGCTGACTGCGCATATATGCCTGAGTATCTTGTCGACATCTTGGCTCCGTTGACAGTGTAGTCAATGGTGACGTGCATTTGGTAGTCGTTTTTCAACACAGCCTTGGGCGCACTCCACGTATTGCCGTTTTTTGTGGCAGCCACCCCTTCGATGGTTACGCCTGTAATCGATACAAGCGGATTGAGTGAGGTGACTGTGGCACTCTTTTGGGCGGGACTGTTATAGTAGCTAAACATCTCCTTGACAGTCTTTTTGGAATATTTCTGGTATGACTCGGCGGCATAGGCGGGTACGTTGACTGATTTCCAGTTGGATTTCTTGCCATTGCTGCTGTCATATGGCAAAACTATATCTTCTTCGCCCACCATATCTTCGTTTATGGAGATGAATACGTCTATGTTTTTGAACTTCATCGGTATGTCGTTTCCAAATCCCCATGGATATAGAGGAGTATTGATGATGAGCTGTGTGCTGTCCACATTGCATGTGAACGCCTCTGAGAGGTCTATGCCTGACGCATTGTCTTCGTTGTAAGGGACAACGATTTTTCGTAACGAGAGACAGTCGGCAAAAGCATTTTTCTCAAGATGTTCCACTCCCATGAGGTTGAGCGTCTCGATGCCGGTATTGCGGAATGCCTCCTCTTTGATGCGTCCTGTCGCGTTTTTGAGGCTTATTTCCTTTAATGATGTGCAATCTTTGAAACTTCCCTTGGGAACTTCATAGAATGTCGACGGCCAGTTGATGGATGTTACTCCCGAGCCGGCAAAGGTGTAGCCGTTGATGCCTAACTCTTTAACGTTCGCGAGCGAAAACGATTTGAGAGATTTGCAGTCGGAGAAAGCGTATGAGCCGAGAAAACTTATTTTGGTGTCCGTAGGCATGGATATTTCCGGGAGGGCAGTGCATCCACTGAATGCGCTGGTGCCTATCTCAATAGGTGCTGAGGATGCAATGCTGATTTTTGACAGCTTGGAGCAGCCATAGAAAGCATGCGAACCGATTATTGTTTCCTTTGATTCGTTAGCTGACAGTGTTACTTTAGTGAGTTTTTTGCAATTATAAAACGCTAAATCATATATGTAGCTGCTGCATGTGTGTCCGCGTTCATCGACCTTGCCACCCGGGAGCGTCACGCTTTCAATGTCAGATTCAAAGAATGTGCCTGAGTAGAGAGGTTGTGTGATATTCTTGTGAAACAATACGTTACGGATTGAGGAGTTACAAAATGCGCCATCCTCAATACGCAGTATGTCCGACGGCACGGTGTACATCTCCATTTTCACGCCTGGGGCTACAGATTCAAGGGTGTTGTACTCATCATTTCTGATAAGGAATCCGTTTTTGCTTCGTTGAGGATTATAGAACGTCGATTGTGATACGTCTACTTCGCATATGGATTTGTTTCCGGCTTGCCATCCACCATAGAGATACTGATAGCCGGAGAGTACGATAGTCTTCAACGTCTTGTTGCCTAAAAAAGCCCAGGGACCGATCCAGTTTACATTTTCAGGAAGTGTGAATCGCGTGGCTTTCTTGCCGGCAGGATACCGCACAAGTGCCCGCATGGTTGACATGCCTGTATAGGTTTCGTAGAGGGAGCCGTTTAGGCTGTAATAATGCTCATTGCCGCTTTTCACCTTGTATTCGGTGATATTAGGGCAGTTTTCAAATTCGTTTCTGGAAAACTGACGCAGTTCGTTGGATATCACCACTGATGTAAGCTCAGGTAAATCCGAGAAAACGGGGGGCTCGGGAGCGTTGAGGATATTGAAAGTGTTACCAAGAATTGTGACGGGGTATGTGACACCGTCCACGGTAACGCTACCGGGAAGCACCAGCTCGCCGGAGGGATTGAAGCCTGCAACTCGGGCTACGATGCGTGCATAGGGCGAGCCGTCATAGTGTGTGCCGAGGTCAAACACGTAGTTGCCTCGCGTGACTGTCCTTGCCGACAGGGATGCATCGCATAGCGACAAGCATACAACGAGGAAGAGTAATGTTTTTTTGAGCATAAATGTAATGAGAGTGTGAATGAATATAAAAATCAACTGATTGCAAAGATAATGTATAATACTTTGGCAATCAGTTGATTTCTTGTTGGTTATGCTCAAAAAAGGCTATTTGTAGATAAGATGTAGATGCTGGTAGACCGAAGTATGACCAACGTATTTATGCTCCGGCGTAGAGCTTCTCGCGCGTTGCGGCTACTCGCTCGTCGGTGATGTAGTCGTCATAGTCCATCATCTTGTCAATGATGCCGCTGGGGGTCAGCTCGATGATGCGGTTGGCTACGGTCTGGATGAATTCGTGGTCGTGGCTTGCCATGATGATGTTGCCCTTGAATGCCTTGAGGGTGTTGTTAAATGCCTGGATGGATTCAAGGTCCAGATGGTTGGTGGGACTGTCGAGGATGAGGGTGTTGGCATCCTTCATCATCATGCGTGCTATCATGCAGCGCATCTTCTCGCCTCCTGAGAGCACAGATGCTTTCTTCTGCGTGTCCTCGCCGGTGAAGAGCATCTTGCCGAGGAAGCCTTTGAGGTAGATTTCGCTTGAGTCGTTGGAAAACTGGCATAGCCAGTCGACGAGGTTGAGGTCGGTGTTGAAAAACTGGCTGTTGTCAAGCGGCAGGTAGGCGGTGGTGATGGTCTGTCCCCATTCATATGTACCACTGTCGGGCTTACGGTTGTCTGTGATGATTTCAAACAGTGCCGTCATGGCTCGCGGGTCATGGCTGAGAAATGCCACTTTATCGCCTTTCTCTATCTGGAAGTTGACATCCTTGAACAGCAGAGTGCCGTCGTCAGCAGTAGCGGTGAGACCTTTGACCTCAAGAATCTTGTTGCCCGGTTCGCGCTGTGGGGTGAAGATAATGCCCGGATAGCGGCGTGAAGAGGGTTGGATTTCCTCGATATTGAGTTTTTCAAGCATCTTCTTGCGTGAGGTGGTCTGCTTTGACTTGGCGACATTGGCGCTGAATCGCTGGATGAACTCCATAAGTTCCTTGCGCTTCTCCTCTGCTTTCTTGTTTTGCTGCTGCTGCTGGCGCAGGGCAAGCTGGCTTGACTCATACCAGTAGGAGTAGTTGCCAGCGAATAGTGACATCTTGTTGTAGTCGATGTCTATGGTGTGGGTACATACCGAGTCAAGGAAGTGTCGGTCGTGGCTGACTACGAGCACGGTGTTCTCAAAGTTTGACAGATAATCTTCAAGCCAAGCCACAGTGTCGAGGTCAAGGTCGTTGGTAGGTTCGTCAAGCAGCAGGTTGTCGGGGTTGCCGAAGAGGGCTTTGGCGAGCAATACGCGCACCTTCTCCTTACCGCTGAGGTCTTTCATCAGCGCATAGTGCTTGTCCTCCTTTATGCCCAGACCGCTCAGCAGGGTGGCGGCATCGCTCTCGGCGTTCCAGCCCTCAAGTTCGGCAAATTTCTCCTCCAGCTCTGAGGCGCGTATGCCATCGGCATCCGAGAAATCCTCCTTGGCGTAGAGCGCGTCCTTCTCCTGCATGATGTCCCAGAGCACGGTATGACCCTGGAGGACAGTCTGCATGACAGTGAAATCGTCATACTTGAAGTGATCCTGCTCCAGTACGCTCATACGTTCGCCCGGACCCTGCGTGATAGTGCCGTGGGTAGGGGAGAGCTGGTCGCTCAGGATGCGCATCAGCGTGGATTTGCCGGCACCGTTGGCACCGATTATACCGTAGCAGTTGCCCGGCGTGAACTTCATGTTCACGTCCTGAAACAACACTTTCTTACCAAATTGCATTCCGAGATTGTTAACCGCTATCATATCTTGAATTTGAGAATTAATTGTACCTAATCAGGGGCATCAGCCCTAAAAAATCGCCCACAAAGTTACCCATAATAATCCACATCCGCAATTATTTCATATGACGCTTGTTTTTAAACGACCTCTAAGCTATGGCAGAGTATTCAGAGCAAGTATGATGTCTCGTATACGTAAGAACCGTTGAAAGACACCACTACGCCATCTGTGTAGTTAAGGGTGCAGGCTATTACTGAGTAATACGTCGAGCCTTCCCACTCGTATCTGATTAAGTAGCAGCCGTCGGCTGCAGGTATGGATTCACGCCATTGTGCGTTAGCGGGAATCGAAGTGACAGAGAAAACATCTGTTGAAGGACTGATATAGGCGATTCTGACCTCTTGGGGTGCGTCATAGGGCAAACGTCCTACTTCGAATACCGGTACCGGTGTGTTTTTGATGCTCAGGCATATGTATATGAGATTGTTGGCATCATTTGGGATAGGTGTCATCAGCGTCGAAAGATATCCTGCTTCAAGTGTGAAGTCATCGACATCCCCTGAAGGTTTTGGCAGTTGCGACTCTGTTGGCGGCACATACTCCGGGTTGTCATCTTTGCTGCATGCGCTTAATGCTACCATTGCGGCTATAGCCAAGTAGCCGATTTGCATTTTTCTCATTTTATAGATGTGTGGTCAGATGTATAATATAAAGAAAGCAGTGGAGCCTTGAAAAGCATGGTCAAGGCATCCACTGCTTGGTATGAATGGTATTTGTCAAGCTGTTATTTGATGAGATACTGGCTTGAGATGGACTGGCAGTCGTGTACTCGGCGGATTGTGTCGGCGAAGAGGTGTGCCACACTGATGATGGTGCACTTTGAGCAGTCCTTGGTGTAGGGGATGCTGTTGGTGAAGATCATCTCTGTCAGACCTGAGTCATTGACACGCTGGGTAGCGGGATCGCTCATGATGGCGTGGCTTGCAAGTGCGCGTACTGACTTAGCGCCAGCCTTGAGCATGATGTCGGCTGCCTTGGTTATGGTGCCGGCTGTGTCTACCATATCGTCGATGAGCACTACGTTCTTGTCCTTGACATCGCCTATGACTGTCATTGATTCTACAACATTGGCTTTGGCGCGCTGCTTGTGGCAGAGTACGAGAGGCACGTTGAGATACTTGGCGTAGTTATTGGCGCGCTTTGCACCGCCCACGTCAGGAGTCGCCATCACGAGGTCGGGGAGATTGAGGCTCTGGATGTAGGGGATGAACACTGATGATGCGTAGAGATGGTCTACAGGTACATCAAAGAATCCCTGGATCTGGTCGGCATGGAGGTCCATGGTGATGACGCGGTCCACTCCGGCTGCCATGAGCAGGTCGGCAACGAGTTTGGCTGCGATGCTCACGCGGGGCTTGTCCTTGCGGTCCTGACGCGCCCAGCCGAAATAGGGCATTACGGCGGCGATGCTCTTGGCAGATGCGCGTTTGGCTGCATCAATCATGAGCAGAAGCTCCATCAGGTTGTCGCTGTTGGGGAAAGTGGACTGCACGAGATACACTTCGCATCCGCGGATGGATTCCTCGAAAGAAACTTCAAACTCGCCGTCGGCAAAACGCTGGATGTTCATTTCTCCAAGCTTCACGCCGAGATCCTTGCAGATTTCCTCCGCCATGTAGCGCGAGTTGGTGCCCGAAAAGATTTTGTAGGGTGTCATTTTGTTGATAACTGTTACGGGAAGTTGTATAGTGTTGTACGTAATAATCTGTGTGATGAATTATTTGGATGACTTCTTTGGACGCATCGCTCTTGACGGAGCTGCCTTTTGGTCGTTGCCGATGATATTGCGGTGCTTGATTTTCCACACCACGGCATCATAGGGGGGGATGAATGTCTCAAACTGGCGGTGAGGGCTGAACACCTTGCGCATGGTGTCGCCGGTCAGCAGGTCGGTGGCGACACACTCGCCCTGTGGCAGATTGAGCATGTCAAATGCGTGGTCGGGGATGTTGATGAACAGGTCGCATGATTCGCTACCGAAGTTGGCTGCGATAACCAGTGTCTCTCCCTCGCATGCTCTCAGGAACACGTATTGGCGATGGGGATTGAGCGACGGGTTGTCATAGTTGACATACATCAGGTCGAAGAAACGTCCTTCGCGTATAGCCTTCTCCTGGTTGCAGGCTGTCAGCACTGTCTTGTACTTGCTGCGGAGCCATTTTTCGCGTCCTGTAAGGGTAGCATCACCTGTCTCTACCTCAGTGAGCCAACGGCGTAGGGTCTGTAAACTCCAGTAGTCAAATATGGTGGTGCGTCCGTCATATCCGCTGAATCCCTCTGCGTCACGCGCCTGTTCGCCGAGTTCCTGACCCATGTAGATCATCATCGGACCTGTGGAAATCATCGAACTGACTACGAGCGAGGGAATGACCTTGGCAGGGTCTCCGGCATACTGCTCCGAGCCGAATCGTTGTTCGTCATGATTTTCAAGGAAATTGAGCATGCGCGGAGCGATGCCTTCCACTGTCTGCCAGCAGTTGGTGATGGTGGCAGCACTGTGGCTATGGCACTGCACATCGCGCAGGGTATCGTAGAGATTGACTTTGTCATAGAGGTAGTCAAAGCCGCCGTAGTCGATAAACGGACGATATAGACCGACATCGTATATCTCGGCTATGAATTTGATGTTGGGGAAGCTTTCCTTGACATTGGCTATCGCCCAGTGCCAGAATTCCAGCGGTACCATATGCACCATGTCGCATCGGAAACCGTCTATTCCCTTGGCAGCCCAGTAGCGCAGTATGTGGAGCATCTTGAACCAGGTATCAGGTATCGGGTCGAAATGCCGTGTATGGTCGCCATAGTCAACGCCATAGTTGAGCTTTATGGTTTCATACCAGTCATAGGGGCTCGGGAATGCCGAGAAGCAGTCGTTGCCTGTGGCTTTGGCTGGAAATTCCACATATGCGTCGTTGCCTGACCCCATGTCAATGCTTGGGGCGAAAAGCTGGCGCGGTATATAGTAGAAGTTGTTATCGCGGTCGAAAAATTTTGTGGTATCGTCTCCCGAACCGAGGTCTTCTATGCCGCGGGGAGCTTTGTCGCTGTGGTACTGACGGCCTACATGATTAGGCACGAAGTCCATGATTACGTCCATGCCGCACTTATGTGTGCGCTCTACCAGTGCCTCGAATTCCTCGATGCGCTTGTCGACATCCTCGGCTATATCGGGGTCTACGTCATAGTAGTCGGTGATGGCGTATGGCGACCCTGCCTTGCCCTTGATGATGTGGGGATTGTGGCGCGGTATGCCGTAGCGTGTGTAGTCGGCAGTATGGGCATGCTCTATGATGCCTGTGTACCATACTGCGGTCACTCCCAGCTCCTTGATGGCGCGGAGCACGGTGGGAGTTATGTCGTTCATCTTGCCCGATCCGTTCTGTGATATCGTCCCGTTGGGGATGCAGTGGCTGTTCATGTTTGTGAACAGACGGGGTAGAAGTTGATAGATGATTGGTTTGGTTTTCATGATTTGTTGATGGCGCGCTTGGTTGTTTCGTAGCCGGCTTTGTAGATGGATTTAATCTCGTTAAGGTTGAAAATATTGTAGTGGGCTATGTCAGACAGTTCTATGACGTGGTCACAGATCTGCATGTCATGTATGGCATTGTTCTTTGCCATCAGCTTGAACGATTTGGTGGCGATGTCGATAAGAGTCCCCTTGCTCTTCTGCCTGACCATAGGACTGACATTGATGCCATAAAGTGTGCGGCAGCGTGACCGTATCGCCCACGCAGGGAGATTGTGGGTCAGACCGCCGTCGACATATTTGACCCCGTTGATGACCGCAGGCTTGAATACGATAGGGATGCTGCAAGAGGCGGCTACACACTCTGGCAGAGGTCCCTCTTCAAATGCTACTGACTCGCCGCTATCTATGTCAGTGGCGCAGATGACAGTCTTGACGGGGAGATCTTCGATGCGTTTGTAGGGTATGGTGTCACGGAGAAATTTACGGAAGCGGTCAAGCTTGAAAAATCCGTCTTTGGGGACGCTCAGCTCAGCAAAATCGTTGAATTTCAACGAGTCGAAGGCTTTGAGCATCTTGTCAAACGGTATGCCGGATGCATAGAACACGGCAGCGACGGCTCCTGCGCTGACACCTGCCACGATGTCAGGATGTATGCGGGCTTCGTGTAGTGCCTGCAATACTCCTACATGGGCAAAGCCACGGGCACCTCCTCCGCTTAGAGCTACTCCTGTAGCATATGGCGGACGAGAGAAAAGTTCAGCCAATCGGGCTTTGGTGTAGGATACGAGCGGGGATTTCATCCGTTATTTCTTCTTTTGGCTGCCGTCGGACGGTTCGTCGGCAAAACGGTTGGGATACGTCAGGTGCTGCCGTGGATGTTTGAGTGCATATATCACGAGACATATGCCGGCGACTATGAACGGCAGGCTGAGCCACTGTCCCATATTGAGTGTCATGTCCGCCTCAAATGCCACCTGGTCGTTTTTGATAAATTCGATAAAAAAGCGTGACAGGAATATGCCTATGAAAAACACACCGAATATAAGCCCAGGGCGTTCTTCGGCATTTTTCTTCCAATACATCCACATAAGCAAGGCAAACAGGGCGAAATAGACCAGAGCCTCATAGATCTGAGTCGGATGGCATGCCAGACCCTCATAAAGCTGGTGCCATTCGGCACTCTTGACAAACTTGAAGCCCCAGGGCAGGGTAGTGGGACCTCCATAGATTTCGGAGTTCATCAGATTGCCGAGACGTATCAGACCGCCTGTCAGGGCTATCGGTATGACCAAGCGGTCAAACGTCCACAGCGGACTGCGCTTGGTGGTGATCATGGAGAACGCTATGACGGCGAGTATGATGCCTATGGTGCCCCCGTGGCTTGCGAGACCGCCCTCCCAGATATACAATATCTTGAGCGGATGCTGGCTGTAGTAGCTCCATTCATAGAAAAACACGTGTCCGAGACGCGCACCTATGACGGTGCCGGCAACTGTCCAGAGCAGCAGATAACCGAGCCAGCTCTCTGGTGCACCTTCGTGTTTGAACATACGCGCTACAATCTCATATCCAACTGCAAACCCTATGGCAAACATCAGGGAGTACCAACGGACTGAAACCGGGCCTATCTGGAATAATATCGGGCTCGCTGCCCATGTGATGTAATCGAGCATTATTTGCGTTGACTTTTCAGGTCAGAAGTTGATGTATCAGTCGGCTGCAAAATTACGAAAAAAAATCCGTTCAGAGGCATCTTGGCGCAAAAACCTTCTGACGGATTTATTCAATTATGGTATGCCGTGGATATGGTCACGAGTGACGTGGCTGCTGTTGGTGATTGTCATGACGGACAGATTGCCTTATGGGGCGTAGTCTGTCGATAGCTGTGCCTGCGAGAGCGAAGAGTCCTACTGAAGCTCCGACAATCAGCCAGGCGAGCAGATGTAAGTGGATTAATGATAGTTCAAGCATAGTCTGAAGTCGGATATTACAGTTTGAGAGTAAAATGGATCATATTTCAGTATTAAAACGCCCATTAGTGGCGTTTGGTTTGTTTGATACTTCATTGCATTATAATATGAGTTGAGAAATCCTGACAGTAACAGATTGTGAGAGTTGGGTGCAACTTTTGATTTGTTGGTTGCGTCTAACGGATGTATAACTTTTACTTATCAAAATTTATCGATATGAATAATAAAATCGTCACATTATGCGCCATGGTGATATGCTTTTTAGCTGTCACCAGTTCGTGCGTGTTAGGAGTGGGAGGCAAGAAGCATGCCCCGCTTTCGAGAAACGACAAATTCAGTGGTATAGAAGTGTTTAATAGGATAACTCTGTATTATACACCAGGGGATTCGTTGCAATGGTCGGTAAAGGCATCCACAAGACTGAAATCAAAGTTGCAGATGTATGTGGAGGATGACTGCCTGAAGATTGGAGCTGACGGCATGAGAGGTGAAGACGAAATAGAAATCTGGCTTATGGCACCTGCTGTCAGTACATTTACGGCATGGGTTAATTGCATGATTGTCGTTACTGACAGTTTGGAGGTCAACACGTTGTCGGTTACTACTTATAATTTGTCAGAAATCCGTTTTGATGGAGAAGTCAGGGCTGAGTATGCTGATTTGTCGGCATACAATAATTCGCTGATCTATATAGAGTCGGGTTATTTCAGCGAAAATCATATCCTTACCAGCGGAGATGGAGAAGTCAAAGGCAATATAGATTGCGCCATGGAGTAATATAATATGTTATAGTCATGGGAGACTGATTGATGCGGCATGTGATAAATATTTCGTAAATTTGCCACTATAAATTCGTTAATCCAGTACAGGGCAAAATCAGGTGCCGTTTTTGTATATCCTCTTTCCGATCATTATCCCATGACTTTTGATTATTCTTATATGCGAGGCGTTGGACGCCGAGTATTTGCAGCCTTGGCTATTTTGTGCATAGCAGTCGCTGTGTCGTCATGTTCGTCCGATGAATCCGTCGATGAGCCAGAGGTTGTCATTACTGGACCTGTGGAGCATACCCTGTTCATGTATCTCCCGTGGTCGACAGATTTGACGAGCTGTTTCTATCAGAATATATCTGACCTTGAACGCAGCATAGTAGCTCAAGGCGGTCTTGATGACCAGCGTGTCGTAGTATTTATCTCCACAAGCCCTACTGAGGCTAAAATGTTTGAGATAAGATATGCCAATGGACAATGCCGTCGGCATGATATCAAAACTTACCAATCCCCATCGCTGACTACGGCATCAGGAATCGCGTCCATATTATCGGATATGACCGCCGCCGCTCCAGCGAGCCGCTACGCCATGACCATCGGATGTCACGGTATGGGATGGCTGCCTGTCAATCCCTCTACGCGTATGTCTGACGTAGCAGAGATGTCAATGCCGGAAGCTATGCACTGGAGCCATGAGGCATCGTTGCTCACGCGCTATTTCGGCGCTAAAGACAAAGCCTATCAGACGGATATATCCACTTTGGCAGATGCTATCGGTGATGCAGGGCTGAAGATGGATTTCATCCTTTTTGATGACTGCTACATGGCATCGGTGGAGGTGGCATACGAACTGAAGGATGTGGCAGACTATCTTATCGCGTCGACTTGTGAGGTGATGGCATATGGTATGCCATACGCCACTATGGGGCGACATCTGATGGGTGAGCCTGATTATGGGGCTGCATGTGATGAATTCTACGCATTCTATTCCGACTATACTGTCATGCCGTGTGGTACTCTGTCTGTGACAGACTGCTCTCAACTGGAAGGACTCGTATCCATCATGAAGCGTATCAACACAGCCTATGGGTTCATACCGTCGGCATTGTCTTCATTGCAGTCTCTTGACGGATATTCTCCCTCCATATTTTACGACTATGGCGACTACGTGACCCATCTGGTAGGGTCATCCAATCAGCAATTGCTTGATGAATTCCGTGCACAGTTGGAGTCGGCAGTGCCGTATAAAGTAAATACTCCAACATATTATACTGGCAGCCTCAACCGACCTGTCGCAATACGTAAGTATTCAGGTCTGACCACCTCAGACCCGAGCCGGCATCATCTGGCGGCTGATAGGGAGGATACCTCCTGGTGGAAAGCGACCCACTGATGGCTGGATGGATACTTTCACGGCATTAAGGAGGTGTGGAGTCGCGGAAAATGCGTAACTTCGCGCAAAGTTTCATCATATAATTGACGTGAATTTCCGCAGCCCCATCAAATGGACTTATAAAGCCGTCCGTACTGTCGCCGTGAGCATCATTGCTCTCGTGCTGGGAGTGCCTGCCTTGCTTTATATCGGATTGTCGCTGCCTTTTGTCGAACGAGCCATTGCAGATACGGCTGGAAAACAGCTTAGCGATCTGCTTCATGTCAATGTGACCATCGGACGGCTGGAGATAAGCCCGTTTAACCGCATCACCCTGTCGAGGGTGGTCATTGCAGATACTGCAGCCATGGAACACGGTCCCATAGCCATGATTGACCGTCTTGGAGGCTCGGTTAATATCAATGCCTCGCTGATAGAGCAGTCACTCATCATCAACTATGTGGAACTTATAGGACTTAACGGTTCACTGTGGCAGCGTGACGCATCGTCACCTCTGAATATCCAGCCTATAATAGATGCCCTCAAGCCCAAGGATGACAAGGAAAAGAAGCAGATAGAGCTGCGCATCAATTCGGTGCTTATACGCAAGTCTGCCATCACGTATGACCGATGGGATGCCCCGGTTAGACCCGCTGATGTCATTGACTTCAGACACCTTGCAGTCAGGGATCTGCGTGCTGACATCAGCATACCCCTGATTGGTAAAGATGCTTATAAAGTCAGCCTGAGCCGTCTGGCTTTCAGGGAGAGGTGCGGGGCTGAGGTGTCGCTTTCTACTGATTTTTCGCTTGACAATGAGGCATTGTCGGTAGGGGGCTTGGATGTGCGGTTGGATAATTCAAATATCCGATTCGCAGATATCAAGATTCCGATCAAATCAGTCAAGGCCATCGGCGATGACCTGAAGGAAGCCACAATGAAGATAGAGGTGATGAAAGGATCATCGGTCCAAGTCGCAGACATGCGCTATTTCGTCCCGGCATTGGGCAAAAGCAGTCTGCTTATAGGGATTGAAGCAGCAGCATCAGGTCGTGCCAATATGTTCAGTATCGACAGGATGCGTCTTGATCTCGGTCAGAGAGGAGAATATGTCACCCTGCTTGCTGAGGTTGCCATGCCTGACCTTAAAGCGAGTGAGATGGCAGTGAATCTGTCTGATTTCAAGTGCTATGTTACCTCTCCGACGGTAATTGAGACTATGGGGCTGTTTAAGGAGCCATCCGTCCAGGTACGTAATATTCTCGGTAATGCCGAACATGTTGACCTTCATATGCAGGGCAGATATACCCCTGCTGATGCCGAACTGCATGGCAATCTAAAGACCGCGCTCGGCAGTCTGCTTGTCGACGGCACTGCCCGTGGACGGTTGACCTCGGGAACGGCAGAGATAGGACTTACAGCGCAGACACCGGAACTTGCTATAGGGGTGGTCGCTCCGGCAAAAGCCACTGTGGGCAGCGGTGCATTCATGATTGATGGCTCTGCATCACTCCATGATGGCAGGTTGACGAAAGCATCTGTGCATGCAGATATTGACCGCATTGAGTGGCGTAACCATCTATGGCAATCGGTGGACATTACGGGGTCGTATGACGGACATTCGTTGGTGGCTGATGTAGTCAGCGATGACCCGCATGCCAGATTTGATGCTAATGCGTCGGCTGCGGTGACTCGTGATTTCAAACGTTTCTCTGACCTCTCGGCGACATTGGTTGTCGATAATATCGATCTCGGGCTGCTGACCACAAAAAATCCTTGGAACGGCTATGCCGCATCTTTCAAGCTTACAGCCTCAGTTGACAAAGTGGATGTCACAACAATGGATGCACGTGCAGATATCGATGGACTGCTTTTGAAATCCATCAGTGGGGAAGACGGCACGGTCAATATCGGCAACATAGAGGTGGAGATGCGTAATAGTTCCACTCCGATGTGGGCATCCCTGACGAGTGATGTGGCGGATGCCAGCGTTAGGGGAGTATATGACCTCTCGACTATAGGGGGCGATATGCGGCATTGCCTGCATAGATTGTGGCCCTCCTTGGTGTCATGTCGTGAAAATGCTGATAACAAGTACCGGCATAAGCTTGATAATGAGTTTGCATTTGACATGACGCTCAAAGACACCCGATGTATCGAAAGATTTGTCAAACTGCCTGTCAGTGTCATCCATCCGGTCGATATCTCCGGTTTTGTCAAATCATCGGCTGGCATAGTAGTGCTGGATGTCGATGCCCCTTATCTCCTGCAAGGTAAGAAGCTCGTGGAGAATACGGTGGTAAATGTCGCTGTCAACGGAGATGCGGGCAAGTCCTATCTCTATGCCACCACTTCCATGCCTACAAAAAACGGACAGCTTTCCCTCACTCTCAATGGCGAGGGTATGACCGATATGATTGACACCTCTATGTCATGGGCTGTAGACTCCAAGAAGGCTCTTAACGGTAGTCTGGATCTCACAGCGAGGGCTTCGCGTGATGATGACAGCAATCTCGTAGGGTCGGTTGACATCCACAAGTCTTCAATGACGCTTAACGATACGGTATGGACCATACATCCAGCCACTATTAATATCTCTAAAGACCGTTACGCTATCAATGACTGGCGTATAGGCAATGACCGCCAATATGTCAACATTGACGGTGTCGTGAGCCGAGAGCCTGACGATGAAGTTAATGTGGAGCTTTCAAGCATCAACCTTGATTACGTGTTTGACATACTAAATATCAATAACGTGGATTTCGGCGGCGTAGCTACCGGTGATGTCAAGGCTAAGGACTTGTTGTCAGGAGTTCCACAGGCTTTCACTGACAACCTTGATGTCAGGAACCTGTCGTATAACAACTGCGTATTTGGCGATGCTGTCATCAAGAGCACATGGGATCATAACCGCCAGTGCATCACCTTAGACGCTGACATCACCCGCTCAAACGGCGGTGGAAGCACTGTTGACGGTGTGATATGGCCCGTCAAAGACGGTGGCGGGCTTGACCTTGCTTTCACTGCCGACCGCACTGGCATCAGTTTCTTGCAACCGTTCATGTCGGCATTCTGTTCGGAGGTTGACGGTATGGTGAGCGGTCGCGCCCGTCTCTTCGGCTCATTCAGTGACCTTGATCTCGAAGGAGATGCCTATGTGGAGGATATGAAGCTGACCATACCCTTTACCAATACTACATACACAGCCAGCGACAGTCTGCATTTCCGCCCTGGAACGATAGATATAAATGATCTGACTCTGCATGATGCTTATGGAAACACAGCCAAATTCCGAGGGCATCTAAGCCACAGGTATTTCCATGACCCTGTATTCGCGTTTTATCTCTATGATGCACGTGATTTTCTTGGGTATGACATCCCTGACAATGGCGAACAGCCATGGTATGGCAAAGTATTTGTCAATGGCGGAGCTTCGGTTATCGGCAAGCCGGGGCGTGTTGACATAAGTGTGGTGGCATCCACCGCTCCTAAGAGCACATTCGGGTTTGTGCTCAGTGACAATATGCAGGCAGGTGAATACACATTTGTCAAGTTCAGAGACCGGGATATGCTTCAGGAGACAGACTCGCTTGAACTCACCCCTGTCGAACGCATCAAGAAGCTCCTTAAGTCAAAGATTCCGGGCGATGATAATCCTACCGACTTCAATATCGATATATCCGTGGATGCCAATCCCAATGTTGAAGTGACTCTGGTCATGGATCCCATCGCTGGCGACCGCATAAGGGCGTGGGGCAGCGGTAATATGCGCATGACCTACGCGAGCCGCAACGACGACATGCAGCTATTCGGCACCTACACTCTCGACAGAGGTACCTATAACTTTACTTTGCAGGAAATTATCGTCAAGGATTTCACTATTGATCCTGGAAGCTCCATATCGTTCCATGGCAACCCTTATGCCGCCCAGCTCAATATTACAGCAGCTTACCAGACTACTGCCAATCTCAGCGATCTTGATGTGTCATTTAATACGGATAAGGATTTGGCACGTACGAGTGTGCCTGTAAGGGCGTTGCTCAAGATTACAGGAGATATGCGCCAGCCTGAGCTTACTTTTGATCTCGAGTTTCCTACGCTGTCAAGTGACATAGACCGCAAAGTCCGTTCGATAGTCAACACCAACGATATGCTGAGCCGTCAGGTGATATACCTGCTTGCGCTCAACCGCTTCTATACCCCTGAGTATGCCAACTCTGGTACTAATCACGGAAGCAATGAGTTCGCGTCATTGGCATCAACCACACTGTCAAGCCGCCTGTCGAGTCTTCTCGGCACTATCAGCGACAAGTGGACCATAGCCCCTTCGGTACGCAGTGACAATGGCGATTTCAGTGACATGGAGGTTGACCTGGCGCTCTCAAGTCATCTGCTCAACAACCGTCTGCTTATCAACGGCAATCTCGGTTATCGTGATAAGACTCTCAATCCCACCAGCTTCGTGGGAGACTTTGATGTCGAGTATCTTTTGAATAAATCCGGCACAATACGCCTCAAAGCCTATAACCGCTTTAATGACCAGATATTCTCAGCTCGCAGTGCCTTGACCACTCAGGGTGTCGGTGTGGTATGGAAACTTGAATTTGACAATCTTGACAGTTGGATCAAACGTCTCAGACGCAAGCTTATCAAGACAAAGTCTGCCATCAGTGACACTACCTCTGTATCGGTTGATAGCATCAAGTCTGACCAACATTGATATCCCTGCCGAGAGGAGTAAATATTGAGATGGGTTAAATTAATTAACTAAAAAATCGCAAAATACACATTTAATATATGCTAATAAGTGTATTTATTTGGTGTATAATTTAACATTATATGGGTTGTTAGGCGTTTATAGAGTATGATGTGGTGGCATATTGCACAGATTGTAGCATATAGTGCAATAGCTTTGGTGATAATATAAGTGATTGGATATATGGACTGTATGTGCAGGATGGATGTATTGATGCACAGCAGATACGATAATGCGCATGTATAATGTTAATGTATGTGATATTTGGTATAAAAGTGTACCACAACGTAAATCTTTACTTAAATTAACATTTGAGTTTCTGTCGGCTTGTCGGACGGGGAGGATATGTGTAACTTTGCAGTGCGCTTGGAAATCACAAGTCGCTGTAAAACATCACTCTTATGAAACTCATCCGTCTGATATCCCTCTTCGTAATATGTGCTGCTTTCGGTGCAAACACTGCTGCTGCCAAGAAGCCCCACCTTCCTGTGAAGCATCAGGTGACCGCCGTGACCAATCAGCAGGTCGATGAAGAGGAGCAGATGACCTTCTTGGAGAAAGCGATGGACTCAGCTCGTGATTTTTCTCCGTTCACGCTCAAGCCGCTCATAGATCCGTCACAGTTTGTAGGTAATGTCCTTGCAGGCAAGATGGTTGATTATGCATCTAAATTCCTCGGTACCCGTTATCGCCTTGGCGCCACTGGTCCTCATGCTTTTGACTGCTCTGGATTTACCGGCTGGATATACCGTAAGTTTGGCATGAATCTTGAGCGCACCTCTCGCAGCCAGTACACACAGGGCAAGCGCGTAGATGTAGACGAGCTCCAGCCTGGCGATCTTCTGTTTTTCAGCTCTCGAAGCAGCGGCAGACGCAATGTCGGACATGTGGCGATGGTGGTCTCTGTTGACAAAGCCAACGGCACATGCGAGTTCATCCACGCATCTACCCGTAAGGGAGTGACCTATCAGTCTTTCCCTGACAATGCCTATTACAGCCGTCATTTCCTCGGTGCGCGCCGCATGCTCGGCACATCTGTCTCGGCTGGTATCGCTACTGAAGATATGGGTATCTGATAGCGGGTAGCTTATAAAGTAAAAAATCATTTCCATCAATACCTACCATACGGTGTCATCGGTCCAAGGCCATGACACCGTTTTTAATATTTGAGGCATTCTGGTTTTTGGTCGTAAACTTGTAAGATTACTGTTACTCTGATACCTCATATGACTTGAGTAGGGTAGGGACATGCCATGGCATGTCAGCGTTCCGTAGCATTTGCAATTATCATGCCTGTTGGGCTGACATGCCATGGCATGTCCCTACAGCGGGTGGTGGGTTGTGTCTCGCCAGTGTGGGCGTGTGATGTTTATATTTCGGTGAGTTGCCGCTTTGGTTGCTCAATATGAAAAGCGATGGGCTTCCGAGTGCTCGGAAGCCCATCGCATGTTAGGCATTCTATATGTCTTTGGTTGAAGTGTTACAGCTGCTACTTTTGGTCGCCTTATGGGGCTATTGAATATTGGTTATGAAGTAGGTGCGGTTAAATGCCTTGTTTAGCGGTCTTTGTAGTCTTTAAGTTGCGTCTGAAGTCGCTGGCGGGCGAAGTAGATGCGGCTTTTGACTGTACCGAGAGGAAGGTCCATCTTCTCGGCTATTTCGCTGTATTTGTATCCTGCCACATGCATCGAAAACGGTACGCGATATTCATCGCTGAATGAATTGATGGCTGCGTTTATCTCGCCTACTGCATATGATCCGTCAGGCGATGCGATGCCTGAGTCCTGAGCCATGTCGAGATGGTAGAGGTCTTCGGTCTTGTCGATGATTGTCTCCGAACGGACCATGCGACGGTATTTGTTGATGAAAATATTGCGCATTATAGTGAAAACCCAGCCCTTGAAATTAGTGTTGTCTACATACTTGCTCTCGTTGTCGAGGGCTTTCAGGGTGGTGTCCTGAAGCAGGTCGTAGGCATCATCGCGGTTTGAGGTGAGGATGTAAGCGAAGTTGAGCAGATTGCCTTGCAGCTCAACAAGCTGACGTTCGAATTTAGGTGTACTCATAGTGTCGCTGAATTGAAGTAATTAGTAATTAAGAATTAATCTCAATAAGAATAGCCTTGATGTTGAGGAATTTTTTAGAGACTATTACATTTCAGGCAGTGTTCAAAGTTGAATATACACAAATGTAACACTAAGTATTGAGATGAAAAAATAGAATATGAAATATTAATCTAAAGTTTTCTAATTTAACGAAAAATATACTTAATTACTGAATAATCAGCATTTTAAACAGTAACAAACATGTATCGGTGGTGTTACAAAAATGTTACAATATGAACATTTGTGATTGAATTGCTATTGTAGTAATCAAATAAACATGAAAAAGTGTAAATTTGCACAACTCTAAGGAAGAATACGATTACGTATATAGCGTAAATATAGCACTGATGGAAACCTCAAAGCAAGAATTGCTGGACCGACGGTATCTGCGCATGGCGACGATATGGGCGGAAAACTCCTATTGTGTGCGTCGGCAGGTTGGCGCGCTTCTGGTCAAGGATGACATGATCATATCTGACGGATACAACGGTACTCCCTCGGGATTTGAAAATGTCTGTGAGGACGAAAACGGATTGACGAAGCCTTATGTGCTCCATGCCGAGGCTAATGCCATAACAAAAGTGGCACGGAGCAATAACTCGTCACAGGATTCTACTCTCTATGTCACAGCTTCTCCGTGCATGGAATGCAGCAAGTTGATCATCCAGTCAGGAATCAAGAGGGTAGTGTTCCATGACCTTTATCGTATCACTGACGGTCTTGAACTGATGCGTCAGGTGGGGATAGAGATAGTGCATATCCAAGATTTGTAGATAACATATCGGTTACAATGAATAATAGGTTGAAGAATCCGGCGGTATGGATTCCGTTGACAGTTGCATTGGCATTTGTGGGCGGCATGTTGGCATCGCGTGGATTACTTATCCAGGACAGATCAGGTGCTGGTAACAATAAATTAAATACGTTGCTCAACATCATAGGGCATGAGTATGTGGATGCTGTCGACACTGATTCGCTCATGGAGACTATGTATCCCCAGCTGCTATCGGGACTTGATCCTCACTCGGTATATATCAAGGCTGAGGATCTGGAGGCTGTCAACAGCGAGCTGGAGGGATCGTTCAGCGGCATTGGCATCACTTTCAATATGCTCAATGATTCCATCAATGTGCTCGAAGTATTGTCTGGCGGTCCTTCGGAAAAGGTCGGTCTGCTGGCAGGAGACCGTATAGTCACCATTAATGATTCGGTAGTGGCTGGCAAGCACTGGTCCAATGAGAAAGTTATGTCATGGCTGCGCGGCGAAGCCGGCACGAAGGTTAAGCTTGGCATCCGTCGCTCTACATCGGCAGATATTCTGCCGTTTGAAGTGACACGTGGACCTATACCGGTGACCTCTATAGATGCGTCATACCTGATTGATGATGCTACCGGTTACATACGTGTCAACAAGTTTGGACGCACTACTTATGACGAGTTTTACACCGAAATGGTGAAACTGCGGCAGGCTGGTGCCAAGAAGTATGTGGTGGACCTGCGTGGCAACGGAGGCGGATTCATGGAGATGGCAGTGCTGATGGCTAATGAGTTCCTGCCAGCTGGGCAGCTTATAGTCGCCACCCACGGTCGTGATGAGTCGGCTGAGTCCACCGCAGTCAGCGATGGTGGAGGCACTTTCCAGGATGCGGAGTTGACGGTGCTGCTTGACGAATTTTCGGCGAGTGCGAGCGAGATTTTTGCCGGTGCTATACAGGATCATGACCGCGGACTCGTGGTGGGACGCCGTTCGTTTGGCAAAGGACTTGTACAGCGACAGATGGAGCTGCCTGACGGGAGCGCGGTGCGGCTCACTATAGCGCGTTATTATACGCCGTCGGGAAGGTGTATACAGAAGACATATTCACATGGCGAAAATGATGACTATGCGCGTGAGATACTTGATCGTTACAACTCTGGCGAGATATTTAATGGTGACAGCATCAAGCATGACGAGCACCTGATATTCAAGACTGATGCCGGACGCGTAGTCTACGGCGGTGGCGGCATCATGCCGGACATATTCGTGCCCAATGACACGGCTGAGATGACATCCTATTATCTCAATGTGCTCAACAAGGGGCTGTTGCAGAAATTCTCCTTTGATTTTACTGACCGTCATCGTGCCGAGCTTAAGAAGGCAGGTTCGGTAGATGCGATGCTTAAGGTGCTGCCGTCAGATGATGACCTGCTTGTGGAGTTTGCCGATTATGCGAAGGCTAATGGTGTAGCCCCCCGGTGGTATTACATAAACATTTCGCGCAAACTGATTGTTAGAGACTTGAAAGCCCTCATAGCTCGAGATGTATTCGGCACGTCGGCTTTCTATAAAGTCAATAACCTTACAGACCCTACAGTAATCAGGGCGGTACAGGAGATGCGACGGGGTGCCACCCGGTTTCCGGTCGGTGTTTCGACTGACAAACCTACCGCTCAATTCCTGTGGCGTAACGCTAATTATAGGATGATTCCATGGACAAACAATCTGTACGCAGTAAGATAAGGGCTACAAAGGCTCTTCTTACAGCTCGTGAAAAGCAAGAAGCAGCTGAAAGCGTCTGGTCAATGCTGGAGCAGACGGCAGCCTTCATGATGTCCGACCATATATTGATGTATCATTCGCTGGCAGATGAACTTGACACGCATTGCCTGTTGGAGAAATGGTGCCGCTCCAAGAAATTTTATCTGCCTCGGGTCAACGGGGTCAACCTTGACATACTTCCGTTTGAGCCTGAATTGCTTGCAGAGGGGGCTTATCATATCATGGAACCGTCAGGTCAGAATACCGTTCCGCTTTCTGCCATAGAGATGGTAATCGTTCCGGCGGTAGCTTATGATGTCAAGGGTAATCGTGTGGGCAGAGGCAAGGGCTTCTACGACAGACTGCTTGCTGACACCAAGGCTATGAAAATAGGTGTCGGATATGACTTTCAGGTAGTCGATGAAATCGATGCCGAGCCTCATGACGTAGGAGTGGATGTTGTTATCACAGAATCCCGATGTTTAAGGATTACCCCCAAGAGCCGTCGCCTCTGACTAACATCCATAAGATATATAATTCTTATAAACCTTATAAGTCTTATAAGAATTATACAACTTATAAAATTTATAGAATTTCTTCGCCAAAAAAACAATGGAAATATTTGGCGGCAATTGCATAAAATCACTATATTTGCAGTGTCCAAAGCGAAACGCTTAGAATTACAGCAGTTTTCGGCTATTTAAGGGGTATTAGCTCATCTGGCTAGAGCGCGACACTGGCAGTGTCGAGGTGAGCGGTTCGAGTCCGCTATACTCCACATCTCCCCAAATCATCCCCCCTAATTTATGGCATAAAAATCGCATCTCTCTCGGCTGAGAGGATGTCAGCTGTAATTGTGTGATTGTGGACAGGATTTTCTGGAGATGGCTGTTGCGTAAATTCCGACAGCGTCAATTTCCCCCTCTTTATTTCAATTTCGTTTGACGTGTTTATGCCAGGACTTGTTCCTGTCGCAATGCTCTTATTTGAGGGAGATTATATATTCTCTGAACACACCTCCTTTATTTTATATGTATAATATTGCTGATCTTAATGCGATGTCTGATGATGAACTCATCAAAATCGCTGAAACCATGGGAATGAAAAAAGTTGACCTCACCGACAAGGATGAAGTCATCTATGGAATTCTTGACCAACAAGCCATCAATCATGCTACCTCTGCTACTGAACGTCAGCGGCAGCCCAAGCAAAACAATAATAATGCCGACCAAGCGTCTGCCCAGGATGCGCCACGCAAGCGCGGACGCAAACCCAAGTCTGTCACCATGCAGCCTGAGGCTGCTGATGCAGCTGCGGCAGATGCTCCTGTAGAGTTGTCTGACGCAGATACTCCTGCCGCCCCCGCAGCTCCAGCTCCTAAGAAACGAGGTCGTAAATCCAATGCCCAGAAAGCAGCTGAAGCGGCTGAAGCAGCGCGTTTGGCAGCTGAGCAGCAAAAAGAAGCTCCTGAGGTTCAGCCGTTGGACGATCCGGCAGAGGCTGTCGTATTGCCTGCCGTAGTTCCTCAGGCTCTCCCGGACGCAACTTTGACTAACCATCCGGCAGAGCAACAACCGAAGATGGTGTTTACTCCCCGTCGCAACGCAGCTCCTCAGCCTGCGCCTGCCGACAATGAAGCACAGTCACAAGCACCCACTCCTAAAGTATTTACGCCGCGTCAGAATAATAATGGCGGCGAACAGTCTAATGACGCAGCCAATTCGCTTGTGAGCTTTTTCCCTGCTGTCTCGGGCCGCAGTTTCATGCCTCGCCAGCAGCGCGAGCGCAATAATAATCAGAATCCCGAAAACAACAAGCAGCAGGCTCAGCCGCAAAATGTCAAGATGGCACCTGTGGTTATAGCGGAGCCTGGACAGAAGATACCCAATCAGCCTAATCAGCCCCAGGGCAAAGGCAAGAAAAACAAAAACAACCGCTTGCAGCAGGTCAAGGATACTCCCTATGACTTCGCTGATCTGATAGAAGCGACAGGTGTGCTTGAAATCGTCCCCGAAGGTCACGGTTTCCTTCGCTCAAGCGATTATAATTATATGCCGTCGCCCGACGATATCCTTGTCAGTCAGCAGCAGCTGAAACAGTATGCGCTGAAAAATGGCGATGTCGTGGAGGCTACTATACGGCCGCCCAAGGAGGGTGAGAAATATTTCCCCCTGACAGGTGTGAAGCGCATCAATGGCCGCACTCCCGAATTTATACGTGATAGGGTCAACTTCGAACACTTGACACCTCTTTTCCCCAATGAGAAATTTGACCTCACCTCCGGCAGGTCGAGCAACATATCCACCCGAGTCGTTGATATGTTCTCGCCGATAGGCAAGGGTCAGCGAGGTCTGATAGTCGCACCGCCCAAGACAGGTAAAACCATACTGCTTAAGGATATAGCGAATGCCATTGCCGAAAACCATCCTGAGACATACATCATGATTCTCCTCATTGACGAACGTCCGGAGGAAGTCACCGATATGCGTCGCAGTGTCAATGCCGAGGTTATCGCCTCTACATTTGACGAGCCTGCTGATCATCATGTCCGTATTGCTGGCATAGTGCTTGACAAGGCAAAGCGCATGGTGGAGTGCGGTCATGATGTCGTTATCCTTCTTGACTCCATCACCCGTCTTGCACGAGCATACAACACATGTGCCCCTGCCTCAGGTAAAATCCTTTCAGGTGGCGTGGATGCCAATGCGCTCCAGAAGCCCAAACGATTCTTCGGCGCTGCCCGCAACATAGAAAACGGAGGCTCGCTGACTATCATCGCCACCGCTCTTACCGAGACCAGCTCGAAGATGGACGAAGTCATATTCGAGGAGTTCAAGGGCACTGGCAACATGGAGCTGCAGCTTGACCGTAAGCTCAGCAACAAGCGTATTTTCCCTGCCGTCGATATCATGGCTTCAAGCACTCGCCGTGATGATCTGTTGCTGCGTACCGAGACGCTCAACCGCATGTGGATTCTGCGCCGCTTCCTCAGTGACCGTAACAGCATCGAGTCAATGGAATTCATCAGAGACCGCATGGAGCGCACTTCTGACAACGACGAACTGTTGCGTACCATGGGCGACTGATGTGCGCCTTCCCTTGTCGGTCAATCATTTCTTTAATCTAGCCATGCGAAACGGAAAACTTTATTTTAAATACGGCACCATGGGGTCTGCAAAGACCGCCATGCTGCTGACCACAGCTTATAACTTCGAGGAGCGAGGCATGGATTATCTGTGCCTCAAACCCGTTATTGACACCCGTGATGAGCGTAATGTGATCCGTTCGCGGATAGGCATAGAGCGTGAATGCATGTGGATCTATCCTGAGACGAATCTCTACGATCTGCTCCGGGAGGTTTTCCGTGAGCGTGGACGTATTATTGAATGGATATTGATTGACGAGGCTCAGTTTCTTGTCGCATATCAGATTGACCAGCTCGCCCGCATCGTAGATGACTATGGGGTGAATATCATGTGCTATGGTTTGCGCACCGATTTCCAGAGCCATCTGTTTGAGGGTTCGCGGAGGCTGTTTGAGATAGCCGACTCCATAGAGGAAATCAAAAGCACCTGCAATTGCGGACGCAAAACCATCATAAATGCTCGCTTTGATGCCAATGGCGATTTTGTGGAGGAGGGTCCCAAGGTGGAAATAGGTGGTGATGAACGTTATATGGCGGTGTGCCGCAAATGCTGGCGCAACAAGCGCATCGAGCAGGCGGAGCGCGCCATGCTCCCTCTTGATAATCTTGACGGAGACTCGTCATCTGACCATGATGCAGCTCTTGATGCCGCTCTCAGCCATCAGGATTACTGATGAAGGGGGTATTGCAGAACTGGAAATTCCTCAACCAGTAGGGACATGCCATGGCATGTCAGCCCGATTTGGAGGGTTCAAAACGCCATGTTTTACATGATCAGACATGCCATGGCATGTCCCTACAAGTTTTAGCGTGATTTTGGGAGTGCTGCAACAAACACTAAATTTTTAGCTCCGTAGTTAAACCATCGTATGCCTTGGTTTGTCTATTATTAAACATCCGACTAAAATTCATCACGATGAGAAAGATAACTACTCTGGTCATTGCGCTGGTTATGGCGATGACATCGATGGCTGGATTGGCAGCCACCAATTTCCAGGACGAAGTGCTCAACTATAAAGTCATGTACAAATGGGGATTCATCTCCAAGGTCGCTGGATATGCCACTCTGCATCTTAAGACTTCTCCTACGGTATATGAGGCTGAACTGACAGCGCGCTCTGCCAAATGGGCTGACAAGCTGTATGCCCTCCGTGACACTTTGTACACTACCATGTCACCCGCGACATTGCTGCCCGATAAATATGTCTACATAGCTCATGAAAACGGCACCTATAAGTATGATGTCGTCAAGTTCAGTCATGTCGGCAATCAGTTTACAGGACTTGCAACCCGTAAATACCGCAACAAGAAAGGTGAGTGGAGCGAGGATTCCAAGACTCTTACCGCTACTGGTCCGTCTGTTGACCTTCTGAGCATGTTCTTCTATGTCAGAGGCATTGATTTTCCGCGCATGAGGATAGGATCATCGGTCAAACTCAACTGCTTTTCGGGCAAGAAGACCGAAGTGCTCACTGTCACATACAACGGTACTCAGAAAATCACCGTCAACGACAAGGAATATCTCGCCTATTGCGTAGGCTTCACATTCACGCGTGACGGCAAGACCTCCTCTGCACCCATTAATGCCTGGATCACCGCCAACAGCCAGCGCCTTCCTCTCCAGGTCGAAGGCCAGCTCCCCGTAGGCAAAATCCGGTGCGTCCTCGCCGACTGACCTCAGCTAAAGACCTTAAAGACCTTAAGGTCTTTAAGGTTCTCCAAACTAAAATTTTTCGCCTCTTGGATAAAAAATCCCCCAAAGATTTTGGATTTGTTAAAAATAGTCGTACCTTTGCATCGCTTTACCAAAGAAACGGGCGCTTAGCTCAGCTGGTTCAGAGCGTCTGCCTTACAAGCAGAGGGTCGGGGGTTCGAATCCCTCAGCGCCCACGACGATTTCTTTCTTGCCTTACGCCAGGGCGCTTAGCTCAGCTGGTTCAGAGCGTCTGCCTTACAAGCAGAGGGTCGGGG
>CAMQYL010000016.1:0-63694 GCA_947039275.1 uncultured Bacteroidales bacterium | reverse complement strand
TAATATTTCAACTCAATACCAACAGAAACAAAACTTAACAACAATATCGAATGAAAACAACTTTACATACCGAGTGGACCGTTGCAGACATCTGCAAGGGATTCTCGTATAACGAATTGGAGGGCAAAGGTCTGTTCGGACTTGACGGCAAACTCACCATCCAACCCGAATACCAACGCCACTATATCTACAATGACGGCAAGCGCGATGTAGCAGTTATCGACTCAATACTCAAAGGCTACCCTATAGGGCTTATATACTTCAATCGCACGGTTGACGGACGCTTTGAGGTGTTGGACGGACAGCAGCGCATTACCTCGGTAGGACGATTCCTCTCGGGCAAATTCGCCATAAAGGACGAACAGGACAACGTGCAGTATTTTTCGGGGCTTGCCGATGAACTGCAAGAAAAAATCCGGCAGACACCGCTCCTTATATATGAATGTGAGGGCGAGGAAAAGGAAATCAAAGAATGGTTCAAAACCATCAACATAGCAGGTGTACCACTAAAACCGCAGGAATTGCTTAACGCCATATACTCTGGCTCGTTTGTCAATGCCGCCAAACGTGTGTTCAGCAACTCCTCAAACTCCAATCTTCAAAAGTGGAGCAGCTACATCAAGGGCGATGTCAAGCGTCAAGACTACCTTGCAACCGCCCTACAATGGGTGAGTGACCATCTGAATACAACCGTGGACGCTTATATGAGCCTCCACCGCCGCGACACGGCTATTACTGAATTAGAGAACTATTTTAATTCAGTGATCGACTGGATTTCGGCTACTTTCTCTATGGTCGAAAGTGAAATGTGCGGATTGGAGTGGGAGCGTATTTATGAAACCTATCACACTCACCCTTTCAGCACTTCCGAGATAGAGAGCCGAGTGGCTGAACTGATGAAAGACGAATATGTACGCAACAAGCGCGGAATTTTCGAGTTTGTACTTACCGAAGCGATGGGTAATCCACAATACCAACTCCTCGACATCAGGTTTTTTGAGCCGTCCGTAATTAAGTCAGTTTATGCCCGACAGACCGAGGAGGCGAGAGACAACGATACTTCCAACTGTCCGCTTTGCGCCATAGGGCATGATGCCACCGCCAAGAAAATTTACAAAATCGGAGAGATGGACGCAGACCATGTTACGGCGTGGAGTCGCGGAGGGGCAACCTCGATTGAGAACTGCCAGATGCTCTGCAAACACCACAACCGCGCCAAAGGCAACCGCTGATCCGACTGCACAGCGGTATTTTTGTGGAACTTTAATTTTCACAAAATATGCCATACACCCTTACTTTCGGCGAAATCGCCGACCGATGGAAAGAAACGAAACGCAATGTGGTGAAACACTCTACATTCTGCGCATATGCCCTTATCCTCAAATCCCATCTCCTCCCGAAGTTTGCCGACTATACCGACATCACGGAGGACGCAGTTCAGCAATTCGTGTTCGACAAAATCGCCGTCGGACTGTCGCACAAAAGCGTTCATGACATAGTGGCTGTATTGAAAGCCGTCGCTAAGTTTGGAGCGAAACATCGCCTATGCCAATCTCACGAGTTGGAGATTGTCTATCCACCTTCCGAGGCAGTACGTCCGCTTCCAGTGCTGTCGCTCCAAAATCACCGAAAGCTGATGCAGTCGCTCGCCGCTGCGCCTACACCGCAGAACATCGGGGTGATGGTAGCCCTCTGCTGCGGCTTGCGTATCGGGGAGGTTTGCGCCCTGCGATGGGAGCAGGTGGATATGGGACGGAGGATAATCTCAGTTCGCGGCACGGTAGGCAGAATCTACAACTGCGAAAAAGGAGTAACCGAGCATTATGCCTCGTCACCCAAGACACGCAACTCGGTAAGGGAAATCCCAATCTCCGCACCATTGCTTGGCGCTCTACGCAAAGTTCGCAAACAACAAGAGGGAAATATCTACGTTGTCGGCACAGGAGTGACCCCGAAAGAACCCCGCACCTACCGGGAAACATTCTCCCGGCTGCTGCGCCGATTAAAGATACCGCCCATCGTGTTCCACGGCTTGCGCCACACATTCGCCACCCGCTGTATCGAGAGCGGCTGTGACTACAAGACGGTGAGCGTCATACTCGGCCACTCCAACGTGGCTACGACGCTCAATCTTTACGTCCACCCCAACCTCGACCAGAAGAAACGCTGCCTCGACCGCCTGAACAAGTTCCTGCGCCTTGAAAACCCTCCCGATGAAGATTTCCAGCAATGAACTGCGTAGGCAAAAGAGGCAACTGGGCGCAGTTAAAAACCCCTAACATCTTACAACTTACAAAAATCTTAAATCCACTTATGTTTGTTTTCACCACCTTCACCAAAAGTACACTATTCGTACACTGTAATCTACGGATTGTATGGCTTCAGTATATTTATAGGCTGTAATATAACTTTGCCAGATGTATGCTATGCATCATCAAAAATTGCATTCATAGAATCTATGATCAACCCCATATGATTATGTTAGTACCTCCCTTCACTGTGTCGGCGTTGTCAATCAACCTTATTTGGAGGATTTCGGCTCTGATGGAGCATTATGCCTTCGTCCTTGAGAGCGAAGACGGATTGTGCCTTCGCAAGACTAACCTTATCCAAACCATCCATAGCTCTCTTGCTATCGAGGGCAACCAGCTGGCGGAGAATACAACGTTTCAAATATAATAGGTCTAAAGAATGAGTTTCTGGAATTACTTGGGCGGAGCTTTGGTGCTGCGGTGGCTGTTTGGTGGTCGGCGCAGGAATCGCGATGTGGGTGGCTGCTTTTATTCTGATAATCAGGATGGATATGAGAGGGTGGATTCATCGCGGTGGGATTACAGACGTGGGGACATCTATGACGATGAGGATGATGCTCTTGAGGATTTTGATTCTACTGACTGCGATGATGACGGCTTTGATGATATTATGGATGATGATTTTTAGGGGATTGGGGCTATGGCTTAGAAATATTTTTGTATCTTAGAGGGACTTTAAAGTCTTTAATGTCCTTAATGGCCTTAATGGCCTTAAAAACTTTATCAACCTTATTATCACCTTTAAAACTTGACTGTCATGGGGAGGCTCATACGGCATGCGGGCGACTACAAGAAGCTGCTTTCTTACCAGAAAGCGGATGTCATATTTCAGCTGACCTTTTATTTCTGTCATAAGTATCTTTCGAAAGGTGACAGGACTATGGATCAGATGGTGCAGTCTGCCCACAGCGGCAAGCAGAATATCGTGGAGGGGTGTGCTGCCAGAGACAGAGCTGAAGCTCCTCAATGTGGCTAAGGCAAGCCTTCAGGAGCTGCTGGAAGATTACGAGGATTACCTCAAGACGCGCCGCCATATGCAGTGGATGCCGGGGAGCCGCGAGCATGTGGCGATGCGAGACCTGGGGCGCCGACATAATGATGCCGCTTACTTTATGGAGATAGCGGCTACACGACCGCCCCAGACTATCGCCAATATGGTGATAGTCCTGATCAAGCAAGCTGATTATCTGCTGTTCAAGCAGCTTGAGAGGCTGGAAAAGGATTTTGAGGAGAATGGGGGTTTTCGGGAAAAGATGGCTCAGATCCGACGCAACCGTCGCGGATACTAAAGTCATTAAAGACTCTAAAGACCTTAGGGGCTTTAAAGTCCTTAAAGTCCTTAACGACCTTAAAGTCTACTACAGGATGGCAGATGTTTCAATATTTATGCGTAAATTTGTGGGTGATTTTTCCCTATTGATATAGGGTTTCCGATCGATGCAATCATTACACTATACAACATACATATTTCTTTATGGTCTTCTTTTTTAAAAAGGGTGGAAACACGGTGTATGCCGTGGAAATTGACCACAAGCTCAGTGAGGAAGAAACTGGTAAACTGGCATGGCTCTTCGGCGGTGCCAACAAACTTCAAGCCAAGGCGGTCAAAGGCACTTTTGTGGGTCCGCGCCGCGAAATGGTCACTCCATGGAGCACCAATGCCGTGGAAATTACCCAGAACATGGGCATGCACGGCATCACACGCATAGAGGAATATCAGCTTGTCAAGCCCGGCACCGAGCCTAAACACGACAAGATGCTCCAGCGCGTCTACCAGGGTCTCAATGCCTCAATCTTCGAGACAGCCCGCGAGCCGGAACCCATCGTGTACATTGAAGACATATCAGAATACAACCGTCAGGAGGGTCTCGCCCTGAGTGACGACGAGGAGCAGTATCTCCGCGACCTCGCCAAGAAGCTCGGCAGGCCGCTGACCGACAGCGAAGTGTTCGGCTTCTCGCAGGTCAACAGCGAGCACTGCCGCCATAAGATATTCAACGGCACATTTGTCATCGACGGCGAAGAAAAGCCTCTCTCTCTGTTCAAACTCATCAAGAAAACCTCACAGGAGAACCCTGGAGGACTCGTTTCGGCATATAAGGACAATGTGGCATTCGTCAACGGTCCGACCATCGACCTCTTTTATCCTGCTAATCCCGACCAGCCCGACTACTTCGAGGTTACCGACCTCAAGACGGTGCTGTCGCTCAAAGCCGAGACCCACAACTTCCCCACCACCGTGGAGCCGTTCAACGGCGCAGCCACCGGTTCAGGCGGCGAAATCCGCGACCGTCTCGGCGGCGGAAAGGCAAGTCTGCCCCTCGCCGGTACAGCCGTCTACATGACCAGCTATCCGCGCATGTCACCCGAACATCGCTGGGAACTGATGATGAATCCCCGCGCATGGCTCTATCAGACCCCAGCCGAAATCCTGATCAAGGCATCAAACGGAGCATCGGACTTCGGCAACAAGTTCGGTCAGCCTCTCATCTGCGGCTCGGTGCTGACATTCGAGCACGACGAAAACGGACGCTTCTACGCCTATGACAAGGTCATCATGCTCGCCGGCGGTGTAGGTTTCGCAGCCAAGCACGATGCCATCAAGGGCGAACCCCAGGGCGGCGAGAAGGTCGTGGTCATGGGAGGCGACAACTACCGCATCGGCATGGGCGGCGGAGCAGTGTCATCGGTAGCCACCGGGCAGTATGACAATGCCATAGAGCTTAACGCCGTGCAACGCGCCAACCCCGAGATGCAGAAGCGCGTCAGCAACGTCATCCGCGCTCTCGCCGAAAACCCCAAGAATCCTATCATATCCATCCATGACCATGGCGCCGGAGGCCACCTCAACGCCCTCTCCGAACTGGTAGAGGCTACCGGCGGCAAAATCGACATATCAGCACTGCCTATCGGTGACAACACCCTATCATACAAGGAAATCGTCGGCAACGAGAGCCAGGAGCGCATGGGCATGGTAATCAAGGAAAAAGACATAGCCCGCGTGCGCCGCATCGCCGAGCGCGAGAAGGCTCCGTTCTACGTCGTGGGCGAAACCACAGGCGACCACCGCTTCGTCTTTGAAGCCCCCGACGGAGTAAAGCCTATCGATCTCGCCATGGATGACATGTTTGGCAAAGCCCCAAAGACGGTCATGACCGACCACACAGTGGAGCGCAAATATGCCGATGTGGAGTATGACGCAGCCAAAATAGCCGAATACACAGCCGATGTGCTATCGCTTGAAGCTGTAGCCTGCAAGGACTGGTTGACCAACAAGGTAGACCGTTCCATCACAGGCAAGGTAGCCCGTCAGCAGTGCCAGGGTGAGCTCCAGTTGCCGCTGAGCGACTGCGGTGTGATGGCACTCGACTACAACGGACGCTCGGGCATCGCCACCTCTATAGGCCACGCGCCTCAGATATCCCTGATTGACTCCGCCAAAGGCTCCATCATAGCCGTAGCCGAGTCCCTGACCAACATCGTAGGCACACCCATCAAGGGCGGACTGAGCGGCATCTCCCTGAGTGCCAACTGGATGTGGCCCTGCAAGAACGAAGGCGAGGACGCAGCCCTCTACAAAGCCGTGGAGGCTTGCAGCAACTTCGCCTGCTCGCTCGGCATCAACATCCCCACCGGCAAGGACTCCCTGTCGATGACCCAGAAATATGGCGAGGACAAAGTTTATGCACCTGGCACCGTCATCATCTCAGCAGCCGGTGAGGTGAAAAATGTGCGCCGCACCCTCTCTCCCGTCATCCAGAAGCGCAATTCACAACTTATATATATCGATTTCTCAAGCTGCCCGCTGCAATTGGGCGGTTCGGCTCTCGCCCAGACCCTCAACCGTCTCGGTGCAGATGCGCCGACCGTAGGCGATGCCGCATACTTCGTGTCGGCATTCAATGCCGTGCAGGCTCTCGTCAACAGCGGGTCGCTCCTTGCAGCCCACGACATCTCAGCCGGCGGTCTCGTCACCACCCTGCTTGAGATGATTTTCGCCAACCGCGCCGGTGGTCTTGACATCGACCTCACCGAGATGGCAGCAGCCCTGGGCAATGATGCCGTCAAACTGCTGTTTGCCGAGAATCCCGCCCTCGTGGTGCAGGTAACCAACGCTTCGCTGACCCATGTGAGCAGCGTGCTCAATCAGGCTGGTGTACGATTCTGGACCATAGGCTCTCCCTGCAAAGACCGTAACGTGACTGTCAAAATCAGCGGCAACACCGTCACCACACTTGACACCGACAAGCTCCGCGACTCATGGTATCGCACATCATATCTGCTTGACTGCCTCCAGAGCGGCGAAAAGAACGCACTGGCACGTTACCAGAACTACTCCAAGCAGCCAATACGCTACGCCATACCCACCTCATTTAACGGCAAGATGGCTGACCACGAAATCGCGCTGCGCCGCAAAGACCGCAGCGGCATCCGCGCCGCCATCATCCGCGACAAGGGCACCAACGGCGACCGCGAAATGGCATTCTCGCTCTACGCAGCCGGATTTGATGTCAAGGACGTGCACCTCTCCGACCTCATGAGCGGCAGAGAGACCCTTGAAGATGTCAACATGATAGTGTTCTGCGGCGGATTCTCCAACTCCGACGTGCTCGGCAGCGCCAAGGGCTGGGCAAGCGGCTTCCTCTACAACGAAAAGGCGCGCCGTGCCCTCGACAACTTCTACAAGCGCGAAGATACCCTCAGCCTCGGCGTATGTAACGGTTGTCAGCTGATGATAGAGCTCGGTCTGATCACACCCATGGACGATGTCAAGCCCAAGATGGACCACAACGTCAGCCACAAGTTTGAGTCAAACTTCGTAGGCGTGACCATCCCGCAGAACGACAGTGTCATGTTCGGTCCGCTCAGCGGCATGAAGCTCGGTATCTGGGTAGCCCACGGCGAGGGACGCTTCGTGATGCCCCGTCCCGTTTCTGACTACAACGTGGTGCTCAAATACTCCTACGCGGCATATCCCGGCAACCCCAACGGAAGCCGCGGAGCTGTGGCAGGCATAGCATCTGCCGACGGACGCCATCTTGCCATGATGCCCCACCTCGAGCGTGCCATCTTCCCCTGGCAGTGCGGTTTCTACCCCTCCGCCCGTCACTATCAGGAGATCACACCTTGGGCTACAGCATTTGTCAACGCACGTCACTGGATCGAGCAGCACAAAAAGTAACCATTTCCCCGGACTCAACATCTACACTTCAATTCATATAAAGGAAAAATACAGATATGGGAGGTTTTTTTGGCATAGCCAAACGAAACGAATGTGTCAACGAACTGTTCTATGGCGTTGACTACAACAGCCATATGGGCACCAAACGTGCCGGTATAGCCACATGCCACGATGGAGTGTTTACTCGCTCGATCCACAACATCGAAAACTCGTATTTCCGCACCAAATTCGAGAAAGATCTTGCCGATTTCAGCGGCAAGGTAGGCATCGGCGTGATAAGCGACACCGATGCACAGCCCATCATAGTCAACTGCCACCTCGGCAAGTTTGCCATAGTGACAGTGGCGCGTATCAACAATATCCGCGAACTGGAGAAAGAACTTCTCGCCAAGGGACACCACTTCTGCGAACACAGCTACGACATCATCAACCCCACCGAGATGATTGCCGCCCTCATCAGCGAGGGCAACAGCTATGTCGAAGGTATAGAAAATGTGTATCGCCGTGTCAAAGGCAGCTGCTCGATGCTGCTGCTCACACCCGACGGCATCATCGCTGCCCGTGACCGGCTTGGCCGCACACCCATAGCCCTCGGCAAGAAAGATGATGCCATGGCTGCAACATCAGAGACATGCGCATTTCCCAATCTCGGCTTTGACCTCTGTTACAATCTCGGTCCAGGCGAAATAGTCAGTTTCAATGCCGACGGCTTCAAGCAGCTCAAAGCACCCGGAGAGCAGATGCAGATATGCGCCTTCCTATGGACATATTACGGTTACCCGGCATGTGAGTACGAAAACCGCAACGTTGACGAGATGCGCTATGACTCAGGCATGATGATGAGCAAAGATGACCATACCGACATCGACTTCGTAAGCGCGGTGCCCGATTCGGGCATAGGCATGGCTCTCGGATATTCACAGGGCATGCACAAGCCCTACCAGCGCGGCATCGTCAAGTACACACCCACATGGCCCCGCTCCTTCACCCCGTCCACTCAGGAGCGCCGTGAACTCGTCGCCAAGATGAAACTCATACCTAACAAGTCGCTCCTCAAAGACAAAAAGGTGATATTCTGCGACGACTCCATCGTGCGCGGCACCCAGCTCCGTGACAACGTCAAGGATCTCTACGATGCCGGCACCAAGGAGGTGCATGTGCGCATCAGCTGCCCGCCGCTCGTCTATGGATGCAAGTTTGTCAACTTCACCAACTCCAAGAGCGACATGGAGCTGATCACACGCCGCGTCATCAAGGAACTTGAAGGCGGCAAGGACGACATCGACCTCACGCCCTACTGCACCCACGGCACTCCACAATACAATGCCATGGTCGAGAAAATCCGCGAGACACTCGGTGTCACCACACTTGACTTCAACCCAATAGACAACGTAGTAAAAGCTATCGGACTACCCAAGTGCAAAGTCTGCACCCACTGCTTTGACGGCTCCAGCTACGAATAAACCCTTCAACCGAACAACAATCCCAAACGATATCCCATGGCATTACAATGCGGCATAGTCGGACTGCCCAACGTCGGCAAATCCACCCTATTCAACTGTCTGTCAAACGCTAAGGCACAAAGCGCAAACTTCCCTTTCTGCACAATAGAGCCCAACGTAGGCGTAATCACCGTCCCTGATGACCGCCTGACACGGCTCGTGGAGATGTGCCAGCCCAAAAGCGTTGTCCCTGCAACCGTTGAAATCGTGGATATCGCCGGACTGGTAAAAGGTGCAAGCAAAGGCGAAGGTCTCGGTAACAAGTTTCTCGCCAACATCCGCGAGACAGATGCCATACTCCACGTGCTCCGCTGCTTTGACGATGACAACATCACCCATGTCGACGGCTCGGTAGACCCCGTGCGTGACAAGGAAATCATCGATTACGAGCTTCAGCTCAAAGACCTCGAGACCGTTGACAGCCGCATAGCCAAGACCTACAAACAGGCTCAGACCGGCGGCGACAAGGTAGCCAAGATGCAATACGAAGTGCTGTCTCGTGTCAAGGAAGCTCTGGAATCCGGCAAGGGTGCCCGCACCGTCAAAGGTGAGACCCCCGATGAGCAGAAATTCCTCAAAGAGCTGTTTCTGCTGACCTCCAAGCCTGTCATGTATGTCTGCAATGTAGATGACGCATCGGCAGCAGCAGGCAACAAATATGTCGATGCAGTGCGTGAAGCCGTCAAGGACGAGGACGCGCAGATACTCATCGTCGCAGCCCAAACCGAGAGCGAAATCGCTGAACTCGACACATGGGAGGAACGCAAAGAGTTTCTCAATGAGATAGGACTTGAAGAGAGCGGCGTGTCACGCCTGATACGTGCCGCCTACAATCTACTTGACCTGCAGACCTACTTCACTGCCGGACCCGACGAGGTACGTGCATGGACATTCATGCGCGGCAGCAAAGCCCCACAGTGCGCAGGCATCATCCACACCGACTTTGAGAAAGGCTTCATCCGCGCCGAAGTCATCAAGTATGACGACTACGTGAGCCTCGGAGGCGAGACAGCCGTTAAGGAAGCCGGCAAGATGGGCGTAGAGGGCAAAGAATATGTGGTGCAGGACGGTGACATCATGCACTTCCGCTTCAACGTGTAAAAGCAGGCATTAATTTGCCACATTGCGGACATGCCACGGCATGTCCCTACAGGGAGAGGGATACCCATCAGAACTTTACAAGCCGCATATACGTTAAAGAATCAGATAGACATCACATCTATCTGATTCTTTTTTTCATCATATATACTGAGCTTACCTGTTACTCTCTATGTTCTTCACCAAGCACAGCGACAAAATCGCACGGATAACCATAGCACTGCTTCTGAGCGCAGCCGCCATATCACTCGTATCATGCAGCGACACCGAGGCATGGGATGACATGCCCGATCGTGTTGCCACATTCGTCTCCACTTACTTTCCCGCTCAGGAAGTAGACTCATACGGCAACCATGGCAACATCCAGACCGTCTATCTCCACAACGGTCCGACTCTCTATTTCAATAAGCAGAGCCAGTGGATAAAACTTGACGGCAACGGTGTGCCCCTCCCGTCAATACTCGCCACCGATCTCCTACCCTCCCCTTTTCTGAATTATCTGCAAGGGCTCGGAGCATTGGACGACATCATAATCATGCAGTACACTTACCCTGTCTACACCGTCACCCTCTCCACAAGCACCATAACCTTCAACGAGGAGAGCGGTGAAATCAAATACGTCACTACCAACGAGCCTCCCCTCCAGTAAGCCCACCCCTACGCTCCACACTACATAATAAAAGCGTCACGCCCCTTTCATTAGGCAGCGTGACGCTCTTTGGTTTATGGAATCCTCCTTATCAGGGGATGTTATCTAACGAAAATCTTCTGACCGGCGACTATGTAGAAGCCCGGTGTGAGATTGATAGTGGTGGTTCCGGCTGTTACCGAGGCATGCTTTACTACTGCGCCAGTCGCATTGGCAAAGTCCAGGTCAAGATTGCCATCAGATGTCACAGTCACGCAACCATCACCTACCGTGAGACGGAATGCCGTGCCATCCTCAGCCGTCATGTCGTCAACACCGAGACCCACATCCGACTTCACGGTCAGCTTATTAGCCTTCTCGTCATATGTGATGAGAGCTTTACCTGCCGGAGCATTTATAGTCCACTCCCACGAAAGTCCATTGTTCCAGGCAGGCAATGTAACCTCGTCACCGTCCGCTCCAAGCGTAAACGTCTGATAGCCGTCAAACGCCAACAAGCCATGATAACCGCTGGTATATTTGCCATTGAGCGATTTGATAACCATCATTTTCAGTCCGGTTTCGGGCACATTTACCTCACCCTTGCACAGACCGTCTGCCGATTTGGCAAGAACAGGTAACTTATCCATAGTCTCAATGGTCGGCCATACGAAATTGTCATCCGAATAGAAATTGTTATCGTAGGTCATCAGGAAGAAACCGTCGGTCTTATGCGCCGATGAGAACACTTTGATTTTCTTGGTATCCTCGTTGATAAGCATTGATATGCGAGAGACAACTTCACCCTCAGGGAGAGATATGCTCCACTTGGCGGTATTGTCAGCAGCAGCCTTACGGGCGGCACTGCGTGCACGCACCGAAGTGGCAACCTTTACAAAGTCACCTTCCCACACGCCGTCATCACCAAATCTGATTTCGGCAGACCCGCCGGTAGCAGGCACGATAAGTTCACCATCGGGTGAAGCAAAGTTAAACTCTGCTTTGCCACCTTCTGCCACATTGATCTGAGCGTTAAGAGTAACGGCATTAATTACTTCATCCGACTCCGAAGCTATGAGTTCGTCAAGACTGCTATTTTCCGACACGCTTTCGTAAACAGATGCTTTGTTATCGTTAGCGACCTCAGCTGTCATCTCCATATGGTTAAGGTCAACCTTCACTTTAAGCGTTCCGTTTCCTTTGACTGAAGGCATGAAGAATGAAGATCCATGAAATCTCAGTCCGCCTGAAGCAATCCCGTTTTTAGCTACAAGCTCATTCGCGCCCTCGTTAATCACATAACCTATGCCGTTATAATGCATCGTAGACGCAAAGCCTATGGTCAGCACCTGATTTTCAGGGTTATTAATGGAGAAATACATGTATGGATTGTGTGCATCAACAAATGCGACATCACCCTCATAGACCATGCTTCCAGGAGCGGTCTCTGTCAGAACAGATCTTTTAATTTCAGTGACATTATTACTCCTCACATATCCATATACTTTGTCAAGATTGCGCGCATCCATAATCATGTTGCCTGATACGAAAAGACGACCACCTGCCCATTCGTCAGCTTTGACTCTGAAAACTGACGTAGGTGCGAAGAAATCAGCCACACCTTCCTCGAAAGTCAGTGATATCGGCTCAAGCTGTGACCATTTTGTCATATCTTTTGCAATCGCGATAGACGGAGCTGTGCAAAAATCCAGTTTGTCCTTAGGTATGTCGACAAAGCCGGCACAATCCTTTACAGCATATTTGCGGAAGTCTGCACGGTCAGCATATGAAGGCAGCTTGCCGTCAGTCAACGTTCCGAAAAGATAGTACACCGAGCCACTACGTTCAAGATACATCTTATGCGTGTTCATATCTATCATAAGATTATATTCCTGATAGCTTATGCCTTCGGGATTCTGCACAGTGATATGATTAGGTGTCTTTGCGGTCACGCCCTCCTGCACTGTAAATGTCGCTTCAGCAACTCCGAGGTCATCAAATTTCCATGAAAATCCGTCAGGCAATGTAAGGGCATATGAGCCTTCTGCCTCAGCTTCGTCACGTGAGATAGGCAGCTTATAGGTATACAGCTTGATAACCTGAGGATCATCCCCTGTTACCCTAAATGTCATCTCATATACGCCGTCAGTGCCAGCAACCTCTGTGCCACCGTCTGTGTAAAGTCCCTGAACACCCTTGGGGTCTACATTGTCATCAGCATACTCTCCCGCAGCTTCAATAGGCATATCTGAGAAAGTCACACGCTCCGCAGATGGTTCCACATACATATACATCATGCCACCGGGCCACTCAGAGAACTGGAACGCACCTTTGCCTCCGATGATAAGCCTCTGAGTCTGCTCACCGTTGACTGTACCAAGATCCAACGGAATGTCATCGTACTGACTGCCAAGCGAATTGCTCTCCCAGTCGCCAAGAGATGTGTAGAAGCGGAACATTGGATTAGACACTGGCACCTCATAATTGCCGTAGTAGCCGCCATTAACAGTTTTCTTAAGAGGCATAGAGCCATCGGATATATTCCATCCCTGAGGACCACCTATAAGATATATCTCGGTCGCTGCCTTTTCGCCTTCAAACTTCACTACAGGTTTAGTACCAGGTGTAACCGTCACAGTATATGTGCGGCTACCGCGCATCGTGGGTACAACCCAGTATGCACCTTCAGCCTGCGTTGCGACTACAGCCGAACTGTAATACAATCCAGATGCTTCATTGAAACTCATTGCGCGGTCAGCCGCGGGGCATATAACGCTGTTGGCGTCCTGAGAGCCTGACAGAGCAGATATGAAATTAATCTTGTCACCTTGCGATACTCTCAATGTACCTGTATAATTACCTTCGCCATCAGGTCGTAATACATCAAACTTGTCAACGACTTGCTGCGAAGCACCTTGCCACGGAGTAAAGCTGTCAGATGCGCGATGCACGTACATGACATCTTCCACTGATGCCGCTGAGCTGTTCTCGCTAAGCTGTATGACCGACTGGTAGGGAATTGTGACGACACCGCCTTTCCAGTCTGATTTGCTATAGCCGCGCGCCTTGGTAGCCTGTGTGTTAAAGGTAACCTCGTTGTATCCATCGGTCAATTCGCCGGCAGAAGCGTTGTTCCACCATTCGCCGCGATTGAAATCATAGTAGTTAAACGACAGCTTGCCTGCCGGTATATATTCCTCATACCCGTTAGCAGAGATGTAATCGGCGGCATTGTCAAGAGTCGGGTCTGGCTTGCCGTCAGGGACAACCACACAATCAGTAGTAGGCACGAGGAATATCTTGCCGACATTAAGGTTGGCTATCACCTTAAATTGTTTCATATATGATGATCCCGTCTCCAATCGCCATGTTCCAGGCTCCACATATGGCGAGCAGAAGTCCTCCATCTTGACTGTGGAGGTGGAGTAGAGTCCGCTTTTCCCGACAGGCTCCATCATCAATCCGTCAGCAAACGGAGCAATGACGTATTGCTTGTAGACAGAATAATCATTCTCGTCCTTGGCTACAGGAAGATCAGAAAGAAGACGAAACCATGACGATGATGAAAATGAGAAAGTACCCTCATAGACATTGCTGCCAGGAGATGTCTCGTAGAGCTTGCGGTCGGCGAAAAACTCAGCATTGTCAGTACATGGTCTTTCCCACCAGTTATCATGGCCGATAATGTAGATACAGTCGGCTTCGGCTCGAGCCGAGAAAGCGATACCGGTCAGCAAAGTGACGCAAGCCGCCCATCGCAGTAACAGATGTCTCATACGCAAGAAATATTTAATTGGTTAGATATGTAAAATAATTTTCAAAGTCATTAAACCTATTTCACAAAAATAAGTATTTTACCCCCCCCCCTAACAAGTTAAATAAAGTTAAACAATATCAAGCTGTAGGGTCGCTATACAATGCTGTAACGCTCGCGGTGTTAGCCGCGAGGGGTATAGTAGCCACATGCAAGCAAGTCGTCAGCTTGCGCAGCTTGTGGAAAACGGATGTAATGGAAATCCGGCGGTGTAACTGCCGGGGCAATCGCATGCATCAGCCCCGGCAGCTAACGCCGCCGGCATATGATGGAGCATTTTGGACCACAAGCTTCACAAGTCTGACGACTTGCTTGCATGTGGCTACTGCTACCGCCGCGGCTATGCCGCGCCTTTACTAGCGAAATAATCTTAAACGGCTTGTATGACCATGGGCTAATATGTTGACCTCCGCTGGAGGTCTTGAATACATGAGAGCCTCCTATCCTGTCAGCGCAGCGATGAGAGCGGAACTCGCGAAAAGCGGAAAGTTGTTTCGTAGAGAGGAAAGGCGACTTCGAGCAGAGCGCCATCTTGCTGGATGGTGGCATTTGCTTCCTCGCTGACAGGCTGCATCAAAGCATCATACCACACCAAGTCGAAATGCCCATGGAAGATGGTGGGCGACAGCCGCCCCTTAAGCATACCTTCGCGCCATCGGTTTCTGGCAGTCTTGGCTCCGCCGATATATATGATGTCGTATCCACCGTCTCCATTGCGGAGAGTGGCAAGAGTATAGTTCCCTCCCACTATCCCTTTGGCAGGGTTATTGTTGCGATCAAAATACTTCCATATACCCTCGCCTGCGTCAACGCCTCTGCGATCGACGAGATAACGCACTATTGAGTCATACGTCCATACGGTAGGCAATTGCCGTGACGGCTCTGCTTCATATTCATCCATCACCATGACCGGCTGCCAGCAACCACGGCTCACGACATACCAATCAGACCCGTCACGTCCACCTTCAATGTCAAAGGTCAACACATGCGACAGAACATTCTTCCCGACATATACATGCGCCACGCTGTCGCCGCGCAGCTCTACCGACATAGTGTTGGCACCTCCAGCCATAGCTATCCCTGACGAGACAGATGATTTGCATATCTCCTTCAACATGCCATCCGCGTATATCCTTGAAGCAGCGACATCCACGGTGTACTCATCACTGACATTACCGAAATCAGTATTGCGCCCCCTAATCGTGACCTCATAACAGTTATCACCGCCTCCCCATGAGATGCCCCACCAGCATGCCGATTCGCCATGGCGCTCACGGTCAGCTACCAACGAGCCTCTCGCCTCCATGACCATATATCGCGCATCCGCTGGCAGGGATGAAACCTTTACCATGCTGTCACATACCTCTGACAGAGTATGATAACGGCGAGCAGGCAATGCAGCAGAAATATCACAGACCGAACAAAACAGCCATAAACCTACCCACACGATACCATGGTCCGGATACAAGCCTCTACACGGTCTCATAGTAGCAATCTCAACGTGCCACGTAGTTCATCCTCACCCTTTCGACCGAGAGGTTGCCATCGGCATGACATGTGACACGCACAAGATAGTCACCGGCATCAGGGGAATTTGCCTCGCTCATGGAATCAAGGGTGAGATGTCGCACACCGCCAAACCAACGGTCATCCCACTTGTGCACATGTCCGTAGAAAGCGATGGTAGTGTTCCAGTCAGCAAGCTTCTTGAGGATATAATAGCCCTCCTCGCGGGCATAGGTGGATGCAAACTCGTTGGAACTGGGACGGAAAACATTGGTATGGGTGAATACAAATGTATGCCGCACATTGATACCATGTGTACGCAGCATCCCGTCCTCTATGGCATCTATCTGTATCTTGCCGAGCGTACCGTTGGCTGAGTCAAGGAAGATATACTGGTCATACCATCCTTCTGCCACCTTCACCGTAAACTCATAGGTCGACGAACGGAATATGGTGGTAAATAGCGCCCATCCGTCATGCGTGATGTCATGGTTGCCCACCACGGGAAAAAAAGGATACTGAATATCGTCATCAGTAAGCATCTCTATGTCATAATCTGCAAGAAGCACCAGCAGAGCATCAAAAGGCATCTCGTCCACATCTCCGTACGCCGAAATCTGACCGTCGGCTATGAGTCTGTCAAGATCATCATGGGATATGTAGAGCTGAGAATCATCATCATAAAGCGGATGGAAATTCCTGGCTATATAATTTTCCTTCCCCCTCTCCATGGAGTGTGCGAGAGTCATGTAATATTCGGCTTTAGTGTCGGCAATGTCGCCGAGATGCGCCATAAACAGGTCGCCATGGGTCAGAAATATGCTCTGCATCTCGTCCATGCGCCCGGGATCAGTGGTCAGATGGCTATCAGAGCCTACGATAAACGAATATTCCCCCTGAGCATCCTTGATGTCAAGACGGCTGTCGTAGGTATCCTGATACACCTGAAGGCTCATCTTAACTCGGTCATCCACGCTCGTGGTACCCACCAGCACACCTGTCGGACTGACCTTGTCACACGAAGATGTCATCATCCCTATAACGGCAGCCACCATCAAGGCAGCCGAGCCTCTAAAACTTATATTTGTCATTATCTTATCCTCTGAATTTATATATACTTAAATTTATTACCACACATACTTTATGCCGAGCTTGCCCGATGTCTCATACCGGCTTGCAAGCTGGCTCATACTGCCTGCAGGGCGTATATTGAATTGTCCGAAGAGCTGCATCCTGCAGGGAAGGTTGGCTTTGAACGACAGACCCCAGTTGATATTCCAGTTTTCATAGTAGAAGTCATCGTAGTTGCGGAAAAACAAGCCGATATTCCACGGATGCTTTCTCGGCATGACACATAGCTCCGCTCCGAAAGTGAACGTAAATGGCTCAGTGTACGAACTGCCGAGCATATTATAATTAATAAGCGTCTCACCTATCGTGATGGCGAAGTGCGAGCCTTCCCAACGGGCGGAGAGATTGTAACACCACTCATTGGTAGTGGAACGCTGGTAACGGTTATACATCACTTTGCCTGAAAAATAGAAATTGAATTTCCAGACCGGAAGCCGGTACTCACCTTTGCCATAAATGCCGAATTTCTGTTTGTCAAACTGGTACTCAGAGGCACCCATCGCCGACCACCGGGGCGTGAAGTGACGCTTATACTCCACTGCCGGTCCCATGAAGAAACCCGTGATTATATTTGAGCCGAGTGACATATAGCCTGTGACTTCGTTTTTGTGCGTACCGTCAAATGCGTCATCGCCCATATAAGTCTGCGCCGAGACGCCGTTGCCATAAGCAGCAAGTGCCAATATTATGCACCCCAAAGCATATCGTGTGATTTTTAGCATATTATGTGATTGATTGGTAAGTCAGCACTTATGATACTAATCGTGCCATTTATATCTTGTTAATGCAAATTTAATAAATTTAAACGAGCTTTTCCATGCGAATTGGTTAATTTTGTCACAATTATACATACCACTCATTTATCGATATTCTTCAATCATTGTTTGAAGCTTCTCTCCTACAACAAAGTCAGGTAAGCAAGCTCTGCTCTCCAAAGCTACCTTAAACACCTCATATCCAGACATGAAAATTATTGCTGACAGCAGCTCTACGCGCACCGAATGGGTGCTCGCCGATGGCGATAAGATTGTGGAGCATGTGTTTACAGAGGGACTAAATCCCTACTTCCAGACCCGCAAGGAAATTTCTCACAGTATACGTCTGAATCTCCCCGATGCGTTCTTCCGCCGCCGTTGGGAGCATATATATTTCTATGGTGCCGGATGCGCCAATCCCGACCGCAACAAAGTCATGGAGGCTTCGCTCGTGGCGCAGTTCCGCACACCGGTGACCGTGATGAGCGACCTTCTCGGGGCTGCCCGCGGCTTGTTTATCGACAAACCAGGGCTTCCGTGCATCCTCGGCACTGGCTCCAACTCCTGCATATATGACGGCGAGGAAATTGTCGACAACGTAAAGTCGCTCGGTTTCATCCTCGGCGACGAAGGCTGCGGAGCCTATATCGGCAAAGCATTTTTTGGCGACTGCCTTAAAGGCATCGCCCCCAAGCATGTCCGCGACCGCTTCTTTGAAGAGTCAGGTCTGACACCAGAGGAGGTCATGGACAGCGTATATTCCGGACCGTTCCCCAACCGCTGGCTGTCGCAGCAGTCAGCCCGACTTGCCACGATGCTTGACGACCCCTATGTCTACCAGCTCGTCTATGCTTCTCTGATGAAATTTTTCACGCGTAACGTGCTTGGCTACCGCAAGAATGACTATTCAGTGTCGCTCGTAGGTTCAGTGGCATGCCTGTACGAGGATATCGTCCGCAAGATAGCCCAGTCCTACGGCATACATATCGAGCAGATAGTCAAAAGCTCCATGCCCGGACTGATAAAATACCATAACCTATAATAGTCCTGACGATGGACACCCGACATCTGCTTGACATAGCCGCAATGCCCTGCCATGACGGCATAGTGGAACTGCAATTACGCCCCGGTCATCTCAGCTGGCTACCGCTCGGACGCGAACGGATGGCTTCTGTGCTTAATGACACAGGTGCTATGATGGCATACGCTGATGGAGTCGGCGAGCCACATATCGACCTGCAACCCGGAGCTATAAGAGACGATTTCGACTTCGGTCCCTTGGTGCAGATACGCCATGACGTATTCTGCCGCTGCGTCAAGTCATTAGATACAGACCTGCGCGGTGCGGCATTTTATGCACTGCGGTTGATGATACAGCGTCTCGGCAAAATCGTCCACATACCCGAAGCTCTATATACTTTTGATGCATCTGCATCATCGACGGGGCAGTTTGACTATGTAGACCCGCGCAACGCAGCCATACAGGCTGAGATGGAGCTGGTAGCCACCGCACACCTCTCAGCCATAGGCGCGTTGATAAGCCAACCGCAGGTGAGCCAAGTCAATATCGACGAGGGATTTTTCCCTGTCGAAGTCTCGGTAGTCATCCCTGTGCGTAACCGTGTCTCGACTATACGCGATGCCGTGCTCAGCGCGTTGTCGCAGTCACTTGACTGCACCATGAATGTGCTTGTGGTTGACAACCACAGCTCCGACGGCACATCGCAGGTGCTGGCAGAGCTTGCAGCGTCACACCCACGGCTCAAGGTCATAGTGCCGGAGTGTGACCATCTCGGCATCGGAGGATGCTGGAACCGCGCCATCGACGATGCCGCATGCGGACGCTTCGCCGTACAACTTGACAGCGACGACATCTATTCGGGTGCCGACACGCTGCAACGCATAGTCGACACTTTCCGCCGTGAGCGATGTGCCATGGTGGTGGGGGCATACCGCCTGACCGACTTCGACCTCAACACCATCCCTCCAGGTCTCATAGACCACAAGGAGTGGACGGACTTTAACGGACGCAACAACCTGCTACGCGTCAACGGAATGGGTGCACCTCGCGCATTCCTCACCCGCATAGCCCGTGAGCTGCATTTCCCCAATGTGTCATACGGCGAGGACTACGCGATGGCTCTGCGAATATCACGCTCCTATCATATCGGCAGGATATATGACGAACTGTATCTGTGTCGACGCTGGCAAGGCAACTCTGACGCACAACTTGACCGTGCGACCCTCAACCGCTACAACTCCTACAAGGATTTTCTGCGCACCGCCGAACTTGAAGCCCGCATACTCATAAACTCGCAGTCATGACCACGTGCGTCGACAATCTGTTGTCAAGAGTAGACAGCATGTTTACCGAGCAACTCGCCACTTGGCATGATGCCGAAGAAAGATACCGACGCATGCGCCATGCCATGAAGCGCAGCCTCACTCTGCCCGGCGGCACGTTTGAACTGATACACCTGCCTGACCGCGCGGTCAGCACATGCGCGCGCACCGACTCGCGTTCCATAGCGGAGCGTCCCTGTTTCCTGTGCGAAGCCAACCGCCCTGCGGCGCAACTCAGATTGCCCTTGGAAGTAAGCGGGCTTGAAATCCTCGTCAACCCATTCCCCATATATGGCAGGCATCTGACCATCCCGTCGCTCAGCCACACGCCACAGGCTTACAGCAAGCATCTGCTTGAACAGATGCTGGCAATAGCTCACGGATTGAAGGAGTACACAGTGTTTTACAACGGTCCGCACAGCGGAGCATCTGCGCCTGACCATCTGCATCTACAGGCTGTCAACACCACCCAAATGCCACAGATACTGCTTGGCACGACCGACAGAGACTGCCGCATACTGAAATCCGACGGGGAAACGAGGCTCTATTTCCATCCGTATCTGACCACCCGACCTGTGACCGTATCGGGCACTGACTCCGGCAAAATGGCAAACATGATGTTCAGCGCACTGTCATTGCTGCCCGTGCACCCTGGCGAAACCGAACCGAGGCTCAATCTCTACGCCACAACCATCCCCGGAAGCGACAAGACGGCATTGACAGCCATACTGCGTGATCGCCACCGTCCTACATGCTATGGCGATGACGGCGTGATATTCAGTCCCGGTGCCATCGATATGGGCGGACGAATCGTATTGCCACGCAAAAGCGATTTTGAGACGCTGACAGCCGACCAGCTCCAGTACATGCTGTCAGAAGTCCTACTCCCCGAAGAAACCTATAACCGCTTCATACTTGACTGCATAAGCCATCCGTTATGACCGACATAACCCTGCGCGTGGGCCTACTCTGCGCACCGACCATCACCGTGGAATTTCACGGCGGCTACACCGACTCCGACGGTTGTCCTGCCGACGGCATCATGACGTTTGGCCGTAACGATGTCGGCAGACGCTTCACCGCCTTGACCACTCACTCATACGCCACCGTACACGATGTGGTCATAGGCATCGGTTTCCATTGGGAGCAGAAACTCGACCTCTCATATTCAGGAGATTTTGAACTGCTTGCCGAGGGGGATGCAAACCTGCGAATCGTCAATATCGTCAGCATCGAGGAATACCTCTGCAGCGTCATCTCATCAGAAATGAGCGCGACAGCCTCCCCTGCCCTCCTTGAAGCCCATGCTATAATATCCCGCTCATGGGTACTCGCCCAGATCAAGTCACACATCTCTGTAGGGACATGCCGTGGCATGTCCGAAAACACAGACAAGACCTCAGGACATGAAATCATCCGCTGGTGGGACCGCGAAGACCATGATACATTTGATGTATGCGCTGATGACCATTGTCAACGCTATCAAGGTCTCTCTCAAGCCCGCAATCCGCGCGTCGTAGATGCCATCGAAGCCACACGCGGCATGGTGCTGACCGACAGCAACGGCACTCTTGTAGATGCCCGCTTCTCAAAATGCTGCGGCGGAGCCACCGAACTGTTCGGCACATGTTGGAACGAGCACGAGCACCACGAGTGTCTGAAAGCCTTCGCTGACAGTCCTCACCCTGACAACCTGCCCGATCTACGCAACGAAGCCGAAGCTACCAAGTGGATAGAATCCCGTCCTGATGCCTTCTGCGCCAACCCGACTCCACAAGTTCTCAGTCAGGTACTCAAAGACTATGACCAATTGACAGCTGACTTCTACCGATGGACGGTGACATGGGATGCCGACTCTCTGAGCGAAAACATCCGCCGACGTCTCCCCGAAGCCAGCATAGGACGCATACGCTGCATCGAGCCGCTCAAACGAGGAACATCCGGTCGCATAGAGCGGCTGCGCCTGATCGGCTCTGACGGCGAAGCAGTAATCGGCAAGGAACTGCTCATACGCAAGGTGCTGTCAGAGAGCCATCTCTACAGCTCCGCTTTCACCGTGCATTATGAGGATATGGATGCCGACGGCTACCCCTCGCGCATCATACTCCACGGAGCGGGCTGGGGACACGGCGTGGGACTCTGCCAGATAGGCGCAGCCGTCATGGGCGAGCAGGGCTACACCTCCGCGCAGATACTCGCCCATTACTTTCCTGGCTCTACACTGACGAATGCCGCACAAATAATAACAATAATTCACAAGTAGGGACGCGGCGTGCCGCGTCATCTAAGGAAATATGTCAAGCCTGATACGATGACGCGGCACGCCGCGTCCCTACAAGACTATTCCGATTCCCGATTCTCATATGTCACAGAAACCTGCCCTCTGGGTCCCGTCGCTTTTCTTTGCCGAAGGCATCCCTTATGTAGTGGTGATGACTGTGGCAGTGATAATGTATAAGTGCCTCGGTATCTCCAACACTGACATTGCCCTCTACACGGCGTGGCTCTATCTGCCATGGGTGATAAAACCTTTCTGGAGCCCGTTTGTCGACATCTTCGGCACCAAACGTCGCTGGATTCTCTGCATGCAGTGGGCGATAGCGGCAGCGCTGGCTGCCGTGGCACTGACTGTCCCTGCCACAGGATTTTTCAGACTGACACTCGGGTGCTTCTGGCTGATGGCATTCCTGTCGGCGACGCATGACATCGCAGCCGACGGATTCTACATGCTCGGGCTTTCGGAGCGCAACCAATCGCTTTGGGTGGGCATCCGCACGCTCTTCTACCGCCTCGCCATGATAGCCGGACAGGGCGGAGTAGTAGTGATGGCTGGATACATCTCCAAATACCACCCGCAGGCGGTGGCGTGGCAGTGGTCCATGGCAGTATTGTCAGGCATATTCGCTTTGCTGGCTCTGTGGCACTCATTCGTGCTGCCACGCTGCCGTGACGACCATGACGAAGGAGCGCACCGCTCTGTATCAGACATACTGCATGAGTTTTGGGACACGATAGCCTCGTTTTTCGTCAAACCTGGCATTGCAGGAGCTCTCCTGTTCATGCTTCTCTACCGTTTCCCTGAGGCACAATTGGTCAAACTGATAGGTCCCTTCCTGCTTGACACTCGTGAAGCAGGAGGTATGGCACTTGACACCGAACTCGTCGGCTTTGCCTACGGCACAGTGGGCGTAATAGCACTGATTGTCGGCGGCATATCCGGCGGATGGCTCGTGTCAGTCTACGGATTGCGGCGATGCCTCATGCCTATGGCGTGGAGCATGTCGTTGACATGCTTGACATTCGTCTATCTCAGTTTCGCCACCGACTCGTCGCTATGGATGGTCAACATATGCGTGGCGATAGAGCAATTCGGCTACGGATTCGGCACCACTGCCTACACCCTCTACCTCATCCACTTCGCCCACGGCTCACGCAGCACATCCCACTACGCCATAGCCACAGGCATCATGGCACTCGGCATGATGCTCCCCGGCATGGTCTCAGGCTGGATAGAAGAACTCGTCGGCTACCGCACCTTCTTCATCTACACCTCCCTCTGCTGCATCATCACCATCACCGTCTCAGCCATAGTGCACCGCCGCATCTCCCCCGCCTCCCGCGACTGACAGCCATATCATGATCTGACCTATAACTGTATGGACATGCCGTGGCATGTCCGAATTCCCAAATATGCACACGCCTGATGTGGCGGACATGCCACGGCATGTCCCTACAATTTGACACGAAAAAGTCCCGCCGGGCGATGCTCGGCGGGACTTCATATCGTGTTGACTATGCCGGTTAGCAGGTCTTGGCGTCAAGGTTGGGGTTGATTTTGCCCCAGTCGGCGATGGGGGGCATGACTCCCATGGCGATTACTTCGTCACGGAGAGTGCAGAGGTGCTGATAGCTCTTCTCGAGGTCAGCCTCCTCGGCGGGAGTGCCCTTGACAGGAGTGCAGGTAACACCATCCTTGGTGACTGTGGTCTCCATAGCCATCATTATGTGGCTGAAACGGTCGTTGTTAACGTATGTGCCTACAGGCCAGCGGAAAGGTTTGCCGCCCATAGCTGCTGCAATCATCTCTATGGAGAGATATGCAGGGCTCTGGAACGAGCTGCGGCCGCGGAGGTCGATGATGTTCTTGCCACCCTGGATGACACGAACCTTCATGGCTTCCCATTCACCGTCAGGCAGTTTCTCGGTGCCGATAATTTCGGTCAGAGGTTTGCCGTCAACCTTAGTGGTGGAGGCATAGACTGCCATCTGTTCGCCATGACCGCCGTATGTACGTGAGTTGACCACTTCGTCAGCAGGAATCTTGAACCACTTAGAGAGTTCGTTGCGCAGACGTGTGCTGTCAAGAGCTGCCAGTGTAGACACCTGCGAGGGCTTCAGACCAGAGTAAAGCAGGGTGATCAGACCTGTGATGTCGGCAGGGTTGAAGATGACGACGATGTGCTTTACGTCGGGGCAATACTGCTTGACATCCTTGCCAAACTGCTCTGCGATGGCTGCATTGCCCTTGAGAAGATCCTCACGGGTCATGCCAGCCTTACGTGCGGCACCACCTGAATTGACTATATATTTGGCATCCTTGAGAGCCACGGCGATATCATCGGTAAAGGTCAGGTTGAGACCCTCGAAACCGCACTGCCACAGCTCCTCGGCAACGCCTTCAAGACCCTTGACATAGGGGTCATAAAGACAGATGTTAGGAGTAAGACCCATCATGATGGCTGTCTGAGCCATGTTGCTGCCGATCATACCGGCAGCACCGATGATGACCAGCTTGTCATTTGTAAGATAATTCATGATCTGTTATTTTTTTGATTATAGAGGTTTGTTGCATCTTTGTTACATCACTAATCTAACACGGCTCAGGGGACTATTGTTTAGGCAAATCCAGCTCGTTATCATCTTTTAATAGTACCTGGCTTAGCACTCTGCCTATCTCCTTCTTCAGACCAGCTCGCCCACAGGAAAAGTTGTTGACAAACACTACCACGACATGCGTGGGGTTGCCAGCCTCGTCAAGCATATAGCCTCCGTAGCACTGCACTCCGCGCATACTTCCGGTCTTGGTGGCAAGGCGTCCGGCAAGCGCACTGTCACGCATGAAGTTACGCATGGTGCCGTCACGTCCGGCCTTGGGAAAGAGCGACACATAGCCTCCAGCCATGTCGGTGTGATACATCCATTTGTACACCTCAGCCATGAATCGCGGAGTCATGCGGTCACGGCGCGACAGTCCGCTGCCGTCCTCTATGTTGAGCTTGCTGATGTCAAAGCCTTTTTCAAGCCAGAAGTTCTTCTCTGTCTTGACCGCCTCCTTGCGCGGTTTGCCGGCGGCAATCGACCGCAGCATCCCCTCAGCCATCATGTTATCGCTGCGAAACATCAGGCTCCGCAATATATCCTCAACCTCAGGGGAGTGATGCACATATATCACCTCACCTTTCTCGATATCCTTTTCAGAAGGCTTCTTGCCATCGCGGGGCTTGTCGGCAACCACGATTCCGGCTTTCTCTATCTCTCGCATCACCTCGGCACGCATCGTAGACCCCGGTGCCGGATTGGCTACGGTGGCATGTATGCTGCGACGCTTGGTATTGCCTGTGACCTCAAACACATTGCTGTTGGGATGACGGCTCAGACGAGGCGCGCCCTTGCCCCCCTTGTACTCCACCCTTATGCCCGGAGTGTGCGGACGCGTAGTGTTGGCAGGCACGGAAAGTATCATCCTGTTGTCACGGAAGTTAGATGCGTAGAGCCCGGCTCCGTAGCACTCTATGATGTCTTCACGCAGCCATCCGTCAGGGATGGTGCTGTCGACAAAATTGCTCTCGTCAATCACCACCGTACCTTTGATTTCCTTGATGCCGAGACGCTCGAGTGCGCTGATGATGCTGTCGGCAAAACCAGCGTTCTCGGCAAAATGAGAGCTTTCGACCGTCGGGTCTCCGATAGTAGAAATGACAATATCGCCGTCAAGCACCCCTTTTTTGATTTTGCCTGTGGCAGTCACAGGCGTAGAAAAGCGTCCGCGTGGCGAAAACATGGAATAGGCGGTGGCAGCCGTCAGACTCTTTGTCACGCTCGCCGGCACCATAGCCTCATCGGAGTTGACATCCATAAGCACCTCTCCGTTGCGGAGATCCTCTATATAGATGCCTACCTTGGTCTTGGCAGCCCCGGCCATCTTGAGCGGATTCTCGGCGGCATATGCAGGCACCACTGCCAGCAACAGACACACTGCTATAAGCAGACGTTCGGCAAAATTTCTACGGCGGATATTGTCAACGGGACGGATATGTTCAGGAGTCACAGATGATGAAATAATAATGGTTAATAAATGCGTATAGTTGCGACTATGATGTCACAGGAGAGCGTAAACGATAACGAAATTACAAATTTATTGGTTACAAATTACTTTTATCTCGGAAAAAATCAGTAATTTAGCACAGTTTTAATTAGTTTGTGCAATTACACGATGGTTACAAAGACTCGCGACAAACTCATAGAGGTGGCACGGCAGCTCTTTGCCCACAAAGGCATAGAGAACACCACCATGAACGATATCGCATCGGCATCCGAGAAAGGTCGACGCACCATCTACACATACTTCAAAAACAAGCGTGACATCTATAACGCTGTCATAGAGCACGAAAGCGACCATCTGGTCAGCCGCCTCGAAGAGGTCGCATCACTCGATCTCCCCCCTATGGAGCTGCTCGAACGCTATCTGAATGTGCGCTTTGACCTCATCATCAACTCGTTTCAGCGCCACGACACGGTGCGCTCGCTATTCGGGCGTGACATCAAGCGCATCGCCCGTATGCGCAAGATGGCTTTGGCAAAGGAGCAGCACATATTCCGCAACATCCTCGCCAAAGGGGTGGCTGAGGGGGCATTCAACCCCATTCAGGCTCACCGCCTCATAGCCGTAGAGCACATGACCTTTCAGGGCGTGGACTTTTCGTTCATACGCGACAATTTCGCCGACATCGGCTTGAGCCGTGCCGACATGCGCCGTGATATCATCGACTTTATCTTGCAGGCTGTCAGAAACCCGCAGGAGTCATGACCCCTATCCTATGTATCCACTTTATCTCTCACACCCAATTCAAGACTGAATCAATACTATGTACATCAATTCTACAGGTGTCTACATCCCATCAGGCCGCGTCACCAACGACTACTTCCTCAATGTCAACGGACTCACCGACGAGTGGATCACCAAACGCACAGGCATACACTCGCGCTCCAAGGTGACCGAAGGCGAAAATCAGGAAACAATGGCTGTGGAAGCGGTGCGCGATGCCATCAAGCACCTACCATATGACATCAAGGAGGTCGACCTCATCGTGGCAGCAGCTTATTCAGCCATCGACTATGTAGGCACTGTGGCACACATCATACAGCGCGAATTTGACATCACCGGTGCCAAGTGCGTGGCTTGCACCTCGGCATGTTCATCGCTCATCAACGGGCTTGAAATCATCGAGGGATACTTTGCCATGGGCAAAGCATCAAAAGCCATCCTCATCAGCTCTGAGCAAAACTCATATTATTCCAACGAGACCGACCCCAAGTGCGGCCACCTCTGGGGCGACGGTGCCGTGGCTTTCTTCCTCTCCAAAGAGCAGATGGCGCAGGGTGAACCGCGCATCACTGAAATCTTTACATGCGGACTCGGACACATGGGCAAAGGACCTGACGGAGTGCGTCTGCGTCCCCGCGAAGGCGGCATCACGATGCCCGACGGACGCGATGTGTTCATACACGCCTGTGACAACATGGTGCGCGGACTTGAAGAAGTCACCGCTCCCTCCGGTATGACCCCGGCGCAGCTTGACTACATTATAACCCATCAGGCTAACATGCGCATCGTAGCCCAGATAGCCCACCGCCTCGAGCTGGGGCTTGAACATTTCCCAGGCAACATCGACACCCTCGGCAACACCGGCTCAGCCTCGGCAGGCATAGTATTCGCCCAGCAGCGTGACCGCTTCAAGCCCGGTGACAAGGTGGCTCTGACCGTCTTCGGCGGCGGCTACTCAGCCGGAGCATGCCTTATAGAAATCTGAGACATCTAACCAATAAACTCATACATCAAATCATCACAATGAAATTACTCGAAGGAAAGACAGCCCTTATCACAGGCGCAGCCCGTGGCATCGGCAAGGCTCTCGCCCTCAAATTCGCTGCTGAGGGTGCCAACATCGCATTCACCGACCTCGTAATCGACGAAAACGGCAAGGAAACCGAAGCAGAGCTTCAGGCTCTCGGCGTGAAAGCCAAAGGCTATGCCTCTAACGCAGCCGATTTCAACCAGACCAAGGAAGTAGTCAGCGAGATACACAAGGAATTCGGCAGAATCGACATCCTCGTCAACAACGCCGGTATCACCAAGGACGGACTCATGATGCGCATGACCGAACAGCAGTGGGATGCAGTAATCGCTGTCAACCTCAAGAGCGCATTCAACTTCATCAACGCCGTGCTCCCCATCATGCTCCGCCAGAAAGCCGGCAGCATCATCAACATGGCATCAGTGGTAGGCGTACACGGCAATGCCGGACAGAGCAACTACGCCGCTTCAAAGGCAGGACTCATCGCCCTCGCCAAGAGCATCGCCCAGGAGGTAGGCTCACGCAACATCCGCGCCAACGCCATCGCCCCCGGCTTCATCGAGACAGCCATGACCGCAGCCCTTCCCCAGGAAGTGCGTGACGAATGGGCAAAGAAGATACCCCTGCGCCGCGGCGGCAAAGTAGAGGATATCGCCAACGTAGCCACCTTCCTCGCCTCCGACATGTCATCCTACGTCACCGGCCAGGTCATCCAAGTCGACGGCGGCATGAACATGTAACCCCACCATCCCACCCAACAACAACGCCCGATGCTCCCCAAGCACCGGGCGTTACCTTATATATCAGAGAGGCAGCAATGTTGACGAAGCTGTCACCTTCAATGTTAGTTTATGCACAATAATTTCCGTAAATTTGCAGGGAAAAGAATATTAATTTATGAAACCAATCAATAAGGGAGGCTCGTTATTGGAGCCGAATGGCTCCAATAACCCCCATGGGGGGCGCTGGAATGTCAGAGTCATACTGTGTTGCGCGATAATGGCTGTGTGCATGGTGGCAATGTATTTCCGTTGCGACCAGAACGTGTTGCTCGGAGATGACCTCTTCTATCGTTATGTATTGCCTGCTGAGGAACTGACCACCCCCAATATCGGGCGGCAAGTCACAACCATCAGCGATGCGCTAGAATCCCAATCTAACCAGTATTTCCACACCAACGGACGTTTTCCAGTGCATGTGGTGGTCCAACTGTTGTCAGGAAGCTATCCGTCACCGGCATTTGCCATCGTATCGGCACTTCTGATCGGAGCCGTCATCACAATGTTTATGACCTTCTCTGTCAGGAAGCATCAGCGCATCAACCCGCTATGGTGGATGGCGGCGGCATTGATATGGTTTTACCTGTTCCCAGCCAGCGACCATCTGTGGTATGAAGTCGCCACTGGCATGAACTATCTGCTGCCGATGGCGTTGGTGCTCGGATGGGCTCTGATATGGCGGCGCATGATGGCTCAGAGCCAGCCACGTGTAGGCATAGTGATTGCAGCCTGTATAGTCGGAGCTTTCACAGGGTGGTCCCAAGAGGGATTCGCCGTACCGCTCTCAGGAGGCATGTTTATCTACGCTGTAATCAACCGCCGCAAACTCGATTTGCGCCGATGGCTACCGCTCCTGTGCCTGTGGGGCGGCACTGCTGCCCTCGTGTTCGCGTCCGGGAACCACCACCGCGTCAGCGACGGAGGAGGACTTACGGGACATCTGCTCAATGGCATCAATCTCTACTTCCAAGTCATATTGGTGTGGCTCACAGTAGCCATCATCATAATAGCCCGATGCGTAGCCAAGCCGAGACTCGCACAGCATTTCAAAAGATACAGTGCCTGGTGGTACACATGCATAATAGCCATCCTTTTCGGTCTTTTTGCCAACACCTATCCCCAGTCATTCACGGGCATCGAATTCTACAGCCTTATAATAGGTTTCAGCCTTACCGCAGCAATCATCCCTGACAAAACCGACAGACTGCGCATCAGCGTGCAGTGCATCCTGAGCGGGTTGTTTCTTATAGCTTTCTGTGCGCATCAATGTCTGATCATATCCGAAAGCATGAAAGTCAAAGCTCAGACAGAGTCGTTTATCAGCGATTATATGCAGTCACCCGACGGCATCATGACGATGGATGACTACAATATCAATCCGCTGGCTCGTCCGTGGGTCAACATGGCGCTGAGGCATGATGCCGAATGGGCACTCTACTCACTGAGCGTAGCCTATGCCAGCAACATGCGTCCCATAGTCATCCTGACAGGCGACGAAACACTGCTACTGACTGCTCCGGACCGTTTTTTCACATCGTCACGCCTCATTCCTGGCTCAGCCCATGCATATCTCAGCAACAAAATATGGGTCAAAGGAGCCACAAACACCCCTCTCAAAGCCAACTTGCTCCGATCCAACCGACAGCCTACTGAAAAAATCATCAATCTGCTGACCAATTCCGCTGGAAAGACATTCCAGACCGAAATTCCCCCGAAAATGACAATCACGGTCAACGGACAGGATACACTAACCCTTTATCTCAAGCCTTCATTCTACATCGTCTCCATCGACAGGAACTGACTCTACCCTCCACAATGGATTTTAACCATTCAAAAACTGCCCTCTCTCCTGACACCAGGATAACATATCTCGATGCATTGCGCGGCATCGCCATATTGCTGATGGTAACGGGACACGCTTTCGTGTTTCTGGTCCGTAACGAGCCAAATGCCATCAATGACTTCGTCATAACATGGCACATGCCGCTCTTTGCCGCCATCAGCGGATTTGTCTCTTTCCGGGAAACAATCACCACTCCCGCAGCAAATGCCAAGATTAAAAGACGCCTGACGCAGCAGATACTGCCCACTCTCATCCTGTGCACTATCTGGACATCCACACTATCCCCCGCCACATGGCAAGAGACCATCGACAGCATGTACAAGGGAGGCTACTGGTATACATTCGTGGCATTGGAGCTATATCTGATATATCTCGCCATATTGCTCACGGTAAGGGGCATGACAAATTCTCGCAAAATCCAGAGCATCTTATTCATAGCCATCATCATAGGCACTCCCATATTGGAAAAGAGTCTTTTCACTTTTGGGATTTCACCTTCATGCCGCTGGTTAGTCCCCAACCTGTTCAAACTGCTCCCCGCGTTTTTCTTAGGATGCCTGCTGAGAGCCAATGAGAAAACGATAGCATGGCTGGTTTCTCACAAGCAACCGATGGCGGCTCTGATAACCGGACTGCTGGCTGTATGTGTGCTGATACTACATATGGACCTGTATGACCATCATAGCGTCTACATCCGCTTCCTCTCTTCTTTGTGCCCTACGGTCGCTTTTCTTTTCATGTTCCTGACATTTGGAAATATATTTGAGAAATCGCGCATCGCCGGTCTATTATCCCGTTACGGCAAAGACAGCCTTGAGATATATCTGCTTCATTTTTTCATTCTGGCTTCCTTAGGCTATTTTGTTGATTTATCCGTTTTTGCGGACTCAATACCCGACCTCTTGATGTACATCATCCTTCTGCCAGTCGCGATGCCTGTAGCCTCACTGTGCCTGATTTTCACGAGATTTCTATGCCGACTCGGCATACACAGATACATATTTTTCACTGACAAGCCCTTAGCCACTATAGCAAAGCAAGAGAGAACCTGACTAAAATCATATATTATCCAAGATGGCAAAAAAACAAACTTCATATTCCGGCAGGCTGCCCGATCATCATACATACAGAATATTCGCAATATGCCTGTTGTTTTCATTTGTCGTCCAATTTTTTGTGGACTATGATTCTCCGCTCCACTATGGATTCAAGCACATAGATGGTGCCTGGTTCCTGATGTGCGGCAAGGCCATGATGAACGGTCTCGTCCCATATGTTGACTTCACTGATTCAAAAGGACCTTTGCTTTGGCTGTTCAACGGTATAGGCTACCTCATCTACCCGAGAGGCTACGAAGGTCTATACATACTCTTCTCCGTCTACTACTCATTGATATTCTACTTGTGCTACAAGACCGTCAGGGCAGCCACAGATTGCAACCGCAATTACGCCCTGCTGGCGACATTTGCCATGGCTGTAGTCTACTTCACATGGTGCCATGACGAGATGCGTTGCGAAGATCTCTGCCAGCTTCCGCTGATTTATGCCCTTTATCGTCTGACCCTCGCCATCAGGTACCCCAATACCTCCCACAATCGTAGGGCATCGTTATGGATAGGCGTGGGCATAGGATGCTGCATAATGATCAAGTGGAACCAGGCACTGCTGCTATGCCTTATTCCGCTGTCGCTCGCGATAATATCCCGGGGAAACCGGCGTGGCATATTCCATATATTCATGTACACGCTTGCAGGCATACTGTGTGCCCTCTTGCCATGGATAGTCTATTTCCTGGCCGTGGGCAATCTTGATGAATTCATCAGTGAGTATTTTCTGAACACAATGAGGACTTTTGACGGCAGCAATCAGACCTTCTCACAGACGGCCTTTCTCTCGCTGAAGAGACTCGTGACCAGCCCGCGCTTAATCGGTGTGATATTTGTCGTCGCACCGCTGTATCTATTCCGTAAACAGGGGTATAAGGCATGGCTGCCCACCCTGTGCGCACTCGTCTACCTGCTTATGCTGACTTATGTCGGTGCTGACTACTACATGACTGGCATGTCGAGTTTCGCGATATTCACCATGGCAGCGGCTATAAGCCTATGCCACCGCTTTATCACGAGACTCTCCAACCCGCTTCTGATCATAGCCACAGTGCTCATCGTATGCTTCAATGCGGCTTATGCCCACAGGTATCATATGAATTTCAAATACTTCAATGACTATCGCAATGATGAGTTCTTCATGCTCAATGACATAATCGCATCCGTACCCGATGCCCGGATACTACACTTTGACTACTATGAACAGGGACTTGGCCTGACATCGCGCACACTGCCGGCGTGTAAATATTGGTCTGTTCAGTCGGGTGGCGAATCATTCTCCCGCGAGAACCAACTGTCAGCAATAAAATCCAGAATACCCGATTTCATCACTGTACAATCAGCAGAAGCTGACGAGATCACAGCTGACAAACGCAAGTTGCTTGATGAATATGAATATGTATACATAGGCAGCATGAAAGACTATTTCGGTCTCAGATGCAACCTTTATGCAAAAAAGGAACACAACGTCCACTCAACTCTGACCGACTGAGCCGCTCTTAAGACCTGATAGCCATCTCCGGGACCATGATATCACGAATCGTGAGAGGCGACGTTCCAAATCCCCCACATGGCATATGTCAAATATGTAAATCCTGATTTTGTCCATAACTATCATCGCCATAAACAACACACTCATATACACGATTCCCGACAGGAGTACAGGCCAGAAGCCGCTCCCGACGGAATCAGGCATGGACGAATATAAGACGTGTGACAAATAATAGTTCTGATGGATCAGATAGGCTGCGAATGTCGATGAAGCAACCCAGTTAATCCCCCTGTTACTGCCGATATCAATCCTGAGGACAGTGCAGAAGAGGAGTATGCCGACTCCAAGCGTCAGCAGAGAGTTATAGCCGATCTGTGTCCATCCCCGCAGATAGCTTGCACTCCATAAAAGTGACACAACTATGAACAGGACGGCATATATGCGTCCACGCAATTTCGGGATGCCATATGATTGGAAATAACCCCCTATCAGAAACAGTGTAATAAACCAGCTGAGCCTAAAGCTGCCCGAATACAAGAATCCTAAAGGGAATCCAGGGACAATCTCGGTGGTCAGCAGAAGCATGACGCAGATCAAAGCTCTGTACTGCGTCCTGGTAAGCGAACTCACAAAGCGCGATATGAACGGCTGGAGCAGGATCAGAGCCAGATACTGACTGACAAACCATACGTTGAACTTCGTGGGAGCCAGCGGGAAAAGACATGTCAGAAGATCCCTTGACGGAGCAACCCCCAGCCCGACGAAGACAGCCACTATCACGAAGTTCCAGAACATCACCTCTAACAGTATCTTAAAGAACCTGACCAGTGTAAACTCTGTGCGATTGATGAGGAAATATCCCGTAATAAGCACAAATATATCCACTGCACCCACTCCAGCCGCGCTGGCCATAAGATGTTCAAGAAACGTCCCCCCCGACAATGCCACCTTGCCGTCCCACAGATGGCACCATATGATGAAGAACATCGAATATATTCTGAGCAGTTCGATATTGCTGCTGCGTGGCTTCTTACTCTGCATATGGATTGTACGATATAAGAGATCAGATGAGGATTAAAGGTGCAAAGATACGCATTTTTAAGAAAGTTTAGGAGTGGGAGGCTTGTGGGGGGAGGGATTTGCTGCTAATTTTGTCAATTAACATCTGCTTCATATGGAATATAACGAGAAGAAAGCTATCGAATTCATATTGTCACGGCTCTCCGAGGAGCACCGTCAGGCATACTCTGACGACGAAATCCTCAATGTCATCGACATCATATGGGATTATTATGAGGAAAGCGGACTGCTTGACCCCGCGACTGCCATGACCGACGATGATGACGCTGAAGAGCAAGAGTTAGCCCAGCTCACATCACATGTCAGGAAGATGCTTGCCAAAGACAAGGGGTCTACGATTCTTGCCGAAGATGTGGATGTCATCATCGCCGCTGAAATAGAATACGAAAACTCCATCATCTGACCTCTACCGACAATGTTTCAGATCGTGACACGTGGCGCCCTGCTTCTTGCTCTCATCCTAAGCCAGACGTTGCATCTCCGGGCAGATGATTTCCGCGACCCCTACGCTGACTATGACGAGACGGCTGCCTTAGATATGGAAATAGAGGAAAACCTCGCTACTCCTGTCATCCAGCAGGCTGAGAAAGCCCCTATAGTGAAATACATGACCGCACTCGCCCACCAGCTCAAGCAACGCTACAAAGTGGAGACCATGAGAGCCGGGGAAGTGATAGTGGTTACCATACCTTCCGACGAGCTTTTTATGCCAAACGACACGCTGCTGTCACCGGATGCACCATCGCTGTTGAGACCGTTGCTGCCGTTGTTCCGCGACCCCGACCTGTTTAAACTCGTCTATGCCGTCCACACCGACAATACAGGCTCACCCTCATATATCGAAAATCTCGCGTCGGCACGCAACCAGTCGATATACGCATGGCTGATGGATGTTGCCAAAGTAAATCCCGACCTGTTTATCATCAACTATGACATGGGCGATTCGCGCCCTCTGACTGACAACGACACACGTGACCATCGCGCCCTCAACCGCCGCATAGAGTTTTTCTTAGTCCCTGGTCCCAAACTGATAACACTCGCCCACGCCAAGAAAATCAAGTAGTGCCACCCAAGCCAGATTTATTGTAAAGCCTAAATTATTTGCATTTTGCGTATTGACGCATATTTTGTAGGGACATGCCACGGCATGTCTGCCTAAGAACACAGTAATTACAAATGCCGCAGAAAGCGGACATGCCACGGCATGTCCCTACAACCTGAGCTAAAATGTAAAGCAATCTCTTTATAAGATTTATAAATAACAAGCCGGTCCCTGACGGAAATTTCCGTCAGGGACCGTTTGCATAGGAGCCGGACTATAAGCCGGGTTATGTCAGCCTGGCAGTTCCCACCATAGAATGTCGGGCACGTCAGGCCGTCTGATCATTTATCTACGCGATGTGTCACCACCTCGCTCCAGCAGCCTACCCCCCGGCAATGAGCGAGCAACCCTTAAATGCCGGTATACTTGGCCTTGCAACCCATAAGGCATGCGGCATCCCATGTCACCATGGAACCCGGTGGTCTCTTACACCGCCTTTTCACCCTTACCTCACCTACGCGGAGCGTGTGGCGAGGCGGTCATTTTCTGTCACGCTGCTCTGCCGTCACCGGCAGCTTCCCGTTAAGAAGTATGGCGCTCTGTGTTGCCCGGACTTTCCTCATGTCGCTCTCGTAGTCGACCCGCGATCAGACATCCGGCTCCGTATTGTGTGAGTGTTTCCTACTGTTTGCCTGATGTGGTGACCTCGCGGCAGATTTTGCCTACGAGACCCTGGAGCACCTTGCCCGGACCGAGTTCTACAAACTCAGTGGCACCGTCTGCCACCATGTTCTGCACGCTCTGAGTCCAGCGTACAGGCGCTGTCAGCTGAGCCACAAGATTAGCCTTGATTTCAGCAGGATCGGTATGGGGCTTTGCATCAACATTCTGGTACACAGGACATACGGGAGCTGACACAGTAGTCTTCTCGATAGCCTCGGCAAGTTCGGCACGAGCAGGCTCCATGCAGGGAGAGTGGAAAGCACCGCCTACTTTGAGCTTAAGAGCACGCTTGGCACCGGCAGCAAGAGCCTTCTCGCAAGCGGCATCGATGGCAGGCTCCTCACCTGAAATCACAATCTGACCAGGGCAGTTGTAGTTGGCACATACCACCACGCCGTCCACGCTGTCACAGATTTCCTCTACTACATTGTCGGGCAGAGCAAGCACGGCTGCCATGGTCGAGGGTGTCTTTTCGCATGCTTTCTGCATAGCCTGTGCACGAGCAGACACAAGACGCAGACCGTCTTCAAATGTAAGCGCACCAGCTGCCACGAGTGCAGAAAATTCTCCAAGAGAGTGTCCTGCCACCATGTCGGGTTTGAACTCATCGCCGAGACACTTGGCAAGTATAACCGAGTGGAGGAAAATGGCGGGCTGTGTCACCTTGGTCTGGCGGAGATCCTCGTCGGTGCCGGCAAACATCAGATCGGTGATGCGGAAACCGAGGATTTCGTTGGCTTTCTCAAACATGTCATGAGCCATCTGATTGTTGTCATACAGATCCTTGCCCATGCCTACAAACTGCGCCCCCTGTCCGGGGAATACGAATGCTTTCATTCTCTCTGTGTAGTTGTTTTATGGTTGTTGTTAATGTTTCAGGACTGCAAAGGTAGGCATTTTTATCGTATCACGCGTCCTGTCATCCTCCGAAATTGTCATAGTGGATGGATGAAGGTTCCACGCCGAGACTGTCAAGCATATTGTTGACAGCTGCCGACATCGGTCCGGGTCCACACATATAATACTCTATCTCCTCAGGCTCGTCGTGATTCTTGAGATAAGTATCATATATGACCTGATGCACAAATCCAGGAGTGTACTTGACACCTGCGGCATCTGCGGCAGGATCCGGACGGTCCAGGGCGAGATGGAACTTGAAGTTGGGAAATTCCTTCTCCAATTTCAGGAAATCATCAAGATAGAACACCTCATTAAGAGCCCTCGCACCGTAGAAGTAATTCATCTTGCGGTCGGTGGTCTTCAGTGTCTTAAGCATCCACATGATCTGGGAGCGCAGGGGAGCCATGCCGGCACCGCCGCCTATCCACATCATCTCCTTCTTGCTGTCGACAATAGGATGGAAATCGCCATAAGGTCCGCTCATCAGCACCTTGTCACCCGGTTTGAGCGAAAATATGTAGCTTGATGCGATGCCTGGAGGCACGTCCATAAATCCGATCTGCGGTTTCGGCTTCATAGGCGGCGTGGCTATGCGCACAGTCAGCATGATGCGGTCTCCCTCGTCAGGATAGTTCGCCATGGAGTATGCCCTCACGGTGGTCTCCTTGTTGGAAGCCTTGAGGCTGAAAAGCCCGAACTTCTCCCATGCCGGCAGATACTCCTCCCCTATCAACGCCTTGTCGATATCCTTGTCATAGTCCATCGTGTAGGGAGGTATCTTGATCTGTGCATATGAACCCGGTATGAAATCCATATGTTCGCCAGGAGGCAACGCCACGATAAATTCTTTGATAAAGGTGGCGACATTGCGGTTGCTGATCACCGTGCACTCCCATTCTTTGATGCTGAGCACTGAAGCCGGGACATCTATAGCCATGTCCTCGCGCACCTTGACCTGACATGCCAGACGCCAGTGGTCCTTGACCTCGCGGCGTGACAGATGCACAGTCTCTGTGGGCAGCACCTCACCGCCACCCTGCATCACCTGCACACGGCACTGTGCACAGCTGCCCTTGCCTCCACATGCCGACGGCAGAAACACATCGGCATTGGCAAGCGATGACAGCAGGTTGCCTCCCGATGCCACATGCACATCCTTCTCATTGTTGATGATAATGGTCACATCGCCGCTCTTGACCAGATAATGCTTTGCCACAAGCAATATGGCTACAAGCACCAGCGTGATGACGAGAAATATTCCTATTGCCGCCCAGATGGTCTGCGACATCAGCGACAACGCTATTGAAGCTGTGACGTTATACATGTGTCAGTGCTTTGATTAATTCTTTAGATTTTGATACCGAGAAAACTCATGAATGCCACTCCCATCAGTGCGGTCACGATAAACGTGATACCGATGCCTCTGAGCGGCGCAGGCACACTGCTGTATGCCGCCAGACGCTCACGTATCGCAGCCACCGCCGTGATGGCAAGAAGCCATCCGATACCCCAGCCGCCACCGGCACACACCGCCGTCCACACGCTCGGGAAATCCCTCTGCTCCATAAACAGCGAACCGCCCAATATGGCGCAGTTGACCGCAATCAGCGGAAGAAAGATGCCCAAAGAGGCATAAAGCGAAGGGCTGTACTTCTCTACAGCCATCTCCACAAGCTGAGTCATCGAAGCTATGACCGCAATGAACATTATGAGCGACAGGAAACTCAGATCCACCTCGGCATATTCCGGTCCGAGCCATACCAATGCTCCAGCCTTCAGCACATAGGTTTCAAGCAGATAATTGAGCGGCAGAGTGATGACAAGCATGAAAGTCACAGCCAATCCGAGTCCGAATGCGGTCTTGACGTTCTTGCTGACTGCAAGAAACGAACACATGCCTAAGAAGTAGGCAAATATCATATTGTCGACGAAAATCGACCGCAGGAATATATTGAAATTCTCCATCTTCTATATGAGATGTATTTGTTATATTAATATCTGTTAGCCACCGGATTATGACATCATTCCTGTAGCTCCTTGTTGCGGCTGCGCTGCACCCATATGATGCATGCCACCACTATCAGAGCCATCGGGGGCAGAATCATCAGACCGTTATTGACATAGCCGTGGTCATAACACCACTGCGGCACCACCTGATAGCCCAGCAGAGTGCCGTTGCCGAGAAGCTCGCGGAAAAAAGCCACAATGACAAGTATGATAGCATAGCCCATTCCGTTGCCTATGCCGTCGAGCAGCGAGGGCCACGGCTTGTTGCTCATGGCGAAAGCCTCCAGACGCCCCATGAGAATGCAGTTAGTGATAATCAGCGATATGAACACCGAGAGCTGTTTGCTGACATCGTACATATAAGCCTGGAGAAGCTGATCGACGATGATGACCAAAGCTGCCACCACCACAAGTTGCACTATGATACGTATGTTGGTAGGGATGGTATTGCGTATAAGTGAGATAATCACATTGCTGAAAGCCAGCACCACTATCACCGACAATCCCATCACCAATGCAGGCGCGAGCTTGACAGTCACCGCCAGCACCGAACAGATACCGAGCACCTGCACTACCACAGGATTGTTGCGGCTCAGAGGGTTGAACAGCACGCTGCGTAACGATACTTTCTCTGACATATTGAGGTTATGTTTTATATGCTACTATAATGTACTTATGTTACTTTTTCTCACGGCTGACCGATGTCAGGAACGCACGGTAGGGCACGAGACAGTTGTCAAGCATCGCGCTTACACCCTTGCTCGTGATAGTGCCGCCCGATATGCCGTCCACATAATCTTCATTGCCTGTGGGTCGCATGCCTGGTTTGACCACGGAGATGGGTTGGAACACACCGTCCTTGATAATGTGCTTGCCGTCAAAACGGTCGCTGAACTGAGGCTTCTCTATCTCAGCACCCAAGCCCGGGGTCTCCCCTTTGTGGGCGAAATATGCACCATAGACGGTAGTGCCGTCGGCATCGATGCTGATATAACCCCATATAGGTCCCCACAAGCCTGTACCGCTCATCGGGATGATGTATTTGGTCGCTCCGTCCACATCTGCCACAAACAGTGGTAAGAGACGCTTGTCACTCGGCAGCTTGCTCTGCTGTGCCACGTCTATGTCGAAAGCGTTCTCTCCTTCCACCTCTCGCCCGGAAGCATCAAGAACCTTCTGCCCCACGATATAGCGGTCAAACACTTCTGCGGGCTTCTCCCCTTGAGCCGGAGCTACGTGGATTGATGCCAGTATCTGTTTCATCTTGTCGGCGCGCGCGTTTTCATTCTGCTTGCCGCGCAGAGCCATGGCGGTATATGCCAGAGCCGCGCCCACCACCACTACCATGATGATGATATACACCACGGTATATACATTGCTCTGTCTGTTGAGTTTCATATTGTCAAGCCTTTGAAATCAGGCGGTTACGTCTGCGACGCACATTGCCTTGGATTACACAATAGTCAATCAGCGGTGCGAAGGCGTTCATCAGCAGCACTGCCAGCATGGCTCCTTCGGGATAACCGTTATTATAGGTGCGTATCAGTATGGCTATCACACCTATCATAAAGCCGTAGATATATTTGCCCGCGGCTGTCCTCGCTGCCGTCACCGGATCTGTTGCCATAAACACCGCCGCAAACGCGAATCCGCCGTAGCAAAGCTGTTCCCACGGGGTCAGGAACGAACAGGGATAAGTAGGTGTGGAGAACGTATGCGCCACAAAACCCATCACTACACCGCCGGCAAACACCGAGAGAATAATGCGCCAGTCAGCGATGCCGCCTATAAGCAATATGGCAGCACCAATCAGGATGCACAGTGTGGATGTCTCGCCGAAACTGCCAGGTATCAGACCTAAGAAAGCATCCCATAGGCTCAAAGGGTCACCAAGGATATTGGTCAACGTCATCTCGCCTCCGGCATGAGTCGCTGCCTGGCCTAACGGGGTCGCCCCGGAGAAACCGTCGGCAAAGCCGACCGTATGTCCCACGCCCATGATAGGCTCTGTGGCAACAAACACCTTGTCGCCGCTCATCTGGGCTGGATAGGCGAAAAACAGGAACGCTCTCGTCACCAATGCCACATTGAATATATTATAGCCCGTGCCGCCAAACACCTCTTTGGCAAATATCACCGCAAAGGCTGTGGCTACAGCTATCATCCAACACGGAGTGTTGACAGGGCATATGAGCGGTATGAGGATACCCGTTACGAGAAAACCTTCCTGGATTTCCTCATGCTTGATCTGCGCCGACACAAACTCTATGCCGAGTCCCACTATGTAGGCAGTCAGCAGTTTGGGCAACACTGCGAGGAAACCATAGAGCATCATGCCCCAGAATGAGTAGTCTGACTGCACAGCCCCGGCACCGAGCCAATTTTGATAACCGGTGTTGTACATGCCAAACAGCAGACAGGGCAGCAACGCCACCACCACCGTTATCATGATGCGTTTTGAGTCTATGCTGTCATGCATATGCACTCCTGACGACGAGGTGGTCTTGGGAGTGAATAGAAACGAGTCAAACCCCTCGTAGACCGAGTGGAGGGCACTCAATCTGCCCCCCTCTTCAAAGAGGGGTCTCGCCTTGTCGAAAATACGTCTCAGCGGATTCACAGTATGCGTGATTTTTTCGGATGAATATGTTAAATACTATATTTTGTATCGCATAGTGCCATGTCAAGCCTCTCGACGCATATAGTCCAGACCTTCTCGCACTATCTTCTGCAACTCAAGTTTAGAGGGGTCAGCCCATTCAGCCACCGCCACATCCTCGGGCGCGATTTCGTATATGCCGAGAGCCTCCATCTCCTCTATGTTACGCGAAAGTATCGCCTTGACAAGCGGTTCGAGCATGATATCCATCGGGAGCATGCGGTCATATACGCCAGACATGATCATCGCACGTCTGCCGCCGTGGAGCAGAGCGTCGCCACCCAGTTTGCGCTTGGGCATGTATGCCGACAGGAATGTGCGTGACGCGCTCATTTTGTTGGGCGACAATGATGCCCAACCGAGCATCTCATCTTTGTCATCACCCTCGGCTATGACTGTCACCTGCCTGTATGGGAAGTGTAGGTATCCGTCAATATCGGTACGTACGCCAGTCAGCACGTTACCCGCAACAATGCGGTGGTGCTTACCGTCATCTACTATATGACCGGCAAGCAGAGTGTGCATGTCTGCTCCGACAAGCGTACGCACCAATCCGCGATTCACCGCCTCAGGACCTGTTATAGCGACACTCGTCAGCGATGCTCCGCTGCCTGTGCGTGCCCAATACCCTATCTTGTCGAGAGTATCAATATCAAGCGTCCATACAGTCTCACCCTTATTGACAGGGGCTATATGGTTGACCATCACATCCGGATTGCCAGCAGGATGCGGACCCGAGATTTCCACCCATACCGCCCCGGTAACTGACGGCTGCGCTTGACTTGGACGCTTGGAGATATAAATCTTGCCATCGGTCAGCCGAGCCAGATAGTTTATGCCAGCCTGTATGTTCTTGGCAGTTATGGAACTGCCATCAAATCCAGTCGACAATGGTGCAGAATCAAATCCAGCCACGAATATGTCACGCGGCACGGCATCTGGTCGCGGCACTATGGCATAGGGAAGCTGTCGCATCCATGACCACAGTCCGCTGCGGCATAAGGCTTCTACAGCCTCTTCACGTGACATCATGGAAACTGTATTCTTGTCAGGGGCATCTTCATTACAGTCTATATCGCCCTGCGGCGTCACCACCACGCGCTCTATCTTACGCCGTGACCCTCTGACCACCTCCTTGACCACGCCTTTGGCTGGAGATGCAAGCACTATCTGTGGATACTCCTTGTCATGCATCAGCGGAGTCCCGATGGCGACTTCATCGCCCTCCTTCACATCTAATTTGGGTGTAATGCCTGGAAAATCATCAGGGCATATGGATACAGCCGATGGAGCGACTGCAGGCAGCTTCTCTAACGCCTCCCCCTTGAGGGGCAAGTCCAGGCCACGCTTCAACTTAAGTTGTAATGTGGAATTTGTTTTCATGGGTAATTCATAAGGTATAATCCGCCTGACAGCCGATTAACCCCACAAATTTAAAAATTAATACACAAATCTTTCCATATTTTTACAAAAAATATCCCCATAAGGTTCACAAACGTACTTAATAATCCACATTTCCACGGAAAAAGCGTAAATTTGCATCTATAGTACGCGCAGTATGCATTTGTGCAAATTGTAGGGACATGCCATGGCATGTCCGCATCTACAAGAGGACGATATTCCGTGTGTCCATGGCGGACATGCCACGGCATGTCCCTACAAGCTATCCACCGATACGCAAAAAGCACATTTACTTTGTGCTATCTATAAATTATTACTAATCATTTATCTTCGCAACGAAGAGTATTAGCCATGTTTGAAGTAATCGAGAAAGAGCAATTCTCACCCAAAGTCAGCAAACTGATAGTCAATGCTCCCATGATAGCCCGTTCGCGCCGTGCGGGTCACTTTGTGATAGTAAGAGTGGGCGGTGGCGGCGAACGCATCCCCCTCACTATCGCCGACGCCGACCCCGAGCAGGGCACCATCACCCTCGTGGTGCAGAATGTAGGCGTATCCACGGAAAAAATATGCGCGCTCAATGCCGGCGATTCCTTTACGGATGTAGTAGGTCCGTTAGGTCAAGCCACTACGATCCCCTCCGGCAAGACTGTGGTATGCTGTGGCGGCGGTGTGGGCGTGGCTCCCCTCCTCCCCATCATCAAAGCGATGAAAACCGCCGGCAACAAAGTCATTTCCGTACTTGCTGCCCGTACCAAGGAACTCATTATACTCGAGAACCAAGTGCGCGAGCACTCCGACGAGGTCATCATCATGACCGACGACGGCAGCTATGGTCGAAAGGGTCTCGTGACCGAAGGCGTCGAGGAGGTCATCAAACGTGAAAAAGTCGATGAGGTGGTCACCATAGGTCCGGCTATAATGATGAAATTCGTGGCTCTGCTGACCAAGAAATACGACATCCCCACCCAGTGCTCGCTCAACACTATCATGGTCGACGGCACAGGCATGTGCGGTGCGTGCCGTGTGACTGTCGACGGCAAGACGAAGTTTGTATGCATCGACGGACCCGAATTCGATGCCCACAAGGTCGACTTCGACGAGATGATCATGCGCCTCAAATCTTATAACTAAACCAACCCTGACTCCCCCACATCATAATTATATTATGGCTGAAACATCCCAACTGGCTCCGCGCGACGCTGCATGGCGTGACGAACTGCGCAAAGCCATCAATGCCAAAGAACGCGGTGCGATCCCCCGCGTGAAGATGCCCGAACTCGATCCCGCCTATCGTGTGACCTGCAACGAGGAGGTCAATCAAGGGCTCACCATGGAACAGGCTCAGCTCGAAGCAACCCGATGCCTCGACTGCCCCAAACCTACATGTATGGAGGGCTGCCCGGTCAGCATCGACATCCCTGGATTTGTCAAGAACATACAGCGCGGCGACATAGCCATGGCTGCCCGCGTGCTCAAAGCCACAAGTGCACTCCCTGCCGTCTGCGGCCGTGTGTGCCCCCAGGAAAAGCAGTGCGAGTCGCGCTGCATCTACCACAAGATGAAGAAAGAGCCGGTGGCGATAGGCTATCTTGAGCGTTTCGCCTCTGATTATGCCAACGAGCATGATGACGAGATGGCTGCTGGCACTGCCGCTCCCGAAAAGCGCGGCGTGAAGGTGGCAGTGGTTGGTTCAGGACCAGCTGGATTGTCATTTGCCGGCGATATGATCAAGCGCGGCTATGATGTGACAGTGTTTGAGGCCCTCCATGAAATAGGCGGCGTGCTCAAATATGGCATCCCGGAGTTCCGCCTCCCCAACAGCGTGGTCGAGAAAGAAATCGACAGCCTGCGCTCTCAGGGCGTGGAGTTTGTCAAAGACTGCATCATCGGCAAAACACTCTCCATGGAGCAGCTTGAAGCCGACGGTTATAAAGCTGTATTTGTAGCGTCAGGAGCTGGTCTGCCCCGATTTATGGGCATCCCGGGTGAAAACCTTATCGGCATCATGTCAAGCAACGAATACCTCACCCGCATCAATCTCATGGGTGCCGGTCAGCCCGGCTGCGACACCCCCGTGCTTGAGGGCAAGAGCGTGGCAGTCATAGGCGGAGGCAACACCGCCATGGACTCAGTGCGCACGGCTCGCCGCCACGGTGCTTCACGTGCCATGATCATCTACCGCCGCAGCCTCGAGGAGATGCCGGCGCGAGTAGAGGAAGTGCACCACGCCCAGCAGGAAGGTGTGGAATTTATGACGCTCTACAACCCCATCGAATATATCGGTGACGACAAAGGCCACGTCAAGATGGTTCGGCTCCAGCACATGCAGCTCGGCGAGCCTGACGAATCAGGACGCCGCTCTCCCGTGCCCATCCCCGGTGACATCCTCGAGGTGGAGGTTGACGAAGTGATAGTCAGCGTGGGTGTCTCTCCCAACCCTCTGATACCCAATGCTGTCCACGGTCTTGACGTGTCACGCCGAGGCACCATCGTGGTCAACGACGAGACCATGCAGTCAAGCATCCCCACCCTCTATGCCGGAGGCGACATCGTGCGCGGAGGCGCCACCGTGATCCTCGCCATGGGCGACGGCAGACGCGCTGCCCTCGCCGCCCACAAAGCCCTCTCCGCCCAGTCATGAAATAGTAGGAGTGTGTTGCAAAACTCCCAAAGTCCACGCCAAATTTGTAGGGACATGCCATGGCATGTCTGACCAGGTCATCCCTGGCAGGTTAATCCACATAGTTGGTTCCTGACATGCCATGGCATGTCCCTACAAGTTGAGAAATTTTCTGTTTTGCAACCTCTCATCAACATACATATGCCATCAATCTTAAATTAACAATACACATGAACTTAGTAGACCGATTTCTACACTACGTATCATTTGACACCCAGAGCGACGAGCTGACCAACATGTGGCCGTCGACTCCGGGACAGATGATATTTGCCCGCGAGCTCGAAAAGGAGCTTCGCCAGATGGGACTTGAGGAGATAACCCTTGACGACAACGGATACCTCATGGCTACCCTGCCTGCCAACACCGACCGCAAGGACATCCCCACCATAGGCTTCATAGCCCACCTTGACACTTCGCCCGACATGAGCGGACGCCACGTGCATCCGCGCATCGTCAGTCACTATGACGGTGGCGATATAGTGCTCAACGCCAAGGATGACATCACCCTCAAGCCATCGGAGTTTCCCGAACTGCTTCACTATGTAGGTCAGGACCTCATCGTCACCGACGGTACCACCCTGCTCGGTGCGGACGACAAAGCTGGCATAGCCGAAATAGTCTCGGCGATAGCTTACCTCCAGGAACACACCGAAATCAAGCACGGCAAAATCCGCATAGCCTTCAATCCCGACGAAGAAATAGGTCAGGGAGCGCACAAGTTTGATGTCGACCTGTTCGGTGCCGACTGGGGCTATACGATGGACGGTGGTGAAATCGGCGAACTGGAATTTGAAAACTTCAATGCCGCTGTGGCAAAGGTGACTTTTACAGGCCGCAATGTCCACCCCGGATATGCCCGTCACAAGATGCTCAACTCCATGCGCGTGGCTAACCAGTTTGTCATCATGCTTCCACGATGGGAGACTCCCGAACACACCGAGGGCTACGAGGGCTTCTACCATCTGACCTCCATGGAAGGCAATGTGGAGAAGACCGTGCTCACCTATATAATACGCGACCATGACCGCGACCGATTCGAGCGTCGCAAGAAAGAGCTGGAACACCTCACACGCAAAATCAACAACGAGTTCCCCGGTTGCGCATCCATCGAGATCAAGGACCAGTATTACAACATGCGCGAAAAGATAGAGCCGGTTATGCACATCATAGATGTTGCCGTAGAGGCGATGAAAAATCTTGACATCACTCCCCATGTAGTGCCCATCCGCGGCGGCACTGACGGCGCACAGCTCTCGTTCAAAGGTCTGCCGTGCCCCAACATCTTTGCCGGAGGTCTTAATTTCCACGGACGCTACGAGTTCGTACCCATCCCCTCGATGGAGAAAGCCCGTGATGTAATCGTAGAGATAGCCCGTCTGGTAGCAGAGGGCAAATAATCACCGACCCTTGACCGATACCACTAAGACCCTCATCGTGGTCACAGGCCCGACAGCCTCGGGCAAGACCGCGCTTGCCATAGATATTGCCCGCGAGCTCGGCTGTGAGATAATCTCAGCCGACTCGCGGCAAATCTATCAAGGCATGCCCATAGGCACCGCCGCTCCCACGGCTGACGAACTGGCGGCAGTGCCACATCATTTCGTGGCAACGCTGCCCCTGGATGCCTACTACAGCGCAGCCCAGTATGAGGCTGATGTCCTCGCATTGCTTCCGCGCCTGTGGGAGCACAGCGACTACGCTGTGATGTGCGGAGGGTCAATGATGTACATAGATGCCGTCACCCGTGGCATCGACGACATACCGACCATCTCTGACGAAATACGCCGGAAGGTATTGGCAGAATATGACAGCTACGGACTGGAGCATATGGTCAAGTGGTTACATGACATCGACCCCGAGGGGGCGCAGTCCGTTGACCTGCAAAATCCGCGTCGTGTAATCCACGCCATCGAAATCACCCTACAAAGCGGCATCCCGGCATCGCGGCTGCGCACCGGGCAGGTCAAGCAACGTCCATGGCGCACAGTCACCATGGCGATAGACTATCCGAGAGACGAACTGTTTGACCGCATCAACCGCCGTGTCGACCGCATGATAGCCGACGGCTTAGAGGCTGAGGCTGCGAAGCTCTACCATCTGCGCCATCTCAATGCTCTCAACACAGTGGGTTACAAAGAGATGTTCGCCATGATGGACGGCACAATGGACCGCGACACAGCCATAGCCCGTCTTGCCAAAAACACCCGCGTCTATGCCAAAAAACAGCTCACCTGGCTCAAGCGCCGCCCCGAAGTCCACTACCTCGACCCACACCGCCCCCTCCTCCCCCAAGCCCTCAAATTGATAAAATAACCCCACCCATAAGTAGGGACGCGGCGTGCCGCGTCATCAAACGCAGATACCCCACAAGACTAATGACCGTCAAAGACATTGACATAGCCCAATTTGACTACGACCTCCCCGATGACCGTATAGCCAAGCATCCCCTGGCTCAGCGCGAACAGTGCCTGTTGCTCAAGCGTGACCACGACGGCTCGCTGTCGACTCACATATTCGCCGAACTGCCGGATCTCCTCCCCGATGACGCGATGCTCGTATATAACGCCACCCGCGTCATCAATGCCCGTCTACGTTTCCGCAAACAGCCATCGCCCACCGATGGTGGCAACACGCAGGGCGCATTGATTGAGATTTTCTGCCTGGAGCCTCACAACCCTCGCGACTATGCGGTCAATTTCGCATCCACAGGCAGCTGCGAATGGGTGTGCCTCGTTGGCAACAGCAAGAAGTGGAAGTCAGGCACACTCTCCCTGCCGCTGGAGATTGAGGGCAAGCGCGTCACACTCCACGCCGAGAGGATTGACCGGGTGGGCAACTCGTCTGTCATACGTTTCAGCTGGGACGACCCCGCGGCGACATTTGCCACCATCATTAGCGCGGCTGGCGAAATCCCCATCCCCCCATACCTCAACCGTGGTACGGAGGATAGCGACAGCGAGGACTATCAAACGGTCTACGCCCATATCGACGGCTCGGTGGCAGCCCCCACAGCAGGGTTACATTTCACTGACGAGGTGCTTGCCGAAATCGACCGCCGAGGCATCCCGCGCCATGAGGTGACGCTCCACGTGGGAGCCGGGACATTTCAGCCGGTCAAGTCCGACACCATCGGCGAGCACCCGATGCACAATGAATTTTTCGCCGTAGACCGCCCCGTCATAGAGGCGTTGGCTCGCGGCGACCGCCGTGTCATAGCCGTCGGCACCACCTCAGTCCGCACCCTCGAAAGCCTCTACCACCTCGGCTGCATGAAGCATATGGGCATTGACGGCGACGAGGTGCCGCAATGGTATCCCTACGACCCCGCGCATCCCCGTCTCTCAGCCAAAGAGTCCATGGAAGCCCTTCTGCGCCATCTCGATGCCACAGGCACATCCTCCATCGTGGCATCCACGCGCCTCATCATCGCCCCGGGCTATACCCCCGGCATCGTCAAAGGGATGGTCACCAACTTCCACCAGCCCCGCTCCACCCTTCTCCTCCTCGTCTCGGCATTCACCGCCGGCGACTGGCGCAAGATGTACGACTACGCCCTCGCCGGCACCTACCGCTTCCTCTCCTACGGCGATGCCTGCCTCATCCTCTAAATGCTCCAACGCGGATGTAGCATAACTGATCTTAGATCTCCTCACTTTGTAGGGACATGCCATGGCATGTCAGCCGACCTCCACCATTTGATCCATTATCAGACAGCCTATTCAGACATGCCATGGCATGTCCCTACAACTGGTGGCATTGCCAGTTTCATCCGCCACTTTGATCATTACACATGTAACGCGCTTTGCCGCAGCGCATCAAACGCAACTACCGCCCACATGAACCTCTGCCGCGTCTCCGACATCACCGCCCCAGGGCTTGCCATGTTTGCCAGCCTCACCGACACACAGCTCCGCAACCGTCTGCATCCCGACGAAGCCCTCATCATAGTCGAGAGCCCCAAAGTCATCCTGACGGCACTCTCCAGAGGGCTCGTCCCTGTAGCCCTGCTCTGCGAAGAGAGACATATCACAGGCGATGCCGCCCCCATCATAGCCCGATGCCCTGCCGACATGCCCATATACACAGGAGAGCGTGACATCCTCCAGACCCTCACCGGCTACAAACTCACCCGCGGAGTGCTCTGCGCCATGCGGCGCCCCGCCGAGCCGTCGGCAAGCCATATCTGCCCCACCGACAGAGGACGCATAGCCGTCATCGATGGCGTAGTAGATACCACCAACATCGGAGCAATATTCCGCTCCGCAGCCGCCCTCGGCATAGACGCAGTGCTGCTGACCCGCACCTCATGCGACCCCTTCAACCGCCGCGCCATCCGCGTCTCCATGGGCTCGGTGTTCCTCGTCCCCTGGGCATGGATTGACGGCGACCCCAACCAAGCCCTACACACCCTCGGCTACACCACCGTCTCCATGGCACTCCGCCACGACTCCGTCCCCCTCGACGCCCAAGAACTCAAACGCCAGCCCCGCCTCGCCATCATCCTCGGCACCGAAGGCGACGGTCTCAGCCAGAGCGTAATCACCGCCTCCAACTTCGTCACCAAAATCCCCATGTCCCACGGCGTCGACTCCCTCAACGTAGCCGCCGCCTCCGCCATCGCCTTCTACGAACTAACCCGCCCATAACCGATACCTCCACGGACGCATCCACTATCTCACTGTACACACTTGTAGGGACATGCCGTGGCATGTCCGCTTGCCATAGATAACATTAGCACATGATGATGCGGACATGCCACGGCATGTCCCTACAGCATCTATTACTCACCATAGGATGTAGCTGACTCGGCTGCCATGGGCAGGGCTTCGGGGACGGTATCGGTGTAGCCGGCGGATTGCTGCTTCATCAGGTAGGAACGGTTGATGAAATATTCGATGGAGGCGAGGGTGCGGGCGCGGACTGCGGGTTTGAGCTGGCACTCCCATACTGTGAGGACGTTCCAGCCCATAGCGCGGAGGCGGTCTTTCTGCGCTTCGTCGCGCTCCTTGTTGCGGCGGATTTTGGCGGTCCAGAAGTCGGCGTTGGACTTTGGCAGGTGCATGTGTTCCTCGTGACCGTGCCAAAAGCAGCCGTGGATGAAGATGACTATGCCATACTTGCGGAGCACGATGTCGGGTGTCCCGGGCAGACGCTTGACATGTTTGCGATAGCGGTAGCCCCGCGACCACAGCCACCGCCTCACTATCATCTCGGGCTTGGTATCCTTGCCCTTGATGCGGCTCATGCAGCGCGACCGCTGCTCCTTAGTCATCACGTCTGTCATATCGTATCGTGGTGCGTCACTTTATATGGGATGCTGACATGCCATGGCATGTCCCTACATTATTCAGGCATATTGTTGTTCTATGTCAGGCACAGGTCTGCGGCGTTGCCACAGTCTGTGCTCTCCGCCACTGCCGGAGCTATCAGCTGCTGGAGTTCGGCGATGTATTCAGCAAAGGCAGCGCGACCCTTGTCGGTCATGCGGCAGGTGGTGCGAGGACGCTTGCCGTTAAATGTCTTTGTGACACTGATATAACACGCCTCGGCGAGTTTTGTTATCTGCACGCTCAGATTGCCGGTTGTCGCCCCGGTCTTGTCTTTGAGATACATGAAGTCTGCCTCCTCAACGCTCATAAGCAGCGAGAGTATCGCCAGACGTAACTGCGAATGTATCAGCGGATCAAGCTCTTTCATGGTTAAAGTCTTTTTTCATCTTATAAGCAGGGATAATCATCATTGCAAATATCGCCGCAACAAACAGCAATATCCGTCTCTCGTCAGTCACCAACCACATCGAAGCGGATAAGACAAATCCAGCCACCGATGAATACTGCAAAAACGGATATTTTACCAACGCCCCGGTAACATAACACCCTATGGCGAGCAACAGCAGCACGAAGAAAAGCACATTAAAACTCACGAAATAAGATGTCACCGAGAAACTAAGCAACACTGCCGTCAGCATCCACCATATGCTGTGGAGCGGAGCGGTCAGGGCTGTGCGGACAGCCACATGCCGTCCACGCCGGAACAGGCGCATTCCTGCCAAACCTAATGGCGGGATGAGAAACCACAGCAGATAGTGGCGAGGATCAGCAGTCAGAACGACAGAGAAATACACTGCCATCCCGACAGCTACAGTCACCCACCCCCACACAAGTAGGGGCAGATAGGCTCCGCCGAGCACGCTCCGCCGCGTCTGCGCCATCATCCGGGCGATTATATCCAGACTCTCATCAGGTCTCATGTTACAAATATAACACTAATGGCTGACAAAATAAACATATTTACGGTCAATACTGCTTCAATTCTATCTCATGCACACCGCCGCCCTCAACCGTGGTCTGCACACACGGTTCTTCAGGGCGTCCGTATAAGTCAAAATCCAGTTGACGGTCATCATTGAGATCCTGGAACGCCTGCACAGCCAACGTCCCTGCTTCCTTGACATCAAATGCCATCTCCACCGTTTCGGCAGACACCTCTGCCATCTGCGCCCCCACAGGTTTCCCGTCAGCCGACACCGACACATAGAGCGTCCCTTCGGCATAAGGAAGATTGACAAATCTCAGAGTCAGCACCTGTCCCGACATTGCCTGACATGACAGCACTCCACATACAGCCATCGTGATAATCATCTTTTTCATTTCGTTACGTTGTTTATTGATTTATATTGATGAGTATTATCTAATTTCTTCTGCATCTGTGCTTTCCGCTTACCGCGATGCAAATTGAGCGTCACACCTATCCATACAAGTTGCCGCGAACTCGCTGCCTGATATGTTCGCACATAGCCCGCCAATGCTGAGAGGTCGCGACTCCTAAGAGCCACATTGCCTATCGGATTGACCACACCAGCCATCACAGTGGCAGAGCGGTAAGTGTAACCCACTCCGATGTTAAGCAGATTATTGTTGGTCGTGGAGATCTTCTCACCCCACAACACATTATATGCACTATTATATTTCACCATCACCCACCAGTGACTGCGCATCACCATAAGCTGAGCATTGACAAACGGCTGCGAATAGCTGTGATGGTAACGCTCACCATGGCTCTTGAAAAGATGCCATCCACCCTCGGCTGTTACAGTCAGCAGCCCCGACAGCAGAGGCAACCTGACATTTCCCTTGACCTCAAAATGATTGTTATAACCGTGATTGATGGGCATGGACAGAATCATACCATCAACATAGGTCTTTGCCGTCATCACAGGATTGACCGCACGGACATTGCCCAACTGCAACCCTACGGCAGCCTCGCGTATCCTGTGGTCATACTTTATCCTCGCCGTATATTGCTGCCATGGCTTCAAGTCGGGTTGTCCGCAATACCACTGATAGCCGTCAATGCGCTGCAAGGTCGGCATGCGCTCATCCAATCCGGGATATTTCGTCACACCCTCGGCATACAGTGACACCGCTCCACACTTCTCCGTGACATACCGCCCATAAGCCCTGAATCCGCCCAGTAGGGTCGCTACATGTAGCGACCGACCGACCGTCTGAGAAACATCCCGTATTTCCCCGGAATACCGTCCCATCTCCCCACCGACATAATACTGCCACTGCTCACAGCTCTGCTTCCACTGCGCAAACACGCTCCATCTGCCATCCTCTTCACGGAACCTTTGCATTCTATTGTCCGTATCAGTCCACACACCGTTGCCCCTGAGCCCTGCCGACAACATACCGCAACCTATCCGCCCCTCCCACAGAGCTTCACCGAGCAGCCGCATCCCACGGCTATTCAATCTATTGTCGATCCTCACTCCGTCGGTCTCATATTCATGCGCCGAGTGCGAGTCAGTCCATGTAGGCACGATATTCACGCATACCGTGTGATGCGTACCTATGCGTTGATGCAGATACACATCCAGATCCCCCTGCCACGACCTTACAGGATTGACCTCGCGCTCATACGACCGCACTTCCTTCTCATTCGTTATCGTAACAATCTCGCCTTCGGTTGCATACCTGTTGTCCGTACGATACAAACGCCCCTGCACATTGAGCAACATATCCCGCCCCTGCGCATACGAATAAGTCAGCGCAGCACGGTGCGTCACCATACGGTTAGGCACAGCCACACCGTTCTCCGTCCTCCTCACTTCTGCACCGTTAGCCGTCACAATCCTCTCCACATTGTCGCGGTAGCAGTCCATCTGCCACATCGGATTGCTGTGGTAGTCCACACCCCAAAGGCTACGCCCCACATTATATTTCAGCGACACCGTATAATCACCCCAGCCACGGTTGACCGACTGGAGCAGATTCGCAAACACCGTCGCGCCCCTCTCAACCGTCCGCCTGACCGAAATATCCAGCACCCCGTCATAATCACCGTAACGCACCCCCGGATCTCCGATATACTCAACCTTCACAATATCGCGAGGCGACAGCGCAGCCACCTCCGCGCTTGAAGCCGGACGCCCATTGATGCGCACCTGTAGCCGTCCTCCGCCCATCAGCGAGACAGTCCCTGTAGCCACATCCGCCACCAGCTCCGGAATCCCCAATCCAGCCAACAGCTGCATCCCCGAATTGACCACCCGCACCAACTCCCCCTCCGGACGGTACACCGTCTTCTCACCGACCCTCACCCCCTGACGAGCCTTCACTACCACCTCCCCCAGCGTCACCCCCAAAGAATCACCAACAACCGCATCCAATCGCACCAAATCCGCCTGCACCGTATCTAATCGCACCATATTTAATTGCATCGTATCTGCCCCACGTAGAGCCGCGGACACAGCCACACACCCCGCTAGCCAAAGCCCACGAAGCCCCAGTCCACGACCAAAACCGTTCAAAAACCTCATAGTCATACTCAACAAAATATCCATTTCACCCACAAATGTAAATATATTTATTTTATAAACCAAATTAATCCATAAACACTCCTAAACTGTCTCAGTTTCTCCCACAAAAATAAGCCAAAAATCATTGCATGTAATTCATAAACTATTCGTAGGTTTGCAATACAGAGTGATCCAAATCGCATATAATTGATGACGTATTAACTTGCTACATGAATCCAACAGAAAAGATATACCGAAGCAAACCTCTGCTCGAAATGATTGCCAAAAACTAATTTTACAATTGTGGAGCTAACGGCAATCAGAACTTAATAGCTGCTTTGACAAGATGCGTTTGTTTCTGCTTTCAATTTGACAAGGCCAGCTATACACATATCAAAGCATTAAAGACGGGAGTAAAATCAAAGCTTCCAAAATCAGATGGCGACATTTTTTTGCAGTTCTATCATATACAAGATGCAATCCTCGGATATAATTCATGCTATGACACGCTGCTACAGGTCATTAAATTTGCATTCCAGCTTGCACCCGAACTGCATACTCAAGAAGACTTCCTTGATGCAATCAACAATTGCAGATGGACTTCTGATCCCAACACCCAAGGAATCAAAGAATTGTTACAGCAAAAATATTCTGACAACAGGGTATTCCCAGCATTTTTCCAAAAGAGCATCTCATTCTTTGAAACAACACGAAGAAAAAATGCAGAATATGCCAACAAAATCAAACATGGCGGAGGCTTTTTAATACCACCATTGCAATCCTTTATACCCACAATATCTAAAGTAAATCAAAAAATATCCATAACTAAAAAAGCAGATGGAAAATTGCACTTTGACTTCCCCGAGGAAATCACGTCATTTGAAATGGATTGGTTATACCCGGATGTAATCGAATCTCAGAGACTATTACAAATACTTCAAAATCAAAACACCAAAATTTTTGAATATGCCCAATACCTTTTCCAATTCCTTAAATATGACACATTAAAAGACATCCCACCCCTATCCGGGAAATACATCTTCCCACTTCATTCAAATCAAGAACCAATAGATTAACCAGCAGTATAACTTTGAGATAAGGCAAGGCTACTCCAACAGTAAAAATGTCAATTCAGACCACGACCTCAAAACAGAATCTATAATCAAAAAATGTGTGGATTTTATGCAGATTTGAAGACCATTCTTTTACAAATTGACGAAATATAACTAAATTTACCATGTGCCATCCCTTTTAGGGATAGCACCCTCACATATATACCAATGCACCTCTAAACGGATCCACAAATATTTCCAATCATTTAGTAATATTAAATCCATCTCAAAATGAGAAAATTACTGGCAATTATGCTGATGTTGATTCCGATGTTGATCGGATGTAACTCCACAACGTCTAAATCCCGAAATAGAGCAGAAAAGGTTATAAACAGCTTAGTTGTAGGCACCGACATTGATATATACCTTAACCATTCCGCCTTTGAATGCGATTCGGCTTCGTTGTTGCATATTAGCTATTCTTACAAAGACTTAAACGGTAAAGAACATACCAAACGCATCGAATATGGGTATGTAATTTTTGAGGACGAGACAAGGGAGTTTATGAAGGATTTATCTTCTGATAAGTCTACCTTTGATTTTATGAACGAAAGTTACGAGATTATGAGGCAAAATGGATATACCAAATCTTTTGAAGAATGGGGGAAGACCGTAATGCGAAAAGCATCAATTCATGAAGGACGTATTATAATGGATTGAGTTCTCCTCATTCCAAGCCCTGCTAACGCATATGCTATGTATCGGCATGGCGTAAACTTCAAATAAACAATTTTTCTGACATACTGCGCCACATAGGAAATAAATTGCACCTCTATGCACCTATTATGGGTTTAACGACACAATCTTTCAGAACCAACAAGGTGAGGTTTCTCCATCCGTAGATACTTCGCGCCCTTAAAGGAAAACAAAAATGCTGTTCCAAAATTTCAAAAAGGTAAGACGCACCTCTTATTGGGACCTTTGCCCATAAACACTTAAAAATTTACATATAGACAACTTATAACAATGAAATCCAGATTACTATTTTATATATTTGTAGTGAAGAACAAATATTATATCACATTAAAAAATCATACAACAAATGTCACTTTCTAAAAATCAAAAAAGGAATCTGAGCTCGCGCCTCAAGGATTTAAATTATATTCCAACATCAGAGGATATACTCCAATTACATGAGTTACGAATGGAATATAGAGACTTTCTCTATTCTACATTTAAAGTTTTATCAGACGAAGCCGATGCGATTGACTCTAAGGCTATATGTACATACCGAATTAAGCGTGTAGAGTCAATCATCAGTAAGTTACGAAGATATCCAGAAACAAGTCTGGTAACAATGGAGGATTTAGCCGGATGTCGCTGCATTCTATCATCCCGCCAATCAATTCCTCGACTTGTTGAATCAATTAAAAGACGACTGAAGGTTACACGTGAACGGGATTATATCAAAGAGACTCCTGAGACGGGATATAAGTCTTATCATCTAACCATTCAGGATCCTACTAAATCCAACTTAAAACTTGAAATACAGCTCCGCAGCCGGATACATCATAATTGGGCTACATTGGTTGAAATAACCGACCAAGTTCTTGGTACAAAAATCAAGGAAAACCATGACACGCCTGATTTAATGGAATTCCATCGTATCTTCTCAAAAAATGAATCTGAGATTACGATAGAAGACAAAAAACGATTATTAGAAATTGCCGATAGATATGACTATGTATCCAAAATAGGTCAACTTTTCATCAAAAACAATCAGAGAATTCGTTCTTTATATGATGAAATAAATTCCACAACAGATACATTCTTCCTTGTCGAAACAGATAATCGGAAATTGACATCCTTTGCACATTATAATGGCTTCCAGGAAGCAGAAGAAGCCTATATTAGACGATATGCCGAACTATCTAATAACCACAATGCTTCTGCTAACTTACTTCTCTTCCATGCTCAACAGCCTGACTTTGAGACAATAAGCATGGCTTATTCAAATTATTTTCTCACCTATAATGAGTTATTCTATAGATTGATATCATACCGAAGGGATTTCGTAATCCGAAATTTTGACTCATTTTTGCCCTATCCCTTTATTAAGAATGCTCTTAAACTGCTTCGCCTCACGCAAACTATTACTGGAAACTTTTCATCTGAAATAATACAGTTTGCTCTCAGCAAACCCTCCATGCTACAAAAATCAAGCGAAGAATGGGAAAAATCACTTCAAAGACAGCTCTTTAATATTGTTGAAGCATATGTAAAAATAAATAGTCATATTGAGAAATCAAAAATTAATTTTTTAAATCGCTTAATTTGGAAAACTGTTCGCTATCAGTTCACTCGTTCCAGATCAAAGGAAGCCAGCAATTCTCAGTCTTCAAATATTTCTATTATTCAATAATACACAAATGACAGCGATATAATCTTATGTACATCAGTGGGGATAGACGGCGGCGAGCGGATGACCAGCGGCATCCTTCCAGTCGTCCCAGTCGTTGCTGGAGCAGCCGAGGATTAAACTGGAGGCTGTGCTGGGGCTGCCCACCGGGATATCGTGGAGGAGGACGGGGTGGCCGTCTTGATTGATTTTGCAATGCTCGGCTATAAGTTTGGCTCGCGTGTCTGTATTTTTATAGCTCGGCACGGTGTCCACGGCAAATACCGAGCCTTGGCATAGGACAAAATCCCCCTCATCCTCGCGATAGTAGCCTATGCCCTCAGCTTGCCGCTTGACAGACTTCGCGTAAAACAGATGCTGGCTGGACGTCTGCGATGACGGCACCGCTGCCATCGGTTCAAACACCGAGCAGCCATAAAACCTGGAAAGCAGCTCAATATCGCGGAAAAACACCTCCATATCATTGACACGGAAAGGCGCGATATTCGGTTTCTTGGGGTTGGCACCGTTAAGCAGTTCATAGGATTCCGCCTCCTGAGCCGCTTTGATGCCCAGGTATTCAAGAAATCTCACATCATCCCCCATAAATCTTATGATTGTCCGAGATGAACACCAATGCCGTGTCCCACCAGTCCTTTTTCTGCTTATGGTCGTTTTTGCGGTTGGTGAAATCCGTAGTCTGCCCGATATAAGCCTTAGGTTTGCCAACCACCTCCTGACCGACAAGAATATAGAAAGCCGGCTGTCCCGATATATCTGCAATAGAATCGGCAAGCGAAATCCTGTCACGCGGTATCACATATAGATGGCACGTAGAGTTAGACCCCATGTAGATGTTACGCGCGCCCTCCAGAGAACCGTCAAGCAGCTCCGTATGTATGGTAAAAGATTTCGTCTTCATATCGGCAGATAGTTACGGTGTGTGTCAATATTGCGTATTCGCCTTAACAAGTAGACCCCTTGAGAGCCATCGGATCATCAAGGGGTCTGTGTCATGGTGCCCAGAACAGGCACTAAACCGTGATAATATGAGAAAGTAATAGAAATGAATTATCACTATTTCAGATGATTACGATTTAAGTACTTTCTCCTATTTGGTGGTTTTTGCCCTTATTTTTGCAAATAGTACACTTTTAGTACACCTTGTTTCGGATATTTTTCTTAACTTTGCAGTATCCTCTTTAAAACCCTTTGAGAGTGTACTCATGGTGTACTTTCTTCTCTACACGGTGTACTTCCTTTTCCAAGGGCGTATGAATGGGCATCCAACACGTTAACTCTCTCACCATATGGCAAAGCTACAGAAGCAAACCAAGCAAAATCCGAAACTGGAACAGCGCGAACTTAAGGATGGTCGCATAGCTCTCTATCTTGAATATTACCTCGGACGAAGCGAGGAAGTAGTCAAGGATTCTGAGGGTAACATTGTGTATTATTCCGAAGGAGCCATGAAGGGTAAGCCAAAGAAAAAAGTCACCCATCTCCGCAAGAAGGAGTCGCTGCCGTTCTATCTAATCGTCAAGCCGACCTCTCCGAAGGAGCGTCAACAGAACAAGGAGATTCTTGAGATGGCGGAGAAAATTCGCTTCGAGAAGGAGCAGGAGCTTAAGGAGCAACAGACCGGCTTACGTCTTGCGAAGCATCCGGAAGAAATCAACTTTTTTGATTACTTCCAGGCTTTCATCGACAATTATACCAAGGCTGATGTGCGCCACATGCGCCGGGGACTTGCTATTTTTAAGGAATTTTTGAAAGAAAAGAAAAAGTATCGGGCTTTTGCCGATGCTATCCGTCCCGACCAGATTTCAAAAGAGATGATTCGTGAGTTTGCGGATTATCTTCAATCACGGTTCACAGGTGAGGGGCCGCATACTCTTTTCCAACGATTCAAGAAGGTGTTCAAGAAAGCCACCGAGGACGAAATTTTTCTCCGCAATCCCTGTGATGGTGTTGTAATCAAGATTGACAGCCAACAGATCAAAAAGGATATTCTCTCGATGGACGAGATACGGCAACTCGCCTTGACGCATTATCCCAACGAGAATCCCGATATTCGCCGGGCATTCCTGTTTTGCCTCTATGCCGGATTGCGTTTCTGCGATGTGAAAGATCTGACCTTCGCACAGGTCGATTTCTCTAACAAGCTGTTGCGATTCAACCAAGCCAAGACCGCCGGGCATAGTTCGGCAAGCTGGGTCAACATGCCGTTGAGCGATACGCATCTGAAACTGATGGGAGAGCCGGAAGATGGCGACAAGAGCCAACTGATTTTTCCCCTTCCGTCACACACCATGTGTCTGAAAGCTTTGCGCCATTGGACTGCCCGTGCCGGTATCGACAAACACATCACATGGCATTGCGCCCGACATTCCTTCGCGGTCAACCTGCTCAATAACGGAGCCAACATCAAAACAGTTGCCTCCCTGCTCGGCCACGCCGGACTCAAGCACACCGAGAAATACACCCGTGCGGTCGATTCCCTCAAACGCGAAGCCATCGACTCCCTGCCGGATATTTCTCTATGAATGGATATATCGAAAACAGCAACTTAAACTAAATCACTACTTTTGTAATATGGATGCAAATAATTCGCAACTCGTAATATATCAGACTCCTCAGGGAGACACACGCATAGACGTAAGAGTAAAAGGCGAAACAATCTGGCTTACCCAGCGTCAGATTGCGGAATTGTTTGGAACGAAGGTCCCGGCTATATCCAAACACCTTAAGAACATCTTCGCATCAGGTGAACTTCAAGAAGATATGGTTATTTCCAAAATGGAAACAACCACTCGACATGGTGCAATAGCCGGAAAAACTCAGACAACGGAAACCAATTTTTATAATCTTGATGCTATTCTTTCAGTAGGTTACCGTGTCAACTCCAAAAACGCCACGGCATTCCGCATATGGGCGAATCAGGTGTTGAAACAATACCTCTTAAAGGGCTATGCTATCAACGAGCGAGTTGCAGCGCAGAAATATGATGAACTGAGCCAGTTGGTCAAGGTATTGGGCCGTACTATCCAGAATCAGGAGAAACTGACAGAGGACAGCCGCTCCCTGCTCGATGTCGTTGTTGACTACACATATGCGCTCGACACCCTTGACCGCTACGATTATCATGAATTGAAAATTGAGGATATTACCGGTCGTGAGTCGTTCCATGCGACATACGAGAACGCAATGGAGGTCATCCGTGAGCTTCATGAGAAATTCGGTGGCAGCACACTCTTTGGTAACGAGAAAGATGACTCCTTCAAAAGTTCCATCGGACAGATATACCAGACATTCGGAGGTGCTGACCTCTATCCATCGGTGGAGGAGAAAGCCGCCATGCTCCTGTATCTCGTTACCAAAAATCACTCGTTCAGTGACGGCAACAAACGTATTGCCGCCACTCTGTTCCTGTGGTTTCTCAACGGCAACGGTATCCTTTACAATGAAGATGGCACCAAACGCATCGCTGACAACACCCTCGTTGCCCTCACCCTCATGATTGCCGAAAGCCGCACCGAAGAAAAGGACACCATGGTTAAAGTCATCGTTAATCTAATCAACAAGAATAACTGACTAGAACATTGGGGCAATGTGCCTTAAGAGACACATGGGCGTGGAAGGTGAAATGCTTCAAAAAGGGTAGTATAAACTACTGTACATTTTACTGGGTTTTTTCGTGTAGTACACCGGTCCTACTCATTTCTAAACGGCTACTACTCTTTTTTAGTCGTAATATTCGGGTTTCTACTGATTTTTCTACTCATTTTTGGAGTAGTACTGATTTTTCTACTCATTTTATGGCTCGCCATAGTTTCCCGTCAAGCGTTATACTATTCTCCTTATTCATCTCTTTGAGAAGATTCCCGACCAATTGAGCGTTCTGCTCCTTGGTATTGCGGCTGGGGAGAGTGCCTTCGAGGTATTCGAGGATGGCATCGCGTTTGGCTCCGTCTGTACCGGCATTCTGGATGTATTGCAGAATCATGTGCTTGATTTTGTCACGTTCCAGTCCTCTCACTTTTGTATAGCCGGGGAGCTGCTTGGATGCTTTTGCCACGCTAAGAGAGATGGTATAATTGGGTGCTTCACCTTCAATCAGACCGCGCTGGAGCATGTCTTGTGCAATCGCTTCGTCGATGCGGTGTCCCTTTTGGATGGCGTCGAGCGAAATACAGTCATGCAGCGTCAGTGTGTCGTTATTCTTGAGCATATTGGTATATCGCTCGTTGATGACGTTGCCATAGATGCGAACAGCAACCTCCTTGTTATCGTTGTCAATCTCATAGTCGGGCATGGGAAAACGACGCTCCATTTGCTCTGTGAACATCTTCTTGATTCCACGGCTTACGGTATCAATCATGTTAAAATGAACCATGGCTTTGCACAGACAGGCATTGCGGAAGAATCGTTGCGGCCCATTAGTAGCAAGAGCGTTCTCCAATGTGCCGGGGATAAACGTACCGCCATTGGCATAATACAGGAAGCCGGGATTCTCTACAAAGTTGATCCGTTGACGCAGTGTGTAATCCTGATGTGCGATGCAATTATGGAGTGCCTCGCGGATGGTATAGTCATCATACTGCTTCATAGTGTCCGGGGACAATGTGCCGCCCGGCATCTCGCGTAGCGTCAGGTTGTGGATCTTGGCAAGAATCTCGTCCACAGTCAAGATGAACGGCACAGAGAAATGCTCATAGTCCACCACATCCTGTTTCTCATCACGGAGCGTCCATGTTACCTCGGCAACTGCCGGACGTAGCTTACTGTCAGAAAACATCTTCCCAAGCAGAATGATGGCGGCACGTGTCAGTTGGCCGTTTACCATCAGCTCACACTTATTCAAAAATTCCTCGGTTGACCAACGGTTGACTTCCTCCGCCGGAATGCGGCCATGCACCTTCTTGAACATTTTTCTTGCCTTTGCGATGGCAACCTCATCAAGGTCATCAATCGTTGCATCGGGCACAATCTCTGCCGACCAGTCCGGCACCGGTGTCTGCCTCCGAATCTCATCCTGTTTCGACTGATTCAATGGTTTCAGACTCTCCCTGTCACGACCGTATGCTATTCCCTTCCATTTCATCACGATATTTCGCGGCGAAGCCGGAATCTTGAACATCAACACACGCTTACCCTCAACTTCAATCGGCACAATCTCGCGGAACGTCTGCCCATCGGTGGTATGCTGTGCAAAATCATGTTTGAGATTATTGAGCGCATCTTCTCCATTTTTATATGAAGAGCCATAATACATGACATTTTACACAAATAGCATCAACAGCAACGTAACCAGCTATTT
>CAMQYL010000015.1:0-70188 GCA_947039275.1 uncultured Bacteroidales bacterium | reverse complement strand
TATTTGCACAGGTCAGAGTAAACGGCTAATCGAGAGATGCGCCCACAAGGGGCGCAAATTGCATGCAAATCGTTAATTTATTGACATTTAGTCATGGCATTTCCCTGCAAAGTGGTTACAGCAACGTTTTGACCCAATCCGTCACCATCGACTGCGAGCGGGAGCGGTTGGACTGGTTGACCCACAAGGGCTTGCCTGTGAAGTTGCCGTCAGGTATCAGGCGGTGTGCGTCCTTGACCACCTCGGCGATGCCGCTTGAGTAGCTTGACACTATCAGTCCGATGTTTGTGCCGGCAAGTTTAGCCGCGTTCTGGTATAGGTAGGTCTGCATCGGGGCAGCCATGTTGTCCCACCACAGCGGTGTCACGATGATTATTGTGTCATACTTGTCAAGGTCGGCGTTGACAGGCTTGATGGCTGGATAAGATTCGGCTGACGCAGGGGCTTTGCGTATGGCGGCGATGAGTCGGCTGCCTATCGCATAGTTGTCAGCCGCATAGTCGAGTCCCTCTTCGGCTGGCTGGATTTCGACCGCGTCAGCTGATGCCGCTTTCGTCAGAGCATCGGCGATATCTTTGCAGTCGCCTGTGTAGCTGTAATATGCCACTAAGATTTTTCCTTTGTTGTCTGCCATATCGTGTTGTGTGTTAGATGCCGCTTTGCCCTGGCACGAGATAGTCATGATGCCGAGCAGAGCTGCCGTGATTGTTTTGATGATGTTGTGTTTCATACCGTATTGTTATATATAATATGAGTATCGCAAAGTTACAGATTGTATAGGTTTCGTGATGTACCAATTTCAGTCAATGTCTGCCCAAAATCACAGCTGCATGGTGGATGATACGCCCATTTTTATATATCCTTGAAAACAATTATCTTTGTAGCGTGAATCAGTTTCGGCTGGTTCGCGCTACATATTTATTTGTAAAGCGTTTTTGCTTTGCCGGTTGCTTGAAATCGCCAAATTAACTCAATCTAACAGGTAAGGTAAACATCAACGCTCATGCTTGTCGTAACTCCGCTCCCCGACAAGGGGTGGGGCCTCAATAGGCGTGGGAGCGGACTGTTTACTTGTTAGATGGGCGTTTGGCGATGCCTAAGCACCAGTAAACTGCTGCATTCCACGCTTTTGTGTATCGTCCCACCCCTAAGCAAGAAATGCTCCGACAGGGAATGCATCGGCATTTCGGCCCCTATCTTCCGGCAATGAACATCGGTGCTCGCATCAAAGCCCGTTTCGATCTGGAACCCAAAAACCACACCGTATCATGGTTTGCGAGGCAGCTCAACTGTCATCGCGTCAATGTCTATGACATATTCCGCCGCAACACCATCGACACCGAGCTGCTAATGCGCATCTCGGTAATCCTCCGCTACGACTTTTTCAAGGACTTTTCTGCCGAATTTGAAGCCGAGAGGGAACGCTCGGAAAAATTACCGTAAATTTTTTCTTACAGGGAGTAAAAAACTGTGCTACACATGTTTAGGCTCTGATAATGGGATTGGTAGTAATTTTGCATCATAAACCCCCGGACATGTTGGCGTGGGGTCGCAATCATTATTAATAATAACAAAACAATAGAAGCTATTCGACACACTCTGACGACTTCAATGCACATTCTATCACTCTAATTCCAATAACCATTATTTATTAACTTAACCATTTCCGAATGAAAAAGAAGTATTTAAACTTGTTTGTCTGCACGTTGCTTCTCGGAGGCGCCACGACTGGTCTCGTGAGCTGTAAGGACTACGATGACGACATAACATCGCTCAACACCTCTACGGATGGTCTTAACAAGCAGCTCGGAAGCCTGCAGACTGCACTCCAGTCGGCTCAGGACGCTGCCAAGGCCGCCCAGGATGCTGCTGACCGTGCTCTTGCTGCCGCTAAGGACGCTCAGAACGCCGGCGACGCGGCTATGGCTGCCGCACAGCGCGCTGAGGCTGAGGCTGAGCTCGCCAAGAAGGCTGCTGCAGATGCCAAGGCTGAGGCTATCGCTGCCGTAATCGAGCAGCTCAAGCCTCTCATCGATGCCAACGCAAGCGCCAACGCTGAGAATGCTGCCGCTATCGCAGCTCTCAAGGGCCGCATCGACGGTATCGAGCAGGGTCTTGCTAACATTGACCTTACCGACATCAACAAGCAGCTCGGTGCTCAGGCTGATCTCATCGCAGCTCAGGCTAAGCAGATCCAGACCATCGAGACCCAGCTCAAGGCTCTCAATCAGCTCCAGAAGGACCTCAACGACAAGCTCGGTGGCGTTGACGGCATAGCTGCCAAGCTTGACCAGATCGCTACTCTCCAGGGTGACCTCAAGGCTCTTCAGGGTCGTGTTGCTGCCAACGAGAGCGCCATCAAGGCTGTTCAGGGCGAACTCACCGCTCTCTCAGCCAAGATCTCTACCGAGGTGTCCAACGCTGTCAACACCATCGCTGGTACTCTCTCCAAGCGTCTGACTTCAGTTACCCTGATGCCCGATGTCTATGTAGACGGTATCCCCACCATCGAGTTCGTATCTGCCAAGTACATCAAGCAGGTATGGTCACAGAACGAAGGCTGGCATGATGCTCCCGCCACTGTCAACAAGCGTCAGTTCATCATCCACAACAACTCTGCCCAGGCTCAGTACCGTCTCAACCCCGCTTCTATCCAGAACGAAGACATCGAGATCAACAATCTCGCTTACGTGACCCGCAAGGCTACAACCCGTGCTGCTGAAGTGGTTGACGACATCGTGACTGTAGCTAAGGCTAATGTAGGTGACAACGGCATCCTTACCGTCAACCTCGGCAAGGGCAACACCGAGTCACTCAACACATTTGAGCTTGGTGCAAATCAGATCTACACCGTGTCACTCAAAGTCCCCGTAGCTGCCAAGCACCTCTTCGGTGACAATGGCGAGAAAGAAGCTATCGTCTACTCTGAGTTCACACGCCTCTCTGAAAGCTACTTCAAGCCCGAACTCGCTTTCGCAGAGGGCGAATACATCGGCTCCAACAGCCATCCGATGGATTCTACCTACTACTTGACTACAGGCGGTGCAGGTTACGCTGCAAATGCTGGTATTGTTAGGAACATTACTTATAATGAGCAGTTCAATCTCTATGATCTCGTATGGGGCTGCGAGTTCTATGCTCCTGACAACCATAAGCTTATCAACATAGAGCAGGTCCGTGCTTATGGCATGGATATCAAGTTCCATATTCCCAATGTGACCTACGCTCCTACCGCTGATAAGACCAACCAGCAGGTATTTGCCAAACTGTCAGGTACCAACAACAGCACTCTTACCCCCGTATCTGTTACCGGTCAGACTGGCAATCAGGTTATTATCGGCAAGCAGCCTGTTATCGCCGCAACTCTCGTTGACGTTACCAACGGCAATGTAATCTCGCAGAAGTACTTCAAGGTCTGCTTCACTCCTGTGGACATGAATGATGTTGTCATCAACTGGAAGGATATCGTTACCCCGGGTCAGCCTTGCTCCGGTGCTATATTCGAATTCACCTGGTCAGAGATGGGCAAGCGTGTCCTTGAGAAACTCAATGACAACAAGGGTATGTCAGAAGAAGACTTCGTCAAGATTTATGGTGCAGAAACTCCTGCCATCACTCCGGCTAACGATGTCAACGGCAACCTATCTGTCAACATGGTTTACGATCCCGCAGCTTCACTGCCCGTCATGACATGGACGCTTTCACCCGAGCAGCTCGTCAACCTCACCGCAGCCCACAAGCTCGTAGTAGGTGACAACAAGCTCACTGTGACCAAGACCATCAAGTTTGTCGACAAGCTCGGTCTGCATCCCAATGTGGTGATGAACCTCCAGTGGGAAGTTACCATACACGTGGATGCTGTAACTCTCGGCACTGAGCAGGCTGCCAAGTGGACCAACGGTACAATGCTTGTTTACCCTGTGCCCATGGCTATCCCCTATGACGGCAAGACTGCTACTTATATGACCAACATACTTGAAGGTCGTGACAAGCCTTATGTCAAGGGTCTCCTCAGCTGTGGCAAGTACGACATCAATTATGCTGTCACCGGCAACCCGGTTTACCATGGCGAGTCTCTGATTCTCCAGAACCCCTTCACCCACTGGAGCTTCACTACAGCCAACCAGGCTAACCTCAAGACTATCAACTACACTATTGCCAACAGCCACGCCGGCCAGCAGCTGATTGTGAACAGCAAGGTGATCAAGATTGACTGGTCTAACGACATCAATGGTTTTGCTGCTAACCGCTACGTATTCGGTACAACAAACCTCAAGTTCGTGCCCATCCTCAAGCTTAACCCGATCCTTACCGAGGGCTTCGTTGACAACTCGCGCAAGCAGGAACTCAACATCGCTGACAAGTACACCCTGACCGACGCATACGGTCACCTCGTAGCCGCAGTTAATCCTGCTAACGCTACCGGTGAAGACGTATATGCTGCCGACCGCTACAAGTACTATGGCGTACAGGCTGCCGATTTCACTGGCGAGATCATGCTCTCTTACAGTGCAAATGGTGCTAACCCTGTCAAGCTGAGCGACCTCAACATGTCAGCCGACGTGAACAACGCTACCGGTGTCCTGACATTCCAGAACAACGGCTCGCCCCTCCGCGCTGACGCTTACCTCATCGTTCCTGTCAAGGTTAAACACCTCTGGGATTCTTACGATGACACCATGCTCAAGGGTAACATCGCAGTTCCCGTCAAGAAGGTCCTTGATGGAAAGCGCCGATAAACCACTCTAATCTCATGGTTTACTGATACCGGGGCGGAGCCTCACTCACATGAAGCCCCGCCCCGGTTTCTTTATTGATTCATCTGTTAGATGTGCGTGTCTGACGGCATAGTGATATGCTTGACGACATCCGATTTTTATAGATTGGTTATCAACCGACAGCCCGCATCCCGATGCCGACATCGCGATGCGGGCTCGTCTGTTATACAGAGGGTGTTGTAGAGCTCCAGAATCCTCAGTGTGTAGGGACATGCCTTTGGCATGTAAAACCTGTATATATCTGTGTATCAGGTCACATGCCAAAGGCATGTCCCTACATATATAGGCATAATGATCATGTTTGACGAGTTTTGCAACACCCTCAGCTAATACGCTGCTAACCACCATGCTGTTCATTTAACACTCGCGGTGTTAGCCGCGAGGGGAGTAGTAGCCACATGCAAGCAAGCCTTTAGGCTTGTGAAGCTTGTGGAAAACGGGTGTAACGGAAATCCGGCGGTGTAACTGCCGGGGCAATCGCATGCATTCGCCCCGGCAGCTAACGCCGCCGGCATATGATGGGGTATCTTAGACCACAAGCTTCACAAGCCTAAAGGCTTGCTTGCATGTGGCTACTACTCCCGCCGCGGCTATGCCGCTCCTTTCCTTGCGAAATTATTCTGAGTGAAAACCATTGTGTCGCAATCCTATAACTACCTTTCATTGGGCTTGCATACAAAGAAATCGGTCAATCCCCACGATGGGGACTGACCGATTTTCATATGATATGACTGTCCTGGCTCGTTATCTTACGCCGATCTTGACGGTGTGCTTGACTGCGGAGCCGTCGGCGCGGCGTCCTTGCAGCGTTGCGAGGTACATGCCTCCTGAAAGTGCATGTGTCGGAGAGGTCTGGCGCACTGTGCCGTCGGCTGTCAGGCTGCCGATGAGGTCGGTTGCCATGCCGGCTACGTCGTAGATTGTGATGCTGGCGTCGCTCATGCCTGAGGGCATCGAATATGAGAACACGCCGGTAGACGAGCTGTATTCAAGCAAGATGCCTGTTGCATCTGCTGCCACTGAAGATATGGCTGACGGAGAGTTGGCGATTAGGATGGCTGAAGGATCTGCCATAGCCACATTGGCTTTGATATGCAGGGTCTTGTCATCAGACAGATAGTATGCCGGAACCTCGGCACGGTTGAATTCGTCCATGCTTGACTCCTGTTCATAGTAGTTGTTATCATCAAGCGCGTATGCTTGGGCTGCAGCCGTGCTCTCGATATGGTCGATGGCAGCTGTGAAGCGTGGAATCTGTATGGTCAGGGTGCGTTGCGCGGGCATGCCGTCATAGCCGTTGCCTTCGTAGTCAAATGCTATCTCGTGTCCGTTGGGCAGCTCGCTGGCTGTGATGGTGGTGAGCAGATAGGCATTGTCTTCAAGGGCGCGTGTAGATGTGCGGTCATCGTCATATATCTTGGCGGTCACGGGTGTCTCGGTGTCATCGCTCATAAGATATGTGAGTGACAGGGCGGAGTGGTCTATCTCGCCGGTGGTGGTGTAGCTATCCTGGGTGTATCGGGCGATGATGGATCCGGCGCGTCCGAAGTGGGGAAGCACTGACAGCGGTGCGTCATAGCTGATAGTGGTGTTGCCGTCATACACGCGGCTGAGGTCGTTGAGGTCCACCCAGCGTCCTTCGGGCAGGGTGATCTGGCGCGAGGTGCTGTAGCTGATTATAGGAGCCACGAGGATGTCGCGTCCCCAGAGATATTCGTCGGTGCTGTTGGCTCCAACAGAGCTGTTGGCGGAGTGGAAGTTGATGGGACGTGCCAGAGGCATGCCTTTGGTCGCATTCTCGTAGGCAAGCGTGTAGGTATATGGCAGATAGCTGTAGCGCATGTTGATATAGCGGCGCACATCGTCGAGCACGCTGCCGTAATTATATGGCTCGGGATTGACGGCTGAGTGGGTACGCATCATCGGAGAGAATGTGGCAAACTCTACCCAGCGCAGATACAGGTTGGCATCCATCTCGCCGTTTGGTGCGGCAAATCCGCCCACGTCGCTGCCCATATAGCCTATGCCTGACATCGATGCGCTTATCAGGGCTGGTATCTGTGCCCGGAAACCGCTCCAGCTGCGGGCGATGTCGCCTGTCCAGGGGAAGGTGGAGAACCGCTGCATGCCCGATGTGCCGGCGCGTGGCATCAGGAAGGGGCGGATGTCGGGAAAGTCCTCTTTCATGCCACGATATACGCGCTCTATCCACAGATTGCCAAATTCGTTGTGCACCTGCTCTACGCTGCCTCCCATGTGTCGCGAGTCTCCGTCGTGCTGCTCGGGCTCTCCGAGGTCGAGCCACCAGCCGCCCACGCCTTCCTGGGTACGGTCTTTGTAGAATTTCCACATGAAATCCATTGCGCCGGGATTGGTGGCGTCAATCAGTCCCACCTGTCCTGACTTAAGCCATCCCATGTTGCTTACATCGCTGTCAGCGAAGTATCCGAGGCTTTGGATTTGAGCGAAATGTTTGGAACGGTTGGTGAAGAACGGTTCGGTTATCAGCACAGTCTTGATACCTTGCTCGTCAAAGTCGCGCATCATTTCTGTCGGGTTGGGCCAATTGGGACTGTACCAGTCAAGGTTGCCCATGCCTGATTCGTCATAGCCCTGCCAGTAGAGGTCCATGACTATGCCGTCGAGAGGCAGCCCGGCACCCTTGATTTTATCGATGACCTCTCTGGCTTCCTGCTGGGTCTTGTAGCCGTAGCGTGAAGTGATGTAGCCGAGTGCCCAGTAGGGAGGCAGTTCCTGGCGGCCGGTGAGGAACGTATAATTTTCCATAACGGATGCCATGGAGCCGTCACCGCCTACATAGTAATATGCGATAGGGTTGAGGCTGCCTGTCTCGTAGGTGGTGCCTCGTGTTGATGAAGGAGTGATTTTGGCACCGCGGTAGTGGTCATCAAAGAGCAGTCCGTAGCCAGAGGTGGATGCTACAAAGGGGATGCAGATGTTTCGCGCATCGCTATAGCTGGAGTCCCAGCCCCACCGTTGGTTATTGTCCATATATATCGTGCAGTCGCTCTGGTTTGTGCGCTGTCCGTTGTAGCCTCCGCCATAGAAGGCTGCGTCGTTCATAGGGTTGAAGGTCACCCGATGAGGGCGGACGCTGTTGTTGAGACCCTCTTTCTCCGAGAGGCGGACGCTGCCTGCCATGTCGGCAAATGATACCGCGCAGTTTGCTTTATTGACAATAACTCGGGTGGCAGCGGTTGACAGGGTCAGGTTGTCATCATCCTCGCTAACGCTGAATGTAGCTTCGGGAGTGGCTGACACGGTGATTGACTGGCGTTCCTGTGAGCTGTCGCCTGCGGGGAGGGTGAACACTTTGATGACGTAATCGTTGTAGGCGGTCAGTGTCAGAGTGCCGTGTTCGGCGGTAACGGTGACTGATGACCCGTCAGAAGCATGTGACACGTAGGCTCCGAGCGCGGTGACGACATCATCGCCGCCACCGCCGCCGGTGAAAGGCACTATGATATCGGAGTTGTCAGACTTATTACCCTTCTCGTCACGCATCACGAAACAGAGGCTTGTTATGGTCTCGCCGGAATAAAGTCCGTAGAATGTCGATGGGGTGATGGTCCATGAATAGAGATTGGGGTCGCTTGCCGAACGTGTGAATCGGTATTTCGCATCGTTGTCACACCATGACGGGGCGTGTTTCCAGTCTTTGTTGCTTGTGCTTTCGGTCGTGAGTACACCGGTGTGGGCATACACGTCTCCGGTGAAATCTTTCAGTCCGCCCTGTCCGCAGGAGGCGTTGAAATAGACGGTGATTTCCTCATTCTGCTTGGCATCGGCGGGCTCATACCACATGAGCCTGTTATCGTCCGATGTCTGGCTCCAGCCGGTTGTCGCGGTGAGCATAAGGAGTCCAGATGCTGTGATGGATTTAATGTTCATGATAATTGATTGGTTGTATAAGGGTTATTTAGCTGAAAAAATCTTATCGGAGTGCCGCTATGGCAGCTTCATATTTTGGCAGCGAGGTGGCTTTGCGTATCGCTTTGGCTGTCTTGCGGTCTATGGTATCCTCGAGATAGTCCCAGAACGGTTTTATCTTCGACAGTATCTGCGCGTCGCCGCATAGACGCTCTTGGTAGCTGCGGTATATCGCATCGTGGATGCGGATGGCTGTCATCAGCTGTTCGGATTCAGACAGTCCGCTGCCTGTGCGCCACTCGGCAAATAGAGTCGGGCGCATCAGCAGTCCGCGTCCAGCCATGATGCCGTGGAGGGTGGGGTAGGCTTGCGCTATTCTGTCTATATCCTGGGGTGAAGTGACATTGCCGTTGTACACTACCGGGTGGCGGGTCGCATATAGCAATGACGCAAATTCCTCCATATGCAGGTCTCCGGCGTATTGCTGCGAGGCAGTGCGCGGATGCACCGTCAGATGCGTCAGAGGCATCGCATCTATTTCGCCTATGATGTCTCTCCATTGTGACGGGTCGTTGATGCCGAGACGCATCTTGACCGAAAACTTCACATCAGGGTATCGCTCCCTCATCTCGCAGCCGATGGCATGCAGAGTGTCGGGGGCTGCCAGCAAAGCCGCTCCGCGTCCGTGCTTGACTTGTGGCGCAAACGGGCAGCCCATATTGATGTCCACTTCATCGTAACCCTCGGCGACAATCGCGTCAGTGAGCAGCCGCATCTCAGCCACATCGCGCACGAGTATCTGAGGCACCAGATGATGGTTGGAATTAAGCGTAGACTGAATACCGCGCAGATCCCTGCCGCGCACCGCCCCCTTCTCCACGCGCACGAACGGAGTGAAATAAGTATCCACACCGCCAGCCATCTCGGCATGGCAGTGCCTCCACTCGGCATCAGTATACCCCTGCAGAGGGGCAGCAAAAAGTCTCAGAGCAGTGTTTTCCAAAGTTTGATGGCAGATATACTGGTTTATAGACTCTGTAAAGTTAGCAATAAATTTGCAATAAACTGTAGCTTTTGTCGTTACGATTGCGTTACTTTGCCATTGTATTACATTTCGGGTGTCGATTATGTCTGATAAATTCAATTCATATAATGATATGGTGGATCTCAGCCCTCTGGCTGACCTTTGCCTCCGAGAGGGAAATCCTTTGTGTTACGAGCGCGGGGAATATCTGCTACATCACGGAGACCGAGGCAGATATATAGCCCTGGTTTTGTCAGGCTACTGCCGATATGTGATGACACGTGACGATGGGACAGAGGCAGTGGTCGGTCTGGCGCTAAAGGGTGATCTGGCAACGGGTTTCAGCGATGCCATGCGAGGCAGACCATCGAGAATTTCTATAATAGCTTCGACACGCGTAGATGTGCTTCAGTTGCCGCTCGTTTATGCCATGGACACGGTAGCCGAAACCAATCCCGGCATCCGAGGGCAGATGTTTGAAGCATTGTCAGGTACTCTGTATGAACGTATGCTTGATTTGTACGGTATGTCGGCGACACAACGCTACCGCAAATTTGCCTCGGCATACCCTGATATTGTGGCGCAGATACAGACACAGGAGCTTGCATCCTATCTGCAAATCACTCCACAGCATCTACGACGCATCAAGAAATACTGATTTTTTCAATAAAAATTCGTAAGCGAACATATGTTCGCTTTTTTCTTGCCATTTATCCTTTATTTTGCAGTTAACCAATCTAAAAATCTACTACGGAATGAAAGCTGTTACGTTGACATTGTTTGCTATGTGTATCTTTTCTTTGACTCTTTCAGCCAAGAAGATGTCAAAAGAGGAGGAAAAAATGCTGGATACAGTTGTGGTCACCACATCAGATGGGTCTGTTCATAACGGCACTGTCAAGAAATATTGGACCGCGCATCATGGTGGCGGTTACAATAAAGAATTTTCCATAGTGACCAATGACGGGTCTGAGCTTAAGTTCAATGCGGCTGATATCGATTCCATCTATTTCCCTATGCGTGACGACGGGATGCTCAAGGTGTGGCGCGTATATGACATCGCCGTTCCTAAGCTGTTTAAGAAAAACAAAGCCGAACATTGGATCGTTGCCGAGGGAGGGAAGTCGGATCATGCCCGTGTCGTAGTCCCTGTGGTGCGTGTCAATGTACCGCACGGCACTCGTTCGGTCTGGGAAACCGCTACGTGGGGATGTCTGCTGCTTGATAATGACAGCGTGGCATGTACTTTCTTTTTTGACAAGAGCGGTGGACTTAATCTTAAATTTCTCAAATCATATCTCTCAAAGAGAGACCCAGAACTGTACGATCATATAGATGCATGGTTTAAGTCTGACAAAAACCGCAAGAAAGCACTTTCAAAAAATTATGCACTGATTCTTGAAGCCGTTGAAGATTACTATAGGCAGAAGCCACAATAAGTGTAAACTCGTGATATCTAATATATTTTACCATCTATGTCTATGAACAGATTTGTAGCGATTATTGCAGGGATAGCTATATGCTTTGGGGCAATGGCTAAGGACAACCCCGAAGACTACCATGTAAAAGCCTATAAGACAGATGGGTCTGTCATCGAAGGCTATAATGACACTCGATTTGGCAATCATCTGCTGCCCAAGCAGACCCATGTTGCGATAAGCAGTGAATATGGCGGCAAGCCGGTGAAATATTCTGGAGAGGAGGTCCGGCGTATCATTTTTACTGCCTCTATGAATGACTCCGTCCCCGTGGTATTTGAAGCTGTGAAGGCACAGACAAAATTGCCCAACCTCTTCAGTAAGAATCCCAAGCCATATAAGGAACGTGTTTTTCTGCAAGTAGTTTACGACGGCGATAACGTCAAGGGATATGCGATGCCGTATACTGACCACACCTTTGTGCCCGGACGTACCACCATATTATATACTTGGCGCTATTTCTACCTTACCAAGGATGGAGAGGTAGCAAAAGCGTATTGGGACGACACAGACGGGGTGGTGCCGGGCATGAAAAAGGTGATGAAATTTTATCTGCGCGAATTTCCCCAAATAGTCAAGATGGTAGATGAGGGGACGCTGACACCCGAGATGTTCCAGGAAAATCCGGCAATAGTGCTTCCGCTCATGGATAGATTCTATACGGAAAAGAAAAAATAAACATCAGTTACTGAAAAATAGACATGCTATGAGATTTCTTACAGTTTTGGCTCCTGTAGCTCTGATATGTGCTATTAGTCTCTCTGCCAATGCCAAGAAAGAGGACAAGGAGGATAAGAGGATAGAAGCGAAAGTATGGTTTAAGGACGGGCGTGTCTATCAGGGAGAGATGCCTAAGCATTGGCTTACGTATGGTCAGACTTTCCTCGCGCCTGGTCATAATTTCCACATACTTTCCGATGATGGTAAGAAGGTCAAATGCCAGGCACAAGATGTAGATTCGATTCTGATTGTATCAAGCACTCATGAGAAGTTTACCTCAGGTGACTTTTATCTGCCTGCTGAAAAGTTCGGACCGCGCAAGAAAACAAGATTGGTGCGCCGCATCAAACATGGACGTTATGTGGACTTTTGCCGGATGCCGTATATCGGTAATTGTCAGGTAGCAGGGATGCAGATGGATCAGCGCATGGAGTATTGGCTGCTAAGGTTTGCCAACGATGGCAAGGCTTACCTCTTCTTTGACAATCCTTTAGGATCTGGCTGTCATAAACCGACATTTACTGTCGGAGCTTTTTATCACGGAATCCGCAAGTCATATCCTGACCTTGCCGAGGCTGTAATGGCGCGCTTCGGTCCCGATGACAAGAAGGAGCGCAAGGCTATAGCACAGGAGATTGCCGAAAATCCCGAAATCTTTGTGGATTTTGTGGATCAGTATCTCATCGAACACTCCCGATAATGGACTATATCAGATACATATTGCCGCTGCTGGCGGTCATGGCAGTTGGGTTAGGCGGTTGTACGGAGGCTGAAGATGCTCCGGTGCTGCCTGAGATTGATGCTGTGGAACTTGCCGCAACAGAGCTTTGCATCGGCGGTCAGGGTGGCGATGTAGTGCTGCGCTTCAATGCCAACCGTGACTGGACCATAACCTATGTCGATGACCGCACTGCCACTTATGGTCTCTTGCAGACACGACAGGGAAGGGCTGGAACGGTTTGTGAAGCAATCTACACTGCATTTCCTAATACAGGGAAAGCAGCCCGCGACGTGACGTTTCGGATTTCAGCCGGCAGGGCATCAGCCGAAATCACTGTCAGACAGGACGCTTTGGGCATAGAATTGCCTTCGGAAGATGAAGTCAAAGCATACCTTATGCGCCTGTATGATGAGACTGATGGTCCTAACTGGAGATTTAAGTGTAAATGGAGGTCAGATCTTCCTCTGAACCAATGGGGTACAGAAGTGAAGTATGAAAACGGACTCCTCGAATTGAATCTTGCCGAGCATTATTTGAAAGGGAAGGTGGATCTGTCGGGATGCCGTGCGCTCGTCAGGATCCGGGCTGCGAAAAATGCCATTACGGAGGTGGACTTGTCAGACTGTCCGATGCTAAAAAGCGCCGATTTCACCAACAATGGTCTACAAAGTATCGATGTCAGCGGATGTCTGTCGCTGACACGCCTTAATGTGAGTTACAATCTGCTGTCATATCTTGACATAGGGTGGAGCACTACACTTAGCGAGTTGCGTTGCGAGTACAATGCCATAGAGGATATGGATCTGTCACGATGTGTGAGTCTCCAAGACCTGGCTTGCCACAATAACCGTCTGAAGAGACTTGAAATCCCACACCGTCAGAGGCTTGACGGTCTGTGGTGCTATGCCAATGAAATACGGACATTAGATGTCAGCAATGCTCCGAGGCTATGGATGTTTAATTGCAGCGAAAACGAACTTGAATCATTGGATGTGTCAGGCTGCCCGCTTAGAGTGCTGTGGTGCTACTCCAATCATATCAAAGAGATAGACCTGTCGGCAAGTCGTAAGCATCTTTCCGAGCTATATTGCTCCTCCAACGAACTCGGCACATTGGATTTCAGAGATTTCGACATGTTGGGCTGGGTACAGTGTTCCGATAATAATCTGACGTACCTTGACATACGTGGATGCCGCAATCTGACGCGTCTCTACTGTAGCTATAACCGCCTTGAGAGTCTGGATTTCGATGGTGTTAATGTCAAGCTGCTTTTCTCCGAACTTGACTGCTCGTATAATCGGATGAAGCGAGCCGACCTTACCTCACTCGTGTTCCTCAAAAAGCTGTGGTGCCAGGGAAACCGTCTCGGCGGTGAAATCCCGGACTGGATGGACAATCTGACCGTTTTCGAGCACGATGCCCGTTACGAATATCTTCCGAGTGGCACCTCATCCAACTACACAGACCGCGGCTACGGCTGGTGGTACCCCGGCGAACCGCTCTCAGGTCACCATTCCCGCTGCCCCGTTCCTCAGTCAACGAGGACGCTTATCAAATCCTCTCTATTTAAAAGTGTAAAATTTTCTTTTACACTTTGTGCGACATCAACACCGCGGTTTTTGAAAATTCAGGGGGCTATTGGGTGGATATGATGATGGCGGTGTAGTTGTCGCGGGCTGATGCGAGGCAGCGAGCTTTGAGGATGGTCTCGATTTCGTCAATATTGTCGGTGGTGGCAAGCAGATGCTCTATCTCGCCTTGACCGAATGCTCGATATACTCCGTCGGTGCATATCAGGAAGCGGCAGTGGGTCAGCACTCTAAGATTTAGTGTGTGTATCTCGGGGGTATGCACGTTGTCGCCCTGTAGGAAGCCCTTGGATACATATTCCCATCCTTCGGGCGTTTTCGAGGTATGGTCGCGCAGATGTCCTGAAATCTGGCGACCGCGATAGGTGAATGAATAGTAGATGCGGCTGTCGCCGCAATGTGCCGTAAGGCACTGCTCTCCTTCGATGGTTATCATTGACATTGTAGTCCCCATGCCGGTGTACTGACGCTTGTCAAGTGCGGTCATGGCTACCTCGGCAGCATCGATGATTTTCTTAGGCGAGTCGTGACGCTTGGGATTGCCGAGCCAGTATCGGCTGATGGCTGATGCCACAGTGCGGCTCGCCACATCACCGCATGGATGGCCGCCCATACCGTCGCATACAATGAAAGCTGACCGAACGCGATCGGGCAGCTTGACTATGAGTGCGGCATCCTCGTTGCGACGTCGGGGACCGCACTCCGAGAAGTGTCTGTGGAGCAACCTTCCCATCTCAATGTGAGTCGCGGAGCTCGTAATACCGGCTTGTGGAGAGTGGGGCATAGTCGCTCACCCAGTCGGTCAGCGGCTCGCCGGTGGGCGAATAGATGCGGAAGGCATATTCGCAGTCAGAGTCGGGATGCCCGGGGGCGAAGCAGTCAAGTACAGCGATGTTGCCCTTTGGCGTGAGTTCTGCCACAGGAGTGAACCACGCGCCATGAAATTTGCGCGGATGTCGGTCGCGGTAGTAGTCAAGTCCGATCTTGTTTATCTCGTCACGGGTGACGAACATCCTGATGATGATGGTGCTCTTGCCCTTAAGCAGCTGCATCATAGCATAGCGCTCGTCCCACGGACGCTCCTTTTTCTCGGCAACCCCCGGCGATGAATCCCAGCTGGAGGTAGCCATTTCCCACTGACCGTAGAAATGGCTGTTAAAGAGCCGTGCGGCATCAGCCATCGTCTCGCATGCCGCAAAGCGTCCCACCCACTCCTGTGTCTCGAAGATCGTGCCACCCACCTCGGCGCGGCACTTATCAGTCCATTTCAGCTCGTATATTCTGTCAGCCATAATCATTGATTTAAAAGGTGTTTGACATGTTGCTTCAATTTCCGCTTCGTACCGTCTCACCATAGGAGTTTACGATGACCGCATCGTCAGTGCCCTTGTATGTGCAAAGATACAAATCTTTGCCGACAGCCGAAATCTCCCAATAGAGCGGGGCTGTAACCGCCTGTCCTCCAGCGGTGCACAGACCGCGGTAGCCGTCGGGCATGCTGTATGACATGAGAGTTGCGATGGCAAGTCCGACCTGTCCGGAGGCATCATTTTGTCCGGTAGGGTAGCGCAGTAGGTCTATCCCGTATATCAGCAACTCGTCTGATTTCACGCCGTCGAAGCCGTATGATACGCGCCTGTGGTCAGGCAATGTGGCTACTATGCCTGCATCTTCGGTAATGTTGAGCTCGGGATAGCCACGTTCTGTCACAAGCCGTGCGCTGTCGTCTATCGCATACCACAGACCTGTCTTATGGTCGCCTTCACGCGCTTTCCAGTAGTCGCGTGTCTCGGCAGTGATTATCTGGAAACGCGGCTCCACAGCCCACTCGCCCCGGCGGTCTATCAGACCCATCAGCCCGTCATCGCCGTGCATGGCGCAGTATCCGCCATGATACAGATAGCCGGCTTCCCGGTGGCGGTATGGGAATCGTTTGCCGTTGACGGGCTGTCCGTCATGGTCGATGAAATAAATGCAGTCACCATCGCTCACAGCCGCCACACCGTCAGAAAACACCCATGCCCTCAGGTATTGCGCCGGTATCGACACTTCACCGCTGAAGCGGTTGAAGTAACCTCTCAAGCCGTCCTTGCAGTACACCGCCAAGCTGTCGTCATCAACCGACACAGCCACCCAGTCCACATCATCCAAAGCAACCCTCCCGGTGCTGACCTGCTCCAAGCGTCCCGACGAAGCCCCGTAAGGTCTCACGAACCGATAGTCCGCGCTCACCCTGCGCACATCGCCATGCTCTTCCCGGTCCCGCAGATGTTGATAGCGATACTGGTACACCAGCATCCCCGTCACCACCACACAGCACCCAGCCACCAGCCCGCCCACGAGCCTCCAAAACCACCCGCTCCTCATACCTCAAACCAAGTTTTAAAGTGATCTGCCTATGTTATTTTGGTTTATTTGAGCTCATGTTAGCACTCCTGATATGATCCTTGGCGGCCATGTGGTCACCTCGTTCGGTAGCTTTACGTGCTTCATCAAGATGCCAGTCTTTGTCATTGACAAAACTTTTGGCAGTTGTAGCGGTAAAAGATATGTCGGAAGGTGATTGGAAAGAGTCGTCAAACCGCTCTCGATATTCTACTATCAATCCATCTTTCTCCTGCAAGTGCTGATTGAGACGTTGGATGCAACCCTCGTAGGTGACTTCAACTCCACGTGATTGCATTTCCTCGGCAACCTCTTTGCCGTATTCGATGAAATCAGCACGTAGCGCACCGTTGGGATGTGACGCACTCCCTGAAGTCTGACCCAGCGATGCCTCGAAGTTGTCAAGATCCATACCTTTCATGCCAGCGTGTATTCCAGCGAAGAAATCGCACGCAAGCTCCTCTTCCCATGGGTCATTATAAGTCGACTGCAATGTGCGGTGTGCACACTCATGCGTGTAGATGAGCGTGAGCGAATCCTCGCCTGAAACACCGAGAGCCATCAGCTCCTCGCGGTTAAATCCCAGCACATCGTCATCATATGTAGTCGCATCGTTAGCCCACACACAAGTCCCTTGTGCATTGATTACCGGCACCTCTGGAAGGTTGAAGAACGAACAAGCTTCTGAGACAGCATCCACCACCATATCGTCAGGCAAAAAAGCATCCATTTCAACATTCATAGCATTCATATTTTTAAGTTAATAATCAACTGTAAAGAGTATGATTATAGGGAGAATCTATCATCTGAACCTTGGATCTCTTTTAATATTTCATCATGGAGGATTTTATTTTGTCTTTCAATGGACTCCATATGCCTTTTGGTGGACTTCTCTATATCTAACATACAATCAGAAACGATGTTGGTCAATGCTTTATTTTTCTCTTTTAATTCCTCCACAGTCTGTTTGAGCAACTCTATTTCTTTTGTAAGCTGCTGCCGGAGTGATACAAATTCTCCCCAATCTGGGACTATATCTGTTTTTTTAGAAATGCTGCTGACATTTCCCCATAAGCTTTCGGTAGTGCTTATGGCAGTTATAACTGTTTTAGGCATGGATTGATTGTTGTATTGTTTTTAATTGACATATATGGCTTGTTTATGTAGGAATGCTTTCCGTGTTGAAGCAAGCTGTAGAATGAAATTCTGATGACTTACTGACAGTTGCTTCAATAATCGTTTTTGCATGAAAAATAATTTTGTCAGAATCACAATATTTCGGTTTTCTAACAGACTTATTATTGGTAAATAATTGCTGCTAAAACGTAATTTGTAATCAGAATACTCTCCATCAAAGAAATCATTCCAGTTGATTTTGAGCATTTTCATGCTTTTGACGAGACTTTTGCTATAAAGTTGCGATATTGTTGACAGCTGATACCACATCAAGTTTGTGATGAACAAGGCATGTTGTCCGTTTACCATCAGAGGCATCGCTTTAATTGCCCTCAATTGTGCCATAATTGCAGACGCAATAAGAGCGTTGCCATTTGAATCGGGTTTCCAATTGTCATAGATTTCGTCATAACAATTTATCAGGACGATGAATGGAATCTTCCTGTCTGAAAGTTGACGGGCTATATTTTTCTCAGGTTGAGATAATCCTTTGTTTCGCAGTAATAATATTGCAAAATCTGTTTTATCTAACATTTCCTGAGCCGTAGCACTTTCTGCTTCATTGGCATTGAAGCCTGGTGTATCTACAATGTCAAAATCTCGTAGTATATCTATTGGAATAGATCTGATTATCTCCTCATTCGGTTTGACGAGAGAGTTGTCAAGCAGGTCATTTTGAGATAATATCTTTTCTTTGCCAGATTTGGTCCGGTATTTAATGATCTCGGATTTTCCGTAGATATATCGAGTATTACATTTAGTCACCGAAAGGCCTACACCTCCCACCATGGCAATACCCTGATTAAAAAGACAGTTAATCAGGGTGGATTTGCCATTTTGGAAGCAACCGAATATTGAAATGGTCGGCTTAATCATTATGGTTTCTACTTCGTAACCCGTTTGATAAAAGCAGCGAGTTTTTTGCTTAAGGGTTGTACCTCGTGCTCCAGTACTCTTTGGGATTCTTGGGCGATGTTCATTAGCTCATCTTTCTTGCTCGCGTACTCTTCCTCGGATTTGCGGATGTTGTTGTCTAATTCTGTTTTTTTATCAGCAAGCATTTTCCGGTAGAACGCCTCATAGGTCTCCATGTCGTTGTTTATCACACTGATGAGTCCATCTTCTTTGAAACAGATTTCTGACTTGACGTTAGGCTTCATCAGTGTCATTGTAAGTTTTGATTGTACCTGCTCAAAGAGGTCTTTACTTTTGCCTTTGAAATCCTGAGGCGATTTGATTTCATCTGGAGTTATTTTACCAAGCCAGGCAAGCGCGGCAGCAATTGCTGAGGCAATAAGTCCTATTCCTCCTAAAAAGAGCAAATCACATATGTGCCATATAATTGCTCCCACGATTGTCGCTATGATGGGTACCGTAATCTGATTGATGATGTCATTGATTGCGGCACTGACAGTCCTTTCTAAGGTGTTATTATCAACCGATCTGCTGCCTATTGAGCGGTCGAACTCAATACTGCTTAGGGTTGTCCTTGTCTCAAAAGGTATCAGAGTACTTAGTATAGGCATTTTTGTGGTGATTACTGACCATTCGTTGTGAATGTCTTCAGATAATCTTTTCACTACAGGAATGATAATGTCATTGAAATCAGTATCCTTGTCATTATAGTGGATTGTTACCCATTTTTTGACAATCTCTGTTACGGTCTGATTGAAAGCTGAGTTTATCAGTGTACCGATGCTTCCTTTTAATTCCTCGTCTGCTTCATGGCTGAATTTGCTTTTGATGGCTAACCATTTGGTACTCCTTTTTTTGCTGAGCGTTAGCAGAGATTTTGTAGCCTCAAACGCGACTGTCTCTATCATCGTTGCGTCTGCGAAATACCTCTCATACACTTTGGCGGTATATTCTTTTTTTAGTTTCTCTGTGAAAGCTGATCTGATTAGTTCATCAACATGGTCGCAGAACTTATCCAGTTCCTGTCGGGCTTTTTTAGCCTCCTCGGCTCTCTCAGCCACACTCTTACGCGCACTGTCTTCCATGACTCGCAGAGTATTTTGAATAGTCTGCAGTCCCTCTTGGATTTTCAGCGCACCATTTTCAACGAGTATGGCATGTGCACGGTTCTTGACGATATAGTCATTGATGGGATCAAACAAAGTCTCACTTTGAGAAAGTTTGAGTAGTGCTGTAGCAGAATCGATGGTTAGGTCTTTGATAGAGACATCTTCGTCAAGTTCAAGACGGATTAAGGCTCTGTTCACTTCTATTACCCATTTTTCTTCTATACTGCCGTATGCTTTAGCAGAAGAGTGCAAAAAGCGATCTAAGGTATAGGAATCAAGAGTGCCGTTGACATAACTGATGCCGAACTGTGCATAATAGTACAGATAGGCGTTGTATAACGGAAGCGTCTCTTTGGGAAATCCTATCTCGTTTATCTGAGACAAATCATTAGCGATGAACGATGTCTCATTTTGAGATTTTCGTTGGTTGATGGCGAAAAATATATTTTCACCTGTGAAATCTGGATTTCCGATTAACCCATTATCCCAGATCTTACGGATTGCTCTTTTGTCTTCTTGTCCCATGGCTTTGTCTCCACCGCACAGATATAGTACAGCATCAGATGTGTTGATGGTGCTCATTGCAATAGATGTGTCATATTCACTTGCAAAAAGTCCTGGACAGTCTATAAACGTACAACCTAACGATTCAAGTTGCTTGGAATGGATGCGGCAATTGACCGTCTGCACGAAGGCAAACGCCGCCTCTGAAGGGCTGAAATCCGACACCTGCTTGTCTGAAGCATTATGTCGTTCCATCATTTTTGATGGGAAAGTCATCAGGGGATAGGCTTCTTGAATTGTGAATTTTGTTTGTTTCCGTATCTCCTTTGTGCTGTCATAGAACTCCACTATGAACTGTGCGATGGGCAGTATGTCGCTAATGCTATCAGTGGTCGCATCTTTGGCGGATTCGATTGCTTCTTTTAAAACTTTGATATGACGCGGATTTGTGAATTTTATCTGATCGCTGTAAGAAAATACCTTCCCTGGTCCGGCTTCATATCCAAAATCTTCCGGAGTGCAAAACGCTTCTAAAAGAGGACTCATAGTCTGCACTAACTCAGCATCGGATTTCCATGTGACGAAAGCACATTCTTCGCCATCCCCGGCTATATTAGTAGCCGTGATTTTACATGCTGAGGTTTTGATGTTGTTGCCTCTTGGCGAAATTTCACGACCTCCGCATAGGGCATCAAATGTCGTTGATTTTCCACCCTGGAATTCTCCTATGAGCGCTACTGAGAATTGGTCTTCTTGGATTTTCCTCTCGGTGTCGTTGAATGCGGCTTCTTGCGCTTTCGGGAGATAAGAGATTTTCTTGATGTCGTTGATTAGTGTCAGCAACTCGTCTCGATATATTGAGTATTCTTTGGCTGTCATGTTTTTTGAAGAGTTAGCGGTGGGAAGATTGTTTGATGTCATTGTATGCGATGTGTTTGTTGAAAGATTATCGATGTCGGTAATTATCTCGTTTAAAAGTTTTGTTTCTTCAGCTGATAACACCTGACAGATGTTATGCTTATATATCAGGCTGCTGATGTCGAAGTCATCTCTATCAATGCTCAAATGCAATATTGATGCAATCTTTTGTAATAAAGTTTGCTTCTCTTTTGGTGTTATTGTGTGATTGAGTGCCAGTATTGATTTATAGCAAGTTAAGGTAGAAATTAAATCGGCATTACTGGACTCTTCGAAGCCTCTCAATAAGCCATTTCTAAATCCCTCTGCTGCAAATGTATTTCGCAGTGTCCTCAGTTCATGCGTTGAGGAAATCAGTGAAGGGAGAGTGGGGGACTCTTTGTAGAAGTTCCAGTAGTAGAGGTCGGCGAAGTAACTGATGAATGCTTCCAGTTTTGGGGTGCATTCATCGAGGATTTGAGCTATTTCTTCTTGAGTGTACTTCTGGTTTCTTGTTATAGGAATGGTCAGTTCGGGGTCTAATTCGTTGACTTCGTCCACATGTGCTTCGGTGGGATTGACAGACAAGCCCCACCAGTAGAAGCGGAACAATAGTTTGTCGTTCTTTATAATAGGTGATATGACAAGGGTAGGGACATGCTTGAGATGAACGTAGAGATTCTTACGCTTCGAGTCGGCATCGGAATATGTGTCACGCCATGTTTCCTGGAGGAAACGTATGGATTTAACTGCTGATACGTTCCAGTACCTGGAGCAGAAGTCGGCGAGATTCTCTTCCAATCTGAAATATATGGCATTATTGAAGTTTCCGTCTGATGACGATGCAAGTATGCAGTTTAACGGGATTGCCTGATCAGTTTCGGCTTCAAGACTAAGGATACTTTCATTTTTGATGACGTATGGAGGCACCATCAGAGGCCAGTTTCTGAGCGATTCGGCATAGGCTTCAAGAGTGATGCTTTCGTGATGGCTGTCTTTGATAAGCTTCAGACGGTCGTGTTGCATCTCACGGTCAAGCTCCCGCTGGAGAGCACACATCTCGGCAAATTCGGCACGGGCGTTCTCAATTCCTTCCCGCGTGACTTTTTCCTCATAAGCCTGCTGTTTGCGAGCCATTTCTGCGCTATGCGCCTTGTTCTTGCGATTGTTGTACCAAGCTGATCCGACTTGGATTGCCAACGTAGATAAAAAAGGAAGTAATGGTAATGGCATAGTTCGGTCAGTTTTTTAATAGGTTAGACTTCAGGGATTGGCGCATAGCAGTAAGTTCGTCGGGTAGACATAACTGACTGAATTCTTCAGTAGCGATTAATTTGCCCATTTCGGTGTAATGGTCAGACAAGGCTTGGCGGAGTGCGGGATCGTCTATCACTTCAGTCTCGGCGATGTCGGGGTATGTCACAGGCAGATGGTATTCGGCAAGCATATATGCATCCCGGGTCATGCCTATGGTGGCTTTTACAGCATTAAGAACTGTAACAGAGATTGCGTCTTGGCTGATATTGTGGATTTTAAGCAGTTTGCGATGTGACATTGATTGGAGCCCACGTCCAAATGACCAATATGCAGTTTCAATGCCTATGGTATCACCCATATGATAGGGGAATACAATCAGGGTAGGGATGCCACTCATTATGAAATTGACATTCATTGCCTCGCCGATACGACTCTGTACCAGGTTTTTCCAAGGTTTTTTCTCGATAGTTATACTCCCGAGGAGGGGGCGTAGACTGTCGGTTAGTTCCTCGTAGAATTGTTCATAGCGGTAGATATTCTTGCGATCGGAGGTCAGCTCTGTTTTGGCAACGATGACATTGAGAGGGACGATGGTCTTATGTTCCAATATGTCCTTCTGCATATCCAATACGGTGTACACATCCGTTTCTAGTGGCCAGTAGTTATGATTTAGGAAATCCCGGAATTCTATCTGTTTTCTGCGTGACTGATTCTGTATGATTGTCTGGCGGATTAGAAATTGACGCCCCAGTTCATAGCTTTCTCTGCGAAAGCTTGCCTGTTCGTCAATGCGTTGACGTTGATACTGGTTCTTAAGTTCCTGCATTCGCTCCTTGAACTCAATATTTGCTTCCATCAGTTCCGCTTGATGCTTGCGGGCTTTGTTGCCGAAATAGGCAGACTGCATAGCACTCGTGATGAAGAACGGAGAGCATCCCGTACCTTGTAGTGTTTCTAAGATGGTAGAAAGTCCAGACATGGCAATCAATTATCTAATAGATGGTTGATATTATTTGTGTCATAGATGCTATTATCGTCATGACAAAGGGTGTCATATGATGAATCTATGTCTACCGCTACTTCCGTCTCTGGCAGATTGATGACAGGCAGTTCTAATTGGTCAAACACTGGATCAATAAGTGCATTGTATCCATCTAACTCAAAGGTCGTAGATAAGTCTGTGCCGATAAACGAATCTGTTAAGGATTCTAATGTATTTTCTATGTTGCAGATGTCATACAGCGCGGAATTATATCCAATCATAGATTGTACTTCACGCAGTTCACTGCCTCGCAGGTTACCTTCGAGATAGGTGCCGAGGAGTTCTTCGGAGAGGGGGAGGTCGGCGAGGCTGTTGATTTTTTTGAGCAGATGGTCGGGGATCATAGCAGTCCCTCCTTTCTCAGCTCGGTGCAGAATTGGGATTTGGCGCGGCGGTGCACGTTGTAATAGTTGGGCATGCTCAGCCCGAGCAGGGATGCGGTCTCTTCGTTGGTTTTTTCGTCGACGTAGCGGTGCTCAATGAGCTTGCGGTAACGCTCATTGGGCATCGATGCGAGTATGTTGGCGAGATCGTGCATGTCGAGATTTCTTGTCGCTGACTCTAAAGAGTCGTCGTCGGGCAGGTTTCTATCACCAGCGGTCTCTTTTTGTTCGGTCAGCTCGATTTTGCGCGTGTATAGCTGATGGCAGAAATTTTCAGCGACTATCTTGAGCCACATCGTCAGGGTGCATCTGAACCCGAAGTTTGCGAGTTTGGAAACATGGGTGTCGCGATGCGGGTACATGATGTAGACATAGATTTCGTTGATGAATTCAAAACAGTCGTTGCAGTCGGTGTAATATCTGTCATAGATAGCTTTGAACAGGGGATAGCACTTGCGATACAGGAACTCCTTCGTGATGTTGGTGTCCCTGTTGAGGATAGCCGAGACTATCTCCTGATCGGTGTAATCGTCTATGTTTTGCATCGTGTGATGATGTCGGTTTTTGGGGTATCGCCTGGCAAGAGATACGTAGAGGGGTTAAGACGGTGGATGCCAGATGGTTGGGATTTTTGATGATGCGGTGATGCTAAACATTGGATGGATTTGTTGCGTGATGTTTGGAAAATAATTTTGAAAGAATATTAACAAATCCATTGAAATATCGGTGATTATGCTTAGATTTGTGAGCGGAACGTATCTCTTGCCAGGCGATTTGTTACTTTTGCGGGTCAGAGGGAGCGGAGGATGAGGGCGTTGGCGCGGTCTACGGCTGAGGCGGTGTCAATGGAGGCGAGGTAGATGCGGGTGGTGGCTTCGGAATCATGTCCCATACCTTCGCTGATGACGCTCAGGGGGATGCCTTTGGTCTGCGCTGCTGATGCCCAGCTGTGGCGTGCGCAGTAGAGGGTGAGGGGAATCTGGATACCTGCGAGCGGGGCTATTTTTCTGAGGCTGCGGTTGATGCGCTCTGAGGCGTTGCGGTAGGCGTTGCGCTGGTTGATGTCTTCACGCATGATTATAGGCAATAGATAGCGGGTCGGATTGGGGCGGTGACGGTCAAGGATTTCCTGCATCTCGGCGGTCCAGCGTATGCGTAGCTGCTGCCCGGTCTTGCGTCGGCGATATGTGATGTAGCCGCCAGAGAGGTCGCTCTTGCGCAGAAATGCCATGTCGATGAAGCTCATGCCGCGCAGATAAAAACTCATCATGAACATGTCGCGTGCCAGGGCGTCACGGGGCGACTGCGAGAGGTCGAGATTGCGTATCTTCTTCAACTGGGCAAGCGGCAGGGCGCGTTTCACGGTCTTGTCAGCCCCGGTGAATACTTTGCGGAACGGATGCAGGTCTTCGATGATTTCGCTTTCCACGGCATGGTTGTAAACGGCGCGGAGGATGCGCATGTAGAATGATGTGGTGTTGGGCATGTTGCCGCGGGCTTTCAGATATGCCTCATAGGAGAGCATGGTCTGGGAAGTGATGGCATCGAGCATCATGTCATCGCTGCCGTTGCGGTTCAGGAAGCGGCTGAAACTGTTGAAGGCGGCGCGGTAGGTCTCGGCGGTGCGCATCTGTCCGCGTCGCTTCAGCTCGTCAATCATGCGGCACATGACCACGCGCAGCGAGCCGTCGCGATTGTATCGGTTGAATTCGTCTATCACATCGTCTGCGCTGTAGGTAAGCCTCTTGCCGTCAAGATTCCTGACTATCCTGGCTATGCGCTCCATGTCGCTTCTGATTCTTTCGCGGAGAGTTAGGATGTCAGAGTGGCGTTCTGGCTGTCGGCTGTAGATTATAGTCGAGCGGCGGCTATCCCATTGGTCGGAGGCGATGGTGTAGCCGCTTGTGAGCTGTCTTACTTTGCGCTCATGGATGATCTGATAATAGAGGGTACCTTCCTTATCCGTGATGAGGGAGGGGCGGAATTTTAGTTTTATTGATGCCATATCGTGTGTTATGTGAAAGGTTTGTCATATGAATCTACGCGATTTATGGCGCATATAGTCACGGATTATCACAAGTAATGCGTAGATTTGCATACTTGAAAGTTACAGATATGGCAATGGAAAAGGCTCTACAGATATTGAAGTCTAATTTCGGCTACGACGAGTTCCGCCCGATGCAGAGGGAAATCATAGAGGCGGTCACCTCGGGCAGCGACGCGCTGGTGCTGATGCCCACGGGTGGTGGCAAGTCGCTCTGCTATCAGATCCCGGCTCTGATGATGGAGGGGACGGCAGTGGTGGTGTCACCGTTGATTTCGCTCATGAAGGATCAGGTGGAGGCTCTGCGCGCCAACGGCATAGAGGCTGCGACGCTCAACAGCGGCATCTCAGCCGATGAGGAGAGGCAGATACGCCAGCGCCTCCGATGCGGACAGCTACAATTGCTTTACATCTCTCCTGAGCGCCTGATGCTGGAGCTTGACTGGCTCGCCGAGTCGCTGCGTGTGTCACTCTTTGCCATAGACGAGGCACACTGCATATCGCAGTGGGGACATGATTTCCGCCCTGAGTACACTCAGCTCGGCGTGATTCATGAGCGTTTCCTCGATGTCCCTGTCATAGCCCTGACGGCTACAGCCGATAAGCTTACCAAGACCGATATTGTCGAAAAGCTCCGCCTGCGTCAGCCGCGGATATTTGTCAGCTCCTTTGACCGCCCCAATCTGAGCCTTGATGTCAAGCGCGGTCTGTCGGCAGCCGAGAAGCTCCATACCATCATGCAGGTCATCGGCAGGCATCCCCGCGAGAGCGGCATCATCTACTGTCTGTCACGCCGTATCACAGAAAAACTTGCCGAGAAACTCCGCGCTAAAGGGGTGTCGGTGGGCGTATATCATGCGGGACTCCCTATAGTGGAGCGAAACCGGGTGCAGGAAGATTTTATCAATGACCGCATAGATGTTGTTGTGGCTACCATAGCTTTCGGTATGGGCATCGACAAGAGCAATGTCCGCTATGTCATCCACTACAATCTCCCCAAGAGCATAGAGAGTTTCTATCAGGAGATAGGACGCGGAGGCAGGGATGGACTGCCGTCGGAGACTCTGCTTTTTTTCAATGTGGCTGATATTATCGCGCTCCGCAGCTTCGCCGACACGAGCGGTCAGCGCGAAATAGCTCACGAGAAGCTCAACCGTATGCAGGAGTATGCCGAGGCGCAGGTGTGCCGCCGTCGCATACTCCTCAACTATTTCGGCGAGGAGTCGGACTGCCAGTGTGGCAACTGTGACGTGTGCCATAATCCGCCCGTGTATTTTGACGGCACTGTGCTGGTGCAGAAAGCCTTGTCAGCCATCATGCGTGCCGACCAGCAGATCGGTCTGACTCTCACAGCCGAGATACTGCGTGGATCTATGTCGCCGGAAGTGGTGGCGCGTGGCTATCACAGGCTCAAAACTTTCGGAGCCGGGCGTGACATCTCATTTCGCGACTGGCAGGACTACCTGCTCCAGATGCTCCATATGGGATTCATTGAGATAGCCTATGATGATGACCGTCATCTTCGGGTCACATCCCTCGGACGGGAAGTGCTCTTTGGTCACCGCAGGGCTCAGCTTGCTGCCGTGGTGCGCGAGACAGCGGAGGTCAAGAAGACCAAAGAGCGTCGAAAGGGAGTCACTGCCGAATCTGCGCTGGCTGACGGCAAGCATGAAGACCGCATTCTCTATGAACGTCTGCGCGAACTGCGGCAGGAGATAGCCCAGGCTCACAATTGGCCCGCATACATCGTCATGTCCGACAAGTCGCTCCATGCGATGGCTATCGAAAAACCGACTACTATAGAGGCGTTCGGCTCCATATTCGGTATCGGCGAACATAAACGCGATGCCTACGGTGAGCGTTTCACCTCGTTTATCAGCGAATACCTCGCAGCATCGGAAAACGTAAAGCCCCAGCCAGTCATGTCATACATTGACCGTCAGAAGCAGCTGCATCCCAATGCTTACACCGCCTGGACCAATGATGATGACAACCAACTCCAGGAACTGCATGCCAAAGGCACTCCTATCGAACGTCTGATGGCTATCTTTTCCCGCAACAAGGGCTCTATAATCAGCCGCCTCCGCAAGCTCGGCAAAAAAGAGTGACAGTGCGGAGGGATTCGGAGGGTGTTGCAGAACTCCAAATCGTACAATGTTGTAGGGACATGCCATGGCATGTCTGATCTGCAAGCACTTGAGTATCAGCAGACATGCCATGGCATGTCCCTACAGCATACAGGCAGAATCACCACAATTTACAGGTTTTGCAACACCCTACTAACAGAGAGCTGCGCCCGCAAGGGGCGCGATATCCATTAAACGCTGAAGTTAACAACATTGAGGGATTGCTGATATTTTCGCATGGTCAGGAGGGTGATGGCGGGGTAATTTTGTGAGTGAATCACAAAATTACTGTTTGATATGGAAAAGAATGATAGTGGACGCCGCGGTGCGGCTAAGGAGAAATGGGATTTGCCGGTATCGCGCAAGGTATATGATGAGGTCATGGGTATTGCCCGCGGAATCGCCGAATATTTTGATGATAAGAGCGGATTTAACGAGCGATGCGTCAAGTATATGATAATACATGGCGAGGTACAGCCAGGCATTGCTGTTAAGAGTGTCAAGACGATGTGCATGGCTCTGCTGCCCTATGTCCTCAAGGCTCGTGAGAGGTCGCGCCGTGCCCGCGAAAGGGCGGAACTCAAGCGGAAGCAGAAGCAGGCATCACTTGCGGGCTGCGTAGAGGGTGCAGGCTCCGAAGGTCATGGTCAGGTAGGACGCACGGCTGAATCCGGCATTGCGGATGATGGAAAGCATCTGCTCACCCTGAGGGACGGCGGCGATGCTGCGGTGGAGGTAGTCGTAGGCTCCGGAGTCTCCGGCAAAGATGCGACCCATGGCAGGGATGACATGTCCGGCATAGATATTGTAGAGCGGTCCGGTCACGGTGCCTGTGGGGGTGGAAAGTTCAAGGACACAAAGTGTGCCTCCCGGACGTAACACGCGGTACATCTCGGTGTAACCGCGCAGCAGATCCTCAAAGTTACGCACACCGTAAGCCACGGTCACGCAGTCAAAACTTTCATCGGGAAACGGGAGGTTGAGCGAGTCACCCACTACCATGTCGATGCGGTCGGCAAGATCTCGCTTGAGTGCTTTCTCCTTGCCCTCCTTGATCATCTGCTCTGACAGGTCAAGCCCTGTGATTCTTGCTCCGGGAAATTCCTCTGCCATGATAAGCGCAAGGTCACCTGTGCCTGTGGCTATGTCAAGAATATCAGCATGCGGCACACGGCTGACGGTATCGACGAGCTTACGCCGCCACAACTTGAATATGCCCATGGTCATGAGCATATTCATCAAGTCGTAGCGTGGAGCTATATTGTCAAACATCTGACGCACTTGCTGCGTCTTGGCGCGCTTGTCGCTGGCAAAAGGGTTGACCTTCTGACACTCTGGGTCGTTCACGTGTTGTGGATTAGAAATGTCTATATGGAGCGGTTATTACTGGTCAATATTAATCTGAATGTAGGGACATGCCGTGGCATGTCCGCCCATCAAGCATGGCAATTGCGTTTGGCTGCTGAAAACGGACATGCCACGGCATGTCCCTACAGAAATCGTGTATATTCAGCCAAAATTTAGCCAGCTGTAATTTCGTCCCTGCTTCAGGGGATTATTCGCTCAGAGTGAGATGTTGTGGAGGCAGTCCACTACATTTGTGGCGATGCGGGTCTCAAGGTTGTTTTCGGGCTCTTTGATGAAATCCTGACCTGTGATATGCTCGTAAAGCTCTATGTAACGAGCTGACACACTCTCGATAAACTCGGGACTCATCTCGGGCATCTTCTGACCTTCGCGTCCCATGAAATCGTGGTCAATGAGCCACTGGCGCACAAACTCCTTGGAGAGCTGACGCTGCGGTTCGCACTTCTCGAAGCGGTCCTGATAGCCTTCGGCATAGAAGTAGCGCGAAGAGTCAGGAGTGTGGATTTCGTCAATGAGGATGACCTTGCCTTCGCGCAAGCCGAACTCATATTTGGTGTCGACGAGAATCAGCCCCTTTTCGGCAGCCATCTTGGTACCGAGCTCAAAGAGCTTGTAGGTGTATTCCTCCATGACCTTGTAGTGCTCCTCGCTGACAAGACCCTGGGCTATGATTTCTTCACGGGAGATGTTCTCGTCGTGGCCTTCGGCAGCCTTGGTGGTGGGGGTGATGATGGGCTTGGGGAAACGTTCGTTTTCCTTCATGCCATCGGGCAGTTTCACACCGCAAAGCTCACGGGCACCTGCCTGATACTCGCGCCATGCGCTTCCTGTCAGATAGCCGCGGATAATCATCTCCACGGGGAACGACTCGGCTTTGACACCTACAGTCACCATGGGATCGGGTACGGCGACCTTCCAGTTGGGCACAATGGCAGCTGACGCGTCAAGGAAGTATGCGGCGATCTGATTGAGCACCTGACCTTTGTAAGGGATGCCTTCGGGGAGGATTACGTCAAATGCCGAGATGCGGTCGGTAGCTATCATGACGAGATAGTCATCGTTGATAGTGTAGACATCGCGCACTTTGCCGTGATATACTGCTGTCTGTCCGGGGAAGTTGAAGTCGGTTTTTACCAGAGTTGTAGCCATGGTGATATATGTTTGGTAAAAGTTAATTAAGTAATGCAAATTTAGGCATTTTCAACCACTGAAACAAGCACACGCTTGTTTTTCAGCTTATGCGGACGCAACGCATCCAGCACTGCTGAGACCTTGGACGCGGGGATTGCAGCCACTGCATAACGGTCGCTGACGGCGATGCGTCCCACTTCGGCGGCATCCAATGCACCGCGTTGTATGAGGTATCCGGCTATGTCGCCTTTGGATATCTTGTCCTTCTTCCCTGCATTGAAATAGAGGGTGGCGTTTGCCGGATGCCATGGTGGGCAACCAGAGGGGTCAGGCACATAACTGCGGTCATAGGCTATGTAATCGGGGATGTTGTCGTGGTCGGAAGTGATAACATAGACTGTGCCGTCCGCACCCATGCGCCCGGTACGTCCGTTTCGGTGGGTCCAGGCATCCTCGGTGGGCGGTATGTGGTAGTGGATGACGTTTTTAACACCCGCGATGTCGAGTCCGCGCGCTCCGAGGTCGGTGGTGACGAGAACCGGTGTGGTGCCGTTGGTCATCATCTCAAGTGCCAGCTGGCGTTGCTGCTGGTCAAGTGCCCCATGGTACAGCCCGGCGGGGATTCCAGCCTTCTTAAGAGCATTGACCACGCGGTCGGCACTTTCGCGGTGATTGACGAAAACCATGGCACTCTCATCGGGATGTGCTTGAAGCAGGTCTATCAGGGTCTGGAGCTTGTCGATGCTTGCCGAGGGCACTTCAACGATGTCGACATGTGCTCCGGTATTGCCTGTGAGGTCTTCGCCGCGGTCTGAGAAGTCTGCTACCGACGGCTTGTCTTTGACCGGCAGATAGGGGGGCACATCTATGGCAGCTGTCGCAGATGTCAGTATCACATATCGTGGAGCGGGGCGGAGATTGCGGAATATCTTCTTCATGTCGCCCTCAAAACCGAGTTGGAGGGTCTTGTCCCACTCGTCAAGTACGAGGGTGGTTATTTCGTCAAGCACAAGCTGTCCGCGCTGCATGTGGTCAAGCAGCCTGCCAGGTGTTGCTATGAGTATGTCGGGGATGGCAGAGAGCGAACTGGCTTCCTCGCGCATGTTGTGGCCGCCGTAGAATGCCGAGACCTTGTAGCCCTCGGCTATGGGGCGGATGACATCGAATATCTGCAATGCGAGTTCGCGTGAGGGCACTATGACCAGTCCCTGTACGCCATGTCCTGGCCTTTTTAGCCGGGCAAGCAGTGGTATTGCAAATCCGAGAGTCTTGCCCGAGCCAGTGGGAGCAAGCAGCATCGTAAAGGGTTGCGACATGTGTGAAACCATGTATGTCTGCAACTCGTTGAGTTCACCGATACCGAGTCGGCGACGGATATTATTTTTTATGCAGTTTATGTCCATGATGCAGTGCTGAGTGAAAACTTGAAGGGAGGAGATGGCGTATCGACAGACCCATATCCTTGATGGCATCAGTCATGGGGGTTACTATCGGATAGAAGCGCCTCGTGTCATGCTCCTCGGGCGTGAATATGCTGAGAGCGGCGTGGTGGCATCTTATGTCCATGACGTTGTCGATATGTATCGGTTCGCCGTCGATGTGTGCGGGACCGTCGGCTGCGCGTTCGATGACGATGCTGTCGGCGCGGAAAGTGTCGATGATGGCATTTTTGTCGATAAGTCCCGTCATCAAGTCGGCACCAGCCACCATGGTGCTCAGGGCTGATCCGCTGTGGATTATGGTTACGTCAAGAAGCCCGTCGGTCAGCGAAGCGTGTGGAGCTATGTAGGCATTGTTGCCGTATTGGGAAGCATTGCACACAGCCACGAGAAAAGCCTTGTCGGTCACGATGGAGCCGTTGGCACGGATGGTGTAGATCTGCGGTCGGTAACGGATATATTCAGCGATGGTGCTGCGGATGTAGCTAAGCTTGCCGCGGCGGTGCTGACGGGCGAACCGCCAGCTGACCTCGGCATCAAATCCGACACCGAAGGTGCAAAAGAAAGGCTTGTTGTTGACCTCGGCATAGTCACATACGAGGTGCTTGCCACGACCTATTATAGCAAGGGCGTCATCTATGTCGATGGGAATGCCGAGATGACGCGCCAGACCATTGCCTGATCCGCAGGGTATGATGCCGAGGCGAGTGTCGGAGTGGCACAACGCAGCAGCGGTCTCATTGACCGTGCCGTCTCCGCCGGCAGCCAGCACGGCATGGAAGCCGCGGCGCACGGCATCCTTTGCCAGTCGGGTCGCATCTCCGTGGCAAGTGGTGTACGCCACTTCGATGTCCCATCCTGTATGGCTCAGAGATGACAGGGTGTGTTCGGCAAGACCTTCCTTGCCGGACACACCTGATATGGGATTAATTATAAGAAGTACCTGTGGTGAGGATTGGCTCATGAATGGGTCAGTCTTCGAGATAATAGGTGATTGAGTTGACCACGCGCACCGTCTTGATGTAAGGAGTATAGCGGTCATGGTCATCTATGGAAAATTGCCCCTGTGAAGCGGTCTTTATTTTACCGAGCTTGCTTCCGCAGTCGGCTGCAAATCGGTCGGCAGCTTCACGCGCGGCTTTGGTTGCCTCGGTAATCATTTCTGGCTTGATTTCGTTGAGAGCCGTGTAGCTGTAGGTAGTGGGATATTCGTAGTTGTCAGCCATGACAGCTATGCCCTGACGCATCAGTTCGGTCTGTTTTTTGATCAGGTCGTTGATTTTTTTGACCTTTGATGAGGTGACTACGATGACATTGGTCACGCGGTAGCGGTCAGAAATGAGTGTCGAATTGTCGTACACGTTGGCTTTGCGGTCCTCGACTTGCGGAGGATTGACAGCTATTTCATCAGCACTGATTCCGTTGGCGGTGAGGAAAGCCTTGATTTTCTCGTTGGTGGAGAGTATGCGGTCATAGAGAGCCGGGAGGTCGTTGCCCATCTCTTTGGTTACGATTGGCCATACCACTTGATTTGCCTCTACGTCACGTTCGCACAAGCCGCGGACGGTCACGATGCGGTCACGATGAGAGAAGTTGTCGATACCAGCCTTGACTGCGAGACCTAAGGCGAAAAGTCCGATGGCTATGAGCAGCGGACCCACTACGTTCTGAAGATTTTTCATATCTTATATATTTTGGTTTGGAGGATATTGTAGGGACATGCCGTGGCATGTCCGCTTTCTGCAACATTAACACAACGCCTGCTGAGCGGACATGCCACGGCATGTCCCTACAAGCTGATCGATATTATTTCTATTTAACAAACTGAGAGGACGTTTAGATTTGGATGGCTACGCCGATTTCGTTTTTGACTTCGTCCATGACAAATGTGCTCTCCAATGAAGCCACGCTGTCGATGGATCCGAGGACGTTGAGGATCAGTTCCTGGTAGGCTTTCATGTTGGCAGCGTGAATCTTCATCAGGAAGTCGTAACGTCCCGAAATATTATAGCACTCGGTGACCTGCGGAATCTGGCGGATGGTCTCGACAAACTCCTGGGCACGCTGCAGGGATGCCTGGCGCAGCTTGACGTTGCAGAACACAATGAATCCCTGGTTGAGTTTTTCTTCGTCAAGCAGGGCAACATATTTTTTGATGTATCCGTCACGTTCAAGTCTTTTGAGCCGCTCATATACGGGGGTGGATGACAGATTGACTTCCTGTCCCAGCTCTTTGATGGTCAGACGGGCGTTCTGCTGCATGAGCCGTAGAATCTGGAGGTCGATTTTGTCAAGTTTCTCAATCGGTGTCATTTCTGCTATCTGTGGGATAATGTGATAGATGTTAGATGTATCATCTACAAAGATAGCTACTTTTAGCAAAATCACCCTATATTTTCTGAAAAAGTGCACAATATCTTTTATCATGCCCTAATTTTGCATCATCAACAACTCAAAAACGTATTTGCATTATGAAAACAAACGACAATCTCCACTTTGAGACCCTCCAACTGCATGTAGGACAGGAGCAACCCGACCCCGTAACCGGAGCAAGGGCGGTACCCATATACCAAACCACATCATATGTGTTCAATGACAGCCAGCATGCAGCCGACCGCTTCGCGCTCCGTGATCCCGGCAATATATACGGGCGACTGACCAACCCTACACAAGATGTGCTGGAAGCACGCATGGCTGCCTTAGAGGGCGGAGTCGCGGCATTGGCTGTGGCATCAGGTGCTGCTGCTGCCACTTATGCTTTGCAGAACATCCTCGGACCGGGAGACCATGTGGTCGCAGCCAATAATCTTTACGGCGGCTCGTATAATCTGATTACCCACACGCTGGCTGCGCAGGGTGTCGGCAATACCATCGTGGATGTCAACGACCTTGATGCGCTCGAGCGAGCCATCACTCCGCAGACTAAGGCTGTGTATGCTGAGACGTTCGGCAACCCCAACAGCGAGGTGCTCGACATAGAGGGCGTAGCCGCTGTGGCACACCGTCATGGCATACCGCTGATTATCGATAATACGTTTGGGACTCCTTACCTCATCCGCCCGATAGAACACGGGGCAGACATCGTGGTGCATTCAGCCACGAAATTCATAGGCGGTCATGGCAGCAGTCTTGGCGGCATCATAGTTGACGGAGGCAAGTTTGACTGGAAAGCATATGCCGACAAATTTCCTACACTTGCCAAGCCTGATCCGAGTTATCACGGAGCTGTATTTGCAGATGTTGCTGGAGCTGCTGCATTTGTCACACGCATCAGAGCGGTGTTGCTGCGCGACACGGGTGCTGCGATTTCGCCTATAAATGTTTTCTTGTTGCTTCAGGGATTGGAGACACTTTCGCTCCGCGTAGAGCGTCATGTCAGCAATGCACTGAAGGTGGTGGAGTTTCTGAACAGGCATCCCAAGGTTGCCAAGGTCAACCATCCGTCACTGGCGGCGCATCCCGACCATGAGCTTTATAAACGTTACTTCCCTCATGGCGGAGGCAGCATATTCACTTTTGAAATAAAAGGAGGTCAGGAAGCCGCATGGCGGTTTATTGACAACCTGGAGATTTTCTCGCTCCTGGCAAATGTAGCGGATGTCAAGAGCCTGGTGATACATCCTGCGACTACAACACACTCGCAGATGAGCGCCGAGGAGCTGGCACAGCAGCATATCACTGAGTCGACGGTCAGGCTGTCGGTGGGTATCGAACACATCGATGACATTATCGCCGATCTGGCGCAGGCTTTGGAGAAAGCCTGATAGCGAGGCTCATACATAAACGATATAAGTCTTATAAATCTTATAAGTCGGATAATACTTATAAGATTTATAAGACTTATATAATTTATACAGCCTCAGTCGGTTATGACTGCTGGAGGAGCAGGGATTCGATGGATGTGACGGATTCTTGCAGGGATTTCTCGAGAGGGAGGCGCTCCTCTATGTTGCGACAGGCGTAGAGCACTGTGGCATGGGTGCGTGACAGACGGGTGCCGATGGCTTTGAGGGGCATGTTGGCATGCTTCTTGGCAAGGTACATTATCATCTGGCGGGCGTCGCTGACTTCGCGTTTGCGCGATTTGGTGAATATGCTGTCAACATCGATGTTGAAGAATGTGCTCACCTGCTGGGTAATCATCTCGAAGTTGATCTGCCGACGATGGATCTTGACCGCATTTGCCACTACACGACGGGCGAGGTCGATAGTGATGGGACGGTTGAGGATGGCAGCATGTCCGATGAGCGAGGATATGATGCCGTCAAGGTCGCGGATGCTTTCGGTCACGTTGCCGGCGATGAAGTCAAGCACTTCGTCAGGTATCTGGAGGCCATCGTTCTCGGATTTCTTGAGGAGGACATCGCGGCGCAGCTGCAAGTCGGGCTTCTCAAGCTCTGTGGTCATGCCCCACTTGAATCGTGAGAGCAGACGCGCTTCCATGCCTTCCATCTCCGATGGGCGGCAGTCGCTCGACAGGATGAGCTGTTTCTGATTCTGGTGGAGATGGTTGAAGATGTGGAAGAAGGTGTTCTGCGTGGCGTTTTTGCCCATCAAGTCCTGTATATCATCGATGATAAGCACATCGATGCTCTGGTAGAAATTGATGAAATCGTTGATTTTGCCACGCTTGACCGCGGTGGTGTACTGGCTTTCGAAAAGACGTGATGTGATATAGAGCACACGTGTCTGCGGATTCTGCTCCTTGATGCGGATACCTATAGCCTGGATAAGGTGGGTTTTGCCCACGCCGGTGGGACCGAATATGAAGAGAGGGTTGAATGTCTTGAGCTTGGGATTCATCGCTATCGCCTCACCGATGGAGCATGCCACACGGTTGCTCGCGCTTGTGCAGTAGTTTTCAAATGTGTAGCGCGGATTGAGTTGCGAGTCGATGTCGGGAAGCTGTTGCTGCTGGAAGGGACTTACGGGGACAGGGGGAGCCTTGCGGAGACCTATGGCAGGATTGGGATTCTCGCTGCGCATGGTAACGCCGGTCTCTGGCTGGTGGCTGATCTGGTCGTAGTGGTAGAACAGCTTTATCTTGGGACCATACACCTTGACGAGGGTAGCCTTGAGGATGCGGAAGAAGCGTTCCTCTATCTGCTCGACAAAGAACGGCGAGGGCACATCAATGGTGAGCGCGTCGTCAACGTAGCTCATCGATGTCACAGGGCTAAACCAGGTGTCAAATTGCTCGGGGGGAAGATTGTCCTTCAGGATCTGGAGACATCTTTCCCAGAGTTCGGTGTGTTTAGATGGTTCCATTGGTCGGGGGTGTGATATGGATACTCGCCGTGGCGCAGCACATGGGCGGGGGAATCACTTATGCAAAATTCACAAAAAAAATGATGATAACAAACCGTCATTTTTTTTGGATTTTATAAAGCTGATGCAACTATACTGAAATACAGTTTGTTACGCACATGATAGCTTGGTAAATGTGTAACTATCATGTTTTCAGAGAGATACGCTAAAGGATAGGATAATCTGAAATAATCAGCCTATCGCTTTATCAGAGAAATCGCCCTCAGAGAAAGCAAAAACAAGCCGAAATGTTAAATGCACATCAGTCGGCTTGTTTGGATTAAGTTCAGATAAAGTGTTTAGAGGAGTTTGATGCTGATGTAGCGTTTGGGGTTCTTCTTCACATCGATCAGGAGCGAGTCGAGTGACTGTACTGAATGGTTAAGGTTGTTATACAAGCCATCCGAATAGAGCAGCTGACCGAGGGAGCTGTTGGGGTTGTTGAGCTGTGCGGTAGCGCGGGCTACATCGCCAGTAATGGCGTGGATATTGTTGAATGTGCTGTCTATGGGTAGCGCGTTGATTTTGCCTGTCATCTGGGTAAGGTCGCCCGACACGGTAGTGAGATTATTGGTGATGGTGTTCACGTTGCCGACTACGGGGGTGAGCGAAGACATGGTCGATGACAGCTTGGCAGTGGATGTCTCCAGATTCGCCATCACGTGGTCAAGACGATTGATGGAGGAAGTAAGTGCCGGATTGGTCACGATTTCTGTAACGGCTACGAGCAGAGAGTCGATTTTAGGCATCATTTCTGTGATGGTGGGGAGCACTTCCTTGGAGATGCTTTCCATCATGCCTTTGGGGTTGACACCGTCGATGGTATGTCCTTTGGGGTAAAACTCCTTGGAGTCGGCAAGCTGGAGGGAGATAGAGCCTGTGCCGAGGAGGTCAGAAGCCATGACCGCCTTGGAGCCGACAGGGAGACGCAGGTTTTTGTCAAGGTCTATTTCTACCTTGACATGTCCGGGGTTGTCATATTCGTAGCTGATTTCGCGTACCAGACCCACCTTGAAGCCGTTGAGATGCACGGGAGCAGACTCGGCGAGACCTTCGACGTTGGTAAATGTCGCGTAGTAGTAATTGGTGGATTTGAACAGATTGACACCTTTGAGGTATTCGATGCCGACGTAGAGAATCACTGCGGTCAGGATGACGCAGAAACCTATGATAAATTCTTTTGAAAACAGTTTTTTCATAAATCTATGATTATGACGGATATGGTCGTTTGGATTATAAACAGTCTATTGGACGGATTGGTTATTTGGATGCCGCTTTTGCGGCTTTCTTGCTGGATTTGTAATAGTCGCAAAATGCGTTGAAGATGGATGTCGCCATCTTGTCAACACCCTTGTCAGACATCATGAATTTCTCGACGGTGGGGTTGCATATGAAGTCGAGTTCGATAAGCACAGCGGGCATACCGGTATGGACGAGTACCCAGAATATGTCCTGGCGGATGCCCTTGTCGGCGCGTCCGGCATTAGAGACAAGCTGTTTCTGGGTCAAAGCGGCGAATTTGATGCTCTGGTTGAGATGACGGTTCTGGGTCATCTCAAACACGATGTAGCTTTCGGCTGAGTTTGGGTCAAAACCGCTGTAAGTGGTGGTATAATCGGGCTCGAGCATCATGACGGAGTTTTCGCGCTTTGCCACTTCAAGGTTCTCTTTGCTGCGTCCGAGGCCGAGAGTGTAAACCGATGCTCCGTTGACCGTATTGCGCCGTGGCGACTTCTCATCGACGCTGTTGCAGTGTATGGAGATGAAGAGATTGCCATTGGCTTTGTTAGCCTTGTCGCATCTGCCTTGTAGGGTGACGAAATAGTCTCCGTCACGCGTATAGACCACCTTGACTTCTTTTTTGCCGTATTCTTTTTCGATCAGTCTGCCGAGAGCGAGGGCGACATCAAGGTTTACCGATTTCTCGTTGGTCTTCTTGCCTTTGGCTCCTACATCCTTGCCTCCGTGACCGGCATCGATCACCACCGTGAATGGAGCGTCTTTAGCAGCGGTTTTCGCTAGACAGACAGGGGCGAGACATAACATGACGGCAGCCATGGCAACCATCACTTTCATGCGGATAAAGCCCTTCAGGTCAAACATGGCGCAAATTTACGAAAAACTTCCCACATAACATCCCACGCCAAGCAGGCAAAATGTATGCCATTTTGCCTACAACCTACTCCGTTTTACCCTCATATACCAATTACTCCGAATCACGCTCCTTCTGGCATTCCTCGCAGAGCAGACTGTCAAGACGAGCTTGTAATTCCTCGCGTACCTTCCATCGCTGATTAATGGCTTCATTATAATAGAATTGCATTTCCATCATATCCTCACATTTCAATAATTCAAAGTAATGACTCCATGTCAATTTGTGAGACAGTGTCTCACGTTTTGGAAATGCGATGTAAAGTTTACGCATATAGGTCAGGTTAGACCGGCTGAAACCTTTGCCTTGACGAGATGTAAGATCACGGGATAGGGTTATAAGGAGTCTTTTGCCGTATTCAGCCCGTGCGTGACCATCCTGTTCAAATTCAACTATATAACGACCAGTATACCAATTAGCATCCAACAGCTCAGCATTGACAGCTGTAATAGCTTTTTCTCTGGCTATGGTCCATAAAGAATCTATGCTATTGAGCAAAGTGTCATAATCACGAATGCTGGTAATGTCGGTCATAGAGATTAAAGATGATATAAGTGGATTTGTTGGAATATATCACAAATATAGGCAAAATTATCCATAGATTTACCTTACCTTTCAGTCGTGGTGGTAGGGCTCGTTGCGGAGGATGGTCATGGCGCGGTAGAGCTGTTCGGCGATGAAAAGGCGTACCATTTCGTGGCTGAATGTCATGCGCGAGAGTGACAGTTTGGCGTCGGCGCGGGCGTAGACTTCGGGTGAGAAGCCGTAGGGACCTCCGATGATGAGTATGAGGCGTTTGAGCCCTGAGACCATGCGTGAGTCGATCCATGATGCAAATTCCCGGGATGTCAGCTCCTTGCCGCGCTCATCAAGGAGGGCAACGTAGTCGCCAGGCTGTAGCGCGGCGAGCATCTGTGCGCCCTCCATCTCTTTCTGGCGCGCTTCGGTCATGGCTTTTGAAGCCTTGATGTCAGGAAGCACTTGCAGCTCGGAGGGAATGTAGTGCTTCAGACGGGAGAAATATTGGTCGATGCCTTGACGGAGGTATGCTGTCTTGGTTTCGCCTGTGACGAGAAGTATGATTTTCATAATTAGAGGGATATACTTAAATTTGCAGCAAAATTACAAAATTATGGAAACACGAGACCAACTGATTGATGACCTGCTCACACTGGCGTTTGCCGAGGATGTGGGCGACGGCGACCACACCACCCTCTCCACCATCCCTGCCGATGCCATGGGCAAGCAGCAGCTTATAGTCAAGGAGGAGGGCATATTGGCAGGCGTAGATGTCGCCCGCATGGTATTTGACAAGTTCGACCCCTCGCTCAAGATGACCGTGTTTATCAATGACGGGGCGCATGTCAAGCCCGGCGATGTGGCGTTTGTTGTGGAGGGTCCAGTGCGCAGCCTGCTCCAGACAGAGCGCACTATGCTCAACATCATGCAGCGTATGAGCGGCATAGCCACAATGACGGCAAAGTATCAGGAAAAACTTTCAGGATTGAAAACCAAGGTGCTTGACACCCGCAAGACCACCCCTGGCATGCGCATGCTCGAAAAGGAGGCTGTCAAGATCGGTGGAGGCATGAACCACCGCATAGGTCTGTTTGACATGATACTCATCAAAGACAATCATGTCGACTTTGCCGGAAGCATCACCAATGCAGTCAACCGCGCTCGCGCTTATCTCAAAGAGAAGGGCAAAGACCTCAAGATAGAGGTGGAAGTCCGCAACACTTCTGAAATAGAAGAGGCTCTGAGCCTGAATGTGGACCGCATCATGCTTGACAATTTCACGCCCGAACGCACCCGCGAAGCTGTGAAGTTCATCAACGGACGCTGTGAAATAGAATCATCCGGAGGCATCACCCTTGACACTCTGCGTGAGTATGGCGAGTGTGGCGTGGACTACATCTCCGTAGGTGCGCTGACCCACTCTGTCAAAGGTCTTGACATGAGCTTCAAAGCCTGCTAACGTAGCATATCAATCATCTTGTCATAGGTCATGTTCTCGAAGCCGCTGATGGTGACGGGGACATGGCTTTTCATTTTTTCGGGGGAGAAGGTGGTGGTTACGCCTATGACGTGGCAGCCCGCGGCGAGTCCTGAGGCTATGCCCTGGAAGGAATCCTCAAATACCACGCACTCTTCGGGACGGAGTCCGAGCATCTCGGCTCCTCTAACGTAAGGTTCGGGGTCAGGCTTGGAATGAGTGACCATGGAGCCGTCGACTATGGTGTCAAACCATTGTTGCAGCTCGGGGAGCTGTTCGAAAAGATAGCCCATCTTGACGCTGTCACTGCTGGTGACGATGGCGGTGGCTATGCCGTGGTCCTTGAGGTCGCGCAGAAATGAGGTCACGCCGGGATATTCGTGGTAGCGGATTATGTCCTCAAACTGATGTATACGGTCTATGATGTCCTGGCGCGTGCCGTCATCGGGGTAGTTCTCCAGTATCTTGGAGAGGGTAGTGCCTTTGATTGCCATGGGGTAATCGGGGATGCCTGTCGGATAGATTTTCTCGATTTCGCTCCAGAATTGTGTGTACTGAGTCTCGCTGTCAATCAGTACGCCGTCAAGGTCGAATAGTATGCCTTTAATATTGGTCATAGGGTATAAATTAGAGGTGCAAAGTTACAATCAAAACAGCAGTTAACGAAATTCTTGGTAACTTTGCAATGGAATTATGATTGACACCGCTAATACATCACCTACCGAACTTGGTACAAGAAGCATCGGACGCCTCTTGGTGCAGTATTCCATACCTGCCATCGTGGCAAGTGTGGCAACCTCGCTCTATAACATCGTTGACAGCATATTCATCGGTCACGGAGTGGGAGCCCTTGCCATATCCGCTCTTGCAATTGCATTTCCGTTGATGAATCTCATCATCGGCTTCTGTATGCTTGTCGCAGCTGGCGGCGCGGCTATCAGTTCGATATTCCTCGGGCAGAAAAACTACGTGAATGCTACCAAAGTACTTAATAACGTCACGCTTTGCTGTGTGGTTCACAGTCTGGTCGTCGGAGGTCTGTCATTGATATGGCTTGATGATATACTGAGGCTGTTCGGGGCTACGGAACAGATATTGCCTGATGCCTACGACTTTATGTTTGTGATATTGCTCGGGTCGCCGCTGTCGTTTGTGTTTATCGGTCTCAACTTCGTGATGAGGGCTACCGGGTATCCGTCAAAGGCTATGATGTCGGCACTGATATCGGTGGTGGTCAATGCTGCCGTGGCTCCAATCATGATTTTCGCTCTGCATTGGGGCATGCACGGTGCGGCTATAGCTACCCTTGTGGGGCAGTCGGCTGGCTTGGTGTGGGTGCTTTATCATTTCCTGTCCAAGAAAAGTTTCGTCCATTTTACCAAGGGGGTAGGATGGTTTGACCTGGAGATAGTCAAGAAGATTTATGCCATAGGTCTGTCGCCGTTTCTGATGAACATGTGTGCCTGCATTGTGGTTATATTCATCAACAAAGCTATCCTGGAATATGCCGGGGCTGACGGTAATATCGGCGTCGGGGCTTACGGTATCATCAACCGTACGACTATGTTTTTCGTCATGATCGTATTCGGCGTGACACAGGGCATGCAGCCTATTCTCGGCTACAACTACGGAGCTGCCAACTGGCAGCGAGTGATGAAGACCCTCAAGCTCGGCATATGGATCGGAGCTATTATAACCACTGTGGGTTTTGCTGCCACCGAACTGTTTCCTGACACTATCAGTGCGATGTTCACCTCTGACAAGCAGATGGTGGCTATGGCGCGTAATGCTTTCAGAATCTACTTTGTGTTTTTCCCTCTCGTAGGTGTGCAGATTGTCATTCAGAACTTTTTTCAGAGCATCGGCAAGCCGAAGCTTTCAATATTCCTCTCGCTTACCCGTCAGCTGATATTCCTGTTGCCGTCGCTGTGGATATTGTCGCCTATATTCCGCCTTGACGGTGTGTGGGGGGCGATGGCGACCAGCGACTTTCTGGCATTTATATTGACCATAATAACCGTAGTCATAGCCACGCGGCATGAAAGGAAACGGTTTCAACACCACAATAACTCTTTGCAATGATACAACAGATATCGCTGCGGCTCAAGCCTGTAGAAGCGGCTTCGGAGCTGACTCTCGTCTCTATCATCAGTACGCGTATGGGCATAGATGCCAACCGCATCAAGGTAGCCCGTGTGGTGCGTCGCAGCATTGATGCGCGCCAGCGCATGGTCATGGTCAATGTGACTGTGGATACCTACATTGATGAGATGCCTGAAGCCTTGGTGCGCAATGACGCTCCGCTGCCACGGCTCGGGGATGATGCCAGGGAGGTGGTGGTGGTAGGTGCAGGTCCGGCGGGATTGTTTGCTGCGCTTCGCCTTGTAAAGCTAGGCATACGCCCTGTGGTGATAGAGCGAGGCAAGGATGTGGACAGCCGTCGCAAGGATCTTGCTGCCATCGCTCGCAGCGGAGCAGTGGATGCTGACAGCAACTATTGCTTCGGTGAGGGGGGCGCTGGTGCGTTTTCCGACGGCAAACTGTTCACGCGCAGCAAAAAGCGTGGCAATGTTGACGAGATTCTCCGCATACTCTATGACCATGGAGCAGATGAGTCGGTGATGGTCGATGCGCATCCGCATATCGGCACAGACCGCCTGCCTGTGATAATCAAATCCATCCGCGAGCGGATTATTGAGGCTGGAGGGGTATTTCATTTCTCGCAGCGTGTCACCGGGCTGCTTATGGACGGTGACGAGGTAAAGGGTGTGAAGACGGCATCAGGCAAGGAGTACCACGGACCTGTAATCTTGGCTACGGGACATTCGGCAAGGGATGTTTACCGCTTCCTTCACGCTGATGGCGTGGCTCTTGAGGCTAAGGGTCTGGCTATAGGTGTGCGTCTGGAGCATCCTCAGGAACTGATTGACAGGATACGCTATCATAATCCAAACGGTCGCGGCAAGTATCTGCCTCCGGCTGAATATACGATGCTTACGCGAGTGGACGGACGAGGTGTGTATTCATTCTGCATGTGCCCGGGTGGCGTGATAGTCCCGGCTACCAATGAGGACGGCTTGCTCGTGGTCAACGGCATGTCATCATCGACTCGCGGAGGTCGTTGGGCAAACTCAGGGATGGTGGTAGAAGTGCTCCCCGAAGATGTAACAGTCAAAGAGGGTGGAGATGCCGCCCTGCGGATGATGGATTTCCAAGAGGATATAGAGCGTCGGTTCTATCTTGACGGCAAAGAGGATGGCGCAGTTCCGTCACAAAATGCCCCGGCACAGCTTATGACAGATTTTGTCAAGGGTGTCGCGTCAAAATCGCTCCCAGCTACATCCTATGCCCCGGGGATACATGCAGCGCGTGTGGATCGTCTGCTGCCTGAATCAATCAGCAGCCGTCTGCGCAAGGGCTTTGAGGAGTTCGGCAAGAAGCAACGCGGCTTCCTGACCCCGTCAGCCACCGTGATAGGTTGCGAGACGCGCACATCATCCCCGGTACGCATCCCGCGTGACCCCGAAACTCTCCGCCACATCACAGTGCGAGGTCTGTACCCCGCCGGCGAAGGAGCCGGCTATGCCGGTGGCATAGTCAGCGCAGCCATCGACGGCATCCGCGCCGCCGACTCCGTGGCGCAAATGCTGCAATAATATTTTTGCTATGCAACGTAGTTGTGTAGGGACATGCCGTGGCATGTCCGCCCGCAACAAGATTGATATATGCCGATGTTGGGATGCGGACATGCCACGGCATGTCCCTACAGGGGGGATTACTGCGGTTTGGTGACCTTTTCGGCGGCTATGGTTTCTCGTGTGTTCTCGACTATTTGGGCTGGGGTGGCGAGGGTGTAGACGGGGATGCGGATGCGTCGCCACAGGTAGGGGGGTATGAGGCGCATCAGTGTGGCGGCTATTGCCCAGCGGCAGTCTACATAGGTGGTGCGCCATGGACGGCGCAGTGAGCACATGATTCGCGGAGCGGCGTAATCAAGGCTCATGGTCATGGGATAGTCCTGTGTTGGGTTGAGCAGCGGTGTGCGTATCCATCCCGGACGTACATCGGTGAATTTGATGCCGAGATTTTGATTATGTGAGAGCTGGTCAAGAGCTTCAAGATAGGTCTGGTTGAAGCTCTTTGATGCAGAATAGGCAGCGAGCGATCCTATGCCTCGCACACCAGCCACACTTGTCACGGCAGCTATGTGTCCGCCCTGTCCACGGTGCTTGAAGTAGTGGAAGGCTGTGTCAATCATTCTGACGAAACCTTCCACGTTGGTTTTGACGGTCTGAAGGTCTTCTTTGGCGTTCACGGCTGCATTCTCGTAGCCTATGCCGGCTACATGGAAGTAGGTATCCATGCCGCCGAGCTTCTTGATCAGCGAATCGAGTTTCTTTGGTGCATCGTTTTCGGTTATGTCTATGACTTCGGTCTCTATATTGTCAGGATATGCCTTTTTGAGCTTTTTGAGGACTTCGTGTTTGCGTCCGGCGGCTCCGACCATGTGGCCCTTCTGAGCGAGACGTTCTGCCACTTTGAGACCTATGCCCGATGTGGCACCCATGACTATTATTTTCTTCATATTGTCAGTGCGTTATAAGTTTGTACGATTATAACGCACTGGGGAGGTCATTCGTTCAGCCGCGGTTGGTCTGTCTCGTCATCCTCAGCCTCAGCCATCTTGGCGAGCTGCTTCGTTGCCTTTGCTCCGAGGTTTTTCAGTTCCTCGGCGCGGCGTATGAGGTTGCCGCGACCCGAGGAGAGTTTACCCATGGCGTCGGTGTAGGTTTTGTCGATATTTTCGATGCCCTTTTTGAGCTTTTCCATGTCGGTGACGAAGCCGCAGAATTTGTCGTACATCCTTCCGGCAGCCTCGGCTATCTCTATGGCGTTGCGGTTCTGGCGGTTCTCATTCCACATCTGGCGTATCATGCTAAGCACTGACACTAAGTGGGTGGGCGATACGATTAGCACACGTGACTCCAATCCCTCTTGCCACAGCCCTGGATCGGCATGCAGAGCTGACATGTATGCGCCCTCGTTGGGCACGAACATCATCACGAAGTCCATGGTGCGCGTGTCGGTTTTCGCGCCTACGTAGTCCTGATAACGTTTGTCACGCAATTCGCGGATATGTTTTCTGACCGATTTCACGTGCTTGTCTATGGCGGAGATACGTGTCATCTCGTCATCGGCGTTTACATAGTCGGCATAGTCCTTTAGCGACACCTTGCTGTCAATGATGACATCGCCCTGGTTGGGGTAGTGTAGCACCACGTCGGGGCGCAGACGTGCGCCCTCCTCGTTGGTCAGCGTTTTGCCCTCGGCATCCGTGGTGGCTTGCACCTCATATTCCTCGCCACGACGCAGACCGCTCTTGTCAAGGATAGACTCGAGAATCATTTCGCCCCAGTCGCCCTGCACCTTGCTGCTTCCACGTAGTGCACGTGCCAATTCCTTTGCCTCCGAGCCTATTGAGTTGTTGGTCTCGATGAGGCGCTTGATATGTTCGGTCAGGGAGAAGCGTTGACGCGACTCCTCATTGTAGTTGTCGGTTATGCTTTTTTTGAAACCGTTGAGTTCCTCTTGCAGCGGTTTGAGTATCAGTCCAAGACGGCTCTCTTGCTGCTCGCGCATGTTGGCAGACTGTAGATTGAGCACCTCTGCGGCTATCGCCTTAAATCGCTTCTCCATCTCAGCCTCTGCCTTTTCGCGTTCGCCAAGCCGCTCGCGGTATTCAGCCTCGCGTTTGTCGGCATCCGCCTGTATGCGAGCCACATCGCGCTGTGCGTCAGCCTTGGTGCGGCTCACCTCTGCATCGCAAAGCTGCCTTACGCGAGCTATTTCCGCCTCGCCCTCATCGCGTACACGCTGGATCTCAGCCAGCCCCTCCCCGCGGACGCGCTCCACCTCCGCCTCCGCCTGCCTGTTCCGCTCCTCAAGCCTGACACAAGTCTGCCGGGCACCGAAGCCCCAGACGAGAGCGGCAGCTAACGCTACCGCCAGTATAATTACCGCTAAGATCATGATGGTACAAAATTTATATATCTACAAAGTTAGCAATAGTCTGCGACAGTCCACTCGGTCGGTATGGTTATTTTTATGTGTCAATCTTTTTTATCATTGAAACGGTCAATGTCCCAACGAGCTATATTGTTAGTTATATACTCGGATATTTTATTACCATCATGTGAGTCTCGAATTATATGGTCATGAAATCGCGGTTGCCACTTGAACGGTAAATGATTACGCACAGCATATCTTGTCACATGTGCCTTAATAGATCCCACCACTACCGCCAGACGTGAATTATGGTGTGTGACCATCGTAGGGTCGCGACCTGTCGCGACCGCCAGACGAGCTGTCTGATTAAGCCGTCCAACATTTGAGGCGGTCGCGACAGGTCGCGACCCTACGGAGTTGATGCATACAATGGCGTGGAAATGGTTGGGCATAACTACGAATAACGGAATTTCCACATCCTTAAAATGGGTTGAAATATCCGTGATGTTACGCTCCAAAATCTCTCCCAGTATGGTTCTATTCATCTCTCCATCAATTATTTCGCCGAAATAATGCCGTTTGTCACAGGTGCATATCGTGATGAAGTATATTCCTCCAGAATAATCATGAAATTCAGCCCGGAGATTTTTGCGCTTTGGCAATGGTGGTGTTGATGAAATCACTTTGAGGTGTCAAGGTGGGTGAGGAGGTCGGCTACGATGAAGGTGGAGCCGCCGACGAAGATGGTTGCTTCGCTTTGGGTGTGGGTGGCGGCGAGGGCGGCGGTGTAGGCTTCGGCGACTGTGGGGTAGGCGGTGCCTTGGAGGTGGTGGGTGGCGGCGATGTGCTGGAGGTCGTGGGCGGGGAGGGCGCGGCGCACGCTTGCGGAGGTGAAGTAGTAGGTGGCTTGGCGAGGCATCATGGACAGGATGGTGGAGATGTCTTTGTCGTTGACGAAGCCTATGACCATGTGGAGATGCCCGAGTGCGGGATCGGCGAGCTGACGGCTGAGGTATTGCCATCCTCCGGCGTTGTGCCCGGTGTCGCAGATGACGTGGGGGGCAGTGCTGACGGTCATCCAGCGTCCCATGAGACCCGACAGAGTGTTGACATCTCTGAAACCGCGGCTGATGCTCTCAACCGTCAATTTGTAAAAATCGTGATGCTGGAGATATTGCAGGGCAAGGAGGGCGGTGGCGGCGTTATTGGGCTGGCATGTGCCTGTCAGAGCGCAGTCTATGTCACCGAAGGGGGTGGCAGTGTAGCGGATTACATCTGACATTGCCTCGGCGGAGGCATAGGGGAGATTGTCTTGGGCAAATGTGATGTGGGAGCCATGCACGGCTGCGGTGTCGGTGAATACACGGCGCACTTCGCCATCGGCTTCGCCGATAATCACCGGGATGCGTGGCTTGATTATGCCTGCTTTTTCAGATGCTATTTCGGGTAGAGTGTCACCGAGTAGCGCGGTGTGGTCTTTGGAGATATTGGTGATGATTGACAGCTCCGGTGTGATGATGTTGGTGCTGTCAAGCCGTCCGCCGAGTCCTACTTCTATCACTGCGATATCCACTTCGTGACGTGCGAAGTGGTCAAATGCCATGACGGTGGTCAGTTCGAAAAACGAAGGTGCCAGCCCAGTCTCCATATCGAGATACTTGCTGACAAAACCGCATACTTCCTCCTCTGAAATCATCTCGCCGTCGATGCGTATGCGTTCGCGGAAGTCAAGCAGATGGGGGGATGTGTAGAGACCTGTGCGGTAGCCGGCTGCTGTCAGGGAGGCGGCGATGAGCGAACTGGTCGAACCCTTGCCGTTGGTGCCTGCCACATGTATGGTACGCAGGCGGCGATGTGGATTGCCAAATGCAGTGGAGAGGGCTGTCACGGTGTGGAGCCCTGGTTTGTAAGCGTGTGCCCCGATGTTTTGAAACATCGGGGTGCTTTCAAACAGGAAGTCTATAGCCTCGCGGTAGGTCATGGTCAGAATATTAGGAAGCCGGCAACTCCGGCAATGAGGATTACAATGATGGGGTGGAGCTTAGTCCAGAATACCAAGCAGAAGGCTGCCGCGCAGATGCAGATGCTCTTGATGATGTCGGCGTCGACGGTGCCGAAATTCTGGTCGTTCATCAGCAGCAATGCAGCGGAGGCTATCAGTCCGACCACCACAGGGCGGAGCCCCATGAAGATGCCCTGAATGGCGACGCTGTCACGGTGGCGGCGGATGAAGTGGCTGGTGTAGAGGACGAGAAAATACGAAGGCAGCACCACAGTAAGAGTGCATATCAGCGAACCGAGTATGCCCCACAATGGATTGTCGGCAAAGGCTGCAGTGGTATGCGCCGGGGCGACATAACCGATATATGTAGCACTGTTGATGCCAATGGGTCCCGGGGTCATCTGGGAAATCGCCACGATGTCGGTAAACATCTTTTTGGAAATCCATCCCGGACCTACTATCTCGCGTTCGATCAGAGCGAGCATAGCGTACCCTCCGCCGAAACCGAAGAGTCCTATCTTAAGATAGCTCCATATGAGTCGCAGGTATATCATTGTTCGTCCTCCTTTTCAAGTTGTGGGTCATTATCGTGTTTGTCGGCTGCGCGTAGCATCTTGTGATGGCGGCGGAGATAGAGATATCCGCCGAGACCGCCGAGCACTATGTAGAGTATGGGGTTGCTGACCACGGGCAAGCGGCTCCACACAAGCAGAGCCACCGCCACTGGAATCCATATCGTCTTCCATGAGATTTTAGCGGCACGTGCGCTCGTGATGACCGGGGCGATGATAAGAGCCACCACTGCCGGGCGCAGACCCTTGAATATCGATGTCAGGACGGGGTTGGTATTGATGGCTTCAGGCGTGAGGAATATCGCGATGGCGAGGATGATCAGAAACGAAGGCAGTATTGTGCCTGCCGATGCTGCGATGCTTCCCTTGAATCCGCGAATCTTGTCGCCCACAGCCACCGAGATGTTGACGGCGAGGATGCCCGGAAGCGACTGCGCCACCGCCAGCAGGTCCAGAAACTCGTCTTTCTCGACCCAATGGTTTTTGGTGACCACCTCCTTCTCGATGATGGAAATCATCGCCCATCCACCTCCGAAGGTAAATGCACCTATTTTAAAGAATGCGGCAAATAGCCGCCACAATTGATGTTTCATACTCCAAAAAGCGTTTGTCAGTCGCGATGATAGATAAGACGTGCCAGCCCGAAGATGTAGCGGCGGAAGCCGGGGATATATGCCAGCAGGCTGTCAAACCATCCGATATGAGGGGATATAAACTTCACGACCAGCCCGACGTAGATCATGGCGAAGATGGTGCCCGGTCCGATGACATTCCAGAGCCAGCGTCCGAAAAACAGATAGCATGCGCCCACGGCAAGCACAACAAGGAGGGTATCAACGTAGATTTTGACCTTGGCGAAAGGACGCTTTACTACCTGGCTGATGGCTATGGAGATGCCCTCGCCTGGCATGGTCACCGAGCCGCAGCGTATCTCGAAAGCGATGCCTATGCCCATGACCGTGCATCCTGCAAGCTGTGTCAGAGCCTGTGACAGCAGCGTGTCGCATACTACGGCTGAGGTTAGATACATGTTGAGGTCGATGAGCCATCCGAATATAAAGCCGATTACGAGCTGGAAGAGCTGCATCGGGTCAAATCTGCGACGGAGGATGAGAATCTGGCAGAATACCAGTATGAAATTCATCATTATGGTGTAACCTCCGATGCTCCATGACGGCACGGATGCTCCGTCAGCTCCAGCCAGTGAGAGAACATAGGGCAGCGATGAAATCACGCTGCTGCCGAGACACGACCTGACACATAGAGCAACCCCCAACGTCATCATATTCAATGACATCAGCAGCAACAGATGCTGCCATACAAACGACAAAACCTTCTCCTTACGTGTAGTAGCAATACTTATGCCCATAGTCTGTAAAATGCTTTAGTCCCTGCAAAGTTACGAATTATTATCTGTGAGTGTCACAGGTAGGATTGATAATCTGCAAGAACATGGTGAGTAGCTGGAATAGCAAATACAAGTATAAATAAAATTATTCACTGATTTGTGAACATGTAAAACTATTATTAACTTTGCCGTGTACCTACTTATTAATATATGATAGTTACGTTTGATAAGGAGTATCTGAAAAACCTCTATACGGAGGGTCGGTCGACTGAAAAGAAGCATCGATTTCAGCCGGATGTTATCAAACGCTATAAACGGTGCATTGACTACCTAAAAGCTGCAGCCAATAAAGAGGCGCTGTTTCTATTCAATTCTCTCAAATTTGAAGCATTGAAAGGTGATAAGAAAGGTCTATTTTCAATAAGGGTCAATGACAAATACAGGATAGAGTTTACGATGGAGGAAACCGTTGACCATCCGACATTGACTATCTGTAATATTGTTGAACTATCAAACCATTATGAATGATTATGATTACCAATGCAAATATAAAATCCGATATGATGGCTAATAATCTCACTCCATATGAGCCTACCCATCCAGGCGAACTGATTCGTGATGAACTTCAAGCTATCGGGATGACGCAATCAAAGCTCGCCGAACGGATTGGCGTTTCTCCCTCATTCCTCAACGAAGTGATCAATGGGAAACGAGCTGTCAATACCGAACTTGCGTTACTCCTTGAGGCAGCGATAGGTGTCCCAGCTGATGTATGGCTGAATATCCAAGCTGCCTATAACATGCAGATAGCAAAGTCAGATGCCTCCTTCATGAAGCGTCTCGCCTCCATCCGCCGCATCGCAGCAGTATTATAAATTCCGCATCGTGAAAAAGGATGCACTATCTTTATAAAATAGGTTCAATAGATTCCTTTTTGTCTTATTTCCATCATCCATATTCCGCCATATTCTTCATACTTATAAAGAGTGAGCTGTGCTAAGGCGTTCCCTTTTCCTACTTGAATGGTACCATTAGAAAACGCATAAAGATACGAGTTCGCAAAACGTTTTTTATATATTTTCTTTCCAGTCTTAGCATCTTTTACGATTATCTTTACACCAGAGGAGAATAAATCGCCCAAGCTGGCAGCTTTTAACTCTAAGATTACATCAGTGTGGATTTTCCCTTCAATGATGGCATAAGCCACTTCGCGGTCTAATTCTACTCCAAATGTCGGTTTGACACTTTCGCTTTGGGCAGAAGATGCAATTATGGAAAAATAGAGCAATAAGGTAGCAATGACTTTTTGCATGGGTCATTATTTTGGTGATAGTTGTACGGCGATGGTAAATGATTGGATTTATCACGCTCAATCACAAAAGTACACATTTCCATGATTCATGTCAATAGGATGTGTGGAATAAGGCTTGTACATGATGTTGGAGCCATTTAAGCATTGTGGGAATCTGTGGATTGGCAGGGGCGGCAGTGGCAGTGGGCGGTTTCGGCTTCGATGGTGGAGTGGGTGACACCTAAGGGTTCGACGGCTTCGCGGATGCTTTCGATTACTTGGTCGATGTGGGTGGGGTCTTTGACTATTACGTGGACGGTCATGGCTACTTGGGTGGTGCTGATAGCCCACACATGCAGGTGGTGGCAGCTTTCGACTCCGGGCACTTTACCGATGGCTTCGCGGATGTCGCTGATATGGATACCTGAGGGTACTCCGTCCATAGCCAGACGCAGGCTCTCGCGGAGCATGGAGTAGGAGGTTATGGCTATGAGTAGGGCGATGACGATGCCGATTATGGGGTCGATGAAGTTCCAGCCCGTAAAGGCGATGATTATACCCGACACGACTACGCCTATCGATACGAGCGTGTCGGCTGCCATATGCAGGTATGCGCCTTTGACGTTGAGGTCGTGCTTGCTGTCCTTCATAAACAGCCATGCTGTGAATCCGTTGATTATTACGCCTATTCCTGCTACCCAGGCTATTACTCCGCCGTCGATGGCTGTCGGACGGAGCAGCTTTTCTATGCTCTCATAGAGGATGAATGCTACTGCGATATATAGGATGATGGCGTTGAGCACAGATGCGTTGACGGTGGCACGACGGAAGCCGTAGGTGTAATTGTCGGTGGGCTTGTGCTGAGCCGCCTTGAAGGCGATCAGTGCGATTATCAGCGATGCGACATCGCTCAGATTGTGACCTGCGTCAGAGAGCAGTCCCATAGAGTCGGTAAGGAATCCGAAGATGCCTTCCACCACCACATACGACACATTGAGCCATATGCCTATTTTAAAAGCACGGTTAAGTTTGCCATTGGCATCATGGCTTATATGTGCATGTGAGTGGTCATGTCCGTGATGAGTGTGGTCGTGTGAATGTGCCATAACTTATATGTTTTGATACTTATAATATTCAACATCTGATGATGCAAAGTTACGGCACAGGGAATGCAACCTTGTTGCAAAGTTGATTTGACAAATAAAAAGACCCGGGGGACATCAAGTCTGCCGGGTCTTTGGGGGGATATTTAACAACCAATCAAGTTACTTCTTGGGGGTGAGACGGATGGCTGCGCCACCACCGGGGGCGAGGGGCTGCTTGAGGCGCGTCTTTGATGTGACGGTGCGGGTGTGGATGCGGTATGCCTGGGGGTTGGTCTTCCAGTCGGCATCGGGCGCGTCCTCGTAGATGGTGGCTGTGTATTTGACACCTTTGGGGAGGAAGCTGAAGTCGATGAGGGCTTCGCGGGCGTTATGGTCGGTGATGGCTCCAATGTACCAGTCGTCGGATTTTTTGTCACGTCGTGCTACGGTGATGTAGCGCATAGGCTCGGCTTCGAGATAGCGAGAGTCTGACCAGTCGACCGGCACATCCTTGATGAACTGGAACGCATCGGGGAAACGCTCGTAGTTTTCGGGAAGGTCGCATGCCATCTGCATGGGGGAGGGCATGGTCAGATACAGGGCGAGCTGACGGGCTATGGTGGTGCCAGCCTGGTCATCCTTGCCCTCTCCATAGTAGCTCAGACGTGTTTCAAACAAGCCCGGGGTGTAGTCCATTGGACCACCTTTGAGGCGCGTAAAGGGAAGGATGCAGGTGTGTGACGGCGGATTGCCGCCCATTGATTCAAACTCGCCTCCGCGAGCCGATTCCTGAGCTACCCAGTTGGGGTAGGTGCGGCAGAGACCTGTAGGACGCGGTGCCTCGTGGCTGTCGACCATGATGCGTTTTTCGGCGGCTTTCTCTATGACGTGGCGCACATGATCCACCATCCATTGCGATGTGTGGTGCTCCGAACGCGGGATGATAGCTCCGACATAGCCGGTCTTGACGGCATCGTAATTGTTATCCTTCATGAACTTGAAAGCGGTGTCAAGCTGACGCTCATAGTCGGAGGCATTGGCTGCCGTCTCGTGGTGCATGATCATCTTCACACCCTTTGACGCGGCATAGTCGCGTATCGAATCCACGTCAAAGTCGGGATAGGCTTTGTCAAAGAGAAACTGACGGTTTTTGCGGTAGCTTGCCCAGTCTTCCCAGCCTTCGTTCCAGCCTTCGACGAGTACACCATCAATGCCATGCTTGGCGGCGAAATCGATGTAACGCTTTACGTTGGCGGTGTTGGCTGGATGGCGTCCATTGGGCTTGAGAGTTGAGTAGTCGGTGATGCCTGGTTTGGCGCGGTAGTCGTCGGAGTATGCCCATGTCTTCTTCTTGCCGGTAAACATCTCCCACCATACACCGATGAATTTCATCGGTTTTATCCATGATGTGTCCTCGATCTTGCACGGCTCGTTGAGATTATAGATCAGCTGTGATGCAAGGATGTCACGGGCATCGTCGCTGACTATGAGTGTGCGCCACGGAGTGTTAAACGGCAGTTGCAGATAAGCTTTCACTCCGAGACGGTCGGGCACAAGGTCGGACTTCATCGAGGCGGTAGCCGGGTCGACATCCACAAGCATGGCGGGGTAGCCGTCAAGAGCTGCTTCGTGGATGTTGACATACACGCCGTCGGGAGATTTCAGCAGCATCGGGGTCTGCACCATGTTGCCGCCCGAACGCTGGCTCTCGTTGTGGCGCTTATAGGAAGCAAGAGCCTCAGGGAGGGCGGATGCTTTGGTTTCTGTCCACAGATATTCGTCCGTGTCATAATCGCCAGGGATGCAGTAGAGCGTCGGGTCGCCTGTGAAATTGAATTGAGTCAGTTCGTCACGCAGAGTGAGGTAGTTGGCATGGTCCTGAGCGGGGAGCTCATAGCGGAAACCGAGACCATCGTCAAACAGGCGGAAACGGACGGTCATCAACCGCTCGGGATTGTCGGATTTGAGATGCACAGCCATCTCGCGGAAATGGTCACGCACATTGGCATATTCACCCCATACTGGCTGCCATGTACGGTCGATGGTCACTGTGTCTATGCTCATCACGCGGAAACCGTCGGCAAATGCAGCTTCGTCGGCTTTCAACCCGAGACGACTGGGAGTGACAAGAGCCTTACCTTTGTAGTCGAGGGAATAAAGCGGTATGCCGAGAGAGTCCACCGAGATGTCAAGCTTCAGGTTGCCAGAGGGTGAAGTGATGCCCACGGCTGCCATATTGATGGCACCCGTGAGCATTAGTGTTGATATCAAGAGCTTCATATTAACGGAGCAAGCAGATTAGTTTAGTTCATGTAAATGGCATATCCGTATGCCGGGAGTTCCAAAGTCACTGGCATTGTCTGGGTAGTGCCGTTGAGAAGGTCAGTCATCGCAGCCCCGGCGAGGGAGATGGGCACGCGGACAGTCTGAGAGTCCTTGGTGGTATTTGCCACTACAAGCAGGTTGTGACCCGGGATGGCACGGACGAAGCAGACTGCCGAGGAGGTGGAGAAATCACGCAGTTCGCCACGGCGCACCTCTGCCGATGCTTTGAAAGCATGGTTGATGGCTCGGTACGTGTCAGACAGCTCGTCAGAGAAGTCAAGGGGATTGTAGTTGAAAAACGACAGCTTACCCGTCAGCCCATTGACATCCATTGAAGAATATATCATAGGGGTGCCGTTGAGCATCGATGCCAGCACATAGGCTGTGGGGATTGCATCTGCCGAACCAAACATCTTGTCTACCTCATTTTCAGCTGCGACATCGTGGTTGAAGGCATAGCGCAGTATCGACTTTCCATCGGGAACTTTTGCTAACGCTTCTGTAGCCTCTTTGACCACGCCCGAAGGCTTGCCGCCATTGAATGCCGCCGATATGGCAGTCGGGCAGTCCCAGTCATATATCATGTTGAAACCGTCAGCATAATATGACGGATTGCCGCTCTCGGCGAGCATGAAGATGTCGGGATTCATGGTGCGCAGGTCTGTGATCAGACGGTTCCAGAACTCGTGAGGCACGCCCTCTACGTAATCGCAGCGGAATCCGTCGATGCCTGCCTGATCGACCCAGAACTTCATCGCATCGATCATAGCGTCGCATGTCTCGGGGTTGTTGAAGTTGAGTTGAGCTACATCTCCCCATCCGTTGGGGGATATTATGTTGCCGTTGGCATCCTTCTCGTAACGGTCGGGGTGTTGGGTGATCCACGGATGGTCCCACGATGTATGGTTGGCTACCCAGTCGAGGATTACTTTCATGCCGATGGCATGGGCGTCGTTGACTAACCGCTGTAGGTCAGCCATGGTGCCGTAACGCGGGTTGAGTGCCTTGAAGTCGCGTATGCAGTAGGGAGAGCCGATGCTCTTGAGCTCTCCAGGCTCGCACACTGGCATGATCCAGAGTATGTCGCAGTCCATGCCGGATATGCGTGGCAGCTGGGCATTGATGGCATTGAGGCAGTCATGGTCGCCGAAGAAGCGGGGGTTAGCCTGATAGATTACATTGGTCGACACCTCGCGTCCCACTACGGGTGCGGCAGGATTGTCGGGCATATCCATTTCATAGGATGTGCATCCTGACATAGCCAGGGCTGCCATCGCTGCTATGAAAGATTTCGGATTTATTCGTTTCATATATCGTGTCATTTGATTTCAGCCTTGTCGGGATAGGCTATGATGTAATAGTCTTTGTCGATGGTTATGCCTACGGCATCGTACTGTGTGCCGGCATTGTCATTGAAGATGAGGTTTTCGCTTTCGCCGCTGCCGTCGACGGTCAGCACCTTGTAGGTAACACCATCAACGGTCTCGGTTACATCGGGCTGTGTGCCAGGCCATCCGCCGAAAATCTCCTTGTCGCCCCAGGCATACACGTAGAAGCTGCTCCACCCGGTGAGATCCTGGATATAGATCTTATACTCCTTGGCAGGGTCTGGGTCAGGGTCGGGTGTTGGATCGGGATCTGGGTCAGGAGTGGGATCTGAAGGTACATAAGTCGCGGGGTCGATTTCTTTCGCTCCAGAGGCGGTAAGTTCCACGTACACGTCGCGGTCAAGATTGAACACTACCACATCATCGATCTGCTTGCCGTTGCCGTTGTTGAGTATGACATGTTCTTCGAGTCCGGCATCGCAGTTGGCTGCTCCGAGGTCAAAATAAGTATACTGCACGCCGTTGATGGTCTGGGTGCCTGTCGGACTCATTCCGGGCCATGCTCCGTTGAGGTCATTGACCGCTCCCCACATGTAGAGGTAGAGGGCATCCCAGCCAGTGCGGTCCACGACAAACACTGCATATCCGTCATGTGTCACCACATCCGAGGGGTTGAACTCATTGACGCTGCCGGGTGTCAGTTCGAGATAGAAGTCTTGATTGAGGGTGACGTTGTAGTCGGGCAGCTGCTTGTTGCCGTTATCGCTGAAGATGAGGTTGAGGTTCAGACCTTCGTTGGCTGCGCCGGTGTCGAAGTATTTGTACTTCACGCCCTTGATTTCCACAGTGCCAGTGGGTTTCATGCCTGGCCATCCGCCGAATGCCTCGGCATCGCCCCAGGCGTACATGGTGAGGTCATCAAATTCAGAGTTGTCAACTACGTAGATGACGTAGCCGTCGTGTACTATCTCATCAGGGTTGACAGGCTTGTTGAAATAGTCAGCCCAGCGATACACAATCACATTAAGGCGACCGCCCACCTCAGGCGCGTCACGGTGGATGACAGGCGTGTTTTCAAGAGACATTTCTTCGCCTTGTCCCACGGAGTAGAATGTGTAGCCGTCGGCAAGTGTCTTACCGTTGATGAAATCGGCGGGATTGAGGTATATGCCCCACTTTACATCGGTGTCAGGTGCTTTCTCGAGCTGCCAGCGCGGATCGCCCACGGCATCCATGCCGCCGTTAAATTCGCCGATGATGTATATCTTGTCAGATGCGAGAGTGCCTTGGGGAACGATTACTTCGAGGAGCTGATAGCCCTGTCGCAGTTCGAAGCGGGGGAGCTGGCTGTCAAATATGATCTCGTCCTTGGAACATCCGGCAAGGAATGGCAGGAGCAGCAGGAGGAGAAGGCTTGATATATTTAATTTCTTCATGGTCGGGAGGGTTTAGTAGTTAGGATTCTGTACGAGTCCGGGGTTAACCATCAGGGCTACCTGGGGGAGGGGATACCATTCGTAACGACGGTCACGTGTGGCAGGCAGTGACCGGTCGGTCTCTGTGGCGCGTCCGAAGAACCACCATTGACCCTGGGTGAACTTGTCGAAACGGCGCAGGTCAGTGCGGCGGCGACGGCCTTCGTCAAGGTATTCAAGACCCCACTCGCTTAGCATCCAGTCCATATCGAAGGCATTGAAGCCCGGTCCCGGCTGCTCGAGGGCTGCTGCGTCGGTGGCTGCAAAGTAACGTTGGCGCACATCGTTGACGAGCTGCTTGGCTCCGCCTGCATCTCCGGCGCGCATGCGGCACTCGGCAAGTGTGTAGTAGACCTCGGCGAGGCGGAACTCAACCTGGTCGGCATCACGCCAGTCCACTCCAACCGATGAGGGGTAGACGGGGTAGCGGAGCACACGGAATCCGGAGTTGGTCTGACCCCAGCGCGGACTCATGACAGGCTCCAAGGCTCTGCCGAGGTTGAGGAATGTGCCCACCTGGTCAACGTAGATAAGCGGTTTGTCCTGGAGGTCGGCATCGGCGAGCACAGGCGCGCCTGTCTGATAGTTGGTCTGTGCGCCCATGGCAAACATGCCTTTCCAGTTACCGGCAGCATCGCAGGTGAAGGGCTGTTTGCGTATGTCGGCATCGTTCATGCGGTCAAACGGTGCGCCGAGCTTGTCGCCGTAGTCAAAGAGGAAGCTCTTGGCTCCTTCGGTGCCGGCGTTGGGTACGAGCATGCCTGTATTGTCCTTTGACGGCACCAAGCATACGCAGTTCCATCCGCTCTGGTCACATGAGAAGTCAAACATCTCATCATAATTATAGGGGAGAAACGGGGTGTTGCGGTTGTTGTTGGTGGCATGACCTGCTTCCATGGCAAATGCAAACACCACTTCGGGGCATGTGACATTGTTGATGCCGTATATGTCGCGGTAGTCGCTGGCGAGGTTGTATACGCCGTAAGTGCCGTTGATAATTTCCTGGCAGAGAGTGGCACACTCGGCGTAGCGGTCAACTCCGGTGAATAGCTGTGAGTTGAGAAGCAGACGCATCTTGAGCATACGGTTCATGCCACGGTTCATGCGGTTACGGGTCGCGCTTGATCCGTCTTCGGCTGTCATATCCATGTAGCAGCCGTCAAGTTCGTCGGTGATGAACTGCCATATTACACTGCATCCGCGGTTGAAATCGGGATCAGCCGAGCCGGGGATGTCGTTGCCCACGGAAATGTTTAGAGGCAGTGCGCCTCCCCACAGCTTGAAGTTCTGGTAATATGCCCATGCGCGCATGGTGCGCACTTCGGCGATGTAAGAGCGCAGAGCTGCATCGCTCATGCCCACGTCCGAGGGGTCAAGAGCTTCAAGGTCATTGATGAGCAGGTTGCAGAGTCCGATGGTCTCCCAGGCATGCTCCCACGCCTGGCGGATGATGACTGACTCGGAGTTCCATGTCTGTGTGGAGAGGACGAACTTGGCAGCCTCGTCATAACCCCACGCACCGCCGTTCCATGTGCGCCATGTGATCTGGTCGGCAGGAAATTCGTTGAGATACCAGAAATACTCCAAGAAGCTCCCGGCTGCGCTCGAATATATCGAAGCGACTGCGCCTTTGACGCTGTTCTCGTCCTGATAATAGGTCGTAGCGTCTATGCGGTCAAATGTGATCTCGTCAAGGTCGGTGCATGACCAGGCTCCGACGGCTATCGCGGCTGCTCCGAGCAGACCGGCTATACGGTTTTTGGTTTTCATTGTGTGTCAGAAATGATGTGGTTAACGGAACTTCACTGTCACGCCGAGTGTAAGCTGTGTGGCTGACGGATAGGCTGACGAAACATCGATGCCCGGGGTTATGCCGGTAGATGTGACAGCCGATGGGTCGGTGCCGGAGTAGCCTGTGATGGTGAAGAGGTTCTTGGCAGAGAGGTACACGCGGATGGTGTCGAGGAGCTTGCGGTTTTTCAGCGGTACGGTGTAGCCTAAGGTTACATTCTCGAGCTTGAAGTAGTCGCCGCGCTCGAGGAAGTACGATGATATCACGCCTCCACCTGACCATACGTCGCGGTCCTTTAGGTAGGCACTGCGGAGCACGTTGTCACTGCCGCTGCCCTGAAGTCCCATGCCGTAACGGCGCATGTTGAAAATCTGGAACTTGAATGCCCCGTTGAACATCAGGCTCAGGTCGAAGTTTTTCCAGCGGATGGTGTTGTTCCACGTAAGGAAATGGCGGGGAGCACCGTCGCCGATATAGCGTTTGTCTTTGGGATCAGCTGAGGCTGCGGTGACTTTCTCGCCGTCGGCGTTGTAGACGAGCATGTTGTGGTTTTCGTCCACTCCGGCATATTCGTAGCCGTAGAACTGCCCGATTTTGCCACCTTCTTCTACGCGGAAGAAGTATTCGCTTGTGCCGACACCAGGTTTCTGATACAGGTCGAGATAAGATGCCTGATAGATGTCGTTTGACAGTTTGGTCAGCTTGGTTGTTCCGTAGGCATAGTTCACACCGGTGGTCCATGTCACAGGACGGTTGACCACGGCATCGGCTGTGAGCGACAGTTCAATACCGGTGTTTTTGGTGGTGCCCACGTTGACCAATATCGAGGGATAGACATAGGGAGGCTGGGGTGCGGTATAGTTATACAAGAGGTCCTGCGAACGGCGGTCGAAGTATTCGATAGAACCGTAGATGCGGTTAAAGAACATGAAGTCGATGCCGTAGTTGGCGCTTGACAGCTTTTCCCATCCGAGTTCGGGGTTGGCGTTGTTTGAGGGACGATATCCGGTGACCCACTGGCCGTCGATCAGATATGTGCCGTTGGCAGAGTAGGTGGCGAGTGATTTGTATGCGTCAAAGTCGCTTCGTCCTGTAACGCCGTAGGAGATGCGGGGCTTGAGGCTCTGGACTGTCTGCACATATTCGCTGAGAAACGGAGCTTTTGCCATTTCCCATGCTATAGATGCAGCCGGGAATGACCCCCACTTCTTGTCGGTGCCGAATTTTGTGGAACCCTCATGGCGGATGGATGCTGAGGCGATGAGCATGCCGCGCCAGGCGTAATTGACACGTCCGAAGAAACCGACGAGAGTCGACTCGCTCTTGCCTCCATACATCTGTGCCTTGCCTTCGCCGAGCCATGAGCCTGCACCGATGCCGTTCCACATCGGTTTGTCGAATGTGAAGTCGTTGTTCTGCATGAACATCTGCTCCCAGTTGGAACGTTCGTAGGCATAGCCGCCAACGACCTTCACGTCATGGTCGCCTTTGTGGAAGCCGTAGTCGGCAATCCACTCCACTCGGTTGGTCCACCATTTCTGGTAGTGCATCGATGCGCGACCTGCATATCCGCCCCAGTATGACTCGCCTGAGGTGGTAGGGGTATAGTAATCGCTCTTGAGGTCGTTGTAGTTATAGGAGTAGGAGAGGGTAGTGCTGACATTGTGGTAGTCGTTGTTCCAGATGTTGTATTTGACATCTGCCGTGCCGAGAAGGTATGTGCGGTTGCCTTCGGAGGTGTTGACCTTGAGCTGCTGCACCGGGTTCTTGATGTCGGTAGGTGACGTGGGCTGAAAATATGTACCGTCTTCATTGAACACGGGGATGGTCGGGTTCATGCCGAGGGCTGTGTCAAACATGCCGTCATCGCCCCATTTTTCCTTGACCTTGCGGGCGTTGAATGATGCGGTGAATCGCAGATGGTTGGCAAGCGTGTTGGCTGAAACGGCAGCGCGTCCGCCGAATTCCTCGCGTCCGCTTACGATGTCAAGGCCGTTGGCTTTCTTGTAGTTGACCGAAGCGGTGTAGTATCCGCCATTTGGGAGAGAGCCGTCGATAGAGAGATACTGGTTGGTGTCATAAGATGTCTTGCGGGTGATCATGTCATACCAGTCGGTGCTTGCGCCGTAGTCGTTGCCACGGCGAGCGAGTCGCCATTCAAAGGGTGACAGCACTTCGGGCTTGTCCTTTGCAAATGCGAGGGCTGCATATGAATCATAAGTTACTACGGGATGTCCGACATCGCCGAGACCCTTTTTGGTGGTGATGAGGATGACGCCGTTTGCGCCGCGTGTGCCGTAGATGGCTGCCGATGCGGCATCTTTGAGCACCGACATTGACTCTATATCCTGGGGAGCGAGGGTACGTATGTCACCTCCAGCCACTCCGTCGATGACGATGAGCGGGCCGTTGCCTGCGCTAAGTGAGGTCGCACCACGCACCTGGAGGGATGCTCCTGCATTGGGGTTGGCTGCTGCTGTGCTTGATACATTGAGACCTGCCACTTTGCCGGTAAGCATTTCCATAGGGCTGTTCATCGCGCCTTTCTGGAAATCGTCACGGTTGACCTGTACGATAGAGCTTGACAGCTCCTTGCGGCTGAGAGAACCGTAACCGACCACGACCACTTCGTCAAGCAGCTCGCTCTGCTCCTGCATGGTGACATTGATAGTGGTGCGCCCGCTGACTGGCTCTTCTACAGGAGTGAAACCGACGTAGCTGAATACCAATGTGGCATCGGACGGTACATCGCTCAGCGTGTAGTCACCGTCAAAACCTGTGGCGATGCCATGTTTCTGGTCGCCTTTTACTGAGACACTGACCCCTACCAGTACTTCCCCTGCCGGGTCGGTGACAGTGCCTGAAACGTTCAATAACTGCGCCGACATATGCGGGGCAGCTACAAGTGCTAACGTCCAAAGCAGCGTCAGGACGCAGACTCGCGAATTCCATGGTTTTCTGTTCATATGTATATTTTGATTAAAAATGTGATATGGCTTATTTATAATGTGCGTGACGGATGTCCGATGGCAAAGTTCGCCATCAAGCCACGCATTGTCAATCCAATCAAAGTAAAATCAAAATATACATAGAGTTTAAATAGCTGTTATTTAGAGAGTTACAATATGAACTGATGATATAAAATCAATATATATTCAGAACAATCTTAGCTGATATTCTTGACATCTTCCTCAAAACGGTCGGGGTTGATAGCGCGCTTGCGTATCTTGGACCGGTAGGTGTAGACTGTAGAGATGGAGCATCGGAGGAACTGGGCTATCTTGGTGCTGTCATCTATGCCTATCCTTATCAGGGCAAAGAGGCGCAACTCGGTGTTGAGGAGTTCGCCAGATTTCATTACCATCCTGTCATCAGGACGGAGAAGCGAGTTGAACTTTTCGACAAAAGAGGGGTAGATGTTGAGTATAGCCTCGTCAAATTTTGCATAGAAGTTTTTGAGCAATTGCTCGAACGTAGCCGAAGATTCCAGTTTTTTGAGCAGAGCTGTGCGGCTGCCACCCGAGGCTGCGAGCACACGCAGCGACTGCTGGTATTGGAGCAGGGTGGAGATGGCTGACTGGCAGTATTCCATGAAAAGGGCGGCATATTGCTCCTTGGTGCGGTTATAGTCACGGAGGTCGTTGTTTCGCTTTTCAAGTTCATCGTTGGCTGACTGGAGCTGCTCGGTGAGGTCGCTTAACTCGCCATTGATGGCGCAAACGCGTCTGTTGGCTCTGCGTAGCTTCTTGAATTGTGTCAGGATTAGCACACAGGCTATGACAAGCACACATGACAACACGCTGCTGACCCATACCATGATGCGCAATCGACCTGTGAGCTGGTTTTGCGATGAGGTATATGCTTCGTCGATAACCGGAAGCATCTTGCTTGACTGCGCATTGCGCATCAGAGCCGAGTAGAAATTTGCATCGGCTATGCTTTTTTTGAGATAACGGTTGGCGCGCTCCACGTCTCCGTCCTCATACATGACAGTGGCAAGCTCTCTGAACGACATGTTTTCCTTGACCGCGCCACGGACATCGGATATGGCGCTCAATACGAGATATCTCTTGTATTCATCATGATATCCGGCGGTCTTGTAGATGTATGCCAGCACGGATGCCAGTATCGAGTATTCGCGGGTGCCGGGCTGGTAGTCCTCAAGATGTGACGAAAGAGCTTTGATCGCTTCCTCTGACTGTCCTTCACGTGCCATCTGACTCATGACGTAGACGAGATGGTTAAACGTATCGGGCTGTATCACCATATCTAAAGAATCAGCATAGAGAGTGCGCTGGTGTTCGTAGGTCAGAGCGGTCTCGTGCTCGTTGGTGTATTCGCTAAGATACTGGTATATGCCGCAGCATGTGGAGTAATAGCGTTCGAGCAGTTCGGGCTTGAGCGAATCACGAGGGATTGCCTGTATTACCGCCATTGCGTCCTGGAAGAGTCCGGCATGTGCATAGATATCGGCGCGCTTTATCATTAAGCGTGTATATTCGCCAGGATGTGCCGATAGGGCTTGCTGGTGGAGATTCTGGTTGACATAATACAGTGCAGAATCGGCATTGAATGCGTCAAATTCTGCAATCAGGCTATCGGTGATTTTTATACGTCTCTCCTTGTCGGGTGTCAATGCATACTCCCTGCGCATGTTGGCGATCCTTGCAGTCTTGGCGTCTTCGTAGACTTTACTGCGCTCTATCTCGGTGTCAAGCAGGGCATACAGGCTCTGCAAATCAGTATGCGGCTGTACCTCTTTTGTTTCGGCTGTGTTACGGGCGCATGCTGTCAGCAAGAAATATGCAGATAATATGATAATGAGTGGTGTTTTCATGATATGTTGTAAAGGTAGTGGATATTCCGTGAAAAATCAAAAAAGATTTTTATAAAATGCTTTAATATGCTTGGAAATGTGGGAGCTATTTGTTACCTTTGTAAGTGGTAATATCCAGTAGTAGCAGATGAAGAAAATTCTACTATCGTTTTTGATGGCATTTATGGCGTGTGCGGTCGGCTCTGTCAGGGCTGACGGCATCTCTATGTCTGGTCAGGGCGGTAGCGGAAACGATGCTCCTATAGCCCGGGTTACGACAGCCAACACCGTGGAGATAGATGCCGATGCCCTGCCGGAAGGGGAGTCGCGTGTTCAGGTGATTGCCATCACAGGTACAGTGATGTGTGACATGATGGTCAATACCGACAATCTGTCAGGAAATCCGCAGGTTGAAAATCTTCCCAAGGGATATTATCTGGTCCGTGCGCTTCCGTCGGGTAGCCGCAATGGGCAGCAGAAGGTCAAAAGCCAGAAAATAGTGGTCAAATGAGCGCAGGCTTGTGCGGTGTTGTACGGGCGTGTCTGTGCTGGTTGCCATGAATATGAGTCACGACACATGTTATGTCATGGCTTTTTTTGTGCCATATCGCATAAACTTATGATTCAACAGTAAATCAGAAATATATTAAGAAACAATCATATTTACATAATTAACCTAAGCATGAAAATCTCACACTTCGGAATCTCATCTCTGACAGTATTGGCTGCGTCGATGGCTGTCGTGATGCCTTTTCAAGCCAATGCACAATCTGCCATGGATCAACAGTTTGCTACCTTGCCTGCCTATGCAGGTGATGATTTGGGAGTTACGGTACGTGATGGAGTGACTTCGTTTAAGCTCTGGAGTCCTCAGGCACAGGAAGTTAAACTCAATATCTATCCTACAGGTCGTAATTCTGTCCCCGACATGACCATCGGTATGCTCAAAGGGGAAAATGGCGTATGGACTGCCACTGTGCCCGAATCGCTCTACGGCAAGTTCTACACCTATAATATATGTCAGGACGGACGCTGGCGTGGCGAGACTCCTGGTGTCTGGGCTAAGAGTGCCGGTCCTAACGGCAAACGGGCTGCAATCATAGATTTCTCACAGACCGATCCCGAGGGTTGGGCGACAGACAATGGACCCGAGACCAAATCGCCTGTCGATGCAGTGGTATACGAGATGCATCACCGTGACATGTCGATACATCCGTCAAGCGGCATCGCCAACAAGGGCAAGTTCCTGGCTCTCACCGAACACGGTACCACTACTCCTACAGGTGAAAAAACCGGTATCGACCACTTGAAAGAGCTGGGCATCACACATGTGCAGATACTTCCGTCATATGACTACGGGTCAGTAGACGAAACCAATCTCCCCTCCAACCAGTATAACTGGGGCTATGACCCGCAGAACTACAACTCTCCCGAGGGAAGCTATTCAACCAATCCCTCTGATCCGACCTCGCGTGTCAGGGAGATGAAGGAGATGATTAAGGCTCTCCATGATGCCGGTATCGGTGTGATCATGGATGTGGTCTACAACCATACGTTTATCAACGAGGGCAGCAACTTCGACCTGACTGCCCCTGGATACTACTACCGTCATCGTCAGGACGGCTCATGGAGCGATGCTTCAGGCTGTGGCAACGAGACTGCGAGCGAACGTCAGCAGATGCGTAATTTCATGCTCAACTCGCTCAAACACTGGGTGAATGAGTACCACATCGACGGCTTCCGCTTTGACCTTATGGCTATCCACGATATCGAGACCATGAACGAAATCGTGGCTGAGCTGCGTAAGATCAATCCCGACATCATCATCTACGGTGAGGGTTGGACTGCCGGCGATTCGCCCTTGGCAGCCGACAAACGTGCGCTCAAGGACAATGTCTACATGATGCCTGGTGTCGGTGTGTTTTCTGACGATATCCGTGATGCCGTGAAGGGTCATTACAGCCGTCAGGATGACCGTGGTTTTGCCACCGGCAAGCCCGGCAATGAGGAGACAGTGAAAATCGGTATCGTGGGTGCTACCGATCATCCGCAGGTAGATTACTCCAAAGGCAACAACTCCAAGAAGCCTTATGCTCTGTCACCTGCGCAGGTGGTCAACTATGTGTCATGCCATGACGACCTTACTCTGACAGACAAGCTCAACAAATCGATGGGCGACACCACATCTATAGCCAAGCGTCAGCGTGCTGCCAAGCTCGCACAGACCATCATCCTGACATCGCAGGGCATACCTTTCATATGGTGTGGCGAAGAGATCTTCCGCGACAAGAAGGGTGTGCACAATTCCTACCAGAGCCCTGATTCCATCAATGCTATCGACTGGAACAACAAGCACCTCTATCCCGAACTGTTTGACTACTACCGTAACCTCATCGCTCTGCGCAAGGCTCACCCTGCATTCCGTATGAGCGATGCCAAGGAGGTGGCTCGTAACATCAAGTTTGACCGTGTCAACGAACCTAACCTGATTTCATACTCTATCCTCAACAATGCCAACGGAGACCGCTGGCGTGAAATCAAACTCGTGTTCAACGGCTCAGAAGCTACACAGACCGTCAACATCCCCAAAGGCAACTGGACTGTGATAGCCCGTGACGAGCAGATAAATCCTGAAGGTCTCGGCACAGCCAAGGGCGGCAAGATGGAAGTAGCTCCCGTATCAGCTCTCATCCTTGCCCGCGATTGATATGTTTTCTTGAAATCTCACATTATTGAAATAAGTGGAGACCCATTCTTACGGGTCTCCACTTGCATGTATTTATGGTACGCGCAGTAAGTATTTGTGCAAATTGTAGGGACATGCCGTGGCATGTCCGCATCCCCAGCGGGTCGATATTCTGTGGATCCGTGGCGGACATGCCATGGCATGTCCCTACAAAATATCCGCCGATACGCAAAATGCACATTGACTTTGTGCGTTACCTATAACATGCGAATATGATTATGCGTATAATTCTGATAAGTCTGGTAGCTGCCTTTATGGTGGCTTGTACAGGCAGCAAAAATACTACTATATCCTATGATGTTCTTGTGGAGCGCATTGACAGTATCATTTCGGACAGACCGGGGCAGTTTGGAGTGGCTGTCATTGTCGACAGTCGTGATACAGTGACGGTCAACAACAGCGATGACTATCCGCTGATGAGTATGTTCAAGCTCCATGAGGCATTAGGTGTATGCCATGTGCTTGATTCGCTGGGGCAGGGGCTTGACAGCGTCGTGACCATAGACCGTCGGCAGCTTGACCCGGATACATGGAGCCCTATGCTCAAGGCATACACTGCGGAAAATATTTCTTTGCCAGTCGGCAAGCTGATTGACTACATCTTAATAGACAGCGATAACAATGCGAGCAACATCCTGTTTGACTCTATAACCTCTGTGGTGCACACGGATGCTTTTGTCGGAGCTCTGATGCCTGAGCGAGGTTTCAAGCTCCTATGGAAAGAGTCGGAGATGAAGGCTGACCATGACAGGGCTTATGACAACCGCAGCACTCCGCTGGCATATGCCTCGCTTGTCAACCGCGTTTTCACCGATAGCATCGTCAGTGGCGAAAAGCAGACGCATATCAAGGATGCGATGCTGCGATGCAACACAGGTATGGCGCGTCTGGCAGCACCATTGGTAGGCGAGAAGGGTGTTACCTTCGGTCATCGCACGGGTTCAGGATATACAAACGAACACGGAGAGATTGTGGCTGTCAATGATGGCGGATATGTGACCCTGCCGTCAGGCAAATCGTATGCCATAGCAGTCCTTGTCAAGGATTATGCTGGACCGCAAGAGGATGCCGAAGCCGTGATGGCTCAAATCTCCAAGGCTGTCTACGACTATGTAAGATGAACGGTATCTGCATCGGTGATGTCGCGGATGACGCGGCACGGTGAGCCGTAAGCGAGGACGCATGGAGGGATGTCGTGCGTCACTATGCTTCCGGCTCCTATGACAGTACCGTCGCCGATCGTAACGCCGGGCATCACTGTCACACCGGCACCTAACCATACGTTGTTGCCGATGGTGACAGGTCGGGCGCGCATCAGTCCTGCATTGCGTTGCTCGGCTACCAATGCGTGGGTGATGGTGCATATCGTGGAATTTGGTCCGATGAACACATCGTTGCCTATGGAAACCTGCGCCTCGTCAAGGATGGCTACATTGAAATTGCACATGAAGCGGGCGCCGATATGGGTGTTGAAACCGATATCGCATCTGAATGGGGTGTTGATATGCGGCTGGTAGCCGACGTGTCCGAAGAGCTTTCGCAATATTTCCTCCTTGCGTTGACCCTCTGACGGCGACAGCTGGTTTAACTCGTGGCAGAGCCGAGCGGCATCGTCAAGGGCAGCACCGATTTCCCGTGTGAAACCATTGTGCCACCGTCCTGACGACATAAGTTCAATGCTGTCCATATTGTACATGATATAAGTCTCTCTGCAAAATTACAACAAATATGTCATTTTCAATGAGCCGCAGATTTATTTGAAGTTCGGAGCTTTAACGAACTGATGTTTCATCAATGTGTTGGGGATGTTGCAAAACTCCAAATCGTACAATGTTGTAGGGACATGCTATGGCACAATGTAACTAACTTAAGTATTTGCAAGCAATTTGCGCCCCTTGTGGGCGCATCTCTCTGTTAACCGTTTACTCTGACCTTTGCAAATAAATTCAGGAGAGGATTGTGTTAACAAC
>CAMQYL010000014.1:0-74666 GCA_947039275.1 uncultured Bacteroidales bacterium | reverse complement strand
GCCGATGTAATTTTTGCCTCATTTTATTTGGCTTTTAACATAGTTCGTCCCTACAATCGGGTGGTTTGTCTGATGTCTGCCGATTCGGATTGGATGGTGTGGGAGAGGCGGGTGTCGGGGGCGAGTCCCTGGGAGGCAAGGTAGGCTGCGAGGGCGGCGCGGGAGTCGATGGGCTTGCGCGAGGCGCGGGCGCGGCGGTCGGCTTCGCGTTCGGCGGCTATGCGTCGGGCTGTGGGGGAGGAGGGAGGAGGCGTGTCGCCGCAGATGTCGCGGCTGCGGCGTAGGCGGGCTTTGATGGCTGATGCCATGTGGGTGTTGGGCTTGGCGCGGTCCCATTCGCCAGTCATGCGCCAGCTTTCGGCTACCTGACGGGCGTGGTGGAGCACTGCGGCGGCGTGGGTGCCGCTCTCCCGGGCGAGACGCTGGGCGTTGGCTTCCGCCCATGCCAGGCTGGCTGCTATGGGGTCGGCTTGTGGGGGTGCGGAGTCTCCCCGCCGGTGGCTTGTTTCGGAAATCCCCGTTGGTGTGTCGGGGGCAGGTGCGCAGCCATCATCGTCAGATGATGTTTTGTTTGATTTGTTTTTATTTCCTTTTCTTTGTGTACTTTTTGCGGAGGAAACAGGGGGTTCTTGCGCAGAAACCGTGGGTTCTTGTACATTAATGAGGGATTCTTGTGCAATAACCGGGGTTTCTTCCGAAGAAATGAGGGCAAACTCTGTGATGGTGCATATGCGTCGTGACAGGGCGCGTATGGTGCGGTAACGCTCCTGGATGGCGCGGGATGTGAGCACGCTGTCGGAGTCGTAGAGGGGCTTGTCGAAGAGTCCGATGTCTATGCAGCAGCCTATGACTTTTAGTATATATGCTTCGTCAAGTCCTGACTGCTCGGAGAGCATGAAGGGAAGGTCATCGTCAGCTACGATGTAGTAGCCGCTGCGGTAGACGGTGCACAGCAGCAAGGTGTAGACCGCAACAGCCTCTCCGCCGCAGCGGCGGATGAGGCGGCGGATGCGCATGTCGCAGAACATGTCGGTGTCTAAGGGGAAGTAGTCAAGTCCAGGTTTAGCCGGTCGTGCCATAGTGTTTGAGTCTTTGGGTTGTGGGTAATACAGCCAAAGATAAGTCGGCACGGACGCCTGCGGCATGCGAAAATGTCAGCCTTTGCTGCGGGAGCAGGCGGGGCAGATGCCTTTGACGAGGTAGGTGACGGATCGGGGGAGGTAGCCGGCGGGGAGGGGGACCGGGGGGATGTGGAGGTCCTCGAAGCAGACGGTGCGGTGGCACGACTCGCAGTAGAAGTGGACGTGCATGTCGTCGACGGTGCAGTGGTCTTCGCCGTGGCACACTTCGTATTTGACCGAGCCGCTGCCGTCATCGATGCTGTGGGCGATGTCGTGGCTGGCGAAGAGGCTGAGTGTGCGGAATATGCTGGAGCGGTCCATGGTGTCGATGTCGGTCTCGATGTCTGCCAGGCTCATGGGGCTCGCTGCCCGAAGCAACGCGTCAAGCACGAGGAGGCGGTTGGGAGTGGGCTTGACATTTTTCCGGTCAAGTATGTCAGCGGAGGATTTCATAAATGCAAATTTAATGAAAAAACCGATGCAACCGGGTTGCATCAAGCGCCGAGGGGTTGCATAGCCGGGCAAGTCCCAAAGCTGTCTGTTTAAGCATGGTCAGTGAATCCATTACAGGAGGTACGTCGGAGACGTGCCAGCCGTGATTAACCCCATGCACGGAGCGTCAGCGAACGTACATGGGGCAGCATGCCAATGTAAAACCAACCTCGGAGAGGTTGTGGCACACATGATTATCTATGTAAGTCATTGGTTTAAAATGGGAAATAAGAGGGGTGGTGTGGAGACGTGGGTATGCCCCAACCTCTCCGAGGTTGATCATAAGAGTGTGTTATCTGACCCCCATGTACGTTCGCTGACGCTCCCGTGCATGGGGTTTCGCACAACTGATACGTCTCCGACGTATCCATCCGCATCAGAGCCTTAAGCAGACAGCATTGGGGCACGTCCCTACAGGTTGAGGGATTTCCATGCCTGCAATACCCTCTCATCCCTGGGAGATTAAAAAGCTTGGCAATGGGTGCCATGTACGAAACTGCAAAATGTTTTGAGCTGAAATTGCACGAAACTGCAAAATGTTTGGATTTATTAGGGTGTCTGGAGCAGGGGCTGTGCGCCTCCTATGGAGGCATTTATTGGAAGGGGATGATGTCACACCATGGGCAGCCAAGCCTATGGGCTTTTATGACCATGGCCTAACGTATGCGACCCCGCTGGGGTCGATATTGTGTAAACGTTGCTTAAGCAAGTCTTCGTATGCTTTGGCGCGCCCTTTGTGGACGCGGACGCGATGTATCGCGTCCCTACTTGACGTTTGCCATGTTGCCGGAGCGGTGCATGTACATCTTGACGTCGTTGAATTCGTATTCCATGATGTCGCCTTTGATTTCTACGTTCTCGAGTCCGCGGACTGCCATGAAGCGCAGGCGCATGGCGTCGGAGAAGCGGGCTTCGAGCGACTTGATGTATGCGGGCTTGAACTGCTCCCAGTTAGCCTGGGTCTGGTCGGTCAGGGCGTTGTCGCTCAGGGTGATGTTGTCGGGGTTGACATTGACGTTGAGCGAGTCGAAGTCGAAGTTGAATGCGATGTCGTCGTCATCCATCGCTTTCCATGTGCCTTCGATGGTGCCTATGGCAGATGCGGTTATGGAGAAGGGGAGCACCACTTCGGGTGTCGGAGGCGTGTAGGGCATCGTGGCTGAGATGAGGGCGGAGACGGTGACGTTGCCGCCCTCCTTGTCGCCGTCACCGAGGACGAATGTGTATATCGGGGTCATCGTGGCTACGGCTGCGTCGCTGACCGTGAACTGCTCGGGTGCGCCGCTCCATGAGCCTTCGGTGTCGGAGGCGAGCTTGGCGGCTTCGTTACATGATGTGAGTGCCACGAGAGCGGTGGCTGCTGCTGCGATGATGGCAAATTTATTCATAGCTGTGAATGTCATTATATATATTATATGGTGTTAACGCCATGAAGATACGAAAGTTTTTGCAGTTATGAAAAGATTGCCTATATTTGGCTATAACGATTTCACTTATACGCCTTGATACCATGATAACCCTGCTGAGGCTGGATGACGACAGTCCGCGCCCGCTGGCATTCTACCTTGCCGCGGAGGAGTGGGCGGCTTCCGACGAGGCTTCCGACGACGATTATTTCATGACGTGGAGGGTTCGCCCCACCGTCATCATAGGGCGCCACCAGTCGCTCGCCGACGAGGTGGACACCTCCTATTGCCGCAGCCACGGCATAGACATCGTCAGGCGCAAGAGCGGCGGCGGAGCAGTGTATGCCGACATGGACAATGTGATGTTCAGTTACATCGCCTTCCCCATGGCAGGGGAGGGCATCGAGGACACATTCCGCCGCTTCACCTCCAAGACTGCCCTCATGCTCCGCGCTCTGGGCGTGGATGCACAGGTGTCGGGGCGCAACGACCTGACCGTAGAGGGCTGCAAGATCAGCGGCTACTCATATCTCGCCGGCAAGCGGCGCCACATCATCCACGGCACACTCCTCTATGACTTCGATGCCGAGGTGATGGGCAAGGTGCTGACTCCGCAGCCGGGCAAATTGGAGTCGCACGGCGTGAAGTCCGTGCGCTCACGCGTAACTTCGCTCAGACGCTATCTCGGCAGCATGGAAGTGGGAGCGTTCCGGCATCTCGCCGAGGAGCGTCTGAGCGATAACGAGCGCGTGCTGACCGCCGATGAGGTAGCCACCATCCGCTCCATCGAGGAGTCATATTACCGCCCCGGTTGGCTGGAGGGGCGGCGGCACACAGCCGACAGGATGCAGTGCCATATCGACGGGGACGGCACTCTGACGGTCAGCCTGAGCCTTGACGCTGACGGCCGCGTCCGCTCGGTCACCGCCACAGGTGACGTGATGACCCCCGCCGATGTCAGCGATGCGTTGACTATGGAGCTTCGGGGAGCGAGCAGGGACGCGGCGTGCCGCTTCATCAGATGTCGCCTCGCATCGGTCACGGTTGATGCGGACGCGATATATCGCGTCCCTACGGGATAATGATTTAAACCTCATTTCTGATACATAACCTTATGGAAAACCTCAAGAAAACATGCCTCCATGATCGCCACGAGGCGATGGGTGCGCTTATGAGCCCCTTTGCCGGGTGGCACATGCCCATACAGTATGCCGGCATCGAGGAGGAGCACCGGGCGGTGCGCGGCGGCTGCGGAGTGTTTGATGTCTCGCACATGGGCGAGGTCATGGTCAGCGGCGCGGATGCCGAGGCTATGGTCAATGACATCTTCACCAACGATGTCCGTGACATGCCTGATGGCAAAATCCTCTACGGCATGATGCTCCGCGAAGACGGAGGCGTGATAGACGATCTGCTCGTCTACAAGATAGCTGCCGACAAGTTCCTGCTCGTCATCAATGCCGGAAACATCGACAAGGATGTGGACTGGATACGCTCCCAGGCGCAGGGACGCGATGTGGTCATCGACGACCTCTGCGACTCCACCGCCCAGCTGGCTGTGCAGGGTCCCAAGGCATCGGCGGTCATGTCGGAAGTCCTCGGCATAGCGTGTGACAGCTTGGATTTCTACACATTTGAAGTGCATGATTATGAGGACGAGAAGATTCTTGTCAGCCGCACCGGCTACACCGGCGAGGACGGTTTTGAGGTCTACGCATCGCCCCGGCTGATTGCCGCGATGTGGGACCGCCTGATGGATTCGCAGTGCTGCCTCCCCTGCGGTCTCGGATGCCGCGATACCCTCCGCTTCGAGGCTGGGCTGCCCCTCTATGGCGACGAACTGACCGAACTGACCACTCCGCTTGAGGCTGGATTGGGCATGTTTGTCAAGATGGACAAACCATCGTTCATCGGCAAGGATGCCCTCGCACGGCAGAAAGCCGAGGGCTTGCAGCGCAAGCTCGTAGGGCTCGAACTGCTCGCTCCCGGCATAGCCCGTCACGGCTATCAGGTGCTCGACCCCGACGGCAACGAAATCGGTGTCATCACCACCGGCTACCGCTCTATCACCCTCGGCAAATCCATCGCCTTGGCGATGATTGACAGCCGCTTCGCCCCCCTGGACACGCTGGTGCAGGTGCAGATCCGCCGCAAAGCCGTCCCAGCCACAGTCATCAAAAAACGCTTCTACCAACCCCGCTACAAAAAATAAAGTCCCTAAGGTCATTAAAGACCTTAACGACCTTAACGACCTTAACGACCCTAATACCTTATCAATCATGGCAAACACATATTATCTCCCATCACACGAGTACGCCCGCATCGACGGCAACATCGCCTACGTAGGCATCACCCGCTACGCCGCCTCCCAGCTCGGCAACGTGGTCTACGTCGACATGCCCGAGGAGGGCGATGACGTGGCTTTCGGTGAAGAATTTGGCGCGATAGAGAGCGTCAAGGCAGCCAGCGACCTGTTCTCGCCCGTCACCGGCGCGGTCATCCAGCCCAACCTGCAGCTCATTGACAACCCCCGTCTGGTCAGCGAAGACCCCGAAGCCGCCTGGATCATCAAAGTGGAGCTGTCAGCCCCCCTCGACCTCGACAAGCTCCTCACCGAGGAGCAGTACCAGGCGTTGATTGCCCAGTGAGCAGTAACCTGCCATAAGTCTCTTGATTTATTAGCGTTGTAGGGACATGCCGTGGCATGTCCGCCAGCTGGCTTAGCTGATATTATTCTTCTCATGTACGCGCCCCTTGTGGGCGCATCTCTCCCGTAACCGAGGGGCTTGCCCCTCGGAGAACGCCAGCCGGAGAATAGCGCTGCGCTTTGCCGCAGCGCATCAAACACCTGATACTCAACATGGTAGCGACTGATGCGCTGCGGCAAAGCGCAGCGCGTACATCCTCCATCCTTTACCGAGGGGCAAGCCCCTCGGCTAACAGAGAGATGCGCCCACAAGGGGCGCGAATTGCTTGCAAATCCTTAAGTCTGTGACATTGTGCCATGGCATGTCCCCACAACAGCGAAATCATTCTTACCATAATTGATATGACCCACCGATATCTGCCGCATACGCCCGACGACATCGCGCGGATGCTTGATGCCATCGGCGTAGAGACTCTCGACGACCTCTACGCCGACGTGCCCGACAGCCTGAGGCTCGCACGACCCTATTGCCTCCCCGAGGAGATGAGCGAAAAGGAGGTGCGCGACTTCTTCGATGCGCTGGGGCGCAAAAACCGCACCATGACCTGTTTTGCCGGGGCAGGCTACTACCACCACTACGCCCCGGCTCTGATACAGACCATCATATCGCGATCGGAATTCCTGACCGCCTACACCCCTTACCAGCCCGAAATCTCGCAGGGCACGCTCCACTACATATTCGAGTACCAGAGCATGATGGCGGAGCTGACGGGCTTGGATGTCTCCAACGCCTCGATGTATGACGGCACCACCGCTGCCGCCGAGGCGATGCTGATGATGAATGCCTCCATGCGCCGTGGGGGACGCATCCTGACCTCTGCCACGATGAATCCGCGCACTCTCGCCGTGATGCGTACCTACGCCCATTTCCATGGCATCGACCTCGAGGTCATCTCAGCCACGGCTGACGGCGTGACCGACAGGGCGCTTCTGGAGGAGCGCATAGCTGCTGGAGGCGTGGCGGGGGTAGTTCTCCCGTCGCCCAACTATTTCGGCATCCTTGAGGATTTCAGTGGCATCGCCGACTGCTGCCACGCAGTCAAGGCGTTGCTCGCCATCGACAGCCCTGCCTCGGCTCTCGCAGTCATACGCAGCGCAGGGGAGTGGGGCGCGGACATAGCCTGCGGCGATGCACAGTCGCTCGGCATGCCTCTCAACTACGGCGGACCCTCGCTCGGCTATCTTTGCGCCACCAAAGCCCTGATGCGCAAGATGCCTGGACGCATCGTGGGTGCCACCGTCGACCGTGACGGCCAGCGCGTGTTCGTGCTGACCCTCCAGGCGCGTGAGCAGCACATCCGCCGCGAGAAAGCCACCTCCAACATATGCAGCAACCAGGGTCTGATGACCCTCTACGCCGCCATATACCTCTCGCTCATGGGGCGGCACGGCTTGGAGGAGGTCAACCGCCGCGGCATGGAGGGCGCGCACTACCTCGCCGACCGTCTCGCTGCCACAGGGGCAATGTCGCTGACCTACCCCGGCAGCCCCTTCCTCAACGAGTTTGTGATGACAGTCCCCGCGGGTGCAGACCGCTACCTCGCCGCAGCCGCAGACCGCGGCATCCTCGGCGGCGTGAAGGTCGACGACACCCACGTGCTCATCGCCGTCACCGAGATGCAGACCCGCGCCGACATGGATACCCTCGCCGAGGCTGTAGGGACATGCCATAAAAACTAATCAAAACACACTCGATTATGAATCGCAAACTATACGGACGGCTGATATTCGAGCTGTCGCACCCCGGGCGACGCGGGGTCAAAATCCCTTCCAACGGCATTGACCGCCCCGTGGAAATCCCCGAGGGTCTGCGCCGCTCCGTCCCCGTCAGCCTCCCCGAGGTGGACGAACCTACTGTGGCGCGCCACTACAACAATCTCAGCACCAATAACTTCGGCGTTGACACGGGCTTCTATCCATTAGGGTCGTGTACCATGAAGTACAATCCCAAGATCAACGAGGAGATAGCTTCGCACCGCGATTTCCGCGACCTGCATCCCCTGCAGCCCGTGGAGAGCGTGCAGGGTGCGCTTGAAGCGTATCACACCCTCCAGCAGGCACTCAGCGAGATAGGCGGCATGGCGGAGTTCACCCTCAACCCCTATGCCGGGGCGCAGGGCGAGCTCACGGGGCTGTTCGTCATCAAAGCCTACCATGAGAGCCGCGGCGAGGGCTCGATGCGTGACAAGGTGCTGATACCCGACTCGGCTCACGGCACCAACCCTGCGAGCGCGGCACTTGCCGGCTATAAAATCGTGGAGGTCAAGAGCCTCCCCGACGGCACGGTTGACACCGCCGACCTCATGGGCAAACTCGACTCCACCGTGGCGGCGATGATGATGACCAATCCCAACACAGTGGGCATCTTCGAGCGCAATATCCCGGCGATAGCCGAGGCTGTGCACGGCGCAGGGGCGTTGATGTACTACGACGGTGCCAACCTCAACCCCATGCTCGGCGTGGCGCGTCCGGGCGACATGGGTTTTGACGTGATGCACATCAACCTTCACAAGACATTTTCCACCCCTCACGGCGGCGGAGGTCCCGGCAGCGGTCCTGTGGGCGTGCGTGACGGCTTGCAGCAGTTTCTGCCTATGCCCCGCGTGGTCTGTAAAGCCGACGGCTCATATGACGTGCTGACCGATTCCGACACCTCCCTCGGCAGCGTGTCGCACTGGCTCGGCAACTTCGCCGTGGAGCTGCGCGCCCTCGCCTACATCCTGTCGCTCGGAGCTGACGGGCTGATGGCTGTCGGTAAACTTTCCACCCTCAATGCCAATTATATTAAGGAGCGTCTGCGCGATCTCTACCTGCTCCCCATCCCCGGGCTGTGCAAGCATGAGATGGTGTTTGACGGCTTGGCGGACAAATCCACCGGCGTGACCACCCTCCATGTTGCCAAGCGGCTCCTCGATCTCGGCTATCATGCCCCTACCATCTATTTCCCGCTCCTCTTCCACGAGTCGCTGATGATAGAGCCCACCGAGACCGAGAGCCTCGAGACCATCGATGCCTTCATCGACGCGATGAGGCAGATAGCCCGCGAGGCGCGCGAATGCCCCGACATGCTCAAAGCCGCCCCCCACGACACCCCCGTCAGCCACCCTGACGACACCGCCGCCGCCATCAGCCCGGTGACAACATACGCCCAGTGGCAGCAGCAATCCGCTGACGCATAATGATTTGTAGGGACATGCCGTGGCATGTCCGCCAAGAGCAAAATTGCTAATCGCATCACCTGAGAAGCGGACATGCCACGGCATGTCCCTACGCAAAAACACCCTACCACCCATGTCAATAACCCGAAGCGACCTAATAATTATCGGCGCGGGTCCCGGCGGCTACGAGACCGCCGCCCTCGCCGCCCATCAGGGACAGCGCGTGACCCTCATAGAACGCGACCAGCTCGGAGGCACCTGCCTCAACCGCGGTTGCATACCCACCAAAGCCCTCTGCGCCTCCGCGTCGCGGATTCTGGCGGTCAGGGATGCCTCGCAGTTCGGCGTGGAGATCCCCGACGGCTGGCATGCCGACTTTTCCGCCGCTGCCGCCCGCATGCACCAGGTGGTCAGCGGGCTGCGTGAAGGGGTGGCTCAGGAGCTCTCAAAGGTCGACATCGTGCGTGGCACGGCGCGCCTCGCCTCCACCGGTGCCTCGGTGTGGGTAGGGGAGGAGCAGTATATGGCTGACCGCCTGATCATCGCCACCGGCTCCGTCCCCTCGCAGCTCCCCATCTCCGGCGCGGAGCTTGCCATGACCTCCGACACCCTCCTGTCGCTCGACACCCTCCCTGCGAGCATCGCCATCATCGGCGGCGGAGTCATAGGCATGGAGTTCGCCTGCATCCTCGCCGCATTCGGCGTGGATGTGACCGTATTGGAATTCTGCAAGGAGATACTGCCCCCCTTTGACCGCGACATCGCCAAGCGTCTGCGCAGTCTCCTCTCGCGCCGAGGTATTCGCATAGTCACCGATGCCCGCGTCACCTCCATCGCCAAGGAGGCTGACGCATCGCTCACCGTCAGCTACGAGGCTAAGGGCAAAGCCCAGACTCTCTCGGTGGAATCCTCACTCATGGCAGTGGGGCGCAAAGCGTGTCTCCCCGCAGGCACCGAGGAAGCCGGCATCAAGGTTGATAGCCGCGGCTTCATCATGGTCGATGACGACTACCGCACATCGCGCGAGCACATCTATGCCATCGGTGATGTCAACGGACGCTGCATGCTTGCCCATGCCGCCACGGCGCAAGGCCGCTACGTCATGGGCGCGGATGTCAACCTCCGCGTCATCCCCTCGGCGCTCTTCACCGAGCCTGAGGCAGCCATGGTCGGTCTGACCGAGGAGCAGTGCGCCGAGCGCGGCATCCACTACCGCGTCAGCCGCGCCATGTATGCCTCGTGTGGCAAAGCCGTAGCCATGGGCGAGACGCAGGGCTTCGTCAAGCTCATCAGCGAGTACAACGGCGGAGCCATCATCGGCTGCCACATCCTCGGAGCCCACGCCGCCGACCTCGCCCAGGAAGCAGCTACCGCCATGGCATCCTCCCTCACCGTCCGCGACATAGCCGCCGCCGTCCACACCCACCCGTCGCTCTCCGAAGTCCTCTGGCACGCCGCGCTGCCTGCTTTGTAGGGACATGCCGTGGCATGTCCGCTTCCGCAGGCGTGGGTGCCACCCCTCCCTCTCCGAGGTGCTCTGGCACGCCGCGCTAGCAGCGACTTTGTAGGGACATGCCGTGGCATGTCCGCTTCCTCAGGCGTGGGTGTCACCGCTTCCTCAGGCGCGGGATTTCGCTCTTGGCGGACATGCCACGGCATGTCCCTACAAAGCGTCGTAAATTAAAAAAACGAAGTGCGACAAAATGGCAGCAGCGCCTTTTTCCGCGATGCTTGTTTTATATCAGGAAAATCATTAACTTTGCACAGTTTTTCTCAACTCACACCTAAGAGACTTATCTCCAATCACTAAAGCCGTGGGAAAGTTCACCGAATTCAAGCTGCCCCTGAAGTCTATGCCTGTGGGAACACAGGAGTTTGACTATCATCTCGGCAAGCAGTTTTTCGTCAACATGGAAAGCTCCGACATCCACGGGGCTGACCTTGACGTGAAGCTCACCGTCACCCACAAAGGCGACGTATACGATCTGCATTTCCACGTCACGGGCACCGTCACCCTGCTGTGTGACCGCTGCCTTGATGCGATGCTCCACGACGTGGACACCACCTACGACATCAGCGTCAAGTATGGCGAGGCGTACTGCGACGATTCAGACACCCTGCTTGAGATTCCCGAGAGCGAGAACTATCTCAACGTGGCTTACATGCTCTATGACACCGTGGCTCTGACCATCCCCATCAAGCATGTGCATGCCCCCGGCAAGTGCAACAAGGATATGAACGCCATGCTCCACCGCCACAAGGTCAGCTCGGCTTCGGCTGAGGACGGCGCGCTCGAGGAGTCGCTGATAGAGGAGATGGACTCTGTGGATATCGCCGCCGACGATGATGCCGCCGCTCCCACCGATCCACGCTGGGATGCTCTCAAGGGCTTATCGTCCGCTTCAGGTGATGACAACGAATGACAAGACTGCACACATATCGCAACAAGAAATATATAACTCACACAAACAGATAAACAACAATGGCACATCCTAAACGAAAGCAATCAAAGACACGTACCGCAAAGCGTCGTACTCACGATAAGGCAGTGCTCCCCACACTGGCACTCTGCCCCAACTGCGGTTCATGGCACGTTTACCACACTGTATGCGGCGTATGCGGCTACTATCGTGGCAAGGTCGTGATCGAAAAGGCTGAGACAGTCTAAGCCACCGAGCGGCTGCGGCTTGTAGGGACATGCCATGGCATGTCAGCCAGATGCCTCTACACGCAATCTTACGCCAGTAAGCGCTATGCAGATTGTGATTATCGCCCCACATGGGCGATAGTCATAACTTTGCATTTACCTACCACTTATCACAGACAATTACTCCAAGTAACACATAATCATGGTTTACGCAAAGATTTCAGGTGTGGCGTCATACGTCCCCGACGACATCCTCGACAACGAGATGCTCTCAAAGATGGTCGATACCAATGATGAATGGATCACCACCCGTGTCGGCATCAAAGAACGCCGTATCCTGAAAAAGGAGGGCACCGGCTCAAGCTATATGGGAGCCATAGCCGTCAAGCGTCTGCTTGAGTCCACCGGCACAGCACCAGAGGAGGTAGACCTGCTCATATGCGCCACCTCCAACCCCGACTACCGTTTCCCCTCCACCGGCTCGATCATCGCCCACGACTGCGGTCTTGCCAATGCCTACGCCTATGACATCCAGGCTGCATGTGCCGGATTCCTCGTGGCTCTGCAGGATGCCGCAGCTTACGTCAAGTCGGGTCTCCGCCGCAAGGTGGTGGTAGTGGCAGCCGAGAAGATGTCATCGATGACCAACTACTCTGACCGCTCCACCTGTCCTCTCTTCGGCGATGCAGCCGCCTGCATGCTTATCGAGCCTACCGACAAGCCCGTAGGCATCATGGACGGTGAGTTCCACGTCAACGGCGAGGGTCTGCCCCACCTGCTGATGAAGGCTGGCGGCTCCGTACACCCCGCCACCCACGAGACCGTGGATGCCGGCGACCACTACATCTACCAGGAGGGACGCCAGGTATACAAGCATGCCGTTACCGACATGCTCACATCCTCGCTCGATGTGGCAAAGCGCAACGGGCTGACCATGGAGTCAGTCGACTGGTTCGTGCCCCATCAGGCCAACCTCCGCATCATCGAGGCTGTAGCCGACCGTGCCGGCATCGACCGCTCCAAGGTGCTTGTCAACATCCAGAAGTTCGGCAACACCAGCGCAGCCTCCATCCCCCTCTGCATCGACGAGTACAAGAACACCCTCAAGCCTGGCGACAAGATGATACTCACCGCTTTCGGTGCCGGATTCACCTGGGGTGCCCTCTACATCGTCTGGGACATCTGATTGCTGTTTCGCCGACAAAGCACCAACGAGTAGGGACGCGGCGTGCCGCGTCATCAAGGCAGTTACTTATGGGTGCTGATGGCATTAACGCGCCCCTTGTGGGCGCATCTCTACCTTAGCCGAGGGGCTTGCCCCTCGGAAACAGAAACCATAGGGACGCGCTGCGCTTTGCCGCAGCGCATCAACCACAAAGATTCCCACACGATAACGACTGATGCGCTGCGGCAAAGCGCAGCGCGTCCTCCCCATATGCCCTACCGAGGGGCAAGCCCCTCGGCTATCATAGAGATGCGCCCGCAAGGGGCGCGACGTGGGTATCCGTCGCATATGCCGTGGCATTGAAAATTTCGCATAAGATAGCATCTTTTAAGGTGCTATCTTTGTTGTTAAATATAAAGCAGAATTTAAAAACACACTTACAGATATGGCACAAGACCACAAAGCCGGCTTCGTCAACATCGTCGGCAACCCCAATGTCGGCAAGTCGACCCTCATGAACGACCTCGTAGGAGAGCGCGTCAGCATCATAACCTCCAAAGCCCAGACCACGCGCCACCGCATCATGGGCATTCTCAACACCCCCGAATACCAGATCGTATTTTCCGACACCCCCGGGGTGCTCTCGCCCAAATACAAGCTCCAGCAGAGCATGCTCGACGCCAGCGAGGGCGCGCTGACCGATGCCGACATACTCCTCTACGTCACCGATGTGGTGGAGGACCCCACCAAAAACGCCGAGTTTCTCGCCAAAGTCGCCAAGGAGACAGTGCCGGTGCTGCTGGTCATCAACAAGATAGACCTCGTCAAGGAGCAGGCTGACCTTGAAGCCATCGTGGCGCGCTGGCAGCAGATGCTCCCCAACGCCGAGATTTTCCCCATCTCAGCCAAGCTCCACTTCAATGTCGAGAACCTGATGAAGCGCATCGTCGAGCTGCTGCCCGACTCGCCCCCATATTTCGGCAAGGACGCCCTGACCGACAAGCCCGCCCGCTTCTTCGTCACCGAAATCATCCGCGAGAAGATACTGCTCAACTACGACAAGGAGGTGCCCTACAGCACCGAGGTCATCGTAGAGAAATTTGAGGAGAAAGAGAATTCCATCCACATCATGGCTGTCATCTATGTGGAGCGCGACTCCCAGAAAGCCATCATCATAGGCCACGGAGGCTCGCGCATCAAGAAGGTGGGCATCGAGGCGCGCAAGGACATCGAGACCTTCTTTGACAAGCGCGTCTATCTCGAGCTGTTCGTCAAAGTAGAGCCCAACTGGCGTAACCGCGACAACAAGCTCCGCGCTTTCGGCTACATAGAGTGATACACGAAAAAAATCATTAACTTTGCACCTAAATGTCGACATATCCATCCAGGAGTAGGGACGCGGCGTGCCGCGTCATCAAAAGCAGACCCTACGACTGGTGAGATGATGGTGCGATGACGCGGCACGCCGCGTCCCTACTTTTTCACAACCACACTTTATCTATTTATGGGACAGATGATAGCCATAGTCGGCCGCCCCAACGTAGGCAAATCGACTCTATTTAACCGCCTCACCCAGTCACGCACAGCCATCGTGGACGAGACCGCCGGCACCACCCGCGACCGCCAGTATGGCAAGGTGGACTGGAACGGCCGCGAATTTTCGATTATCGACACCGGCGGCTGGGTGGTCAACAGCGAAGACATCTTCGAGGACGAAATCAACAAGCAGGTGGCTCTCGCAATCGAGCAGGCTGACGAAATCCTCTTCGTGGTCGATGCCATGAACGGTGTCACCGACCTTGACGACCATATCGCCGAAATCCTCCGCAAGGCGAAGAAGCCGGTGATTCTTGTGGCTAACAAGGTAGACAGCAACGACTGGCTCTACAATGTCCCCGAATTCTACAGTCTCGGTCTCGGCGACCCCTATCCCATATCTGCCATGAGCGGATTCGGCACGGGCGACCTTCTCGACGAGGTGGTCAAGGAGCTGCCCGAGCCTGACGAGGATGCCGAGGAGCAGCTCGACGACATACCCAAGTTTGCCATCGTGGGGCGTCCCAACGCCGGCAAGTCGTCGCTCATCAACGCCTTCATAGGCGAGGACCGCAATATCGTCACCAACATCGCCGGCACCACGCGTGACAGCATCTACACGCGCTACAACAAATACGGCTTCGACTTCTATCTCGTCGACACCGCCGGCATACGCAAGAAAAACAAGGTCAACGAGGACATCGAGTACTACTCGGTCATCCGCAGCATCCGCGCCATAGAGGCATCGGATGTCTGCATCCTCATGATCGATGCCACCCGCGGCATAGAGGCGCAGGACGCCAACATATTCTCGCTCATCCAGCGCAACAAGAAGGGGCTGGTGGTGTGCGTCAACAAGTGGGATCTCGTGGAAGACAAGTCGCAGGATGCCATCAAGCACTTCGAGTCAGCGATACGTGACCGCTTCGCCCCCTTTGTCGACTTCCCCATCATCTTCACATCAGCCCTGACCAAGCAGCGCATCTTCAAGGTGCTCCAGACCGCAGTGGACGTGTACAAAAACCGCCACCGCGTGGTGCCCACATCGCAGCTCAACACCGTCATGCTCGAGGTCATCGCCGCATATCCGCCCCCTGCCAACAAGGGCAAGTATGTCAAGATCAAGTACGTCACCATGCTCAAAGGCGCGCCTGTGCCTACGTTTATCTTCTTCTGCAACCTGCCGCAGTGGGTCAAGGAACCCTACCGCCGCTATCTCGAGAACAAGATACGCGAAAACTGGGACTACTCGGGCACGCCCATCAACGTGTACATGCGCGAGAAATGACACCGTAGCAACAACAATAACACAACCATATACACATACAGCAACAGCAATGAATTTCGTTGAAGAACTCCAGTGGCGCGGCATGATACACCAGATGATGCCCGGCACCGAAGAGCAGCTCAAGAAGGAGATGACCACAGCATACCTCGGCATCGACCCCACGGCTGACAGCCTCCACATAGGCCACCTCGTCGGCGTAATGATTCTCAAGCACTTCCAGCGTTCGGGACACAAGCCCATAGCCCTCGTCGGCGGTGCCACCGGCATGATCGGCGACCCCTCCATGAAGAGCCAGGAGCGCAAGCTCCTCGACGAGGAGACCCTGCGCCACAACCAGGAAGCCATCAAGAAGCAGCTCTCCAAGTTCCTTGACTTCGAGAGCGACGCCCCCAATGCCGCCATCATGGTCAACAACTATGACTGGATGAAAAATTTCACATTCCTCGACTTCATCCGCGACATCGGCAAGCACATCACCGTCAACTACATGATGGCTAAGGACTCTGTGAAGAAACGCCTCTCGGGCGAGAGCCAGCAGGGCATGTCGTTCACCGAATTTTCATACCAGCTCGTCCAGGGCTACGACTTCCTCAACCTCTACAACAATTACGGCTGCAAGCTCCAGCTCGGCGGCAGCGACCAGTGGGGCAACATCACCACCGGCACTGAGCTCATCCGCCGCACCACAGGTGGCGAGGCGTTCGCCCTGACATGCCCGCTGATCACCAAGGCTGACGGCGGCAAGTTCGGCAAGACCGAGAGCGGCAACGTGTGGCTCGATCCGCGCTACACTTCGCCCTACAAGTTCTATCAGTTCTGGCTCAATGTCAGCGATGCCGATGCCGAGAAATATATCAAGATCTTCACCGAGCTGACACGCGAGGAGATTGAAGCCCTCGTGGCAGAGCAGCAGCAGGATCCAGGCAAGCGTCCGCTCCAGCACCGCCTTGCCAAGGAGCTCACCACCATGGTGCACTCCGAGGCTGACTGGCAGGCTGCCGTGGAGGCATCGCAGATAATCTTCAGCAACCACGCCGGCGAGACCCTCCGCAACACTCCTGAAGGTATCCTCCTCGAGGTATTCGAGGGCGTGCCCCAGTTTGAGGTGCAGCGCACCGACATAGAGCAGGGGCTCAAAATAGCCGACATGCTCGTCGACAAAGCTCCCGTGTTCCCCTCCAAGGGCGAGCTCCGCAAGCTCGCGCAGCAGGGCGGCTTCTCCATCAACAAGGAGAAGGTCACCGACATCTACGCCGACGTCACCCTCGACATGCTCCTCCAGGGCAAGTACATCCTCGTCCAGAAAGGCAAGAAAAACTACTTCCTGATCCGCGTCATCTAACTCGTATAAGACTTATAAGATTTATAAGACTTATAAAAATTATAAGACTTATCGAAGACACTTGCATATTTGCGCCATTGTGCGTAACTTTGCCGCAGCTTTAGGCTGCAAAGCCTGAGCGCATAGGATTGTCTTATGGTGTAATGGTAGCACTGCAGTTTTTGGTTCTGCCTGTCTTGGTTCGAATCCAGGTAAGACAACCACCCACACGGAAAAAGACCTTGAGAGCCCCCTCCCAAGGTCTTTTTTAGATTATTGTCCGTCATATTTTTGCCTTCGTGGGCGCGGCTTGCCGCGCCGATGTCACCCTAACCACCAGCACACCCCCAGGGCAGCAGCCAAAGCCACGAGATATCCTGCATAAAACCGCCTGAAAGCTGTGCGATGGCGGCAGCGCAGCCACGCGCAGAGAGCCGCTGCCACAAATACCGGCATGAACGGCAGCACATAGCGCGAAACCGTCCCGCCGAACATCCACGCAATCCCCACGAAGCAAGCGGCAGCCCAGAGCACATATCGGCTCAGCAGGCTCCGCTGGCAGTCGGTCCACGAGATCAGCAGTAGATAATAGAGCGCGCAGCCCCCGATAAGATACCACGCCCATCCTTGGTGGGCATACGCCAGAGTGTAGCCCATCGGGATGTCGGCGAGTGCGTTCCACGGCAGCGGTATAAGGTACTGCACCGCGCAGCACACAGGCAGCCACATCAGTTTTTTCCAGAAGCCCATAGAGGCGTAGTTCCCCAGCATGTCAAGGTATGTGGCGTGGCTCTCGCGCTCCTGGAAAAACCGCTCGGTTATGATGGATGTGTCAGTGTATTCATTGATGCTGTAGGTGGTCACCATCGACCTCACGCCGAAGTAGAGGATGAAGATTATCGCCGCAACGGCAACGGCTGACTGCCAGTAGCGTCTGCGCCAAGCCACCGCCACCGCTGGCAGCATCATCAGCAACATCTGGTAGCGCACTATGGTGATGCCGGCGAGTCCGATGACCATCAGCACCACCATCACCGCGCGGCGGCTCAGACGGGCTGGCGGATTCCACAGGGCGGTCAGCCCCAGCAGGGTTGCCACCGTGCAGCAGTTGAGGGTCGCGTCCTTGATAAGCACCGTCCCGCAATTGAGGTAGGAGGCTATCGCTCCGGTCATGATTATGGCTGCCGAAGCCTTGAATGCAGGGCTGTGCGTCCCGCCCTCATGCGGCAGCAGCCTGACAGCCAGCCATCCGCTCATCACCACCGCCAGCAGGGTCATCAGCATGTTGCCGAGCATCGGATACATTATCGAGCGTCCGAACAGCCATATGAAGGCAGCCAGCACACCGTCATAGGTCAGGGCGTAGTCAAGGTCGTAGATGGGTCGCTCCGGCACAAGCCCCATGCGCAGGAGAGCCTGGTTGCGGAAGTCGTTGGCGTCCCAGTTGAGCATCCACGGATGCTCCAGCGTACACCACCGTTCCACGGTCCACTGGTGCAAGTTGGCAGTCACTCCGACGGCGAGCATCGCCCAGAATATGATCAGAGCCGCCCATCCGGCGTTGTCGCGCCACGGCATCGCACGGTAAGCGCAGCCTGTGAGCACACCTACTGCCACGAGAAGCAGCCAGAGCTGCACGTCGGCTCCGCACGGCATCAGCCACACCGCCGATGCGGTTATGGCTAGAGCTGCGGCAAGAATGCCGTAGAGCCACAGGGGCGCGGCAGTGAGTCGCTCGGCAGGGGTCATGAGTGGTAGGTGGAGATGTGGCGCTGCTTCTTCTCCTCGAAGATGTCGCTGATGGCAAAGAATATGCCGCTCTCCTCCACGTCGCCGAATTCGTCATTGATGGCAGTGCCAAACATGCGCATCGTCGGTGACAGACCCATGTAGGCGTTGACCAGCGGCGGTATGTTGTAGCCATGGTCGCGCACCGCCTTGTTGAGCACCTTGTAGTCCTCCTTGAATGTGTCGTTGGGGAAGAGACGCTTCATAGCCTCCACGTCGGTGTGGGTCTCGAGCGGCTTGATGGTGGTCACTAAGCGGTCAGGGTCGGGGAAATGCTTGTTGAGGAAATAGAGTATCATATTGCGGCACTCCTCGTCGTAGCTCGGATACATCGTCACCTTGCCGAATAGGTACTCTATTTCGGGATAGACCACCGTCAGCGCGCCTAATCCGTCCCACAGGTTGTCAAGCACGTAGATTGCTTTGACGCCGGCGCGGGTCGACTGGTATTCGAGTCTGACAAACGAGCGTCCCAGTTCGAGCGTCTTGGGCAGATAGTCGGTCAGGAAACGCTCTGAAAACCTGAACATGTGGCTTGTGGCTATGCGCGGAGTGCCGTCGGGGTTCTGGCGTATGTCGCAGCCTCGGATGAAGCGGTAGCCACCGAGTATCTGCTCGTTCTCCGGGTCCCACACCACGAGCTGCATGCAGGGCGGTTCCATCAGGTCAAACTCGTCGATGTCGCAAGCCTTGCCTGTGCCTCCGCCGGCTGAGCGGAACGCTATCTCGCGCAGGCGCCCTATCTCGCGCATAGTGTTGGGAGCCTTGCGGCCGTCGATTATATATATGTCGTTGCCCCCTTTGTTGGCGTGGCGCAGGAAGCAGTCGGGGGTGAGTTCGGCTTTGATCAGGTCTATGTCTATGGGATCGATGATCCGTTGCATGGTAGGCATGGGTGTGATGATGGGGTTCAGTTGTCCTTTTTGAGGTTATAGACTATCTTGCGGACGGCAAGGGTCTCGTCGTCGGCGCGCCGTCCGCCTTGCAGACGGCTGACGGGTATCCGCTTGCCGATATGTATCGTATATTTCTTGCCGCGGCTTAGCATGATTTCGCGCGGCAGGCGTATCATCTCGAAGTTGAATTTCAGCCCGAGGCGTTCACGCGCCCTGGCAAGTTCGTAGAATGTGCCGGAGTTTGTGCCGTCGAAATACATAGGTATGATGTCACGGCTGTATTTGACGCTCAGGTTGACGAACGATTTGCGCCATTTGAGGTCGGCTATGCGCCCTCCTTTGCCCTTGCGTGACACCAGTCCGGCGGGAAACACTATCACCGGGCGGTCACTCGCGAAGGCATCCTCGATGCCGGCTGTGCCGCGGCGGCTCTGGCGTCCGTGGGTGTTGACCGGGACGAACACCTTGCGCAGAGGTTCCACTGCCATCAGCAGGTCGTTGACCACGAAGTATGGCTCTGTGCCGTGGTGGGCTGTGACCATCTCTATAAGAGCCATGCCGTCAAGCCCTCCGAGCGGATGGTTGCTCACATAGGTGACACGGCGGTCGGCAGGGGAGGGCATGTGCTCCTCGCCGCGTATGTCGTAGCTGACATGGAGGTAGTCGAGCACCGAACGGCAGAATTGCGCCCCCTCCAGTCCGTCGGCACGGCTGAGCATCCCGTTCATCTCCTCCTGGCATATCTCATGTTTGAGCCACGATATCAGCATCTTAGGTATGAAGCGGTAATAGCGTGGCAGCCGCTCGCGCAGCACTTCATCCACGTCTATCTTAAGCCATTGCCTCTTGCTCATCCTGGTATTATGAAAAATTTCTGCGAAATTAACGAGAAAAACCGACAGCTACAAAGTTATGCACACCAATCTGCCGCATGTGCAGTCACCCGTTTTTTTGTTATCGTGCAAGCGGCTTGCCGCTTGATGTATTCATTCATAGAGGAGGTATTTCGCCCTCTGCTGGCGGAAACGCTCCACGTCGCCCTGCCATGAGGCTTTGATTTCGGCGGCTGACTTGCCGCTCTCGATCTGGCGGCGGATGGTGCGGTCGCCGATTAGCAGGTCGAAAAACGAGGTGAAGAATTTCTGCCAGCGTGGCATGTTGCGGTATGCGTCTATGACATATTCGAGGGTCAGCCCCTCGGCTATGATGTCGTCGTCAGACAGAGAGCGGAGGTCGCGTCCGCGGCACCGCTTCCCCAGCAGGGGCGGATTCTGGGCTCCGGGCATAGACTGCGGTGTGAAGCGGTAGGAGCCGGTGCGCATCGCCGGATGTCCGTATATCTCAAACGGATGCTCCGTGCCGCGCCCGAGGCTCATGACGGTGCCTTCGAAGAGGCATGTCGACGGGTAGAGATACACGGCGTGCATGCTCTTGAGGTTGGGCGACGGGCGGTTGAGCAGCTTAAATCGCGAGGAGTGGGTGTAGCCTTCCATCGGTATGACGGTGAGAGCCAAAGGCTTGGCTGAGGGCTTCATCCACCCTTCGCCCACAATCATCCTGGCGAGCTCGCCCATGGTCATGCCGTGCACCACAGGGATGGGCAGTGCGCCAACGCCGCTTTTGAGCGACATGTCGAGCACCGGACCGTCCACGGTCATACCTAACGGATTGGGGCGGTCGAGCACCACGAACTCCTTGCCCTCGCGCGCTGCCTCCTCCATCAGTCGCAGCATCGTTATATAATAGGTGTAGAAGCGCAGCCCCACGTCTTGCAGGTCCACCAGATACACGTCCACGCTGTCCGTGACGCTCGCCGCAAGCGGCAGCGATTTCGCGCCGTAGAGCGATATGACCGGCAGCCCCGTGCGTCTGTCGGTGGCGCTTGCCACCTTCTGCCCGGCATCGGCATCGCCACGGAAGCCGTGCTCGGGCGAAAACAGTGTGGTGACGTTGACACCCGCCGCCAGCAGCTTGTCGAGGGTGTGGACGCTGTCGCGGTCTATGCCGGTATGGTTGCTCAGCAGTCCGACCTTCTTCCCCTGAAGCAGGGGCAGATACAGCTCCGGACGCTCGTTGCCGAGCCGCAGCGAGTCGGCGGCATGCACAGGGGTGCAGCATGCCACGATGAGCAGGAGAGGGAGGATTATGTGTCGTATCATAGTGCCTTGGGGCGCGTGGTGCGCATGAAGTAGTAGAAAAACAGCACCGCCGCCACAAACAGGCTCACTGAAAAACTGAGCATGATGCCGTAAAGCCCCATGCCGGCAGGGAAGCCGAGGATATATGTGGCAGGTATGCCGATGATGACGTAGCTCAGAAACGAGATGCCCACCATAGGCATCACATGCGAGGTGCCTCGCAGGGAGTTGGCAAAGCATATCTGCGTGGCGTCGCACAGCTGGTAGAGCACCAGCGGGAATATCAGCGACAGGGCGCATGCTTCCACCAAGGGATCTTCGGTGAAGAAGCGGATGAGCTGATGGCTGCCGAAGATGAAAAACAGGCTTGCCGCTGCCGCCAGCGCGAGCAGTATGTGGTAGCCCGCGAACGCCGTCTCGCGCATGCCGCGGCGGTTGCCGAGTCCAGCCTCGTTGCTGACTATGACGGCTACGGCTGCCGCCATGGAGTAGTACACGCAGAAGCCGAGCGTACCCGTGATGACTATCACCTGAAACGATGCCAGCTCCACGGCTCCTATCCAGCCCACCATCACTGCGGCTGCCGTGAACGATCCGCTCTCGAAGGTCATCTGCAACGCCACGGGCCACGAGGTGTTTGTGACACGCCTGATTATAGAGCCTCTGAAAGCCGAGCGGATGAAGCCCCGGGCATACTCCTTGTATTCTTTCTTGACGAAAAACACCGAGATGATCACAGCAGCCGACGCCGTCCGCGCCACCAGAGTGGCTATGCCGGCACCTGTAAGCCCCAGTTCGGGGAAGCCCCAGTTGCCGTAGATGAGCAGGTAGTTGCCCAGGATGTTGAGCGCATTGCAGGCGAGGATGATCCACATCGGCATGCGTGTGCGGTTGATAGCGTAGCTCCACTGCGCCCATATGTTGAACCCTATGACAGGGAGCATACCCACCAGGTAGATGATGAAGTAGGGACGGATGATCGGCAGCAGCTCCTCCGGCTGCCCCAGGCGGTGGAGGTTGAGATACACCACGGTCATTATCCCCATCAGCAACAACGAGAAGATTAGGTTGACCGGCACAGCGTTGCGTATAAGCTCGCCCACGCGGCTATACTGTTTCTGCGAGAACAGCGCGCCGGCGAGCGGGGTGATGCCCATCGTCATGCCGAGACAGGCGAGAATCGCCACGTTGAAGAGATTGTTGACAAACGATGCTGCCGCCAGGGCGTTGGTGCTGTAGTGCCCCACCATCGTGGTGTCGGCAAACCCCACGATGATCATGCCCACCTGCCCCACGAGGATGGGCAGCCCCAGCGACAGTATCGCCTTGTATCTTGAAAGGGAGAATGTCATAGACGCTGTCCTTTTATCATTTAGTAGGGACGCGGCGTGCCGCGTCATCGTATCAGGCGAGGGGTATCGCGTTTGATGACGCGGCACGCCGCGTCCCTACGTTCATGTTAAAATATCATTTAGCAAATCCCGTGTCAGTACTGTTCTGACTCGTTGGGGAAATCGCTGCTCTTGACATCGCTGACATAATGGCTGACGGCATCGCCGATGATGTCGCCCACCTCGGCGTAGCGGCGCAGGAAACGGGGCGAGAAGCCCTTGTTGATGCCGAGCATGTCGTGCATGACGAGCACCTGGCCGTCGGTGCCGCCACCGGCTCCGATGCCTATGGTGGGGATGGTCAGTTCGCTGCTGACGCGTGTGGCAAGCTCGGCAGGTATCTTCTCGAGCACGAGGGCGAAGCAGCCCAGGTCTTTGAGCAGATGGGCGTCGGCTATCAGTTTCTCAGCCTCAGCTTCGGCTCGGGCGCGGACATTGTACGTGCCGAACTTGTTGATGCTCTGCGGAGTGAGCCCGAGATGCCCCATCACGGGGATGCCCGCGCTGAGTATCCGCTCTATCGACTCGCGTATCTCCGCGCCTCCTTCAAGCTTGACAGCCTCCGCACCGCTCTCCTTCATGATGCGCACCGCCGATGCCAGAGCCTCCAGCGGGTTGCCCTGATAGGAGCCGAACGGCATGTCGCACACCACCAAGGCGCGGTTGACACCCTTGCTGACGCTCTGGGCGTGGTAGATCATCTGGTCGAGGGTGATGGGCAGAGTCGTGACATTGCCTGCCATCACATTTGACGCGCTGTCGCCCACGAGTATCGCGTCCACCCCTGCTTCGTCGATGAGTTTCGCCATCGAGTAGTCATAGGCGGTCAGCATGGCTATTTTCTCGCCGCGTGCCTTCATCTCGGCAAACCGCGCCGTGGTCACTTTCCGTTTGTTGTCAGTAGTATTGGTCGACATATCCTGTTATTTGATATTTTGGTCGTGAATAAAAAAATGTGTGTGTTTCCGTGGGCAAAGTTACCACTTTTCCATGACATCGGCTCTGTCGGCATGAAATAACTGATTTTGTTGTCTGATGCATCTAAAAAGTTGCAAAAGTTGCTGTTTTTGCCAAATTTTATTACATTTGCGCGAATACCAATCACTAATAATCCATTTTTTGTTCAATGAAGAAACTTTACATCATCGCATTGTGCTGCGCCGTAGGAGCTACCGCAGCTGACGCCCACCAGCGTTTTGTGTCAAAGAGGCATGCCGACAAGGCTGTGACCGTGACTGCCCGTCCTGACGGAAGCCGTCGTCTCGCTGTGGCTGCTGCAAAAGCCGAAGTGTGGCGTCCGGCAAGCCAGACCGAATATATGTATAACGGCGAGGACTGGGACGAGATGGGCACCGTGAACTTCAAATATGACAACCGCGGCAACAATATAGAGGAGTCGTTTGATGAGGACGGCGTGATCTCTACCACCGTCAGGACATATGACCGGAACGACATGGTTACATCTATCCTGACCACATATACCGAGGAGGGCGTGACCGAGAATTCCGAGAAGCGTACATATGTCTACGACCCCATCGTGACCGACTTCTATACCCAGCGCCTCGGCTATAGCTGGATGGAGGGAGAGTGGGTCAAGAACCACTATTGCGAGAAAAACGACATCACACGCAATGCCTCCAACCATATCACGATGATAGTGAAGTCGCTCCCCCTCGGCGACGACATGCTCCCTGCATACAAGTCGGTATGGAGCTATGACGCAGCCACCGGCAAGGCTGATCGGTTTGACTACTACACCAACTACAGCGGTGCCGACGAGGCTTGGGAGCTTGACGAGGACCTTTCATACCGTGACATCGTGTGGGACGCTACCGACGGTCAGATGACCACCCATATCAACGAGCTGCTCAGCGGAGCTAACCGTGTCAAGCAGTATAGCGTCTATTACGAAGACGAACTTGACGGACACGTGTTTGTGGAGTATTCAGCCGCCAACCCTGATGACTATCTGCTCAAGAGCACCTATGCCGACCCCTCTGAGGTGGGTCTCGTGAGTCAGGTGGAGACCATTGATGCCAATGGCAGCAAGCGCATCACCGATACAGAATATTTCGACTACGAGGGTAATGTCACTGCCTCCCCCACATACCAGTCGGTGGAGACCATCATGTGCGACTCGTACGGCAATGTGGTTTCGGATGAACTCAAGGAGGCTTATGACGGCGGTGATTTTGAACTCATCATGGGCGAGAAATACGACATCACCTACGATGCCAAAGGCAACCCCACGGAGATCATCTTGTCAATCTACAGCTTTGACGACGACGAATATTTCCCCGACACACGCATAGTATATGGCGATTACACCGACGTGTCGCTCGGCATCGACGATGTCGCCGCAGCAGATGACGCAGATGTTCCTGTGGAATACTTCAACCTCCAGGGCGTCAGAGTCGACAACCCCCAGAGCGGTCTCTACATCCGCCGTCAGGGCAACTCCGTCACCAAGGTGTACCTCTGAGCCGATTGGCTGCAATGATGTTGCATATTCGGAATTAATGTGTTAACTTTGCGGCGGATTTGACCACTGTGGCAGCAATGGCTCTTTTGGCAGCGCTGCGGGAGCAAGGTCAACATTATTTTACTAACATCTTAATTTCCAAAAGAAATGCACTTAAGCTCTGACGACAAAGTCAAGATTTTTGAGGAATTCGGCAGCGGCAAGACCGATACCGGCAGCCCCGAAGCTCAGATCGCCCTCTTCTCAGTACGCATCGCTCACCTGACCGAGCACCTCAAGAAGAACCACAAGGATTTCACTACACAGCGCGCGCTCAAGGCTCTCGTAGGTAAGCGCCGCCGTCTGCTCGATTACCTCATCCGCAAGGATATCAACCGCTACCGTGCCATCATCGCACGCAAGGAGCTTGGTATCCGCAAGTAATCGGCACCCACAACTGAAAGCTCACCATGACCAGCCCGCGATTCCCGTCCCACGACGAATCGCGGGCTGTCACATAAATACCATTCTCAATACCTTTCGTCACCGTGCGCACGGCTTGCCGTGCGGAAAAACACGCATCCCTGCAATGGACTCTGACACCCTCCAAACCACCTTCCTATTCGTCATCGAGGTCATAGGCACGATAGCCTTCGCCATCAGCGGCATACGCCTCGCCGCCACAAAGAATTTCGACTGGTTCGGCGCGTACACCGTCGGACTCGTCACAGCCATCGGCGGCGGCACCCTGCGCGACCTGCTGCTTGACTGTACCGTCTTCTGGATGGAGACATGGTGGTATCTCGCCGTGACAGCATTGTCGCTGGCGGCGGTGATTGTCTTCCGCACGTTCCTCGTCCGCAGGGAGCGGATACTGCTGATGTTTGACAGCGTGGGTCTCGCCCTGTTCTGCGTCATAGGCATCGAGAAGACTCTCCATTTCGGCTACCCGATGTGGGTCGCCGGCATCATGGGCGTCATCACCGGAGCGTTCGGCGGAGTCATCCGCGATATCCTCATCAACGAAGAGCCCATCATATTCCGCAAAGACCTCTACGCCACAGCCTGCATAGCCGGGGCGGTGGTCTACTGGCTCGCCTCCCTCGTCGCCCCCGCCATCATCCCCCCGCTGGCATGCGCCGCCGTAGTCATCCTCCTGCGCGTTCTCGCCCTCCGTTACTCCCTCCACCTCCCCATCCTGATGCACCGCGACTGAGGATCAGCGGCTTACGATGCGCGAAACTTTCCCGTCTGTAAAGACTATTATATCGTCATTGCCGTAAATCCAGCGCAGTTTCGTGCCTGATTTCCTTGTCTCGAGCGGAAGCCCTTTGGCGAGTTTCACCTCATCTGTCGTCATCCCTTCTGTCGCATTCCTGTCACGTATCTCGGAGATATGTGTGACGGAGATGTCGCCACGGGTAGCGGCATATGCAGCCATGTCATGGACGTATGCCGAATTGACCTGCGAAAACTCTGTGACAAGTCCCTTGTGGCGGTCGCTGGACTCGGGATGCAGCTTGTCTAACTGTACGGTGCGCGGTATCAGACCCTTTTCGCGGTAACGCACCGAGATGCCGTCGGTGGTACACTGGATTTTGCCGTCAAGGGCGGTCACTGTGAGGGAGCGGTTGTGGGTGGTCTCCGATGAGCTTGAGCCTTGCGTCGTGTGGAGGAGGATGGTGAATGTCCGTGACGGATAGTCCGTAGAGACGATCTGTTCTTGAGCTTCCTCATTGAGATTGTCGACCGCATAGACCAGGGCGGCGAAAAAGATCTTGTCGGCAGGGAGCCCGCCGGCTTCTAAGGTGCATGTGACTGTAGCCGCGCTGTCGGCGTCGGCTTTGTTGACCGGGTAGAATATCGGGCGTCCGTGGCTGTCGGCTGACGGCAGCGATGCCGAATCTGCCCACTGGGCGAGGTCGGTTTTGGGCTTTTCCGTGCGTTTGAACTTGATTTTAAGGGCTGACGCATCAGGAGATAATGCGACTGCCGCCAGTGCGATGAGTACGGTGGCAGTGAGTGTGCGTATATGTCTTTTTTGAGTCATCGGTAGTTATCATGTTTTTTTAAAAGCGGCAGACGTGGGGTTTCGCCTTGTCGCAGGTTGATGTCCACGTCTGCCGTCTCATCCATTATTATTATGATTCAGATAATCTCTCAGAAAGCCACGCCGAGACGTATCATGAAGTTGCTTGAGCAGAGGCTGTATTCCTCGCTGCTGGAGCTGGTGTAATAGCCGTGGCTGTTGTAGGTGTAGGTGGTGACGGTGGGCTTGAACATCGGCACGAAACCGCGCTGGTAGGTGAAGTCGAGATTGAAACGCTTGAACCATACGCCGGCACCTATCTGCATGCCTGCGTCCACAGCCAGATAGTCCCAGTGGAGGTCATCGAAGTCCTTGTCCCATGTGTCGCCGTCACTGTCCTCGAATTTCATCTTCTTTCCGGCGAAGTCGTAGCTCACGAAAGCTCCGATATGCGCGTCAATCTTGAGGTCGTCGGTCACGGAGTACTTGTAGCCGAAGGTGAAGGGGGAGTACTTAACGTTCCACGCGGTGCCTTTGCCCTCGGTCCAGTCGCCGTCGTCCTTGTCCTTCTCCTTGTAGGAGGCACCGCGGGTGCCGATGCCGAGCTCCATGCCCCAGTAGAGTCCGAAGTCCTTGATGGACTTCTGGAAGCCGAAGTCGACTTCCAGCCCCGCACGGCTGCCGAAGGAGTATTCGGTGTACTCGTTGTCCTTGTTGAGGTCGCTTACCATCTTGCCTCCTGAAAGGTTGTCGATGCCCATGCCTATGCGGGCATACCACATGGTGTTGCTTTTGGACTTGCTGTAGGAATAGGAGTCCATTACCTGCGCCGAGGCTGTCACTGCCATGGTGACAGCTGCTGCGATGATACAAAGTTTTTTCATAAGAAAAGTGTTGGTTAGTGGTGCACGGACGTCCGAATCCGTACACGGGTTTGATTGGTGGAAATTATTGAATTTAAAGACGAACGTGTTTATTTGGTGATGCCAGTGTTCTTCTGCTTGTCATCCGAAGCGTTGTCCGACGAAACAGATACCGAGGTCTTTGCCGTGGGATATACCACCCCTATCATGTCGATTTCGGATTTGGATGCAGGACGGAAATTGACATACTTGACAGGGTATCCCGAAAGTTCCACAATGAGCATTTTTGCATCCTTCTCATAGGTATAGGAGTCAAACAGCGGCTCTATTATCGCATCGGCATCGGCTTCCTGACAGGCACGGTAGAGGGCGCGCATCTCATCGTTGCGGATTTCCCCGATCAGAGTGTTCCCGATGGCTTGGTCAAGGGGGAAATAGTAGGGACCGTAAGTCTCGCGGGTGTTGCTGAGCATCTTCATGTCGAAGATTTGCGGAGTCACGAAAGTGCGTACTTCGGGTTCTATTTTTCGTGCCTGCGCTCTCTCAAACTTCTTCGGGTTGGGGTCTTTTTTCTGGGCGTGTGCCGTCGTCATGCACGACAGCGCTACGCTCGCTGCGAGTAATAGGATCGTTCTGTGTTTCATGATTGGTCTCTCCCTGTATATGTGTCGGGGGCAACTTTGGGGGTGTGCGGCCGATCCCTCACCGCATGCGTGTAGAAATGGTGGTTACGACATGTACATACACAAAAAAGGCGGGATCTGCATCATTTTGCTTATCCTACCCTTAAGGCTTCTCGCATTGCCATCGACAGAGGATAAGCAACGTCAGTCAGCCCACGCCTTGAAGTATGGAATACGCCTCTATATACCTGCGATGCTGCGCCTTTTTTCAAGGGGCAGACATGGCAGCCAGAGACTGGAATAATCCAACACTCAGCGCGAACGGTTCTTTAGTTGCTTCATCTTCTCTGTCTTGAAATTTTGCGAGAATTTTAAGGGTAGAAGACAAACGCCATGAAACGTTCTTTATGTATGTAATTACGGTCTGCCCCTCTGGGCTAACCGACATTGCAAAATTATAAACAAATTCACATATTTTCAAATATACCGACAATTTTTAGCCAATTTTTAGCCGACATATTCTATATGCCGCTTCCGAAAACAGCCTTTAAACTTCGGACTGTGGATGCGGAGATGCCATGGCATGTCCCTACATCAATAGGTGTCATGACCACATTTGATGGGTCATGCAATACCTTCGGCTGATACGCAGCGCTGAACGGGAAGGCCACGTCTCCGACGTGGCTTTAGAGTGGGGTGGGATGTGCGTTTTTGGGGGAAAAGGGATATTTTCGCAGGGAACTTTTTAATTTTTTTGTGGATATGAGTAACAAGAGATTTTATGAGGTGGCTGCGCTGTGGAAAGAGAGCAAGCGCGATGTGGTCAAGTATTAGACTTACTGTGCCTATACGCTGATACTCAAGACGCACCTGCTGCCCGCGTTCGGCGATGCCGAGATGATTACGGAGGATGACGCACAGCAGTTTGTATTTGACAGGCTAAGGGATGGACTCAGCCGCAAGACGGTGCAGGACATGATGGCGGTGCTGAAATCGGTGGCGAAATTCGGTGCCAAGCACGGCATATTCAGATTCGAGCCGTGGGATGTGGTGTATCCCACCGAGACGGCGAGCCGGCAGCTGCCGGTGCTGTCGCGGACACACCACCGCAAGTTGCTGAGGGAGCTGTCGGAGCATCCAACGACGCAGAATATAGGTGTCATGCTGGCTCTGTGCACGGGGCTGCGCATCGGCGAGGTGTGTGCCCTGCGCTGGCAGCAGGTGGACATGACCCACCGTGTCATATCGGTCAGGGGCACTGTGGGGCGCATATATAATTGCGAGACCAGCGTCACCGAGCGTTATGTATCCACTCCCAAGACGCGCACATCCAACCGTGACATACCGGTCTCGCCGATTCTGCTCAATGCGTTGCGGAGCGTCAGGGCGCAGCAGCAGTGCGGCAGCTGCTATGTGGTCGGTGACGGCATCCGACCCAAGGAACCGCGGTCATACCGTGACGTGTTCGTCAGGCTGCTCAAGCGGCTCGGCATCCCACAGATTGTGTTCCACGGGCTGCGCCACACGTTTGCCACGCGGTGCATAGAGGAGCAGTGTGACTACAAGACCGTCAGCGTCATCCTCGGGCACTCCAGCGTGTCGACCACGATGAATCTTTATGTGCACCCCAACCTCGACCAGAAACGCCGCTGCATGGCGCGCCTCGACCGCTTCATGCACCTGTGAAGGGGTTTTATCGCTCGCGGTGTTAGCCGCGAGGGGAGCAGTAGCCACATGCAAGCAAGCCTTTAGGCTTGTGCAGCTTGTGGAAAACGGAAGGAAAATCAATCCGGCGGCGTTAGCTGCCGGGGCAGTCGTCTATGGTTTTGCCCCGGCAGCTAACGCCGCCGGAATATGGTGGGATGGCATCTGACCACAAGCCGCGCAGACCTGACGGTCTGCTTGCATGTGGCTATTGCTCGCGCCGCGGCTATGCCGCGCCTTTTCAGGCTTTGGCGATGCGTGTTGCGTTTGATGACGCGGCACGCCGCGTCCCTACAAATTGGCGAAATGTGACCGCCTGGGATGCGGACATGCCACGGCATGTCCCTACAGATGGTGCTGACGTTTTCGCATGAGGGAGAGGGGAGGGCGAGGGTAATTTTGCGGTAGAAGTTACACTAATACTGATTGCCGATATGGAGGAGATGAATGGAGGGGCGGAGGTGCTGACGCCGCAGCGCATCCGCGAGATGATAGCCGAGGACCGCACCCGCCGCATAGACCGCGAGAACGAGGGGCTCCGTGCCCGCGCCGAAGATATGCCCGATGAGGTGTTTGCCGACCCCGAGTGGCGCGCCAGCACCTCGACTGACGTGAGCAACCGAGCGCGCATGCGCCATGACTTCGCGTTCTGGTGCCGCACATGCGTCCAGATACGCGACAAGCAGACCGGGACGTATGTGCCGTTTGTGCTTAACCGTCCGCAGCGCAAGGCTCTTGTCGCGATGGAGGAGCAGCGCCGCAAGGGCGAGCCTATACGCATCATCATGCTCAAGGCGCGCCAGTGGGGCGGCTCCACGCTGATACAGATGTATATGGCGTGGATACAGATCATGCACCGCGAGAACTGGCATTCGTTTATCTGCGCCCATGTCAAAGACACCTCCGCTGCCATCCGCGGCATGTATTCGCGCATGCTCCGCAACTATCCCACCAACTATTGGGCGTATGACGAGCCTCCGCAATTCAACAGCTACGAGAGGAGTCTCAACACGCGTGTCATCTCCGGGCGCGAGTGCCGCGTGACCCTCGGGTCGTGCGAGAGCCAGGAGGCGGCGCGCGGCAACGACATCGCCATGGCTCACCTGAGCGAGGTGGCGTTCTGGCGCGACACCAACCAGCGTTCGCCCGAGGACTTCATACGCTCCGTGTGCTCCGGCATACCCCTCCAGCCGCTGACCGTCATAGCCTTGGAGAGCACAGCCAACGGTGTGGGCAACTATTTCCACACCGAGTGGCTGCGCGCCAAGGCTGGCGAGAGTGCCTACAGGCCGGTGTTCGTGCCATGGTATGAGATCGAGATCTATGAGCTGCCCCTAGCCGATGACGACGCCAAGGAGCGCGTCATCCGCCAGATGGACGGTTACGAGATGCACCTGTGGGAAGATATGGGGCTGACGCTGGGGCAGATAGCGTGGTACCACGCCAAGCGCAGGGAGATGTCGTCACACCGAGCCATGATGGCAGAGTATCCCTCGGACGACATCGAGGCGTTTGTCAACACCGGCAATGACGTGTTCTGCCGCGAGGCTGTGGAGCGTCTGCGCGAGGGCTGCCGCAATCCCCTGCTTGTCGGTGAGATAGCCGCGCCCTTGGTGGCTGCTCCGCACCACGGAGATGTCCGCATCATCGCCGACCCGCGCGGTGCGCTCAAGATATGGGAGCGTCCGCAGCCCGACGACCCCGACGTGTCGTATGTGGCAGTAGTGGATGTCGGTGGCCGCTCCGACACGTCAGACTACTCCGTAATAGCCGTGCTCAAGACCGACAGCCGTACCCACGTGCCGGAGATCGTGGCGCAGTGGCGCGGTCACATCGACCATGACCTGCTGGCAGAGAAGGCGTTGCAACTGGCGCGCTACTACTGCGAAGCCCTCCTTGTGGTGGAGAGCAACAGCTATGAGCAGGACGTGTCGTCCGGCGGACAGGCGCTTTATCTGCTCGAGCGCGTCAACATGGAGTATCCTCGCATCTACCGCCGCCGTGTGCGCGAGGCAGCCCGTCAGAACATGGAGAGCCGCATCGGTTTCCACACCAACATGGCTACCAAGCAGCTCGTCATCACCACCCTCATAGCCGAGGTGCGTGACGGCACCTATATCGAGCGCGACGGCGAGGCATGCAACGAACTGCTCACCTACGAGCGGCGCGCCACCGGCAGCTACGGCGCGCGCCGCGGCTACCACGACGACATCCTGATGACCCGCGCCATCGGGCTCTACGTCATCCGTTCCGACCCCTGGGCGTTCGAGACCGACCGCTCCCTCGCCCAGCTCGCCTCGCGGGTGTATTGACCATCAGAAGGGTGATCCGAGGAGGAGAGTGTGGGAGTATTTCAAATTCAGCAGCGTGTAGGGACATGCCGTGGCATGTCCGCGTCCCAGGAGATGGCATTTTTTGTGTACGTGGCGGACATGCCACGGCATGTCCCTACAATATTGCGGGCTTGCAACACCCCTGGATATATTTGCAAATGTAAATACCGAGGGGAGGGGTGGGTTGGTGTTGATTGACAGACGGTTGAGTGTGCCGCGGGGCGGCGGTTGATAATTTGGATAAAAATGTTGAAAAATAATTGAGTTTAGTTTCGTAAATTCTTTGAAAAACTTCGTAACTTTACCAACTCCAAGGTACTATATCCGATAACCACAATTTTAACCCATCGCAGACGCATCATGACCGACGTTCCTTACCATATACCGGCACTGCTGCCGCAGGCACTTGAAGGGCTGAATATCAGACCTGACGGGACGTATGTCGATGTGACTTTCGGTGGCGGAGGGCATTCCCGCGCCATCCTCGGGCTGCTGTCGCCGTCGGGACGGCTCTGCGCCTTCGACCAGGACGCCGAGGCGATAGCCAACGCCCCTGCCGACGACAGGCTGACGATGATCCACGGCAACTTCCGCTATCTGACCAACTACCTCCGCTATGAGGGCGTGGAGTGGGTGGACGGTCTGCTTGGAGATTTGGGCGTGTCGTTTCATCACTTCGATGCCGCCGAGAGGGGTTTCTCGTTCCGTGCTGACGGTCCGCTTGACATGCGTATGAACCAGGCGGCAGCCCTGTCGGCAGCCGAACTGCTCAATACCGCCACCACCGAGCGTCTGACCGACATCTTGCGGCTCTACGGAGAGCTTAAGGACGCTCCGCGCATAGCGCGTGCCATAGACCGAGCCCGTCAGAACGCGCCGTTTGTCACCGTGCAGGATCTGCTCGATGTCGTGTCGCCGATGATGAACCCCAAGAGGGAGAAGAAAGACCTGGCATGCGTGTTCCAGGCACTCCGCATCGAAGTCAACGACGAGATGGGCGCTCTGCGCAGCCTGCTTGACTCCACCCTCAAGGTGACCCGCCCCGGCAGCCGCCTCGCCATCATCACCTACCACAGCCTCGAAGACCGCATGGTCAAGAACTTCATGCGCACCGGCAACGTTGAGGGTAAAGACGACGTGGACTTCTATGGCCGCCGCCGCACCCCGTGGAAACTCATCACATCCAAGCCCATCACCGCCTCGGAGGAGGAAGTGGCAGCCAACCCGCGCAGTCGCTCAGCCAAGCTCCGCGTAGCCGAGCGCGTCGACATGGATTAACCATCTCATTACCCAACATCCAGCATCACGATAAACAGATTCATCCATCAGCAGCAATGTCGCAGAAAGACGGTCAGCCATCATATACCACCCCTCTGGGCTACGTGCGCCGTGTGACCCACGGCCAGGTCATCAGTGCGGAATTTTTCCGCCGCCACTGGGGCATCACTGCGCTGGTGGTGCTGTTTCTGCTGCTCTATATCACCAACAAATACTACTGCCAGACCTCCATGGAGGAGATCCGCGCCCTCAACAAGGAACTGGAGCTGGTCAAGACCGAGCGCATCCGCGCCAAGAGCGTCTACATGAGCCGCACACGCGAAAGCGCCATGCAGACCCTCATCGACAGCCTCGACCTGGGGCTTAGTGTACAGACCCGTCCACCATTCAAGATAACCGAAGACCGATGAAGAAGTCAGGCAAACGCACCATCCTCCTCCGCTATGCCGTGGTCATAGCGTTGATATTGCTTTTCTCCGCCACCATCATGTCGAAGGTGATGGACACGTCGGTTTTCACCGCCGAGAAGTGGAACGAGAAAGCCAAGGAAATCCTTGACAAGCGCACCGTCATCCATCCTGAACGCGGCAACATCCTCGCCGCCGACGGCAGCGTGCTTGCCACCAACCTCAACTTCTACACCCTGCGCATCGACTACCGCACAGAGCAGTTTGCCGAGGACAGTCTGCGCAAGCATGTAGGCGAGCTTGCCACAGCCCTCGCCAAGGAGTTTCCGCCCAAGACAGCCACGCAGTGGCGCGACATGCTTCTCAAACCGCTGTCGAAGCCCAAGGACAAGCGTCCGCGCAGCTTCCGCCTGCTCGCCAACCTGTCACATGCCGATGTGCAGAAGGTCAAGCAGATGCCCTTTTTCGGCGACCTGAGCCGTAACCGCAGCGGACTCTACAGCGAGACCACCCGCCGCCGCACCAACCCCTACGGCGACATGGCGCGCCGAAGCGTCGGCAAGGTCGGGCAGACAGCCGAGTGCAGCGAAGTCCACGGCATCAGCGGACTCGAACGCGCCCTCGACTCCCTGCTCTACGGAGTGCCCGGCGTAGCCGAGAAGAAGGCACTGACCCACGGCATAGTCAACTGGGCAAAGACCGAAGCCGTCCCCGGCTACGATGTGGTCACCACCATCGACATCAACATGCAGGACATCGTGGAAAACGAATTGAACTCCATCCTGTCATACGTACAGGCTGACTGGGGCGTGGCGGTGCTGATGGATGTGGAGACTGGCGATATCAAGGCGATATCCAACTTGGAGAAGAACCCCCTCGGGGGCAACTACATAGAGGCTATGAACCGCGCCGTGCTCGGCTATGAGCCAGGCTCGGTGGTCAAGACCCTATCGATGCTGATAGCACTTGAAGAAGGAGTAGTGACCGACCTTGACGAGGTGATACCCACCGGTAAGTGCATGTATATGGGACGTCCCATAACCGACAGCCATGCCACCACATCGCTCAAAGTGCGCGAAGTGCTCGAGCAGTCGTCAAACATCGCCATGACACGCATCATCACCCGCCATTTCGAAGCCAACCCGGGCGAATTCTACTCGCGCATCAAAGAGCTCGGTTTCCTCAAGCCGATGCACACCGGTATCTCAGGCGAGACAGTGCCGCGCATCGACTCCGTGCCATCCAACCGCGGAGGCAGACTGGTGCTGTCGCGTCAGTGCTTCGGCTACGCCACCGAGATACCGCCGCTCTACACCCTCGCGCTCTACAACGCTATAGCCAACGACGGCGCATTTGTGCGTCCGCGCCTGTTCAAGCGGCTCATCAACCAGGAGCTTGGCATAGACTCCGTGCTGCCTGTTTCGTATATCAAAGACCGCATCTGCTCGCGTGAAAACGCAGCCATACTCCGCGACATGCTCAAGCGCGTGGTGTGGGGCAAGCACGGGACTGGACGCTCGCTGCAAAACGATTATGTAGCACTTGCCGGCAAGACTGGGACATCGTACATGATCGAAAACGGTCAGTATGTCACCTCGAAGAAACGACTGACCTTCTGCGGCTACTTCCCTGCCGACAAGCCCAAATACAGTTGCATCGTGCTGACCTGCGCACCCAAGGTCAACTGGCTCGGAGCCGCATTGACCTCCGGGCAGATCATGCGCAACATCGCCATGAAGATGTATTCGCGCGGCATGCTCGGTGACAACTCCGACTATCATGCCGAGGAGCCCCACGGCGATGTGCCGAGGCTCGCAGCCGGTGTGGGCAACGACCGCCGCCAGCAGCTGCGTGACGCATTCGGCATCAGCGGACAGCTGCGTGTGCTCCGCACACCGTCGGGCGAGACACGCGCCGGGCATGTGCCGAGTGTCATCGGTATGGATCTGCGCTCCGCTATCGCCTCGCTTGAATCAGCCGGGTACAATGTCAGCCACAGCGGCACAGGATGCGTGATAGCTTCAGTGCCTGCCGCGGGGACACCTGCCAAGGCAGGGACGCGGGTGGCGTTGACGTTGAAATAAGCCGTCTATAAGTCGAATAAATCGTATAAGATATATAAAGCAAGAGATAATGAAACGGTTATCGGAACTGATATCATCACTTATCATAGAGGAGCTTTCGGGCGATACCACCCGCGAGATTTCCAAGATCACGTTTGACTCACGGGAGGCAGGTCCCGGAGCTCTGTTTGTGGCTGTCAGAGGCACCAATGCCGACGGCCACAGCTTCATACCGCAGGTAGTGGCGGCAGGCGCATCAGCCGTGGTGTGCGAGGATGTGCCATCAACGCGTGAGTCGAGCGTCACCTACATCAAAGTGCCCAACAGCCATGTGGCTCTCGGCTACATCGCCTCCGCCTGGTATGACAACCCCTCGGCTGCGCTGCGCCTTGTGGGCGTGACCGGCACAAACGGCAAGACCACCACCGCCACGCTCATCTACGAGATGGCGCGTCTGATGGGACACAAAGCCGGGCTTCTGAGCACCGTGGTCAACCTCGTGGACGAAGAAAAGGTCGAGGCTCACCAGACCACCCCCGACGCAATCACCATCAACGCCCTGCTGCGCCGCATGGTCGATGCCGGATGCACCTACTGCGCCATGGAGGTCAGCAGCCATGCCGCCGAGCAGCACCGCATAGCTGGACTGGAATTTGCGGGGGGCATCTTCACCAACCTCACCCGTGACCATCTCGACTACCACAAGACAGTAGAGGCATATCTGGCAGCCAAAAAGTCGTTTTTCGACGGACTGCCGCGCCATTCGTTCGCGCTTACCAACATCGACGACAAGACCGGCATGGTCATGCTGCAGAACACCATGGCTACGCGCCACACCTATTCGCTCCGCACCGTCGCCGACTTCACCACCAAGATAGTGGAGAGCCGACTGGACGGCATGCTCCTGAGCATCAACGGCAGGGAGGTCGAGACCATGTTTACCGGACGCTTCAACGCATATAATCTTACCGCAGTCTACGGCGCATGCGTGCTGCTGGGCTGGGATCCCGAAAAAGTGCTCGTCAACATGAGCCGTCTGGTACCTGTGGCAGGGCGTTTCCAGTCTGTGCACTCCCCATTGGGCTATACCGCCATAGTCGACTACGCCCATACACCCGATGCCGTCATCAACGTACTCAACGCCATACGCGAGGTAGTAGGTACCTCAGGGCGCATCATCACCGTAGTGGGAGCCGGAGGCAACCGCGACAAGGGCAAGCGTCCCATCATGGCAAAAGAGGCAGCCATGCGCAGCGACTTCGTGGTGTTGACGAGCGACAACCCCCGCTTTGAAGACCCTGAGGAGATACTCCGTGACATGGAAGCCGGGCTGGATGCCGAAGCCAAGACCCACACCGTCAGCATCACCGACCGCCGCGAAGCCATCACCGAGGCATGCCGCATGGCAGCGAAGGGCGATGTGGTGCTCATAGCCGGCAAGGGACACGAAGACTATCAGGAAGTCAAGGGCGTAAAGCACCACTTTGACGACCGCGAGGTAGTGCTTGACATATTCGCATCGCAAAAACCGCAAGACTGACCACGACATGCTGTACTATCTATCTGAGCAATACGACCTGTTTGGCACCACCGTAGCCCGACTGATGGACTATCTGACCGTCCGCTCCGGGCTGGCATTGCTTCTGTCGCTGTTCATAGCCATGGCTTTCGGACAGAAAATCATAGAGCGTCTCCAGAAGATGCAGGTGGGCGAAATCGTGCGCAACCTTGGCATCGAGGGGCAGATGAGCAAGACCGGCACACCCACCATGGGCGGCATCATCATCATCGTAGCCATACTCGTGTCGACGCTCCTTGTGGGCAATCTGAGCAACATCTACATGCTGCTGATGATCATAGCCACCGTGTGGATGGGGCTGATAGGCGGTCTGGACGACTACCTGAAGATACGCCGCCACAACAAGGAGGGTATGAAAGGCAAGTACAAAATCATCGGTCAGGTGGGACTGGGACTGATTGTGGGCTTCACCATGCTCGGCAGCCCCGACATAGTGATACGCGAGAACGTAGCCACCGAGACCCAGACTGACGGCACCGAGCTGATCACATACAAGCCCGAAAACGTCAAGGAGACAGTCACGACCCTGCCGTTTGTCAAGGACCACAACTTCAACTATGACTGGCTGACCCAATGGATGGGTCCGTATGCCGCAACGGGCGGTTGGATAGTGTTTATCCTCGTGACCATCATAGCCGTAGCCGCCACAAGCAACGGTGCCAACCTCACTGACGGACTTGACGGGCTCTGCACCGGCACATCAGCCATCATCGGAGTAGCCCTTGCCATCATGGCATATCTCGGCGGCAACATCGTGTATGCGTCGTATCTCAACATCATGTATGTGCCCGATTCGGGTGAATTGGTGGTGTACATGGCGGCATTCATCGGTGCGCTGATAGGCTTCCTGTGGTACAATGCCTACCCGGCTCAGGTGTTCATGGGCGATACGGGATCGCTGACCATCGGCGGCATCATCGCCGTGTTTGCCATCCTGATCCACAAGGAGCTGCTGATACCCATCCTCTGTGCAATATTCTTCGTGGAGGACCTGTCGGTGATGCTTCAGGTGGCATATTTCAAGATTACCAAGCGTCGCAGCGGCACCGGCAAGCGCATATTCAAGATGACACCCCTGCACCATCATTTCCAGAAGCAGGGCAATGCCGGGATAGACGCGCTGCTCCAGGCACCGCTCAAGGCGATTCCCGAGTCGAAGATAGTGATACGCTTCTGGATTGTGGGGATATTCCTGGCAGCGATTACATTTGTGACATTGAAGATACGATAACAGATGATTATGGTTGGCGGACATGCCACGGCATGTCCCTACAGCGATATAACATATTGCGACATAATATATTGAGATATAACATATTATGAGTCTGATAAAAGAGAACAAAAATATACCTGAAGCTGGACGCTTGGTGGTGCTCGGCGGAGGGGAGAGCGGCGTAGGGGCCGCCATACTTGGCAAGGACAAGGGCTGGGAGGTGTTTCTCAGCGACTACGGCAAGGTGTCGGGTCACTACGCCTCCATGCTCGACCGCGAACAGATAGAATGGGAGCAGGGCGGACACACGATGGAACGCATCCTCAATGCCGACCTCGTGGTCAAGAGCCCCGGTATCGCTTTCGAGACCCCTGTGATGCGCGCCATCGCCGAGAAGGGTATCAAGGTGGTCAGCGAGATAGAGTTTGCCGGATATTACACCGACTCGCGCATGGTGTGCATCACCGGCAGCAACGGCAAGACCACTACCACCATGCTCACCTACCACATACTGACCAAGGCAGGGCTTGACGTAGGCCTCGCCGGCAACGTGGGCAATTCGCTCGCCCTACAGGTGGCACGTGAGCCCCACGACATCTACGTCATAGAGCTGTCGAGCTTCCAGCTTGACAACATGTATGACTTCAAGGCAAACATAGCGGTGATGATGAACATCACCCCCGACCATCTCGACCGCTATGACCATGAGATGCAGAACTACGTCAACGCGAAATTCCGCATCCTCAACAATCTCACCCCACAGGATGCATTCATATTCTGGAACGACGACCCCGTAATCACCGAGCAGCTCCGCCACGTCACCACCGAGGCAGCCCGCTATCCGTTTGCCGAGACCGAAGAGCCCGACGTGGCAGCGTATGTCGACGGTCAGGGCGATGTGGAGTTCCACACCCCCGGCACATCGATGACCATGCCCCGCGCCGACCTCGCCCTCAACGGTCTGCACAACCTCTACAACTCCATGGCAGCCGGACTGTCGGCATGCCTGCTCAACATCAAGAAGGATGTCATCAGCAAGGCTCTCGGCGACTTCGAGGGCGTGGAGCACCGCTTAGAGCCTGTGGCAGTCATTGACGGAGTGCGCTACATCAACGACTCCAAGGCGACCAATGTCAACAGCACATGGTATGCACTCGAGAGTATGCCTAAGTCACGCACCACCGTGCTTATTCTCGGCGGCAAGGACAAGGGCAATGACTATAGCGAAATCCTCCCTCTGGTGCGCGAAAAGGTCAAGGGCATAGTGGCGATGGGTCTCCACAACGAGAAAATCATGGATTTCTTCGGAGCGGAAGTGCCTCAGATAGTCAGCACCGACTCGCTTGCCGATGCGATGGCAGAGTGCCGCAAGATGGCAGAGGAGGGCGATACAGTGCTGCTGTCGCCCTGCTGCGCGAGCTTCGACCTCTTCACGAGCTATGAGGACCGCGGAGAGAAGTTCAAGGCGGCAGTGAAAGAGATGATTTAATAAAAAAATATAAGACTTATAAATCTTATAAATTTCATAAACGATGGCTACGGTAGCATATAATCCTGAGGAGGCGGAGGCGCGGACAGCGCAGGCTGCGCCACGGACGGCGGCTGTGGATGAGTTGAAGCCCGTGGCTAAGGGTGACCCCTATATCTGGGGCGTGTACATATTCTTAGTGCTGGTGTCGATAATCGAGCTTTACAGCGCATCGTCGCGCGAAGTGGTCACTTCGGGCACTTTGGGCGTGTTCGCCCCCATCGTACGCCATATCGGCACGTTGCTGCTGGGCTTCGTGTGCATATTGCTGCTCCAGCGTGTGCATTACAGCAAGATAGCCAAATGGATACCGCCGTTTGCCCTTGCTTCGGCGGCACTGATGGGCTACGTGATGGTGGCAGGCGATGTGGTCAACGGCGCGCGCCGCTCCATCAACCTGTTTATCACCATACAGCCGAGCGAGATGATCAAACTCGCCGCACCGCTGTGCATAGCCTTGGTGCTGGCGCGTACTCAGAACCGCCGCAACCGTGAGCTGCAGACCCCCGGAGTGTGGGTGTCCGTGACCATAGTCGTGGGCTACTGTGCGCTGCTGATCACCCAGGGCATGACCAACACGCTGCTGCTGATAGGCATCAGTCTGTCGATGCTCGTCATCGGCGGGTCACGCTGGCGCACGCTTGGCAAGGTGTTCCTCTTCTACTTCGGAGTGCTGATAGTGCTCGGAGCCGCCTACATACTCATCTCGCCGACCGACTCGTCAGACAGCCGTCAGGACGAGAAGTCGCGCAAGGAAATCAGTGAACTTGTGGAGGCAGGACAGCTGACCTCGACCCAGCAGTTTCTGCTTGACCGTTTCGGCGACAAGGGGCGTGTCGGCACATGGGTGATGCGTCTCATACGCCACTCGTCAGACGGCGACGTGCCCAAGTACGAGCAGGACATAACCGACAAGAATGCCCAGGAGATGTATGCCTACATGGCACAGGCACGTGGAGGAGTGATAGGCGTCGGTCCCGGCAATTCGCGTGAGACCTCACGTCTGCCCCTCGCATTCTCCGACTACATCTACTCCATCATCATAGAGGAGACCGGGCTTGCCGGGGCGGCATTCGTGCTGTTTCTCTACCTGCTGCTGCTCGGACGCGCCAGTTCGATAGCTTCGCGGTGCTCCAGGGCGTTCCCCGCACTGCTTGTCATCGGCATGGCGGTCACGGTGGTGATGCAAGCCCTGTTCCATATGGCTATCGTCACGGGCGTGTTCCCTGTGTCGGGTCAGCCGTTGCCCCTCATATCCAAAGGGGGGTGTTCGATACTGATGGTGTCTATAGCTTTCGGCATCATGCTCAGCGTGAGCCGCTACGCCGTCAGAGGCAGCGACAAGAAGACCAATATACGCCGCGAAATCAATGCACTTCCCGAAGAAATCAGTGGCGACAACCTTACAATGATAGACTAAAATCAGATATGAAGACCGACTATCATATACTCATAAGCGGCGGAGGCACCGGGGGACATATATTCCCTGCCCTCGCCATAGCCAACGCCCTCAAGCAGAGGCTTCCAGAAGCGAAGATACAGTTTGTCGGGGCTGACAACCGCATGGAGATGGAACGCGTCCCCGAGGCGGGTTACCCGATCATAGGGCTTCCGGTGGCAGGTTTCGACCGCAAGCGGCTGTGGCGCAATGTTGGCGTATTGCTTAAGTTGTGGCGCAGCAGCCGCATGGCTAAGAAAATCGTCCGCGACTTCAAGCCCGATGTGGCTATAGGTGTCGGCGGCTATGCCAGCGGTCCGACCCTCGCAGCCGCCCAGCAGGTGCACGTGCCAACCCTTATCCAGGAGCAGAACTCCTATGCCGGGGTCACCAACAAGCTCCTTGCCAAGGATGCCGACCGCATATGCGTGGCGTATGACAATATGGAGCGGTTTTTCCCAGCCGACCGCATAGTGATGACCGGCAACCCCGTGCGCAAAGCCCTCTTTGACTGCAAGCTGACCCCTGCCGAGGCTCGCGAAGCCTTGGGTTTCCCTGCCGACGAACCGCTCGTGGTGGTGGTAGGCGGCAGCCTCGGAGCGCGCTCAGTCAACGACGCTACCTATGCAGCCATGGATGCCATCACCGCCACAGGTGCCAACCTGCTGTGGCAGACCGGCAAGATATACTATGACGAGTTTGCTGAGAAGACCCATGGCAAGGATAAGGTCAAGACCATGGCGTTTCTGCCCGACATGGCGACCGTGTACCGCGCTGCCACATTCGTCATCTCGCGCGCCGGAGCAAGCACCATCAGCGAACTTCAGCTCCTCGGCGTGCCAGCCATACTCATTCCCTCAGCCAATGTAGCCGAGGACCATCAGCGCAAAAACGCCATGGCGCTCGTAGACCGCGACGCTGCCATGATGATACTTGATGCCGAAGCCTCGCAGCGGCTCAAAGAGGAAGCCCCCGCACTGCTCTGCGACCCCGACCGCCGCGAACGGTATGCCGCCAATGTGCGCAAGATGGCACTTCCCGGCTCTGACGAGCGTATAGCCGATGAGGTAATAAAACTGTTGACCAAAGAGAAATGATGGAACAAGACAACATATCTGCCGCCGCGCACTCATGCAGCGATGCCATCAAGCCCAACGTATATTTCGTAGGCGCGGGCGGCATAGGCATGTCGGCACTCGTGCGCTATTGCCTGTCAAAGGGACACCGCACGGGCGGCTATGACCGCAGCGACTCCCACCTGCTCGAGCAGCTGAGGCAGGAGGGTGCAGAGATCACCCTCGACGAGAGTGCCGATGCCATCCCCGAGGCATTCCGCAACCCTGAGGACACATTGGTGGTGTACACCCCTGCCGTGCCGGCGAGCCATGAGGGGCTGGGATGGTTCAGAGACCACGGATTCGAGGTGGTCAAGCGGTCGGAGCTTCTTGGCAAGATTACCCGCAGCAGCCTCGGCATCTGCTTTGCCGGAACGCATGGCAAGACCACCACATCGTCCATGGCGGCGCACATACTGCATCAGAGCAGCGTGGGCTGTAACGCATTTCTCGGTGGCATCCTTCGCAACTATGACAGCAACCTGCTGCTGAGCCAGACCTCGCCCTACAGCGTCATCGAGGCTGACGAATTTGACCGCTCATTCCACCGCCTGACACCCTACATCGCCGTCATCACAGCCACCGACCCCGACCATCTCGACATATACGGCACCGAGGAAGCCTACTTGGAGAGCTTCGCCCACTTCACTGAACTCATCCAGCCAGGAGGTACACTGATAGTGCACACGGGGCTTAAGCTCAAGCCGCGCCCCGGCAAGGATGTCAGAGTGTGGACCTACGGCAAGACCGACGGAGATTTCCATGCCGAGAACATACGCCGCGGCGACGGCGCCATAACCTTTGACCTCGCCACACCCGACGGCATCATCCGCGACATCACCCCCGGAGTGCCTGTGGAAATCAACATAGAGAACACCATCGCCGCCATAGCAGGAGTATATGCTACCGGGCATCTCGAAGTGGACAGCATGCGCCGCGCCGTGGCATCATTCATGGGACCCAAGAGACGGTTTGAATTCCTGATGCGTGAACCTGCGCCCTCGTCGCGTGTTGTCATAGATGACTATGCCCATCACCCCGACGAGCTCCGCGCCTCGATAACCTCCGTCAAGACCCTGTATCCCGACAGGCGGCTGACCGTGATGTTCCAGCCTCATCTCTACAGCCGTACCCGCGATTTCGCTCCGGAGTTTGCCACCGCGCTCGACCTCGCCGACGAAGTAGTGCTTGTAGAGCTGTATCCTGCGCGTGAGCAGCCCATCGAGGGCATCTCCGAGCAGACCATAGCCGGTCTGATGAAGAATCCGCGCCATATCGTGCTGAGCAAGAGCATGCTTGCCGAGTGGATGCGTCAGGGTGATTTCGACGTGCTTCTCAATGTGGGAGCCGGCGATGTCAGCGACATGCTCCCTCCTCTGGTTGACGAACTGAAAAAACATCCGCGCCGATGAAACGCTACGTAGCCATAATAGTGACCGCGGTAGCCGTCGCATATCTTGCGGCGGCACTGACGCTTACGTCGTATATGGCTGCTGCCGACACGTGCACCGAAGTGAGCATACAGGTCAATGACACCTCGGCGCATCCGTTTGTCACCGTGCGCGAGCTTAACCGCGACCTCGGCGACATCATCAACACCGCGCCCGGGCGTCCGCTGAGCGAAATCAACACCTCCGACATAGAGCGGAGGCTTGCCGGGATAGACAAGATAGAGGATGCCAAGGCTCTGATACTCACCACCGGCAAAGTGCTCATCGAAGTAACCCCCATGCGCCCGGTGGCAAGGGTATTTGACGGCAACAAGTCATATTACATCAACAAGGACGGCAAGCGCATCTCCGCCAACGCCCGCTACCATGTGGATGTGCCTGTCATCGAGGGGCGTCTTGACCGCATGAATCTCCGCGCAGAGTCATATCTGCCGCTTGTGCGCCATATCAGCGGCGACCCTGGCTGGGATGCGTTAGTGTCAGCCATCAAGGTCGACTCGCCGCGTGACATCATGCTCGTGCCCGTCATCCACGGCCATGTCATCAACCTCGGCGACACCTCGGGTTATGTGGAGAAACTTGACAGGCTCAAGAGATTTTACCGCGAGGTCATGCCTGAGAAGGGGTGGAACTACTACGACACCGTGTCAGTCAAATGGCGCGGGCAGGTAGTGGCGACACGTGCCAAGAAAGGTCACAACGTCATCCCCGACATAGAGGAAGACATCGACGAGGCTGACGATGCCACCACGATGATGCCCACCGACGACGCTCTGGAAGGGAAAGGCTTCCCCAAGACCAACAAGGGTGTCAAGCAGCCGCAGAAACCTGACTCCGTGATGCAAAAGAAATCAGAAAAACCAGTCTGAAACAAATACCATAGAAAAACAACGAACAGATATACCCGATACCATTATGGAACCGAAACACGTAATAGCCCTTGAGATAGGAAGTTCCAAGATACGCGGAGCAGCCGGCACCGTGGACGAGAACGGCATACTGACAGTCATCGCTCTTGAGGAAGAGCGGCTGATAGACTGCGTCAGATACGGCTGGATACGCAATGTGGAGGAGGTAGACAGCCGCATCCACCGTATCATCAAGAAGCTGGAGAACCGTCTGCATCCACGCAAGATCAAGAGCGTCTATCTCGGCATAGGCGGACTTTCATTCATGTCATCGCCACGCGAGGTGTGCCGCCGTCTGCCTGCTCCAGAGGAGTTTACAGAGGACATCCTTGCCGACCTGCGCCAGGAAGCTTTCAATCTGCCTGTAGGTGACCGCGAGGTGGTCGACGTGATCGGGCGCCAGTTCTATATAGACCGCACTCCCGAAAACCAGCCCATAGGCGTGTACGGTCAGGACATCAAGGCAGAGTTCAACATAGTCACCTGCCGTCCGCTGCCCAAGCAGGTGGTCAACCGCGTGGTGTCGGAGCGTCTGCGCCTGGGCATCAACGATTTCATAGTGCGCCAGATAGCAGAGGGCGACCTCGTGATTACCAACGAGGAGAAGATGCTCGGCTGCGTGCTCGTGGACTTCGGTGCGGAGACCACAGGCGTGTCAGTCTACAAGTCGGGTCACCTGCAATATTTCGCCACCCTGCCTCTGGGGTCGCGCAACATCACCCTTGACATCACAGCCCTCAACTGCCTCGAGGAGAAAGCCGAGGAATACAAGAAAATCGGCGGTAACGCCATGGGCGAGCGCCAGACATCGTCGCTCATCCCCGACAGTGCCAACTACGATGAAATCAACAGCTACGTAGGGGCGCGCGCCGGCGAAATCATAGCCAACATCAACGAACAGATAAAATATGCCGGCTACAGCCCCTCGCAGCTGCCTGCCGGTATCATCATAGTGGGTGCCGGAGCCAAACTGTCACGCTTCAACGAGCGTCTGGAGACAGAGACCAAGCTGCCCGTGCGCCTTGGTACTCCGCTTGACAGCATCCGCTTCCTTGATGGACGCATCCAGGGACCCGATGCCGTGGATGTCATCAGTGTGCTCTATGCTGCGGCGCGCCGCGGTGCGCGTGAGTGCATGGAGATGCCTCAGCCCGCTGTCACCCCGCAACAACAGCAGCAGCCGGTACAGTCACAGCCGCAACCGGTACAGCAACAGCAGGCACCTGCTCCCGAACCAGAACCTGAGCCTGTCATAGAGGAAGAGGAGCGTCCTCGCCGTCCGAAGCCTGGCAGACGCTTCTTCTCCAAAATCAAGGATTTCACGAGCAATTTCCTCAATGACGATCCTTATGACGACGACTTTGACGACCAGAAATAAACAGTTATCTATAAAACCATATTTAAACGACCCTCTGAATAATTTAATGACCAATAAAAATGTAGCGAGAGCGTTGCAGAACTCTCTAATCACACTGAACATTGTAGGGACATGCCATGGCATGTCAGACAAAGCAATCTACGGTGGCTTTAATCCCATTGACTGGAGGCTGACATGCCATGGCATGTCCCTACAATGTGGGATTCACAGTGCTGCCAAACTCACTGAAATGCCACGCTGATAACACAGCATTACCGCATGATGGCGGCTGCACCAGGGTGCAGCCCTACAGCTCAAAGGAATAAATATTTCTGACTTTTTAGAACCCAACGACAGTCATGAATCGCGAAGACTTAGAGAATATTGCAAACGATGTCAATCTTATCGACACAGCGACATCAAAGGCTCTGCCTCCTATCATCAAGGTGATAGGTGTGGGCGGTGGCGGTAACAATGCCATCAATCATATGTACAACGAAGGTATCAGCGATGTAACCTTTGTGGTGTGCAACACTGATGCCCAGGCTCTAAAAAACTCCCCTGTGCCCACCAAGGTGCAGATAGGTGACGGTCTCGGAGCCGGCAACGACCCTGAGAAGGGTCGCCAGTATGCCGAAGACGATGCCGACAAGATAGCCGAGATATTCAACGATGACACCAAGATGGTGTTCATTACCGCCGGCATGGGCGGCGGCACCGGCACGGGCGCAGGTCCCGTGGTGGCGCGCATCGCCAAGGAGAAGGGACTGCTGACGGTGGGCATCGTGACCATCCCCTTCCTTTTTGAGGGCAAGAAGAAAATCCTCAAGGCTCTTGACGGTGCCGACGAGATGGCGAAATATGTGGATGCGCTGCTGATCATCAACAACGAGCGCATCACCGAAATATATGCTGACCTCGACTTCATCAACGCATTCAATAAGGCTGATGACACCCTCTCGACTGCCGCACGCTCCATCTCCGAAATCATCACATGCGACGGCTACATCAATCTCGACTTCAACGATGTCAACACCACCCTGCGCGACGGCGGCACAGCCATCATCTCAGCCGGCTACGGCGAGGGCGAGGGACGCGTCACCAAGGCGATAGAGGATGCGCTCAACTCGCCGCTGCTGCGTAACCGCAACATCTTCGGGTCTAAGCATCTGCTCTTCAACCTCTACTTCTCGCGTCAGGCGCAGACACCCTTCCAGATGGCGGAGGCTGCCGAAATCACCAATTTCGTCAACACCCTCGACCCCGACGTGGATGTAATCTGGGGCATAGCCTTTGACGACAGCCTCGGCGACAAGGTGAAGATGACCATACTGGCAGCCGGATTCGAGAACAATTTCCGTCAGGACCAGACCGCGCCCGCCCAGGCTCCTGCACCCCAGCCGGCAGTGCGCCGTCCGGCAGCTCCTGCGGCTGACCTGCGTCAGAATCCGTCAGTGCGTCAGGGTGGCGCACAGTCAGCGCGCTACGCCAACACTATCCCTTTTGACGAGGAGCCGGTGATGACAGTGCAGCAGCCCCCCATGCAGCAGCCGCGTCAGCCAGAGGCTGTGCGTTCGCGCGAGGCATCGGAGAAGCGCATAGAGAACGAATACGGCAGCGAACGTCTCGAGGGCATCAAGAGCAATGTGGACCGCACCCGCTATGTGGTGCTCAAACCATCGCAGCTCGAGGATGTAGCCCTCATTGACAAGCTCGAACGCGCCCCGGCGTATAACCGCGACAAGCGCACCAGCGACGAAATCAAGAACATGGGCATCGTCAGCGAAAACGTCATCATCGACGATGACCCGCGCCACAACGACGGCGGCAACCTCATATCATTTTAATTTATGTAACATAAACGAGGGTGTTGCAAAACTGTAAATTACACATTTTGTAGGGACATGCCATGGCATGTCAGCCTTATACGGGAATAGCAGATCTCGCAGGGAAACCACAATCTGACATGCCATGGCATGTCCCTACATCGTTGACGTGAGCATCCCCAAGTTGAAAACCGACAGATACCAATGGTTATGCGCAGATACAGCCGCATCATAGCTTTCGTGGCATCCATCGTGGTGATGGGTGTCATAGCTTTCGCTTATTTCTATCCCGACGCGTCGCAGGGCAACGTGCTGCGGCAGTATGACACCCAGCAGGGCATCGCGATAGGTCAGGAGGCGAAAGCCTATGCCGAGCAGACTGGCGAGACGGTCCGATGGACCAACTCGCTCTTTTCGGGCATGCCCAACTTCCAGATATCCCCCTCGTATCCGTCAGACGGCATGTTCCGCTGGATCAACACCGTCATGGGGCTGGGGCTTCCGTCGCCAGCCAATCTGGTGTTTATGATGATGGCTGGTTTCTTCATATTGCTGATGGCGATGAGGATGAGGTGGTATGTGGCTCTTGCCGGAGCTATAGCCTACGGGTTCTCGAGCTATTTCATCATCATCATAGGTGCGGGGCACATATGGAAATTTATCACTCTCGCCTACATACCGCCTACGATAGCCGGAATGGTGCTATGCTATCAGGGACGTTATCTGATAGGGTCGGCAATCGCTGCGTTGTTTGCCATGATGCAGATAGCCGGCAACCATGTGCAGATGTCATATTACTTCCTGTTTGTGGTGCTCGGATTCATGGTGGTGTATCTCGTACTTGCTCTCAAAGACCGCCAGTCCATGAAGCGTTGGGGCATAGCCACAGGGTCGCTCATGGTGGCAGGTGTGCTGGCGGTGCTTGCCAACTCGCCGAGCCTCTACAACACATACGAGTACTCCAAGGAGACAATGCGCGGGCAGCACTCCGAACTGACCCAGCCGCAGAGCAGCGCGTCGCAAGCCACTTCTGGACTTGACCGCGACTATATCACCCAGTACAGCTACGGACAGGCTGAAACCTTCTCGCTGCTCATTCCCGACATCAAGGGAGGCGCATCGGTCAAGCCTGAGAAAGGCAACAACACGATGCTGACTCTCGGCAGCATGCCCCAGGCTAAGGAGATGGCTGACTCAGGCAAGCTACATCCGCTCGAAGCGCAGTATCTCGAATATCTGACACAGTATTTCGGCGAGCCTGAGGGCACTAACGGACCGGTGTATGTCGGTGCGATAATATGCGCCCTGTTTATCCTCGGCCTGTTTGTCATCAAGGGTCCGTGGAAGTGGATGCTGCTTGCTCTGACGCTGCTGTCGATATTCTTGGCATGGGGGCGCAACTTCATGTGGTTTACAGATCTGATGATCGACTATGTGCCTATGTATAGCAAGTTCCGCACCGTCGAGAGCATCCTCGTGATAGCCGAATTCACCATGCCGCTTCTCGGGGCTATGGCACTCCAGAAAGTGCTGAGCGACCCTGAGGGTGTGAAGAAATACCAGCGTCCGCTGCTGTGGTCGGTGGGCATACCGGTGTTTTTCTGTCTGGTGGCTCTCGTGCTGCCGGGTATATACGGTGATGCCATCACATCAGGTGACTTGCAGAATGACCAGTATATCAGCCAGTCACTCGCGGCGCAGGGCTATGACAAGGAGCAGATAGCAGCCTTCAGCCTGCAAAATCCGCATATCTATGATGCCGTGGAGAGTCTGCGTTACGGCATGGTCCGCAGCGATGCGCTCCGCAGCCTTGTGTTCCTGCTGCTGGCAGGCGTGGTGCTGTACGTATATCTCCAGCGCAAGCTGTCGGCGATGGTAGCCGGTATCGGCATAGCTGCGCTGGTGCTTGTGGATCTCTACAGCGTCAACAAGCGTTATCTCAACCATGACAGCTTCGTGCCCAAGTCGCTGACAATGGGCGTACCCATAGAGAAGACTCCAGCCGACGAGGCTATACTCGCCGACACCGCGATGAACTACCGCGTGATGGACATACCGCGCTTCTGGTCGCCCGCTCCGTCATACTACCACAAGATGGTCGGCGGCTACCATGCTGCCAAGCTGACGCGCTATCAGGACCTCATAGACCGGCATCTCAATGGTTTCCTCACCGGCGAGCCGGCTGCTGCCGACTGGCAGGTGCTCGACATGCTCAACGCCAAGTATGTGGTGGGTCCCGACGGCACTCCGCTGCTCAATGACCGTGCCATGGGCAATGCGTGGTATGTCGACACGCTCCGCTGGGCTGCCAATGCCGACGAAGAGATGGCGGCACTGAGTGCCATCAACCTGCGCACATCGGCTGTGGCTGACAGGAAATTTGAGAAAGTGCTCGGACCGGCTAAGCCTATTGCACCCGGCGACACCATATATGAAACTACGTATGCCCCCGGACGTCTGACCTACAAGGCTCGCAGTGCCAACGGCGGCTTGGCTGTATTCTCGGAGGTGTATTTCCCCTGGGGATGGCATGCCACCATCGACGGCAAGCCCGCAGAGCTGGGGCGCGTCAACTATGTGCTCCGTGCGCTCCATATCCCTGCCGGGGAGCATGAGGTGGCTATGGTGTTTGATCCGCAGTCGCTCCATACCACCGACACCCTTGCGCGCATAGCCATCATACTCATCTACATCGCGCTGGCTGCCGGCATAGCCCTCTCGGTCATGCGCATGGTCAAGAAGCAGCCTGTCAAGGCGTGAGGTGACGATATGAAGCCTGCGCGACTGTATGCCAACGCCCTGAGACGCTACAACCGCAGCCACGGCTTCGGGATACACTCGCCGTTTGCCTACGCGTTTGTCCGCGACACCCTGGGCTGCCGCAACCAGTATTACGCCTACGAGCACATCGCATGGCTGCGGCAGGTGGCTCTCGCTGTAGCCCATCACAAGTCGCGCCATCCGCGCATCATGTCGCTCAAAAATGCCAAGATGCTGCATCGCGTGGCGGTCAGATTCGGCGGCACGGATGAATACCTGCAGCTCGGCAGCCATTTCGGGCTGTCGACGGCTGCATTGCTGCTGGCTGATTCACGTGCGAAGCTGTCGCTTTACAATCCTGCCAATGACCATGAGGATGTGTATGCCGAGGTGACCAAGGAGTTTGCCGGGCGCATCGGCAGGTTGCAGTCGGACGATGCCGCCGGTCAGATCCTGGCATATGCCTCACGTGTGTCGGGTATGCCGTTCATTCTCGTCAATGACGTGGACGGCGATGCTGCTGATGTAGGGAATGCCTTGGCAGATGTGGTGACGTCAAAGGAGTGTGTCGTGGCACTGCGCAACCTGACACGCGAGCGGTCGCAGACGGCTGCCGTGTGGGCTGCCATCAAGGGGAAGCTCCGTTACGGCATGAGTTTCACCAACGGAAATATAGGTTTCATAGTGGCTCTGAGGCATCTGCCGGTGCAACATTTCACTTTGTGGTTTTAATGGACTTCAAAGAGGCTCGGGACATGTTTGAGGCGCATCTGCTCGTGGAGCGGGGGATGAGCGTCAACACAGGCATGGCTTATGTGGAGGATGTGGACAAGCTTGGCAGCTACCTTGCCGACCACGGCATCGGGCTTGCCGATGTGACTGTGGATGACCTGCGGCAGCTGCTTGGCGACATGCACGATCTCGGCATAGCCGAGAGATCGCAGGCACGCATCGTGTCGGGAATAAGGTCGTTTTTCAAGTTCCTGACCATGGAGGGCATCCTGCCCGACAATCCCACGCTGACGCTCGAATCGCCCAAAGTAGGGCTGTATCTGCCCGAGGTGCTGAGCGTGGAGGAGATAGATGCCATGATAGCCGCCATAGACCCGCAGCTGGCGGAGGCGCAGCGTAACCGCGCCATCATGGAGACTCTCTACGGGTGCGGACTGCGTGTCAGCGAGCTGATAAATCTGCAGATGGGCGACATATATGCCGATGAGCATTACTTGGTGGTGCAGGGCAAAGGTGACAAGCAGCGCATAGTGCCGATGTCTGACCGCAGCATAGAGGAGATAAGGGCGTATCTGCCCGAGAGGGAGACGCTGCGCATCTCTCCAGCCGACAGGCACATCCTCTTTCTCAACCGTCGCGGACGGCAGCTGACGCGCTTCATGATATACCATATAGTCAGAGACCTGGCGGTGGCTGCCGGCATACGCCGCGACATCTCGCCTCACACGCTGCGTCACTCCTTTGCGACCCATCTGCTCGAGGGGGGAGCCAACCTGCGCGCCATCCAGCAGATGCTCGGTCATGAGAGCATAGCCACGACCGAGATATACCTGCATGTCGACCGCTCGATGCTGCGCAGCGAGATATTGTCACATCATCCGAGAAATATAGTGTGATGCGCGGTGTGCATCATCACAGACACCCATTTATAAAAAATGTTATTTTATTGTAGGAAATTAAGTTAAATTTGGCAGGTTTTGGATTATTATTTAACTTTGTGAACAGAACAATTCCCTCTATTAAAATCACATCCCTGTAAACATTTGATACAACATGTTTAGAATTTGAGCCTTGTCGTGAGACACGGCTCAAATTTATTTTTGCGCGTATATGAAAGTGTAATCTGTGTACAGTGAGTCCTGGAAGGACTGGTATGATTCGGTGCCTAGTGGGGTACGTATGGACATGCCAGCTGTCTGAAACCATATGCACGGAGCGTCAGCGAACGTTCAGGGGGTGGGTGATGGAGCAAAAAATAAAGCCGTGGCGTAATCACTACGACACGGCTTTCGCAAAATGCAAATTTATTATGCAAGCGGATTTCAATCCGCCATTGCACATGTAAACGTATCAGAAGGGGAGATCCTCGGTGGCATCGCCTACTGATGGGGCGAGGTCAGCGGGGGCGGCAGGTGCGGGATATCCGCCGGGGAATGTGGAGGCGGGACCTGCGGGGGGCACGGGTGCTCCGGCAGCAGGGGCTGCGCCTACCTTTTCGGCTTTCCAGCCGCGGATGCTCGTGAACCAGCGGCCGTTGTATTCGCGGCTCTCGATGTCAAACGAGAGGGTCACTTCGTCGCCGGGGTTGAGTATGAACTGGTCGGCACGGTCGCCGAAGAAGTCGAAGTGGACTTTCTTGGGGAAGCTGTCGTGTGTTTCCAGCACGTATTCTCGTTTTTTCCAGGGGTTGCCAGCTTTGGATGTGCCGGTCATCTCGGGGAGAGCAAGTATGATTTTGCCTTGGATTTCCATATAGTCAGTGTTGTTTTGAGCTTTTGGGGTTAATAATAGGCAAAGATACTAAAAAATCCGCGTGTTCACGGCATAAGTCGGCTGAATTTGCTGCGAAAAATTCAGGAAAAATAAGGCAACTTAAAAAGGTTGCTTAATGCAGATGCAAATGAATTTGGTTGCTTTGTTGAGGTGTAATTGCTATCTTTGTCATAATTTAATATCAGGATGAAAATTGGTGCTATAATAACAGGAGATATCGTCAATTCGACCAAGCTGTCATTGTCAGATAGGGAAAGTATGCTCAATATATTGAGGACTATCCCACAGATGTTGTCACCGATACACGACGTGTCAATTGAGATTTTCAGGGGTGACAGTTTTCAAATCGGGATTTCTGATGTCAGAAAAGCTTTACTGACAGCCTTGTCTATAAGGGCATATCTGCGTTCCCATAAATCTGAATCAAGTAAAATGACTCTTGACGCTCGGCTTGCCATCGGCATTGGGACTCTTGACTATGAGACCGAAGCTCTATCGACAAGCGATGGTGAAGCTTATCGTCTGTCGGGAAGACTTCTTGATGGCATGGATAAATCGAGACTTAAGATAGTGACCCCATGGATGAGTGTGAACGATGAACTGGACTTGGAGACGGCATTTGCTGACGATATAATATCTTCATGGACACAGAGCCAAAGTCGTATCATTTTGTTGAGATTTCTCACTTCTAAAAGTCATGCCGAACTGGCCAAGGAACTCGGAGTGTCACGTCAGATGGTTGATAAATCCCTTAGAGTGTCAAAAGATACGTTAATGGATGCATATATGAGGAGATTTGAGAACCTGATCACAGACAGAATTAAGGAGATATGATAATATTGTGTGTCAAGCTTATCGCGGCTCATTTGTTGGGAGACTTCGTGCTTCAATCAGATCAGTTGTGCCGGATGAAATGCAGTGACAATTTGTCGAAGCAATTTGTCGCTTTAGCCATACATAGTGCGATACAGGCAGTCTTGTCCTATATCTTTGTGGCTGTATGGGGTGAATGGTTTATCCCCACGGTTATTTTCGTAAGCCACTTCATAATAGACTTTGTAAAAGTCAGATATGGATCACAAAAACTTCCAGCTTTTGTATCGGATCAGATTGCCCATTATCTGGTGATCATCTTGTTGGGGTGGTTAGTCTCAGGCAATATGGAGGATTGTGGGCATCGCGAGCTGTTTTCAAGTTCATTTTGGTTGATATTTACATCATATATAGCTATTCTGGCACCCACCTCCATGCTGATTAAGTCATTTATTGAATACGAAAAGTGGTTGCCAAAGGATTTGTCATCACAAGGATTGCCAAATGCCGGCAAATGGATAGGATATCTTGAACGGATACTGATTTTGACATTCATTTATACGGGAAATGTTGAAGGCATAGGATTTCTAATCGCAGCAAAATCGGTATTCAGATTCGGAGAGTTGAGTAAAGCGAGTGATATCAAAATCACTGAGTATGTGCTTATCGGTACATTTGCGAGTTTTACGGTTTCCATTTTGATAGGATTTGCCGTTGAGTGGTTAAATACGTTTGGCAAAGAAATATACACAGTTTATTGTAAATAATGATTATGTCACGGAAATCGAGGATACCGGAGAGGATTCTGGTGATCAGGTTCAGGCAGATAGGGGATGCGGTGCTGGCTACGTCGGTGTGTTCGACGCTGCGGCGCACGTTTCCCGGGGCGCGGATAGATATGGTGCTCAACAGTGGGATTGCTCCGCTGTTTGAGGGGCATCCTGATATTGATCGCGTGATACGTTTCGCGCCTTCGGACAATAAGCCGCTGGGCGCTTATCTGTGCAAGGTGCGGCAGGTCATGCGCGAGGGCAGGTATGACATGATTGTGGACATGCGGTCGACCATCAGGACGCTGCTGTTTTCGCTTATGTCGCTGGGCACACCGTGGCGACTTGGGCGCAAGAAGGGATACACGCGTCCGCTTCTCAACGCTGTGACTGAGAATGCCGCGCCTGAGTTGGATATGACCATGGTGGAGCGCGACTTGTTGCTTCTGCGTCCCTTGGAGCGGTATTTCACAATGGATTATTGCAAAGACTTCACACTGAGTATCACTGAGGAGGAGCGCAGACGGTTCAGGCAGAAGATGGCTGACGGCGGCATCGATGCCGACCGCAAGGTGATGCTCGTTGGCGTGTCTGCCAAGCTGCCGTGGAAGCGTTGGCGCAAGGACTACATGGTGGAGACCCTGCGGAGGGTGCTGGAGCACCGCCCGGATGTGCAGATGATATTCAACTATGCTCCCGGCGAAGAGGAGGCGGAGGCGCGTGATGTGTACCGCCAGCTCGGCGAGCCTGACAACGTGAAGATAGACATAGAGGCGCGGAGCATACGCGAGATGGCTGCCATGGCAGCGTGTTGCGACTTCTATTTCGGCAACGAAGGGGGCGCCCGACATATAGTCCAGGCTGTGGGAGTGCCATCGTTTGCGATTTTCTCACCCTCGGGTGAGATGCAGACGTGGCTGCCGAAGACATCCACGCCTGCATCGGGAATATCCTATATGCAGACTCTTCCCCTCGATGAAATCGAAGGGAAGAGCTATGGAGAGCTGATGGACTCGGTCACGCCCGATGACGTGTGGCATCAGCTAAGGGATATGATAGACAAGTTTATCTGAACGGCTCCATGACGCGCTGCATCTTGGCTGCGATGCGGTCGTTGCAGAGATTGCCGATGCTGCCCTCGTGGGTGTGGTGCACGGAGCGTGTGGGCTTGTACTCGCCGCGCTGCACCTGCATGCCCACGGTCTTGTAGGCGTCGCGGAACGGCATGCCTGATAGAGCGAGGCGGTTGACATCCTCGACGGTGAAGAGATAGTCGTATTTGGCATCAGAGAGTATGTCCTTGTTGACCTTGATGTGCCGGAGCATGAATTCTGCCATGTCGAGGCAGTTGACCAGCTCGTCGGTCGCAGGAAAGATGATGTCTTTGAGAAGTTGGAGATCGCGGTTATAGCCGAGGGGTAGGTTGGTGGTCAGCAGAGCCACCTCGTTGGGGAGTCCTTGCAGACGGTTGCACTTGCCGCGCATGATCTCGAACACGTCGGGATTCTTCTTATGGGGCATGATGGAAGAGCCGGTGGTCAGTTCGTCGGGGAACTTGACGAAACCGAAGTTCTGGCACATCCACATGCACACATCCATAGCGAGATGGGCGAGTGTGGATGCTATGGCAGCCACTGCCATTGACACGGCGCGCTCCGTCTTGCCGCGGCTCATCTGGGCAGCCACAACATTGTAGTTCATGTCGGCGAAGCCGAGGAGCTGGGTGGTCATGGTGCGGTCGAGGGGGAATGACGAGCCGTAGCCCGCTGCGGACCCGAGAGGATTCTGGTTCGCTACATTATATGCTGCCACGAGCATGTGCATGTCGTCGGTGAGCGACTCGGCGTATGCGCCAAACCAGAGTCCGAACGATGAAGGCATAGCCACTTGCAGATGGGTGTAGCCTGGCATCAGCACATCCTTGTAGCGGTCGCTGAGCTGCTGGAGGCGGTTGAAGAGGCGTTCGACAGCCATGGCTATGGTGCGAAGCTCGTCACGCATGAACAGCTTGAGGTCCACAAGCACCTGGTCGTTGCGCGAACGGCCTGCATGTATCTTCTTGCCGAGGTCGCCGAGACGCTGGGTGAGCAGAAACTCCACCTGCGAGTGCACGTCCTCCACATCGTCCTCTATGCGGAAGTCTCCGGCTTCGATGGTCTTGAGGATCTCTTCAAGTCCGGCGAGGAGAGTGTCAAGTTCGTCCTTCTCGAGCAGACCTATCGACTGGAGCATCTTGATGTGAGCCATGGAGCCTTGCACGTCATAGCGGGCGAGGCGCAGGTCGAGGTCTCGGTCGTTGCCTACGGTAAATTTTTCAATCAGAGCATCAGGCTCGAAGCCTTTGTCCCAAAGTTTTGCCATATTTTTATGGGTTTATATCGTTTTCTGCAAATTTAGTAAAAATAGCTGATGGGTCACAACCTCTCCTGCACCCCATGTACGTTCGCTGACGCTCCGTGCATGGGGTTTCGCACGGCTGGCACGTCTACGACGTGCCCCCTGCTAATGGATTTTGTCATTATTGGGCTGCGCCAATTGATTTGGTATTTATCTGGCAATCCTCAGCTTGTAGGGACATGCCGTGGCATGTCCGCCACGCACACACTGGATGCTGCTCGCCATGGGGACGCGGACATGCCATGGCATGTCCCTACAATTTTGGGTATATGTTATGACATACATGCCTTAGAGGGTGAGGTCGGTCAGGAGGGTGGTGTAGAGGTTGATGGCTTCGGCGATTTCGCTGATGAGGATGTACTCGTCGGCGCGGTGGCTTCGCGAGGAGTCGCCGGGACCCATCTTGAGCGAGGGGATGCCGTGCATCAGGCTCATGTCGGAGGTGGTGGGGGATACGAACGGTGTGCGACCCAAGGCTACAGCCCCCTTGACTAAGGGATGCGTATCGGCGATTACCGATGCCTGGACGCGAGTGGAGCGGTGGGCTGCCTCGGTGTGGGGGCTAAGGGCTTCGCGGAGCAGGCGTGATGTCTCCTCGTTGGAGTAGGCATCGGTGGTGCGCACATCCACCACCCATCGGCAGGTGTCGGGGACGGTGTTGTGCTGCTTGCCAGCCTCGATCTGTGTGATGCTGACCTTGACGGGTCCGAGGATGGCAGAGGTGCGGTCAAAACGGAAGTCGCGCAGACGGTTGATATCGTCCATCGCGCGGTAGATTGCGTTGATGCCCTCGTTGCGCGCGGCATGCCCAGCCACTCCGTGGGTCACGCAGTCGAGCACTATAAGTCCGCGCTCGGCTATCGCTGGCTGCATGCAGGTCGGTTCGCCCACGAGAGCTGCGTCAATCGAGATGCCATCCTGAGCGAGAGCCGGGAGCAGCATGCGTATGCCCCCTTCGCCGCCTACCTCCTCCTCGGCTGAGAGAGCCAGAAGCAGATTGTAGGGCAGGGACTCGTCACGCAGACGGCGGAACGCGCTCGTCAACGCCACCACCGAAGCCCCGTCATCGTTGCTGCCGAGCCCGTAGAGTCTGCCGTCGCGGAGGAGAGGGGTATATGGGTCGATGGTGTAGGATGCGGCAGGGCGCACGGTGTCGATGTGAGAATTGAGCATCAGAGTCGGACGGTCAGCCTCCCAAGTGGAAGCCTTAGCCACGATATTGTTGCCGTAACGGACGGGTTGCAGTCCCCACGCCACGAAGCGGTCATATATGAGAGTTGCCACAGCCGCCTCGTCACGGCTGACGGAGGGTGTGGCAATCATCTGCTGTAGTAGGTCTATAGCGTCGTCAAGCATCGGTGATGGTAGTGCCTATGTCGGAGAGAATGTTATCGCTGTGCTTGATGGTCACGCTTCCCACGCCGCGCTTGATGGCGTTGAAAGCATTGTCAATTTTGGGTATCATGCCGTCAGCCACTATGTTGTCGCGGCGAAGGTCCTCGTAGATTGACGGTGTGATGATGGAGATGACGCTGTCGGGGTCATCGACATTGCGGAGCACTCCGTTACGCTCGAAGCAGTAGATAAGTTCTACCGGTGCTATGCGAGAGGTGGCGATAGCCACCGACGAAGCCACCGAGTCGGCGTTGCAGTTGAGCAGGTTGCCCTTGCCGTCGTGGGTGATGGCGCAGAACACCGGCACGATGTCCTGACGGAGCACATATTCTATATAGAGGTCGTTGATGTCGGCGGGGTTGATGTCGCCTACAAATCCGTAGTCCACGGGGTTGGCAGGACGCTTGGTGGCGCGGATGCAGTCGGCGTCAGCACCCGTCAGTCCGAGAGCGTTGCAGCCTACAGCCTGCAGTGCTGCAACGATGCGCTTGTTGATAAGTCCGGCATAGACCATGGTCACCACATCAAGCGTGTCGCGGTCGGTCACGCGGCGTCCGTCAATCATCTGGGTGGGGATGTCGAGCCGTTTACTCAGGCGTGTAGCCTCCTTGCCTCCGCCGTGGATGAGAATCTTGGGTGACTTGATGGAGGCGAACTCACGGATGAAGCGGTTGAGAGCGTCGGGATTGTCAACGACGTTGCCGCCGATTTTGAAAACTTTGACGGGAGCCATATCTTGGGATAAATCTTATAAAATTTATAGGTCTTATAAGATTTATAAGACCTATAAGAATTATATTTTGATCAGAGGGATTCAAGCATGCGCTTGATGACTGTCTGGGCTGAGATCTCGCGGTTGGCAGCCTCGGGAATCACGATGCTGCGGGGCGACTCGATGACATCGTCGGTGACGATCATATTGCGGCGCACCGGCAGGCAGTGCATGAAATATGCGTTGTCGGTCAGAGCCATCTTGGCTGAGTCGACAGTCCATGAGCGGTCAGTGGAGAGGATTTTGCCGTAGTTGGGGTCGGCATATGCGCTCCAGTTCTTGGCATATACGAAGTCCGCACCAGCGAGAGCCTTGTCCTGGTCATACTCCACACGGGCATTGCCTACAAATCGAGGGTCAAGCTCGTAACCGTGGGGATGAGTGATGACAAAATCGTAGTCGGCGGCGTTCATCCACTCGGCAAACGAGTTGGGGACAGCCTGCGGCAAAGCGCGGGGATGCGGTGCCCATGTCATGACCACCTTGGGACGCTCCTTGGTCTTGTGCTCCTCGATGGTGATGAGGTCGGCAAACGCCTGTAGCGGATGGCATGTGGCAGCCTCCATGCTGAATACGGGGCGTCCGGAATATTTGATGAACTGCTCGATGACACGTTCCTCATAGTCGGCAGCTTTGTCGGTAAGGCTCGCGAACGAGCGCACACCGATAAGGTCGCAGTAGCAGCCCATGACGGGGATTGCCTCGAGCAGGTGCTCAGCCTTGTCGCCGTCCATGATGACACCGCGCTCCGTCTCAAGCTTCCATGCGCCCTGGTTCACGTCAAGCACTATGACATTCATGCCGAGGTTCATGGCAGCCTTCTGTGTGGAGAGGCGTGTGCGCAGACTGGAGTTGAAGAATATCATCATCAGTGTGCGGTTACGTCCGAGGTGCTGATGGGCGAAGCGGTCACGCTTGATATCGATGGCTTCGGCGACAGCCTTGTCAAGAGGTCCTATGTCGTTGACAGAGAGGAAACGTTTCATATGGGAGGTTGTTGCTGATTGCGGGGTTATGGACTGAATCGGTTGTAGGGACATGCCATGGCATGTCAGAATTTGTGGTTTGCGAACGTTTAGCGTTTGGTGACATGCCATGGCATGTCCCTACCCATGGGGTATGACCTATGAATGTCCTTGTTCAGAATTCGGAGAGGCACTTCTGGAATTCGGCGATGAACTGGCGCGCCTCGTCCATGGTGATGGTCAGCGGAGGGAGCAGACGCACGGTGTGCTCGCCTGCGCCGCCAGTGAAGATGCGGTGGTCAAAGAGGAGCTTCTTGCGCACCTCTGCGGCGGGTCCTTCCACCTCTACGCCTATCATAAGTCCGCGGCCGCGTACATCCTTGAGCTGCGGCATCTTGCGAAGCTCACCGAGGAGGTATTCGCCCACCTTGGCGGCATTGTCAATGAGGTTTTCACTCTCCATCACCTCAAGAACGGCGATGGCTGCGGCGCATCCGAGGTGGTTGCCTCCGAATGTGGTGCCGAGCATGCCTTTGACCGGCTTGATGTCGGGAGCTATCAGCACAGCCGACATGGGGAAGCCATTGGCTATGCCTTTGGCTACGGTGATGATGTCGGGGCGGATGCCTGTGTGCTGGTGAGCGAAGAACTTGCCCGTGCGGCCGTAGCCGCTCTGGATTTCGTCAAGGATGAGCAGTGTGCCTGTCTCCTTGGTAATGTCGCGGAGCTGGCGCATGAAGTCGTCAGACACCATGCGTATGCCTGCCACGCCCTGAATGCCCTCGATGATTACCGCGGCAAACTCACCTGTGGCGAGCTTGGCGCGGACAGCCTCGATGTCGTTGAGCGGAGCGAACTCCACATTGTCGGTGCGGTTAAACGGGGCCTGTATCTTGGGGTTGTCGGTGGCAGCTACGGCAGCCGATGTGCGTCCGTGGAAAGCCTTGTCAAAGGCAAGCACCTTCTTGCGACCGGTCACGAACGAAGCCAGCTTGATGGCGTTTTCGTTGGCTTCCGCACCCGAATTGACGAGGAAGAGCTGGTAATCGTCATATCCCGACACCTTACCGAGCAGGTTGGCGAGACGCTGCTGGAGCGAATTCTGCACCGAGTTGCTGTAGAACGGCATCATTGCCACCTGACGGCTCACAGCCTCCACGTAACGGGGATGGGCGTGGCCTATGGAAATGACCGCATGGCCTCCGTAGAGGTCGAGATACTCGGTGCCGTCGGCGGTGTAGACGTGGTTGCCCTTGCCGCGGACAGGTTCTATGTCGTAGAGAGAATATACGTCAAAAAGTTTCATAGCTGATCTGTCAGAATGCCGAAGGCTTGAGCTGCAGACCCATCGTCTCGGGTAGACCGAACATGAGGTTCATGTTCTGGACTGCCTGGCCGCTCGCGCCCTTGAGGAGGTTGTCGATGGCTGAGAGTATGAGTAGCTTGCCTTCGTGTTCGATGATATGTATGAGAGCCTTGTTGGTGTTGACCACCTGCTTGAGGTCTATGTTGGCAGTGCTGTAGTGGGTGAACGCCGCCGGGGCGTAGAAGTCGGAGTAGAGCTTGGCTATCTCCTCGGCTGGGCGGTCGGTGTCGACAGTAACCATCGCGAAGATGCCGCGGGCGAAGTCGCCGCGCACAGGCACGAAGTAGATGGGTGAGTCGAAACCCGGCTGCTGCTGTGAGAGCGTCATGCGTATCTCCTTGAGATGCTGGTGGGTGAAAGCCTTGTAGACCGACACATTGTCGGTGCGCCAGCTGAAGTGGGTGGTTGCGCCCGGCTTGACACCTGCGCCGGTAGAGCCGGTGATGCCGGTGACGTTGATGTCGCCGTGGAGCATCCCTGCGGCAGCGAGGGGCAGCATGGCGAGCTGGAGGGCAGTGGCGAAGCATCCGGGATTTGCCACCTTGTCGGCACCCTTGATGCGGTCACGGTTGACCTCCGGGAGTCCGTAGACGTAGCCCTCAGACTCGTCACGGAAATCCTGCGCCAGATCCACCACCTTGACACCTGCGGGGAGGGCGTTTTCGCTCCAGAACTTGGAGCTTGCACCGTGACCAGAGCACATGAACACCACATCAACGCGGTCAAGCGGATGCTCGTCGGCAAACACCAGATCGGTGTCGCCGATGAGACCCATGTGCACATCGGTGACAGGGTTGCCGGCGTTGCTGGTGGAGTGTACCCACTCTATCTGCACCTCGGGATGGTTGATGAGGATGCGGAGGAGTTCGCCGGCGGTGTAGCCGGCGCCTCCGATGATGCCTGCGCGTATCACTTGTTGTTGCGGTTCTGTACGTTGTAGAAAATCTTCATCTGGTTGCCGAGTATCTTGGTGAAGCCCTTCACGTCGTCGGCACTCCAAGCCTTGTTGACCTCGCCGTATTCGCCGAAATCGGTCTTCATCAGGTCATAAGGTGAATCTACGCCCACGAGGGTGTAGCTGAGCGGACGGAGGGTAAGCTCGACGGTGCCGGTGACATTCTGCTGGCTGCTCTCGAGAAACTTCTCCATGTCGCGCATCACGGGCTCGAGATACTGAGCCTCGTGGAGGAACATGCCGTACCATGTGCCGATCTGGTCTTTCCAGTACTGCTGCCACTTGGTCAGCGTGTGCTTTTCGAGCATCTTGTGGGCGGCGATGATGAGGATAGGACCTGCTGCCTCGAAGCCCACACGTCCTTTGATGCCGATGATGGTGTCGCCGATGTGCATGTCTCTGCCGATGCCGTACTTGCTGCCGATGGCTTCGATCTCGCGGATGGCATCGATCATGTTGTCGAACTTCTTGCCGTTGACGGCAGAGATTTCACCCTTGTCAAAGGAGATTTTCAGGGTCTCCTCGCCTGATGCTGTCACCTGGCTGGGATAAGCGTGTTCGGGGAGAGTCTGCTCGCTGTGGAGAGTCTCCTTGCCGCCGATCGATGTGCCCCACAGACCCTTGTTGATGGAGTATTCCATCTTCTTGAAATCGTCCTGTATGCCGTGCTTGCGGAGGTAGTCAATTTCATACTCGCGGGTGAGAGTCATGTCACGTGTCGGGGTGATGATCTCGATCTCTGGAGCGAGAATCTGGAAAGTCAGGTCAAAGCGCACCTGGTCGTTGCCTGCGCCGGTGGAACCGTGAGCCACTGCGTCGGCTCCGATTTTCTTGGCGTATTCGATGATGGCTATGGCTTGGAAGATGCGCTCTGACGATACCGAGATGGGGTATGTACCATTGCGGAGCACATTGCCGGCTATCATGTAGCGGATGCTCTTGTCATAGTAGTCCTTGGTGATGTCGAGCGAGGCGTGTGATGCCGCGCCGAGAGCCATCGCCTTCTTCTCTATGCGGGCGAGTTCCTCGTCAGAGAAGCCTCCGGTGTTTGCGAGGGCGGTGTGCACCTCGTAGCCGAGGTCTTCCGAGAGATATTTTGCGCAAAATGATGTGTCAAGACCTCCACTGAAGGCGAGAACTACTTTTTTCTTCTTGTCCATAGCGCTGGGTATTTTTTATTGTTGGGTGTGATAAATCGGATAAATTCTTATAAGACTTATAAATCTTATAAGGTGTTATTTGTTGAGGTGGAAGAGTTTGCGGAAGAGGGTCGCTACCCATGTGCGGTAGGGAGTGGACCATGACTGCTTCTTGAGTTCTGCCTTGGGGTCGTAGAGCATGCCGTAGCAGAGGCACATGCGGCGGTTGTTGCGCTGCAGGATGTCATAGTTGACACAACCCTGGCAGCCGTTCCAGAACTCGTCTTCCTGGGGCAGCTCCGAGAACGTCACCGGCTTGTAGCCGAGGCGTGAGTTGAGCTTCATCACCGGGAGCGATGTGGTGATGGAGAATATCTTTGCGTAGGGGAATCGTCGTCGGGCAAGCTCAAATGTCTTGTTTTTGATACGCGCCGCAAGTCCGAGCTTGCGGTATTCGGGGTCTACAATGAGACCCGAAGTGGCTACGTAATCGCCGTGGCCCCAGCTTTCGATGTAGCTGAAGCCGATCAGACGGTCGCCGTACATCGCTACGACTGCCTTTCCTCCCTTGATCTTGTCCTCGATATACTTGGGGGAACGGCGGGCGATGCCGGTGCCGCGCTGCAGAGCGGATTCGTAAATTAGATTGACAATGTGTTCGGCGTATTTGACATGTTCGTCAGTGGCAAACATCACCGAAACCTGATCGTTGTTCATCGAAAAATTAAGATTACCTTAGAAGATATAAGTTGCCTATATAAACGGACTGCAAAGTTAATGAAAAAATCCTAAACAGCGCGATTTTTGTTACAATCTGTCAAATAATTAGATGGTATGATGCAAAATGCGTGTAGGGACATGCCGTGGCATGTCCGCGAGGTGAGACGAGGCAGTGACAGATGACGTTAGATGCGGGGGGAGGGGCGGACATGCCACGGCATGTCCCTACACAGTATATTCAGGGGCGGGTCTGACCGTTGCCGTCGATGAGCCAGCGGTAGGTGGTAATTTCGGCGAGTCCCATTGGTCCGCGCGGACCGAGTTTCTGGGTGCTGATGCCGATTTCCGCTCCGAGACCGAACTGTGCGCCGTCGGTGAAGCTCGTGGGGGCGTTGACGTAGACGCATGCGGCATCTACCTCCTGGCGGAAACGCTCCGCATGGTCGGCGTTGGCTGTGATGATGCACTCGCTGTGCCCCGAGCCGTAGCGGGCTATGTGGTCTATAGCCTCAGATATGCCGTCGACGGTGCGGACGCCCATCTTGTAGTCCATCCACTCGGTGGCGAATGTGTCATCATCGGCATGGCGGAGCAGCGATGCGGGATATCTGCCGTCAAGTGCTGCATATGCGCGGTCATCGGCATGTATCTCCACCGATTTGTCAGCCATCGGTTTCACTAATGCGGGCAGGTCGGCGAGGCGGCTGCTGTCTATGATGAGGGTGTCGAGGGCGTTGCAGACGCTCACTCGGCGTGTCTTGGCGTTGAAGATGATGTCGCGTCCCATGGAGAGGTCGCCGTCGCAGTCAAAAAATGCACTGACCACCCCGGCTCCTGTCTCGATGACGGGCACACGTGCATTGTCGCGCACGAAGTTGATCAGACGTTTGCCGCCTCGAGGTATGCAGACATCCACGTAGCCCACGGCATTGAGCATCGCCGCCGTAGCCTCGTGGGTGGCAGGGAGCAGAGCCACGACATTCTCGTCGATGCCCTCCTCTCGGAGCACACGGCGTATGAGGCTGACGATAGCCTTGTTAGAATCCTCGGCATCGCTGCCGCCTTTGAGTATGCAGGCGTTGGCGGTCTTGAAGCAGAGCGCGAACACGTCAAATGTGACGTTGGGGCGCGCCTCATAGATTATGCCGATGACACCGAAGGGCACACGCACACGGCGCAGACGCAGACCGTTGGGGCGCACCGTCTCATCGATGGTTTCGCCCACGGGACAGGGGAGCGATGCCACGTGGCGCATGTCTGACGCTATGCCGGCGAGACGCTCTGTGGTGAGCTGGAGGCGGTCATAGAGGGGATTGCTGCGGTCCATGCGCGACAGGTCGCGGGCATTGGCATCGAGCAGAGCCGGGGCATCGGCTTCCAGAGCGTCAGCGAGGCGCAGCAACACGGCATTGCGCTTGTCGACCGTCAGAGACCCTATGCGGCGCGATGCCTTTTTTACGGCTGAGAATATGTCGGTGAGATTGGATTCCATATATAGTGTGATGTGTGGGTGGGTTATTCGATAAACAGATAGTCGTAGTGGACGATGGGCTTGCTGCCGTGGCGGCCGAGCACCGCCTCTGTCTCCTCGTGGGAGAGGCTGGCGCGGCCTATGCCTATCTTGGAGCTGTCGGGACCGTAGATGTCCACGATGTCGCCCTCCTCCCATTCGCCCTCTATCGAGGTCACCCCGATAGGGAGGAGGCTGATAGCCTTGTCGCTGCGCAGGGCTTCGGCGGCGCGGTCGTTGACATTGATGCGCCCCTTGGTGAAGCTGGTGCTGTGGGCGAGCCAACGCTTGATGTTGCTGACCGGTTCTTCGCGCGGCACAAACTCGGTGTGGGGAGTGTTCTTCGGGTCGGAAATCACTGAGGTGAGTATGCCGGGGCGCGTGCCGTTGGCTATAATCACGCGCACACCCTCCTCCGAGAGACGGCGCGCTATGCCGTATTTCGTGCCCATGCCGCCACGTCCGAAGCCGCTCTTGGTGGTCTGGATATACTGGCTGAGGTCATCGCCGATCTCCACGCGCTCTATCAGCCGCGAGTCGGGAAGGTCGGGCGCACCTGTAAATATGCCGTCGATGTTGGAGAGGATCACGAGCGTGTCGGCATCCATCATCGCCGCGATGATGCCCGAAAGCTCGTCGTTGTCGGTAAACATCAGTTCGGTCAGCGATGCCGTGTCGTTTTCATTTGCCACGGGCAGCACTCCGTTTTCGAGCATCACCTGCATCGCTGCCCTCTGGTTGAGGTAGGAGCGGCGCGAGCCGAAATTCTCCTTTTGCGTCAGCACCTGCCCTATGGTTATGCCGTATTCGGCGAAGAGCGAGGTGTAGATGTTGAGCAGTTTGATCTGCCCCACCGCCGAGAATATCTGACGCTGCCCCACGGAGTCGAGTTTCTTCGACGGCTTGACCATGCTGCGTCCGCAAGCCACGGCACCGCTTGACACCAGTATAATCTGATGACCGAGGCGGCGCAGGGCGGCGATCTGGTCCACGATCTGCGCCATGTTGACCACGTTGGGCTTTCCGTCAGGGCGCGTGAGCACGTTGCTGCCCACCTTGACCACTATGCGGCGTGACTTCTTCATGCTTTAAGCCCGGCCTTTAGTCCGCGGATGACGGCAGATGTGAAACCTGCATGCTCCATCTCGTTGAGACCGCGTATGGTCACGCCGCCGGGGGTCGTGACCTTGTCGATTTCGCTCTCAGGGTGTGCGCCGGGGAGGCTGAGCAGACCAGCCGCGCCCTTGACCGTCTGCACCACAATCTTCTGTGCGTCGGCAGCCTTGAATCCGAGTTCCACGCCGCCCTCCACGGCTGCGCGGATGTAGCGCATCGCGTAGGCTATGCCGCATGATGCCAGAGTCGTGCCTGCTGCCAGCAGACGCTCCTCGGTGACGAGGGTAGACCCCATCAGGTCAAATATCCTGACTATCTCAGCTACCGTCTGCTCGTCGGCGGTCACCGGAGCCACGAATGTCATCGATTCGCCTATAGCCACGGCTATGTTGGGGATGACGAGAGCCGCCTGAGGCAACTTGCCGTCAGGTTTGCGGAGCCATCCGCACAGCTGTTCCGACGATATGCCCGCAGCGATGAGCACCAGCGACTGGGTGTCATAGCGCAGTTCGTCGCGGATGCCTGCCAGCACCTTCTCAACAAGCCACGGTTTGACCACCACCATCACCATGTCGGCATCGGCGATGGCAGCGACATTGTCGGTGGTAGCAGCCGCGCCGAGGGCGGCGAAGTGTTCGACGACCTTGTCAGAGGGGTCGGCTACGGTCAAGTTTGTGGCATTGTAGCCGTTGTTGAGTAGACCTGTGGCGATGGCACCACCCATGGCACCTGCGCCGATTATAGCTATCTTAGTCATATGTCAGAGATTGTAAGTTAAAGTGCAAAGTTAGCATTTTACTGTTACTTTCGCATTGATTTAGACGTATAAATCAGTATCTTTGCGACAAACAGGTATCGATTACGCATGATTAAGGCAACTTCACAACAGCTCACGCTCGAGGTCGCCATCTGCACCATGGGTGCGGAGGGCATCGCCAGAGCGGCTCTTATGATTGCTGCTCCTCAGGTAGGGGTGAGCTACCTTATATCTTGGCAGAAAGGTGAGGGATGTCCTGTGCCGACAGAGCTTGTCAGCCGTGAAGATGTAAGGGTGGTGATGTGCCCGTGTCAGGGACTTTCAGCCAACCGCAACAATGCCCTCGACCATGCCCGTGGCGACATCGTGCTTATCGCGGACGATGACCTCGAATACCATGAAGGGGCTTTTGATGCCATACGGCGTGTCTTTGAGGCAGACCCTTCGCTTGAGTATGCCACATTCAGGCACGACGGACCTGGCGAGAGAATCTATCCTGAGCATGAGGTGCGGTTAGGCATGCCGTTGCCACGTGGCTTTGCGCAGACCTCGTTTGAGGTGGCGTTGAGGCGCGACAGCCGGGCAGGGAGGCTGCGGTATTGTGAGAGATTCGGACTTGGATCTGGCAGATATATATGCGGCGAGGAGGAACTGCTGCTCCGCAAAGCCATCCGTCAGGGAGTAATATGCCGCTTTTTCCCCGTGACCATCGTTAAACATCCCGGCGTTTCTACCGGATTCCGTGTGTCGGAGCAAGACGGCGTCAACCGTGTGCGCGGAGTGATAGCACGATTAGACCGCCCCTTGACGTGGCATGTCCGGACGGTGGCGAGATGCTGGCGTGCTGGAGGAGTCCGAGGCGTGTTCTGGGGCTTGAGAGGGGCGTTGGAAGCCTGTTTTGCGCCGTGGTTGAGACGGTACTTCCGATCGTAGGCGTACACGTGAGAAAAAGTTGGCAAAAAGCCGAAATTTCCGTATCTTTGCAATCGTGCTTTATAATAAATAAGGCATCGGTAACCGTCAACTTGTAGGGACGCACGGCTCGTGCGTCCGCTGACACGACGGCGAGCATGGTGTGGCGTACACCATAACACCTCTGAAAATTAAATCTCAATTATATATTGTACAATAGAAATTGACGCTTATGAGTAAAGAAAAAAAATTTCTGACTTGTGATGGCAACCAAGCCGCGGCGCATGTATCATACATGTTCACCGAAGTGGCTGCAATCTACCCCATCACACCTTCTTCGACCATGGCAGAGTACGTTGACGAATGGGCAGCGGCTGGTCGCAAGAACATCTTTGGCGAGCCTGTCACCGTACAGGAGATGCAGAGCGAGGGCGGTGCCGCAGGTGCCGTGCACGGTTCGCTCCAGGCTGGTGCCCTGACCACCACCTACACCGCATCGCAGGGCTTGCTGCTGATGATCCCCAACATGTATAAAATCGCAGGTGAGCTGCTGCCCACCGTGTTCCATGTATCGGCTCGTACCATCGCCAGCCACGCTCTGAGCATCTTCGGTGACCACCAGGACGTGATGTCGGTGCGCCAGACCGGTTTCGCTATGCTCGCCGAGGGTTCGGTGCAGGAAGTGATGGATCTCGCAGGTGTGGCACACCTCGCCACCATAAAGAGCCGTGTGCCTTTCGTCAACTTCTTTGACGGATTCCGCACCAGCCACGAGATTCAGAAGATCGAGGAAATCGACCAGGACGCTCTCGCTGCTCTCGTTGACCGCGATGCCATAGCACGTTTCCGTGCCGAGGCTCTCAACCCCGAGAAGCCCGTTGCACGTGGTATGGCTGAGAACGGTGACGTGTTCTTCCAGCACCGCGAGTCATGCAATCCCTACTATGACGCAGTACCTGCCATCGTGGAGGATTACATGAACAAGGTATCTGAGATCACAGGACGCAAGTACGGTCTGTTTAACTACTACGGCGCACCTGACGCTGACCGCGTGATCATCGCCATGGGTTCTGTGACCGAGGCAGCCCAGGAGGCTATCGACCACATGATGAAGCAGGGCGAGAAAGTAGGTCTGGTGTCAGTGCACCTCTATCGTCCTTTCTCGGTGAAGCACCTGCTCGCCGCAGTTCCCAAGACTGTGAAGCGTATCGCAGTGCTTGACCGCACCAAGGAGCCCGGAGCCAACGGCGAACCCCTCTACCTCGACGTGGTTGAGGCATACCAGGGCGTAGAGAACGCTCCCGTAATCGTCGGCGGCCGCTACGGTCTCGCTTCAAAGGACACCACCCCCGCTCAGATCATCGGCGTTTACGAGAATCTCGCGCTGCCGATGCCCAAGAACCACTTCACCGTGGGTATCATTGACGATGTGACCTTCACATCTCTGCCCCCGGTTGAGGAGATGGCTCTCGGCGGTGCTTCGATCTACGAAGCCAAGTTCTTCGGTCTCGGTGCCGACGGTACTGTGGGTGCCAACAAGAACTCTGTAAAGATCATCGGTGACAACACCAATAAATATTGCCAGGCATACTTCGCCTACGATTCCAAGAAGTCAGGCGGCTTCACCTGCTCTCACCTCCGCTTCGGTGACGAGCCTATCCGCTCGACCTATCTGGTGAACACACCTAACTTCGTGGCATGCCATGTACAGGCTTACCTGCACATGTATGACGTGACACGCGGTCTGCGTGACAACGGTACATTCCTTCTCAACACCATCTGGGAGGGCGAGGAACTTGCCAAGAACCTGCCTAACCGCGTCAAGAAGTATCTTGCCAAGCACAATGTATCTCTTTACTACATCAACGCTACCAAGATAGCTCAGGAAATCGGTCTGGGCAACCGCACCAACACCATCCTCCAGAGCGCATTCTTCCGCATCACAGAGGTTATCCCCGTGGATCTCGCTGTAGAGCAGATGAAGAAGTTCATCGTCAAGAGCTACGGCAAGAAGGGCGAGGATGTCGTTCAGAAGAACTATGCAGCCGTTGACCGCGGTGGCGAGTACAAGCAGCTTGCTGTGGATCCCGCATGGGCTGAGCTGCCTGATGACGCTCCCGTGGCAAACGACGATCCCGCTTTCATCAACAATATCGTGCGCCCCATCAATGCACAGGACGGCGACCTGCTGAAGGTTTCCGACTTCAAGGGCATCGAAGACGGCACATGGCAGCAGGGCACTGCCGCTTACGAGAAGCGCGGTGTGGCTGCGTTCGTGCCTGAGTGGCTTGAAGAGAACTGTATCCAGTGTAACAAGTGTGCATATGTCTGCCCCCACGCTGCCATCCGTCCCTTCCTCCTCAACGAGGCTGAGATGCAGGCAGCTCCCTTCGGCGAAGATACCACTATCCCCGCCATGGGTCCCCAGCTCAAGGGTCTCCGCTTCATCCAGTCAGTGGATGTGCTTGACTGCCTCGGCTGTAGCAACTGCGTGGATGTATGTCCCGGCAAGAAGGGCGTGAAGGCTCTCGCCATGAAGCCTCTCGAAACCCAGCTCGACGTGCAGAAGGAATGGGACTACTGCGTCAAGGCTGTTGCCTCGAAGCAGGATCTCGTTGATGTCAAGCTCAATGTCAAGAACAGCCAGTTTGCTACTCCGCTGTTTGAGTTCTCGGGCGCATGCTCGGGCTGCGGCGAGACACCCTACGTCAAGCTCATCAGCCAGCTCTACGGTGACCACGAGATGGTAGCCAATGCTACAGGTTGTTCGTCAATCTACTCTGGCTCCGTGCCTTCTACACCTTATACTACTAATGCAAAGGGTCAGGGTCCCGCTTGGGCTAACTCGCTCTTTGAGGACTTCGCTGAATTCGGTCTCGGCATGAGCATCGCCACCGAGAAGATGACTGACCGCGTGGCTGACATCATGGGCAAGATCAAGGAATGCCCGATGTGCTCCGACGAGATGAAGTCTCTGGCTCAGCAGTGGCTTGACAACCGCAACGATGCCAAGGTGACCCGCGAGGTTGCTGACAAGCTCGTTCCCCTCGCTGAGGCTTGCGGCTGTGACAACAGCAAGGCTCTCCTTGAGGTCAAGGGCTACATCGCCAAGCGTTCGCAGTGGATCATCGCCGGTGACGGTGCCGCATATGACATAGGCTTCGGCGGTCTCGACCACGTGCTCGCATCAGGCAAGAATGTCAACGTGCTCGTGCTTGACACCGAGGTTTACTCTAACACTGGCGGTCAGTCGTCAAAGGCTACTCCGATCGGTGCCATCGCCAAGTTTGCCGCAGCCGGCAAGCGTGTGCGCAAGAAAGACCTCGGTCTGATTGCCACCACCTACGGCTATGTTTACGCAGCTCAGGTGGCTATGGGTGCCGACAACGCTCAGACCCTCAAGGCTATCCGCGAGGCTGAGGCTTATGACGGACCTTCGATCATCATAGCTTACTCACCCTGTATCAACCACGGTATCCGCAAGGGCATGGGCAAGTCACAGGAGGAGGAACGCGAAGCTGTAGAATGCGGCTACTGGCATCTGTGGCGTTACAACCCCGCTCTGGAGATGGAGGGCAAGAATCCGTTCTCGCTCGACTCCAAGGAACCCAACTGGGACCTCTTCGAGGACTTCCTCAAGGGCGAGGTGCGTTACGCATCAGTACAGAAGCAGTATCCCGCCGAGGCTGCCGAACTCTTCGCAGCCGCCAAGGCTAACGCCCAGTGGCGCTACAACAACTACAAGCGCCTCTCCATGGCTAACTGGGGCACAGAACCCGAAGCCATCGTGAAGTAAAAGATTGCTGAATAGCATCCCCCGATATGAAGCCCTGCACGGACATCCCGTGCAGGGCTTTTTTCGCGCAGCAAGGTAGAGGCACGTCGGAGGCGTGCCAGCTGTGCGTAACCCCATGCACGGAGCGTCAGCGAACGTACATGGGGTACAAGCTGCCACTTACAAATCTACCTCGGAGAGGTTGTGGTCCACTCTCTAATGTAACCAAATACAAGTACGAGAGCATGTCACAACCTCTCCGAGGTTGATTCTCCGAGGATGCCGTGATGCCCCATGAACGTTCGCTGACGCTCCGTGCATGGGGTTACGCACGGCGGATACGTCTCCGACGTATCTTTCTGTCTGCTTAATGTTCTGGTCATGTGGCATTGTTCCTCGATTATACATATGTGTGATAAAATGGCATAATTTGCTGATGAAAAATGACGTGATATTTGTAATTCTGTGTATCTTTGTGATAAACTTAAAATACAATCTTATGCGTTTGATGACCAAAGAGGACAAAATTACAGCGAAATATGTGTTGGTGGCTTGGGCGGTGCTTCTCGTGTGCGTGTGCATTTGGCCTGATTTTTTTACGCAGCAGCTGTTTGAGAGCACGACGGCTATGTGGGTCACCATCGGCGCGATGGCAGTCATATCGTTTTTCATGCCGGCTTTCGTGCGCCGACTGCGCGGCAAGTGACCCATCACAGCACTCTCCAAAGTCATATAATAGTATAGGTATGTTGTAAGTCCCGGAGGGCACTAGTGGTCGGAAGACTTAATTCGTACCTTCGGAGGCTTCT
>CAMQYL010000013.1:0-77442 GCA_947039275.1 uncultured Bacteroidales bacterium | reverse complement strand
AAATGTCGTTTGGCTTCTGATTTCTGTCTTCCGACCACTAGTGCCCTCCGGGACTCATATCTTTCGCTTCGTTACGCCGTGGACTTGTCATGGCTACGCCATATCCTCATCCACGGTTAAGCATAAGCTCGTCCCTCCAGGACTTATACGGTATGTCCTACTGGTCAATCTTTGGTTGATCATGTAGAGAGTGTAGGGACATGCCGTGGCATGTGCGCCCATCAGGCGTCGCATTTGTGAGGTTATGTGGGGGAATTTGGTTAATTTTGTAGGGTGAAAGATGTGTCAACCAAAATGGGCGTTGATGCGTTATAGCTATGCGATATGCGGGCTGGATGCGATGCCCGCGCTTATTCATCATATTGACTGACAGATATGCTGCCACTGCAACTTATTCCCGGCGTGCCCGCTGATTCGGTCACGCATGTCCCTGACCCCAAGGAGGAGCTGGAGATGCTCAAAACGCTGCCGCTTGACGAGGTGGTCAACAAGCTTGTCAACGCTGCCGCCGAGTTTGCGATGCATCTCGCTGTGGCGATCATCGTGTTCTATATCGGACGCTTCATCATCCGCAAGATATATAAGGTGGTGGGAACGATACTCGTGCACCGCAAGGTCGACCACAGTCTGACCACTTTTGCGCTGTCATTGATCAATATAGTCCTGTATTTCATACTGCTGATTACCGTTATAGGCATCCTGGGACTGGAGACCAGCTCGTTCCTGGCGATATTCGCATCTGTGGGTGTGGCGATAGGTATGGCTCTGAGCGGCACACTTCAGAATTTTGCCGGTGGTGTGCTCATCTTGCTGCTCAAACCCTATAAGATAGGTGATTACATAGAGGCACAGGGCTATGCAGGAACTGTCAAGGAGATACAGATATTCCATACCATCATCACCACCTACGACAATAAATCGATTATCATCCCCAACGGCGGCTTGTCGACCGGAAGCATCAACAATTGGAACCGTGAAGCCTACCGCCGCGTGGACTGGACGATTTCCATCAGCTACGGAGATGATGTGGAGACGGCGCGTAAGGTCATAAAGGATATACTGCTTGCCGACCAGCGCATAGTCAAGGAATACGTAGAGGACCATGCAGCCAAGATGGCTGAGGAGGCTGCCGAGGAAGCCAAGGCTCAGGAGGAAAAGCAGGAGGAGCAGACTGAATCAGAGGAGAAACAGCACAACTGGGTATGGCGACTGTTTCACCGCCGCCGCAAAGCCCTCGCCGCCAAGATCGAGAGTCTGAGCGAGGAACATCGCAGCCGCTTAGAGAATTATAATCCTCGCGTCAAGCGCCATCCTGTGGTGGTGCTTGACCAGATGGCGGATTCGAGCATCAACCTCAAAGTCAGAGCATGGACGCGTACCACCGACTACTGGACGGTCTACTATGAGATGAACGAGACCTTCTACAACGAGCTGCCCAAGGCAGGTCTGTCGTTCCCGTTCCCGCAGATGGACGTGCATGTCAACCAGGTATCTTCAGAATCCTGATACATATAATTTTACCAACGTTTCAACCCTATATCCATCATCACATGAAAACTTTCCGTCACTTACTCGCCGTCATAGCTCTGTGCACCGCGGCACTGGCTCTTCCCCAAAAGACTTCTGCTGCCGACCATCTGACCACCGTGGGCATAGAGAGCGGCTATGTCAGCCGCAACACATCGGCATATGCCGGAGTGTATATGAGGTATCAGTTCTCCAATTTTTTCGCTCTGAAGCCTCATGTAGACTTCGTATTCCGCCACAAGGAGCAGGATGCCTTTATCGTGAACTTTGACGGACAGTTTTCACTCCCTATCCATGCCGAGAAAATCAATGTCTACGGCATCGCCGGCATAGGCTTCTCGTCATGGAACATCAAGGAGCTTAACGACGAGGGCGACCTGGATATGCGCCGTCACGGCGGCATCAGCTTCGACCTCGGCGCGGGGGTAGGATATAATGTCAACAGCAGTCTGCGTCTGGCTCTTGAAGCGAAAGCCAACCTTGTCAAGCACTATACCACCGCCCTCGTCGGAGTGTCGATAGGATATAATTTCTGATTTTATAGGTTGTTGCAAAACTCCACATCACACGATGTTGTAGGGACATGCCATGGCATGTCAGCTGAGACTCAAGCTCTTGCATATTAGACATGCCATGGCATGTCCCTACATCAAACAGATAGAATTGCCACAATTGACAGGTTCTGCAACAACCTTTTACTTGGTCAGATCGGCTGGCAGCGTGGGCATCGCTCCTGCCTGGGTGCATACATATGCCGAGACTTCAACGGCGCGGCGGTGAGCCTCAGCCACCGGCATCCCGCGGAGGGTGCATGCGATGAATGTGGCAGTGAATGAGTCGCCGGCTCCTACGGTGTCGGCTACCTCCACCTTGGGCGTGGGCTGGAACGACACGTTGCCTGGGGTGAACACATAGCTGCCGTTGATGCCGCAGGTCAGTATGAGCATGCGGAGATTGTATTTGCCGAGAAGTATCCAGCATTTGTCCTGTAGGTCTATGCCAGGGTAGCCGAACATGCGGCTGACTGCTACGAGTTCTTCATCGTTGATTTTCAGTATGTTGCACTTCTGCATCGAGTTGCAGAGGATTTCCTTGTTGTAAAATCCCTGACGCAGGTTGACATCAAACACTTTCAGGGTGTCACGTTCGGGCATAGCGTCAAGGAAGCGGTTGATGGTGTTGCGTGACACCACGTTGCGCTGCGCAAGCGAGCCGAAGCACACGGCTCGTGTACGTGAGGCGAGCGAGTCGAGACGGGTAGTGTAGGGGATGTTGTCCCACGCCACGTTTTCCTTTATCTCATATTGCGGTATGCCAGCCTGGTCTATCTCCACCTGCACTGTGCCTGTGGGGTAAGGCACTTTCTCTATGAGGTGCCTGACGCCCTTGCGGTCGAAGTTTTCGAGCAGTTCGTCGCCGAGAGCGTCATCGCCGATGGCACTGACAGCGCAGCTGTCAAGTCCGAACTGTGACACATGATATGCGAAATTGGCTGGTGCGCCGCCGATTTTCTTGCCGTCGGGAAGCACATCCCACAGGGCTTCGCCCATGCCTATGATTACGTCGTTGCTGTTGTTGTCCATAGTATGATGTTAGAGTTTATGGTTGGAATATAAAGGGGGTTGTAGGGACATGCCGTGGCATGTCCGTGTCCCAGATGAAAGTATTATCTTATTTTGAGAGTGTAGTAGAGTAGGTAGGCTACACCGACGGTCATCACTGCGATGGCTCCTATCTGCCCTACGGCATCGGCTGCATAGCCCATGGCGAGGGGGAACACTGTGCCGCCGAAGAGACCCATGATCATCAGTCCTGACACCTCGTTTTTCTCCGAGGGTGATGCAGTCAGAGCCTGGGCGAAGATGACCGAGAACACGTTGGAGTTGCCGAAGCCTATCATGGCTATGCCGGCATAGAGAAGCATCAGCGAGTCGGCTGACATCAGTATGATCATGGCTATGAGCATCAGGGCTACGCTTATGCCGAAGAAGATGCGGGGTGAGATGACACGTAGGGCAAATGCTCCGAGGAAGCAGCCGGCGGTGCGGAATATGAAGTAGATGCCGGTGGCAAATCCAGCCTCCTCGAGCGGCAGACCGATGCGCTCCATGAGTATCTTGGGCGCGGTGGTGTTGGTGCCGACATCGATGCCCACGTGGCAGACGATGCCGAGGAAGCAGAGCAGTATGAAGGGACGTCCGAGCAGCTTGATGCACTCTTTGATGCCCGAAGCGCGGTCAGGACGTTCCTCGGCGATGGGGGTAGCTCCGAGCACTGCCACAGAGAGGATGCTGACTGCGGCATAGATGACAAACAGCACACGCCATCCGAGTCCGAACACCGGCAGATAGGTCGTTGCGCCCCACGCGCAGATGATCGGGGCGAGGAAGGAGGCTATCGCCTTGACAAACTGCCCGAATGTCAGCGTAGATGCCAGGCGGTCACCGCCGATGAGGTTGGTCACGAGCGGATTGAGCGAAGTCTGCATGATGGCGTTGCCTATGCCGAGGAGCGAGAATGCCAGCAGCATGGTCACGTAGCCGTCGCCTGTCAGCGGTATAATGAGCGACACGGCGGTGACGGCAAGGCTGAGGAGCACAGTGCGCTTGCGCCCGATGCGGTTCATCAGCATGCCTGTCGGCACGGAGAATATCAGAAACCAGAAGAATACAAGTGACGGAAACAGGTTGGCTTGCGAGTCGGTCAAGCCGAGGTCTTTCTGCACATAGTTGGAGGCTGTGCCCACGAGGTCCACAAACCCCATGGCAAAGAAGCATAGCATCACGGGAACTAATTGCAACAGGGAGCTGCGGCGGCCCACGGCGATAGATTGAGCGTTATCCATAGTATCTTGAAGTGTTTTTTGGGGATTACAAAGTATTGAGAGAATAAATCTTCAGGTCAGAGATGTCGGTCTTGCCACCTTCGGAGCTGACAAACAGGGTGGTGTAGGGTGAAGTGGGGAAGACGGTGTTGGTCATCACGCTGCGTCCGCCGTCGGCAAAGAGTTCGATGCTGGAGCGGTCAACGTAGATGCGGAGCGTCACGGAGCCGTCAGAGGCAAAAAGGGGGGCGGTGGTGACAGCAGGGAAATCCTGGCTGAAATCGGTGATACCGCTGTTGCGCCGGTCCATCGAGATGGTCTTAGCCTTGGGGTCATAGGTGATGTCTACTTTGTCATTGAGGTGGTTGGCGAGAGTCAGGGTGACACTGCTGGCAGTCGTAGGCTCGATGCGTAGGGTTATCTCACAGACACCGTCACGGTCGGTGGGCAGTGGGAATGCGCGCTGCTTTGACCCTACATTGAAATGGCGGGCTGACGCTACTGTCTTGCCGCGCATGGCAAGTAGTTCGGGTGATGGAGCGGACGACAGATATATCTGCCCGTCGGCATCGCGGAAAAGCGAGAGGTCGCGCGGCAGTGTGTTCGCGCTGCGGTATTGGAGTGTGGGAGCTTCGGCGGCATACTGCCAGTTGCTCATCCAGCCGATGACGGTGCGGCGGCTGTCGGGAGCATCGCTCCAGCTGACGGTGGCATAGTTATCCTTGCCATAATCCATCCATTTTGTGGGCACTTTGCCATCGGCATCGGTGTCGGGGGTGAATGTCTTGCCGTCGAAGTCGCCAGTGAAATACTGCGTGGCACTTCCGCCGAATGGTCCGCCGGGATTGATGTTGCAGAGCAACACCCATTTCTTTTCATCCGAGCCTTCAACTGGCAGCTCGAACAGGTCGGGGCATTCCCATACGCCGTCCTGGCAGCCGAGACCTTTGCCAAAGGAGCTTTGGAGCGTCCAGTCCTTGAGGTCGGGAGATGTGAATATGAGCATCTCGTGGTCGAGAGCATGGGCAAGGAGCATCACCCACTGCTGCGAGGGCGCGTGCCAGAACATGTTGGGGTCGCGGGCTTCGCTCTCGAGGGTGAGGATGGGGTTGCCGGGATAGATGTTGAATGTCTTGCCGTCGTCGGTGCTCCACGCGAGACTCTGGGTCTGGCTGACATCGGCTGATGTGTACAGGGCGATGACAGCGTTTTTGCCAAACCCGGCAGTCCCGGCGGAGTCGACAACGCAGCTTCCGCTGAACACTAATCCTAATCCATTGGGTTCGATGGCTTCCGGTTGGGGTTGCCAGTTGATGAGGTCGGTCGAGGTGGAGTGTCCCCATGAGAGGTTCTGCCACTTCGAGCCGTAGGGGTTATGCTGGTAGTAGAGGTGCCACACTCCATCTTTGTAGAACATGCCGTTGGGGTCGTTCATCCATCCGTAGGGAGGGGTGTGGTGGAATAGCGGACGGTATTTTTCACGGTTAGAGGTGTCAAAGGTGTCGGAGAGGCTGATGTTGCTCCAGCAGGCATCCTCCTTGGCTTCGCGTATGCTTGAGCGACCCTGGGGAGTGATGACATTGAGAGCCACGGTGTGTCCCTTGTAGGGGGTTAGGTCTACGGGCACGTGGTAGTCTACCTTGTTTTTGGCGAGCCGGACCACGAGCGAGCGTTCCTGCTTGCCGTCAAGCAGCAGGTTGAGCCGCGCCTCCTCGCCGGCATCCTCTACGGGCAGGAGCAGGTAACGCTGGTCTCCGGTGACACGTATGAGTGAATTGTTGACACCGAGGTGGTCAATAGCCACTCCGTTGTCGGCGGCAGCAGCCGTCAGCACCGACAGTGCCAGAAGCGGGGCGGATAGTATTTGCAGGTTTTTCATGAGTGTGTGTTGCGTTTTGTGATTTTGATGCAAATCTACATTATTTGCCGTTGGAAGCCCTATAATAAAAAGAGCATTAGCTGTCAGATATGGTGCATCGGGTGATTTTTAGGCATAAATGCTACCAGATTACTGAATAAAAGCCTACATTTGCACATACAAGCCAATCAATCTACAGGAACAACTATCAGTAGGATACCATGAAAAAATTATATTGCATTGCGAGCATGTTGCTTATCTGTGTGCTTCTTACGGGATGCCGCGAGGAGCGCAAATGGCGCATAGGTGTGTCGCAATGCAGCAGCGACGACTGGCGCGACAAGATGAACGGCGAGATAGGCAGAGAGATGCTCTTCCACGAAGATGCCGAGGTGGAGATACGCTCTGCTCATGACAATTGCCGCCGGCAGATCGAGGACCTGCGCTATTTCGTAGACAACGGATTTGACATAATCATCGTCTCGCCCAACGAGGCTGATTCGCTCACGCCCGTCATCAAGGAGATATATGAGAGCGGGATTCCCGTGATTATATTTGACCGCAATATCAACGGCGACAGCTACACTGCGCGTATCGGTGCCGACGATGTGGGGCTGGGGCGTGCTGCGGCGCGATACGCACTTTCGTCAGCCGATGTGGATCCTACGGCTATAGAGATTTATGGGCTTAAGGGGTCGACTCCGGCTGAAGACCGCCACTCAGGCTTTGCCGAGGAATGGGAGAATGGCGGCGGACGGCTCGTGGGCATAGGCTACGGCAAGTGGAACATGGACGATGCCGTCAAGGCTGTGGATTCGCTGCTTGACAAGGATTCCGACATAGATGTCATATACTGTCACAATGACCGCATGGCTATAGGTGCTGCGGAGGTGGCGCGCCGCCACGGTCTGGAGCATGTCAAGGTGATGGGCATAGACGCAGCTCCCGAGATAGGTATCAAGGCGGTGGCTGACGGAGTGATAGATGCCACATTCCTCTATCCTACAGAGGGGCACAAACTTATACGGACGGCTCTTGCCATACTGCGAGGCGAGCCGTATGAGCGTGACGAGATGCTGCCGGCTGCATCGGCAGTCGACAGCTCGAATGCCGATATACTTCTGCTCCAGAACGCGTCACTGACTGAGGAGACCGCCAAGATGGAGCTGCTGAAATCGCAGGTTGACGACTACTGGACGAAGCACTCGGCTCAGACCACGCTGTTCTACGCATTGATAGCCATATTGGTATTGGTGTCAGGGGTGCTCTTCCTGCTTCTGAGGACTTTCTGGCAGCACCGCCGCCATCAGGCTACTCTCATGGAGCAGAACCGTCTGTTAGAGCTGGAGCGAGACAAGCAGAAGGAGCTTAATCAGCAGCTCAACGAGGCTACGCAGTCAAAACTGGCTTTCTTCACCAATGTGTCACATGACCTGCGCACTCCGCTGACACTCATAGCCGAGCCTGTGGAACAGGTGGCACAGGCGGCGAATCTCACAACCCAGCAGCGCACATTGATGCAGATAGCCGACAAGAACGTGCGCATACTCCGCCGTCTGATCAACCAGATACTTGATTTCCGCAAGTATGAAAACGGCAAGCTGACGCTGAATCTTGAAGAAGCCGACATACAGTCGCTGATAGAGGATTGGGTGGAGGCGTTCAGACCCTTGGCGCGCAAGCGCGATATCAAGCTGACGGTCAAGGCAGTCGGCGAAGTCCCTGCTTCCATGGCGATAGATGTGGAGAAGATGGAGCGTGTAGTGTTCAATCTTGTCTCCAATGCTTTTAAATACACTCCCGACAACGGACATGTCACCGTCAGCTACGGAGCGGAAGGGGACGCTCTGGTCATAAATGTTGCCGATACAGGCAAGGGCATCCCTGCAGAGGATGTCGACAGGATTTTTGAACGCTTCTATCAGGTTGACAAAGTGCGTCCGCAAGGGTCGGGCATCGGGCTGTCGCTTGCCAAGGCATTCGTGGAGCTTCACGGCGGCAAGATATCGGTAGACAGCGAGCCGGGTGAGGGATCGGAGTTCAGAGTGGAGATGCCTGTGACGCATGTGGCTGCGAAGCCTCTGACAGTAGTGAGTGCCGAGGCAACGCCTTCAGGCGACATCGCTGCCGAACTGGCTGACATCGCGCCGGCGGATGCCGATGCCGCCGATGACCGACCGCTTCTGCTGGTGATAGATGACAACGCCGACATGCGTATGCTCATATCGTCACTGATGGGCGATACATATCGTATAGCCACTGCTCCTGACGGACGGCAGGGACTGAAAGCCGCCGCACGCTATGTGCCGGATCTGATCATCTGCGATGTGATGATGCCGGTGATGGACGGGCTGGAATGCTGCCGTCAGCTCAAAGCCGAGGTGTCGACCTCGCATATCCCTGTGCTGCTGCTGACAGCCTGCGCCATGGACGAGCAGCGCGTGGAGGGCTACGACAGCGGTGCCGACGGCTACCTGTCAAAGCCGTTCAACGAGGCTGTGCTCCGTGCGCGGTGTGCGAGTCTCGTTGCCAACCGCAAGCGCATCCGCGACCTGTGGCGTGGTGCGGATGCCTCCGCGCAGCCGTCGGAGACTGCCGCAGAGCCGCGCAGGGTGCCTGTCGGCGAGGGTGACATCGACAATGACTTCTACCAGCGTTTCCTCGCCGTGTTCACTGCCCGCATGGGCGAGCCGGAGCTTAGCGTGGATGCAGTAGCCGCCGAGATGGGACTCGGACGCTCGCAGCTCTACCGCAAGATCAAGGCTCTGACCAACTACTCTCCCGTGGAGCTGATGCGCACCCTGCGTCTGCGCCATGCGCGCACCCTGCTGACCTCTACCGACAAGACCATCAGCGAGATAGCCTACGAAGTGGGCTTCTCCTCCCCAGCCTACTTCACCAAGTGCTACAAAGACGCCTACGGCGAAACCCCCACTGACCTCCGCGACCGCCTCGCCTGACCTGGAATGTGGAAATTATAAGGTTGTAGGGACATGCCGTGGCATGTCCGTCCATTAGGCGTTGCATTTGCGTATGTCGTGGGATTCGGACATGCCACGGCATGTCCCTACAACCTGATATACAAAATATGGTCAGATGCATCTGTGCATCTGACCATAAATCTTATGGTGATGGATTGTGGTGGTTATCTGACCATGAATTTCTTGCCGTCGGCGATGTAGATACCGGGCTGGAGGGTTGTCATGGCTTCGGCGGCGGTGATGCCTGAAGCAACGAGTGTGCCCTGAAGATTGTATATATTTGAGAGGACTGAAGTGTCAGATACTGTTACATCATCGATACTTGACCCGTTCTTGTCTCTCAAAGCTATGGCTGTGATGTTGAACGGTTTGCCACCTTCGGGATTTGCCTGGATCATGAGTGTGTTGACATTGGCAAGCGATTGTGCCACGTCGATGTTTGCAAGATCTACTGTTGCCATTTTGGGAGTGTGGGTAATCTGGTCATTGCTTGCCCAGAGGGTTTCGGGTTCCCATTTTGTCAGGACTTTCATGAAATATCCGTCATAACCGTCAGTGTCGTCGGAGAGGTATATGTCCATGTACTGCTCTCCGTCGTAATTGTCAAAGGCGGTTTTGAATAGTTCAAGCGTGTTCCAGTTCTCAACCCAGAAATAACCGCCCCATATGGCACCTTCGGGCATCTGGAAGCCGTCATTGCATATGCTGACATTGGTGAGGGTGAATTTAGCTCCGCAGATTTCCATTCCGAACTGCTTCAGATTGGCAAGCATATCCTTGGTGATATATGCTTTGAAATCGGTCGCATTGTCACCGAGCACTGTGTAGCGCGTCCCGGGAAGCCATGTGCCGTCAGCTTTCAGTTCGATCACATCTGTGGTCGAGGAGAAGGTGATGTAGATGTAATCGCCCACATTGACACCTTCGGTGAAATCTGTGGCAGAGATTGTAAGGGTGTTTGCCCATGTCACTTCTACAGGGTCACCTGTGTAGAGTTCCTTGACTGTCTCCTGCGCGGCGGCAGGGAGGATTGCGACCATCGCGGCAGCGGTGGCAAGAAAGAAATGTTTCATAAATACGGTGATTGTATTAGAGTTTGGAAATATTGAGGTTCGTTACTGTGATTTCGCCACCGTAGCTGTTGACTGACCAGCAGTTGCGCGGCATGCCGTAGATGCGCGTGGTGTATGCTACCGTTTCGTTGATGTAGAGGGTCATCACGGAGTTGTCGGTCACGATAGTGACATTGTACACTCCGTCTATGGGTGTGTTGAAGTTGTAGCCGTCGGTATTGGGGACGAAGCCCATGCCGCCTTCCTCCTCATAGTTGATTTTGCGTATGCTTTCACTCTCGGGATTGACGATGATGGAGTAGAACTTGTCGGAGTCGATACCGCGGGCAAAGGAGAATCCGAATTTATCCCATGGCGAAGATGTGGTGAGGATGAATGAAATGCGGTTTTCGGTGCCGAGGCGGGGCATCAGCTTATGTTCGTCACCGGAGAGGGTGAAGTCGGCTTCTTTGCGCGCCTGTGACAGCAGCGAGGCTATCGCGGGGACTTCGCCGAGACTGAGAGTGCCGTCGGGATGCTGTATCAGTTTGTGTGCCACGAGATTTCCTGCCCAGTCGGCATTGCCGATATTGCTGCTGCCTGCGCGGGTGGCACACCATCCCCATATGTAGCGGTCAGTACCATTGGATGCGGTCTTGCCGGCGTAGAATCCGCGGGAGTCCAGGAAGCCCTCCTTGTTGTCAGGCCATATGCCGGCATCGTTGGCTGTACAGGCTTTAAGCTCGTCGAGGGTACGGCCTTTGAAATACTGTACGCGGCGCACTGCATCATGCTGCTCGGAGTAGACAAGATACCACCAGTCGCCCATCTTGAAGAGGTCGGGGCACTCGTAGAAGCGGTCCCACATCATGGTCATGAATACTCCTGCCGATGTCCAGTTGAGCAGGTCAGGAGAGGTGTATTCGGCAAGCACACCTTTGCCGTTAAGGCGAGTTGAGACGAGCATGTGGAAGCTGCCGTCATCAGCCTTGAATACGAATGGGTCGCGGAAATCTACGTTGCTGTAGGTGTCACCACCTGTTATCAGCAGTTCGCGGTCCTTTTCCCAGTGCTTGAAGTCACGTGATGTCGCGAGCATGACCGCCTCTGTGATGCCGCTTGTCGATGCCGCATTGGGGGAGTGGGCGGTATAGAATGTGTAGTAAGTGCCATCATTGTAGATGGTCGAGCCGGTGCCGAGGGCGGCGTCAAGCTCGGTCTCGCTGCCACAGGGGATAAGTTCGCCGAGTGACAGGTACGAGGCAGCATCGGAGGTCTGCACACACCATATGGGGTGGTAGGTCAGCGGCTGGTTGGGACGGTAGTCCTGTAGGTACATGATTTTGAAATCTCCTGCTACCGGGTCAAAGAAGGGCATCGGGTCACCCACATAGCCCACGTAGGGTTTGTAGTATATCTTCTGGCTCATGCCCTCGTCAGTGTCGAGATACATGTAGCTGGTGTCGAGATGCTTGTCGGTCAGTACTGGTGCATCATCGCTGCAGCCTGCCACAGCTGCTGTGGCAACCGCCAGCAGTGCAAATGGGATTATCATATTGTGTTTCATGATTTTATGCATGGTTTTGCGTTATTGACAGAGGTAGTTGATCATATTTTTGGTCAGCTGGATGGTGTTTGTCCTGTAGGGATTGTCGGCGTTGTTTTTGTCATACCATTCATAAGCCGGTGTACCCACGGTGATGACACGTCCGGAGGTGAATCCCTTGAGAGCTTCGTAAGGCTCGAACTCGGCGATGGTCACGCGGTTGAAGTCGTAATCGTGTCCTGAAGCGAGTGCTTTTGCGCCGGTACGTTCTTCCCAGCCTGCCATGGATCCGTATGGATCCCAGTCAACTCCCCACTGGAGTGTACGGTTGGTGTTGGAGCAGCCTTCGGCGAGGAGGATGATGCGGTTGTCGGCATCGGTGGGAAGCCCCTCGTAGATGGGATGCGACTCATGTCCGGTGATTGTAAAGCCGAGGTCGCTTGTCAGAGTCTCGTAGCTGTCACCACCAAACATGTTGTTGGGGCTCTGCTGGTCGCGGGCTATGCGCCACACATCGTTGATATAGCGGGCTCCGTCACGCGAGGCGAGTATCGCGCCGCCTCTGAGCCAATAGCCGTTGAATATGTCTCTCGAGTCCCAGAGCTGTCCGGGCCAGTCAGTCCAGTCAAAGTGGCACCATATCATCTTGAAGTCGCTCAACTTGACTCTGCCGTCTATGAGATCCTGGATTGATACGTAGCGGGTGTTGGGTACATTTTCAAGCATCCATCGGCATGCAGCCTTGGCTTCTTCGCCGAGACCTTCGAGGGTCGATGCGTTGCCTATGAAGGCTTTGGGCTCTTGTGACATATCATCTTGCACTACTGTGACGGTGTACTCTATCACGGCGGTGCGCTGGGTGGCTGTGAATATCACCGGCTGGGTGAAATCAAGCAGAGATCCTGACTCAGGGGTGACAGTGGTGCCTTCGTTGACAGTGAACGAAACCTGCATTGCGGTCACATCTGTATTTCTCGGGACGAAGCACTGGATGGTGCGTGCGAAATTGTCGATGGTGGCGTTATATTTGCCGTCGATGACGAAAGTAAGGAACTCTACGTTGTCATGCTTGACGGTCAGTGTATAGGACGACTGGACGTTGCCGTTAGTGACTTTGATGGCTCGGGGCACAGTGCCGTCAAATTCAGTGCCTACGGGGTAATCGCATGTCGCACCCGGACTGAGTGTTATGGCATCTATGTGGAGCGTCGTCAGATCAATGTCGGTCGAAACGTTGACGCTGACCACCTTGGCGGTGTTGTCGATGACCCCCTGGAAGCCGTTGACGGTGATGGCGGTTATGGCGGTGTCTCCGTCGAGGAGCAGGTCTGAGTCTTTGTCGTCATCGCATGACACCAGTGCAGTAGATATTGCCGCTATCAGCATGACGTATATGGATTTGATGAAAGTTTTCATAAGAGGTATGAGTGAGAGTGGGGGTTATTACCAGTTGCCGATGTTCTGCTTGTAGTGGCCGTTTGATGCGCTCAGCTGGGAGAACGGTATCGGGAGGTATTCGTTTTTGTTAGGAGTGAAGTTGGCTATGGAGTAGATGGAGCAGTTGTCAGCCTCGTCAGCATAATATTGGTTGAGCACCTGGTCGGCTTCGCCCCAACGCACGAGGTCAAAGAAGCGCTCGCTTTCCATGGCAAGCTCCAGGCGGCGTTCGAACTTGACGATTTTCAAAGCCTCTTCCTGAGAATAGCTGCCGGTGTAGGGGCGGATGTTGATGCGGACCCCGTAGAGCTGTTCGTAGTCGGAAATCATGCCTGTGCTCTGACGGGCGCGGTTACGGAGCGAGTTGACGATGTTGATAGCTTCGGTGATGCCCTGGTTGAGCTGCACGAGGGCTTCGGCACGTACCAGAAGGATGTCGGCGTAGCGGAGCACGATACGGTTCATCGGAGAACCCCACCAGCCGCCTTTTACTAAGTACTCGCTTTCGGGGTCAACGTTCTGTTTCAGAGTGACGTAGTAGCCATAGAGTCCGTTGCTGCGGCTCCATGTGGCTGTCTTGTCCATGATGAAGTCCTTGTTGAACATGTAGGGTGTGCCGGGCATGCCTATGGTAAGGAAAAGGCGCGGGTCGGCGTAATCGCTTGTCATGTCGTAGTCACGTGAGTTGAAATTGTCAAACATGGGCAGTCCGTTGGCATTGGTCTTGAACGCATTGACAAGGTTCTGGCTCGGCTTGTAGAAGTCGCAACCTCCGTCTGTTACGCCAGGGATGTTGGGGACGATGAGTCCGTATGACCAGTTGCAGTTGCCGTGGTTGGTGCCGTCGTTAAATGAATACTGCATCGCCCAGATTGACTCAGGACCGTTTTCGTATATCGGCTCGGGACGGAAATTGTTATGGAAGTCAGGCGCGAGGTCGCATGCCGAGGCTGCCATGATGGAGCGGTCGGTATATTTGATGACGTTGAGCAGGTCGTCGCGGTCGATGGATGTGACCTGGTTTGACATGGGGTCATCCTGACGGTATGCCTTGTAGAGATATGTCTTTGCCATGAAGGCGGCAGCGGCGGCGCGGTTGGGTCTGCCTACTTCGTCCTGTATGTCAGGGAGATTGTCAAAGGCGTATTTGAAGTCGTCTATGATGATCTGCCATCCCTGGTCGTTGGTGTACTGCGTGTTTTCGAGGTTGTTGTAATCTTCGGGCGACATGGTAGCATCGATGGCGAAGGGGATGTTCTTATAAAGGCGCTTAAGCAGGAAGTGTCCGTAGGCGCGCAGGAATCTCATCTCGCCTATGCGCTGGTCACGCAGGGGGTAGTCTTCCATCTGCTCAAGCACGGCAAGAGCTGTGTTGGCGCGAGATATGACCTGATAGAGGCGGTTCCACATGTCTGAGATGTTCCAGGCTGTGGTCATGATGCCCTGGGATATTTCCAGTGCGTGAAACACATCGCCGTCCTCGGTACCGTTGCCGCCTTTGTAGGCATCGTCGGAACGGACATCGTAGTTCCACATCGAGAACGATGAGTTGATGTCCTCGATGGATATCCATCCGGCATAGGCGGAAATTACGAGGTTTTCGACGTATTCGGGGTTGCTGACCTGCTCCTCGTCCAGGACGCCCTGCGGCTTGAGGTCGTCAAGGAAGTCGTTGCAGCCGGTGGAGAGGAGGGAGAGTGCGATGGCTGCGGCATATATTGATTTTTTCATTGCTTTAGGTGTTAGAATGTTGCATTAAGTCCGACAGTCACGTTGGTGGGGATGGGGTAACCGTAATTGGGGTTTTCGGGATCCACGCCTGTGAAGTTCTTGCTCTTGATGGTCAGCAGATTCTGTGCGCTGACGTAGAAGCGGAGCTTCTGGAGTTTCAGTTTGGATGACAGTTTGGAGGGAACTATGTAGCCAAATTGTATGTTGCGCAGTTTGAGATACGAGCCGTTTTCTACATAGAATGTCGATACTCTCTTCTCGTTGTTGATGTCGGAGCGGCTGAGCGCGGGGATTGATGAATCGGGATTCTGTGGTGTCCAGGCATCGAGCAGACGCTCTCCCTTGTTGAGGAATCCGATGTTGAGTCCGCTCCAGAGGTCGGTCTCTTTCTTGAGGTCGGATATTACATCCTGACCCTGAGAGCCTTGCCAGAACATCGAGAAGTCGAAGTCCTTGTACTGGAGATACACGTTGATGCCGTAGGTGAAATCAGGTGTCGGGTCGAAAATCCACTGCTGGTCTTTCTCGTCGATTACTCCGTTGCCGTCAAGGTCACGCCAGCGTATGCGTCCGGGGGCTGCGCCTTCCTGGATGGCGTGGTTGTCGACTTCTGCCTGGTCGCGGAATATTCCGTCAGCCACATAGCCTGCCTGTGCGCCGTTGGGGTGCCCGATGACGCTGAACACTCCGTTGCCTCCGAAGGTGCCGTTGGCTGCCACTGTGGCAGGCAGGGCGGTGATTTTGTTGCGGTAGGCTGATATGTTGCCGGTGACTTCGTAGTGGAGTCCGTAGGAGGTGTCGTTGCGGAAACCTATGTTGAGCTCCACGCCTTTGTTTTCCACCTCTCCGGCGTTGATCCACTGCGACGAGCCTTCACCCATGGCTGCGATTCCAGCCATCTGCACGAGGATGTCAGAGGTCTTTTTGTAGTAGACATCAAGTGAACCGAACAGGCGGGAGTTGAGCATGCTCCAGTCCAGACCTGCGTTATACTGGGTAGTGGTCTCCCACTTTATGTCGGGGTTGCCTATCTGGTTACGTTTGAAGCCTGACTGGAGTATCGAGCCACCGTTGGTACCGGCTATGTCATATGATGTTCCGTAGCTCTGACCTCCTGATTCGTTGACACCGTAGTTGGGGACGTAGATATAGTAGCGTGCGAGGTTGCTGATTTCCTGGTTGCCGGTCTGTCCCCATGACAGGCGGAGCTTCAGGTCGTTGAGCCATGTCTGGTCGCGCAGGAACGACTCGTTGTTGATGCGCCATCCGGCAGACACCGAGGGGAATGTAGCCCAGCGGTTGTTTGCACCGAAACGTGATGAGCCGTCATAGCGCAGGGTCAGACCGAGAAGATAACGGTTGTCAAAGGCGTAGTTGATTTTTCCGAAGAATGATACGAGAGAGAAGCCGTCGGCAGAGCCGTAAGCCTGTGCCTGACCTACACCGGCATCAGGCCACATGTAGTCGGGATTGAGCACGGCGAAATCCATCTTGTAACCTGAGAACCAGTTGGCTGACTCGCGGTTAAGCTCCATGCCGGCGAGCGCATCTGCGTGATGCTTGCCGAAGTCGCGGCTGTAGTTTGCCACGAGGTTCCACATCCAGCGCGTCCAGTGCTCCTGTTTGGCTTCGACTGCATTGGTAGAAGTTGCCACGTTGCCCTCGGTGATGGGGTAGGTGAAGAAGCGCTGCTGTTTCTGCGAGTAGTCAAGACCGAAGGTGGTGCGTATATTCAGCCCTTCGAGCGGGTTGAGGTTGACGTATGCATCGCCGAACATTCGCCAGTAGGTATATCGGTTGTCTTTGTTGCGCACGAGTCGTGCGAGAGGATTTTCGCGGTCAGGGTAGCCGCCTACGGGTCCGGCAAACTCTCCATCGGTGGTGTAGACCGGCAGCGAGGGGTTGGCTTGGAGCACATTCTGGAGGAAACCGCCGGGAGCCTGCACTTCGTCGGTGCGGTTGAGAGTGAAGTGTTCGCCTATTGTGAGGATTTTGTTGAAGGGCTTGAACTCTGTGTTAATGCGGGCAGAGAAACGCTCGAAGTCGGTATATTTGATTACGCCGAGATTCTTGTAATAGCCCAAAGAGAAGAATGCACTCAGCTTGTCGGTGCTTCCGCTGATGGAGAGGTTGTAGTTCTGGATGAAACCTGTGCGTGTCGTTTCATCATACCAGTCGGTGTCGGCAGCCGGTGTCTTGCATGAGGAGTCCAGGTACTTGTTCATGGAGATGGAGTTGAGCACCGGGTATCCGTTGGCATCATATCCCCAGTCGTAACGGTATCCGAGACCGTTGGTGTTGGGGTCTTCGCCTCCGTTGACATATGCCTGCCACATGGCGCGTCCGTAGCCCTCGGTGTTGAGTACTTTCATCTTATGTGTGTAGAACTGGGCGGCGACTGATGCATCGAGTGTCACTTTCAGTTCCTTGCCTTTCTTGGTCGTGATGATGATGACACCGTTGGCGGCACGTGAACCGTAGATGGAAGCCGATGCGGCATCCTTCAGCACCTGTATCGATTCGATATCGTTGGGGTTGAGTTCATGCATGCCTCCTTTGGTCGGTACGCCGTCTATGATATAGAGGGGGTCGTTGTTATTGAGTGTTCCGACACCACGGATGCGCACCGTGGCGGCGCCGCTTGGGTCGCCCGTGGCTGTGATGTTCATGCCTGGCACACGGCCTTGGAGAGCCTTCATGGGGTTGTTCTCGTTTTGCTTTGCCATTTCGTCCACATTGACCGATGTGATGGCTCCTGTCACATCAACCTTGCGCTGGGTGCTGTAACCGACCACAACGACTTCGTCAAGCACTGCGGTGTCGTCTTCGAGATCGATGGTCATTTTAGGTTGAGCCATGACGGTTTTGGTCTTGTATCCTATATAGGAAACGATGAGATTGGCACCTTCGGGCACGGTTATTTCAAAGTTGCCGTCGATGTCTGTGGCGACACCGCCAGGTCCTTCGACACCGCAGACTACGCTCGCGCCTATCAGAGGCTCGGAGTCGGAGGCTGAAACAACAGTCCCATGCACAGTGATGTTCTGTGCGTGTGCCATGATTGCCATGAGCGATAGCAATAGTCCACTGAGAAATGTTCTTTTCATGTTATTGAGATTTTTTGTGAGAATTTCTGTGGCAAAATTAGCACTCTGCGTCTGCGGCATCATATAATTGATGGTGTGATGAGTATAAAAATTGGCGCGATGCACGTTTTTTGATACTGAATAACCGTTTTTTGATAAGAAAAAGCGAGCTGCCCCGATACGCGACTGTATCGGGGCAGCTCTTTGTTGCTATGAAAAAGTTAATCGGGTGCGGGTCAGCGGATGGCTATCTTCTCGCTCTTGCCTCCGTGGCGGCGGATATAGATGCCGGGGGTGAGTGCGTCGGCATCGACGCGCATGCCCTGGAGATTGTAATATTCCACGGGTTGCGAGGGGTCGTAATCGTCAACGGGGATGTCGTCGGTGGCTCCGATGCCGTATTTGCTCCAGTTGAAACTGCGCCAGTAGTCAGCCCGGGAGAACATAGGGGCGAGTTCGGGGCGGACGTTGACATCGGCGTTCTTGAATGTCTCCTCTGTGAAAGTGAGGAGATTGTTGATTTCCGGGGGGACGGCTGTGTAGCAGTCGATGCGGCGGAGATTGGGGCTGTTGTCAAATGCGTCGAGTCCGATTTTCATCACCGTGGTAGGGATGACGACGGAGGTGAACTTAGGGCAGTCGGAGAAGAGTCCCTGGCTGATGAATATCATTCCCTCTTTGAGGATTTCGGGACCTGCCGAGGTGATGCCGGTCCGGTTGAACGCATATGACTCTATGGTGCGCAGGGCGTTGCTGTTGATCTTGAATGACTGGAGGTTGTCCATGCCGTTGGAGAAGGCGTTGTGTCCGATGGTGGTTATGGGGGCGTTGCATGTAAACCGCAGGATGCTTTCACATCCCGTAAAACAGTGTTCGGGGATTTCGGTGAAAGTGCCGTTGAGTGTCACGTCGGTCAAGGCTGCGCAGTCGTAAAACGCATTGAAATAGATGGCATTAAGGCGTTTCGGCGTTGTCAGGGAGGTGATTTTTGTCTTGTTGAAAGCCCAGGTGCCGATTCCCAAGCTGTTGGAGCCCTCGGCAAATGAGATGCTTTTGAGAGCTGACTTGTCGAAGGCACTGGCACCGATGACGGTGCATGATGCTGGTATGGTCGCCGACTCTAACCCTGACTTCATGAAGGCAAAGGGGTGTATGATCTGGACGCTCGTGGGTATGTTGCAGTTTTTGAGGGTCGACATGCAAAGAAAAGCACGTTCACCGATTTCGGTGATGGTATTTGGTAGCTCGACGCGCTGGAACTTGCAGGCGTTCTTGTCGTTGGGCAGCGGATCGAAGCCGTCGGTGATGTGTGAGAAGGCTCCGGTGCCGATGTACTTGACGGTATATTTGACCTTGTCGACCGTGATGGTCTGGGGAATGACGCACGATTTGCGCTTTTTGTCAGATGTGGAGGTGTCGTCGACGCGGCGCACACGTGCCACCTTGTCGGTCTTGTTGAGGGCGTATGTGACCTGGATGGCTTTGCTCTCGCCCACGGTGGTGAAGCCGTTGAGGGTGACTTCGGCAGCCTGTGAGGTCAAGCCTGCCATGATGGCGGCGCATGCGAGCGATGCGCGGCGCAGGAGTGTAGAGAGATTCATATGAGTGTTTGAATTATTGTTGTAGGGACATGCCGCGGCATGTCCGCGATGCAATGTGGGTTACAGCTCGGAAGCGTCAAACTTGACTTCGGCGACCTTGCCTGAGGGTACACCGATGTAGCGGTAGAGGATGCCGTAGTTAGCATCTTTGCATGCCTGGACGATGGCTTTGATGTCTTTGGCGTTGCTGTGGATTGATTCTTCGGTTGACTGGCGCAGCTCTGCCATGTTCTCGTTGAGGTTGTCGATGATTTCGGGGTTGCGTTTCTCGTTCATCTCGAATGTGTAGACCACATAGCCGTTCTGGGCATCGATGCTTGACATGGTGGTCTCGCTGTCGATGCGCTGGGGAGTCTGGAGCTTGGCTATGGTAATCTGCGACTTCAGTTTTGCCTCGGGGTTGTCGTTGATTTTGCCGTCAATGATGTCCTTTAGGTCATCGGGGGTGAATGTGACGGTCACTTCGGCAGCCTTGGGACCTTTGGTATAATAGCGCACGGCGAGCGAAGCCTTGTCCTCGATAAGCTTGTCGGTGAACACCTTGTTCTTGCCCTGATTGAGGAGGTTTGGGAGCATGGGCGCTATGGCAGCTTTCATTTCGTCCTCGTGGCCTTCGAGAGCTTTGAGATTGAAGCTGCGGTTGAGCACAAGGCACTGGTAGGTGAGTGTGTTGTCGGCGAAGTCGATTGACTTGATCTGTCCTACGCCTGGCACGGTTACGGGCATGTGCTTGTTGGTCTCGGCTACGAGTTGCTCGAGTGAGGGACCGCTGCTGCATGATACAGCCATGACAGCCACGATGGCTGCAAAGAGTTTGCAAACGATAGATTTCATCTTAATAATGGTGTGTGGAAATTAAGTTTGATGATGAATATGATGTGTATAGAAATTTTGTCCTGACGTGCGTATCAATATCGATGCAAATTTACGCACTTTGTCCCCCTTAATGCCGCCTTCAGAGGGGTAATTAAGGGGGACAAAGCGATTTGAGATGCGGTACAATGTAGGGACGCGGCGTGCCGCGTCATCGTGTCAGGCAAAAGGACTCACACCGTGGCAAGCTCCACGAGACGGTTGAGACCCGAGGCTGCCATGGCTATGCCGGTGACGAGGACTATGGTGGCGTTGATGGCGCCGAGGGATGATGTCAGCAGCACTATCGCCACGACTATCATGCCGACCGGGACGATGTAGAACCAGAACGGCGGACGTGCCGGACGGCTGGCGCGTATCATCAGCACCACATCCACTATGGCAAGGAACACGAGCAATGCTGCAAAAAGATACACTATGAACGCGGCGAAGAAGTCGGGCATGCACACTATCCATATGCCGAGGAGTCCGCTGATGATGCTGACGGCGATGGACGAACTGTCGTTAGCCTCGCGGATGTCGGAGCCTGTGCGACGGCGGCGCATCAATATCCATATGAGATTGAACACTGCCGGAATCAGCAGGGCGCAGCCGATGAGGATTACTATCCATCGGATGACATCGATCTGCGAGTGCATCACTATCAGGGCTATGCCCACGATGAGGATGATTATGGGAGTGAGAAGAAATGACCTTTTGTCCATGGTGAAGTTTGAAAAAGGGTTATGAAACGTATTTGTATAAATAATACGTCAGAAATACCCTACTTGTTCACTACGGGGGAATATAGGGATATGCCACGAGGCTTCGCAAGCTCGTAGGGACGCGGCGCAATGCCTCCATAGGAGGCACACAACCCACGCAGGGGCTATGCGCCACCTACAGCGGCGGAAACCGGGGGCGTGACAATAACATGGGTCAGCCAATCCTGACGGATTGTGTGACCCATGCCTAATATATGTGACCCCTCTGGGGTCGATATTGTGTCAGATCTGCTTAACAGCATTGTGACGCGAATACAATATAGGAGGTGCGTCGGAGACGTGCCAGCCGTGATTAACCCCATGCACGGAGCGTCAGCGAACGTACATGGGGGGACAGGATGCCCATGTAAAATCAACCTCGGAGAGGTTGTGGCACGCATGATTATGCGTGTAAGTCGTTGATTTAAAACGGAAAACAAGAATGGCGGTGCAGGAACGCGGGTATGTCACAACCTCTCCGAGGTTGATCATAATAGCATGTTATCTGACCCCATGTACGTTCGCTGACGCTCCGTGCATGGGGTTACGCACGACAGATACGTCTCCGACGTATCTATCCGCAGCAGAGCCTTAAGCAGACTATTAGATTTGCGCCGAGTCCCTGCGTCCATGTGATTTTTGCGACGTCACATCAGATGCGGGCTTTGGGCTGGGTGCCTTGGAAGGCTTTGAGGTAGTTGGGGGTGGAGTAGGCGAGGTCGAGGAAATCCTGGGCGTGCCATGCTTTCTCGGCGAGTGCCACCATGTCGGTGGCGAGGGGCACCACTCCTGATATATATAATGCGTTGGGATGGCGTAAGACGGGGACCGCCTTGTCGCTGCCTGTGCCGAAGATGGCTACGTGGTTGCGGTCAAGGATGTCGGCAAGTGAAGTCTCGTCGAGTATCATAGGTCCAGGCGTGGTGACTTCATTAAGAGCTATGTCATATACGCCTGTGAACACTTCCATGCGCCTTGCATCGACCATCGGGCAGTAGAGGGTATCGTCGGGCAGCTCAGCTCCGGCAAACATCACATGTGTGACCAGCAATTTGAGCGTGTCGACACCTATGAGCGGGATGCCGAGAGAGTATGCCAGTCCCTTTGCCTCGCTGAGGCCTATGCGCAAGCCGGTGTAGCTGCCTGGTCCCATGGAGACAGCTACCGCATCGAGGCTCATGTCGTGGCGGCGCAGATGCTCCATGCACTCGCTCAGGAAGCCGCTCAGGCGCGCGGCATGATTGTGGCTCTCCCACTCCTCGAAGTGCAGAAGGATGAAACCGTCAGACGAAAGTGCCACCGAACATACATCGGCTGATGTCTCTATGCTTATGATTGTCGCCATTTGCTGAAAAACATGCTAAAAAATGTAATGCAAATTTAGGTTTTTTCTCTCTTATTTCGCTAATTTTGTGGATAGAAACACTTATGAAGCTATGCTCTTATCAATGACCGGTTTCGGAGATGCCACGGTGCAGGCTCCGGAGAGAAAAATCACAGTGGAGATAAAGTCGCTCAACTCCAAGCAGTTTGACATGTCGACGCGTGTCCCCTCCATCTATCGCGACAAGGATCTGGAGATGCGTAACCACTTGGCTTCGCGCCTGATGCGTGGCAAGGTGGATATGGTCATCACTGCCGAGAGCAGCAAGGGGTCGGAAGCCCCGCGCCTCAACCTTGACGTGATGCGTGACTATAAGGAGCAGATCACCAATGCAAGCCGCGAGCTCGGGCTGCCTCTGCCTGCTGACTGGTACAGCATCCTCGTCAGGATGCCTGACATATACGAGAGCAGCGATGCCGCATCGTCAAAGGTGTCGGAAGTGGAGGCTCAGGCTCTGCTTGACGCGGTGGATGAGGCTGCCGACGCTCTGATAGAGTTCAGGATGCAGGAAGGCGCAAAACTTGAGGAATTCTTCACCAAGCGTATCGATGCCATAGCTACTCTGCTTGAGATGGTTCCGCAATATGAGTCGGAGAGAGTGGCGAAAATCCGTGCCCGCATCGAGGACGGACTCGGTCAGCTGCATAAGGTGGACTATGACCGCTCGCGTCTGGAGCAGGAGATGATATTCTATATAGAAAAGCTTGATGTCAACGAGGAAAAGCAGCGTCTGGCACAACATCTGAGCTACTTCAAGACCACGATGAACGCTGAGCCGGGACAGGGCAAAAAGCTCGGATTCATAGCCCAGGAGATGGGACGCGAAATCAACACTCTCGGCTCGAAGAGCAACCACGCCGAGATGCAGAAGCTCGTGGTCAAGATGAAGGACGAACTCGAGCAGATCAAGGAACAGGTGCTCAACGTGCTGTAAGTCAAGACACCGCCCTGATGTAGGGACGCGGTGTGCCGCGTCACCGTATCAGGCGTTGCATCTCATACCTTTGATGACGCGGCACGCCGCGTCCCTACAATTTAATGAATATAATGGACAACGGAAATAAAGGCAAAATCATCATAATATCCGCACCCTCGGGTACCGGCAAGTCTACCATCATCAACAGGATCATGGGCGACCCGTCGCTTGACCTGCAATTTTCGATAAGTGCCACCAGCCGCGAGCCACGCAAAGGGGAGGCACACGGTGTCAATTACTATTTTTTCACTGCTGATGACTTCCGCAAGGCGGTTGCCGCCGATTTATTCGTGGAGTGGGAGGAGGTATATCCCGGACGATTTTACGGCACGCTCCGCAGCGAGATTGACCGTATAACCGGCGAGGGACACAACGTCATCATGGATGTGGATGTCAAGGGAGGCGTAAACATCAAGCGTATGATGGGCACGGATGCCCTGTCGGTGTTCGTAAAGCCGCCCACGATAGATACCTTGCGTGAGCGTCTTGAAGCCCGGGCTACCGACACCCCCGAGCAGATAGCCCAAAGGGTGGCGAAGGCAGAGTATGAGATGGAATTTGCTCCGCAGTTTGACCGCATAGTGATCAATGACGACCTCCACACCGCCGTGGAGGAGGTGCGCGGGCTCGTCAAGGATTTTATCAACCGCTGACATATCATGGACTCCCAGGGTCGTCAGGTCATAGGCATACTCGGCGGGTCGTTCAATCCCGTACACATCGGTCATCTGATGCTGGCATCGTATCTGAGCCAGTTCGGACGGCTTGATGCGGTGTGGCTGACTCTCTCGCCGCTTAATCCGCTCAAAGCTGCTTCCAATGAACTGCTGCCTGACATGCAGAGGCTCAAGATGCTTCAGATTGCCACTGCCGAGGCTTATGGAGTGGGTGTATGTGACATAGAGCTGTCTATGCCTCGCCCCTCTTTTACAATCGATACCCTGCGTCTGCTTGCCAGGCGGTATCCGCGACGAAGATTCAAGCTCATCATCGGGTCTGACAACTGGCGCATATTTGACAAGTGGCGCGATTACGAGGCTATACTTGACGAGTTCGGTGTTATAGTGTATCCGCGCCCGGGCTATGAAATAGAGACACCTATATATGAGAGCCATGCGGAGTTTGTCAACGCTCCGATGACCAACCTGTCAAGCACTTTCGTGCGCCACGCCCTCGCCAAAGGTGGTGACATGAACTTTTTCCTCCCTCCGGGTGTCTACAGATATATTCTTGACAACGGGCTTTACGGAGTCCGCAAACCACAATAATTCCCACATATTCCAGATGTTAGCACCTAATTCCTTAGCATTCATAGCCCTCTGTAACGAGTATTGTCAGGCTCTCGAACAGGCACGAGAATCTACTCGTGACGAGTTTATAGCAACTATGCTCCGCCAGCTGCCGCGCATCTACATATCCGCCACCGACCTCAAACCCGATGAAGATGTACTTGCCGAGGATGCTTATATTGAGAATGTGCTTGACGAGCAGTATTACGACTCGCTGCGCCGCCATATCGAGAATCTGCTGGGAGAGGATGACACATATCTCGAAGTGTTTGAGGAGGATATGAAGTATTCCGACACTCCCATCGCCGCAAGCATCTCCGAGGGACTGTGTGACATCTTTCAGGTGATGTACAATCTGCTCGACGTGGTGCGCGATGCCCCCGACGAGCTGGTCCAGTCATCGCTCGCCGCCGTCAAGGAGGACTTCGAGTCCTACTGGAGCCGCCCTCTCTGCAACGTGCTCCGCGCCCTCAACCACCTCCGCTACTTTGCCTGACCCGCGGTGACTTATACATATATGATGGAGATTATTGATACTTCAAAATCTGAATATTCGGATATCCTTTCGGCTGTGAGGGCTATAAAGGGTGCCATTATAGAAAGTAGATATGTCACAGCAAAGTTGATTAATAAGGAGATAGTCACCCTTTACTACAACATCGGTCGATTTATCTCCATCCGCTCTCGTCTCGGACACTGGGGGACCAATGCGATTTCTCGTCTTTCGTTACTGCTTAATCAGGAACTTCCAGGATTAAGGGGTTTCTCTGAAACCAATATAAAGAATATGCGCATATTCTTTGAAGAGTGGCGAGGTGTTTTTGAAAATCGGCAGTCGCCAACTGCCGATTTAGCACCTGTGACTGATGATGATTTTGAGAGGGTCGTAAATCGGCAGTTGATGACTGCCGATTTGACACCGCAAGAACTTGATGATTTTTTCAGTGTCGCTTTTACCCATCATCGAGAGATATTGCGTAAGACCAGTTCATTAGAGGAGAGACTGTTTTATATTCAGAAATGTGCTACTGAATTCTGGCCGGTAAAAAGATTGCAGAAGGCTCTCGCTGATGGGCTGGTAAATACTCGCAATATAGCGTCAACTAATTTCCATGGTTGTATTGATGACGAGTTGTTGCGACGAAGAGCGTTGCAATCGTTTAGGGATAACTATGTTTTTGATTTTGTGGAGTTGGAGGATGACGAGGATTTGGTTGACGAAAAAATTCTTGAAGGTGAAATAGTCAAGAATGTCAAGAATTTCATCATGGCTTTCGGACAAGATTTTGCCTATATGGGTAATCAATACAGGCTTAGTGTCGAAGGGCAGGATTATTTCATTGATTTGCTGTTCTATCATAGAGGTTTGCGATGTCTGGTTGCGATAGAATTGAAGCGTGGCTCTTTCAAGCCTCCGTATGCAGGTCAGCTCAATTTTTATTTGGGAGCACTTGATGCATATGTGAAACGCCCGGATGAAAATCCATCAATAGGTATCATATTATGCAAGGAGAAATCGGACAAAATAGTAGAATTTGCATTCAGAAACATGACGTCTCCTATGGGTGTCGCGACATACACATTACGAAAAGAACTTCCCGAGGAATATAAGAATGCGCTGCCGGATCCAGATGATTTGAAACAGCTTTTGTAGCTTTTAAGTTAAGTATGAAAATTGGGCCAGAAGGATTTTGGACGGTGTTTGCGCGAAAATTCGTAACTTTGTAGTTCGCAAAGCTGCGGCTTGGCGGCGATGCTACTGACCGTTATGAGAATCCCTGGAATAAAGCGCATGTATATGTTCATGTTGGAGAGCTTTCTGCCGCTCTTCGTCATGACATTCTTCATCACGCTGTTTATAGTGCTGATGCAGTTCCTATGGCGCTATATCGACGACCTTGTGGGCAAGGGACTCGGCGTGGATGTCATCGCCGAACTGTTTTTCTACGCCGCTCTGACCATGATACCCATGGCTCTGCCGCTTGCCATATTGCTGGCATCGCTGATGACGTTCGGCAACCTCGGCGAACAGTTTGAGCTTACCGCCATGAAGGCGTCGGGTGTGTCGCTGCTGCGGTCCATGAAGCCCCTAATCGCGCTTATCATTCTCATAGCCATAGGGGCATTCTTCTTCCAGAACAATGTGCTCCCCATTGCACAGACCAAGATGTGGACGCTCCTATACTCCATGAGGCAGAAATCGCCCGAAGTGGAGATACCCGAAGGGGTGTTCTATGATCAGATTCCTGGTTACAACCTCTTTGTGGAAACTAAAAACTCGGATACGGGCACGCTCTACAACATGATGATATATGATGTGTCGAAGGGTTTTGAAAACTCGTCGATCATCCTTGCCGACTCAGGGCGTCTGGCGTTCTCGGAAGATCAGACACACCTGTTTCTGAAACTGTGGAACGGAGAATCGTTTGAAAATCTCAAGGAGGCGGCATCAAACATGCGCAATGTGCCATACAGGCGCGAATCTTTTAAAGACAAGGAGATACTGGTCACCTTCGATGCCAATTTCAACCGTCTTGACGAGCAGGGCATGCGTAACCAGTATGTGGGCAAGAATCTCAGCGAGCTGCAAGCCACAATTGACAGCGTGGGGTTGCGGGTCGACAGCGTAGGTGCCATATATGCAGGTGACCTGCGACGACAGCCTATAGTTGGCACAAGTGCCTACAAGACGGCATATGATGGCAAGAGATATACCTACACCAAGGATGACGGCTCTGAGAAAGCAGGACGGTTGGTCGACATAGACTCGCTCTTCAGAGCCGGAGGCGCACAGCAGCGGTCGTATATCCAGTCAGCCCTCAACATAGCCAGGCGCAACAAGCAGAACTATGAGTTTAAGGCTCTGGCTATGAGCGAGGACCGCGAGACGATACGCCGCCATGCCATAGAGTTGCAGAAGAAATTCACCCTGTCGTTTGCCTGCATCATTTTCTTCTTTATAGGTGCGCCCCTCGGCGCCATCATACGCAAGGGAGGTCTCGGCATGCCGCTGGTCATCTCGGTGTTCCTGTTCATATTCTACTATATAATAGACAACACCGGCTACAAGCTCGCACGTGACGGACGTTGGGAGGTGTGGGAAGGCATGTGGCTCAGCGCAGCCGTGCTGCTTCCGCTCGGCATCTTCTTCACCTACAAGGCGGTCAACGACTCGGCTGTATTCAATGCCGATGCCTACAGAAACTTCATACGCCGTCTGCTCGGTAAGGCTCCTTATCGCGTTGTTACGCTCAAAGAGCTGGTAATGGACGATGTAGACCCCCAGAAAGCCATAGAGATGGTTGCCGCTCTAAGGGAGCGCGCTGAGCGGGTGATTGCCGTACATCCGTTGCGCCGGTGGGTTCCCCAGCGTTACGATCAGGAGCAGTTTGACCGACTGAGCGCGGAGATGGAGGCTGTAGTCACATATCTCGGCAATTCGCGTGACGTGCTCGTCATCAACAAGCTGATGGACTTCCCGGTGTTCCATACCACGCTGATAGGCAAGATGCACATGGGACGCGGTGCGCAGGTACATGACGCACGTACGGTGGTCAAGGTGTGCAACGAGCTGATAGATATGCTCACGCCTAAAGCGACTGATAAAGCATAATTACGACAATATATTTCCAATCCTGCATAATACTTATCCACGATGAATGAAGAAATAAAACTCGATAGCATTGAGGAGGCTATAGCCGACTTCCGTGAAGGCAAATTCGTGATAGTGGTCGATGACGAAGACCGCGAAAACGAGGGCGATCTCATCATCGCAGCCGAGAAGGTCACGCCTGATGCCGTAAACTTCATGGTTACCAATGCCCGTGGAGAGCTTTGCGCTCCTCTGACCATATCACGCTGCCACCAGCTCCATCTGGAGCATCAGGTGGCAGACAACACTTCGATGCTCGGCACACCCTTTACGGTGACTGTCGACAAGCTCCCAGGATGCACCACCGGCGTGTCGGCGCATGACCGCGCTGCCACCATCAATGCCCTTGCCGACCCGGCTTCCACAGCCGAGATTTTCGGCAGACCCGGGCATGTGCACCCTCTCTATGCTCAGGACCAGGGTGTGCTGAAGCGTGCCGGACATACCGAAGCAGCCATTGACCTTGCGCGTCTTGCCGGGCTGACCCCGGCTGCCGCACTGATAGAGATACTCAACCCCGACGGCACGATGGCGCGTCTGCCGCAGCTGCGCGAGCGCGCTGACGAGTGGGGATTGAAACTCGTGTCGATACGCGACCTCATAGCCTACCGCATCAAGCACGAGTCGCTCGTGGAGCGTGGCGTGGAGGTTGACCTCCCTACCGAATACGGACATTTCCGTCTGATACCTTTTCGCCAGCTTGACAACGGTCTGGAACATGTGGCACTCATCAAGGGCGATATCACCACCCCCGAGCCTGTATTGCTCCGTGTACACTCGTCATGTGCTACAGGTGACATCTTCGCATCCAAGAGATGTGACTGTGGCGAGCAGCTCCACCGTGCCATGCAGATGGTCGACAAGGAGGGACGCGGCATGATACTCTATCTCAGCCAGGAGGGCAGAGGCATAGGTCTGATGGAGAAAATCAGAGCTTACAAGCTCCAGGAGGAGGGCATGGACACCGTGGAGGCAAACCTGCACCTCGGACACAAGGCTGATGAGCGCGACTACGGCGTGGGTGCCCAGATTCTCTACCAGCTCGGCGTGCGTGACATGCGCCTTATCACCAACAATCCCGTCAAACGCACCGGACTCGAGGGCTTCGGACTCCGTGTGGTCGAGAACGTGCCCATCGAGATAGCCCCCAACGAATATAACCGAGTTTATCTCCATACCAAACGTGCCCGCATGGGGCATGATCTGCACCAGTCCTGATTACTCCTGATGACTGAATACTACGACTATCCCAACGATTTTCCACTTGAACTTGGCGGGTCGCTCCCCAAGCTCAGGATAGCATATAATACCTACGGCACTCTCAACGAGCGGCGTGACAATGTGGTGTGGGTGTGTCACGGACTGACCGCCAATAGCGATGTGCAGGACTGGTGGCCCCACACAGTAGAGGAGGGGCGTTTCCTCGACCCGCGAGACCACTTCATAGTCTGCGCCAATTTCCTCGGCTCGCCCTACGGCTCGTCGGGACCCATGCAGGTCAATCCTGCCACAGGCAAGCTCTACCTTGACCAGTTCCCGATGTTCACCATCCGCGACATGGTGCGCGCGCACATGCTGCTTGCCGACCATCTCGGCATCAGCCGCATAAACACCATGATAGGCGTTTCGGTGGGCGGTTTCCAGGCTCTTGAATGGGCTGTGATGAAACCAGAGAGCATCGACAAGATGATACTTATGGCTACCGATGCCATAGCGTCGCCGTGGACCATAGCCCTTGACGAGACCATGCGCATGGCGATCGAGGGGGATCCCACATTCGGTGATCCGACTCCCGATGCAGGCAAGGCTGGATTGGCTACGGCTCGTGCCATAGCCCTGCTCAGCTACCGCGGTCCCAGCGGTTACAATTTCACTCAGCGTGACGTGGAGGAACTGCCTGAGGTGCACCGCGCATCGAGCTATCAGCGTTATCAGGGCGAGAAACTCTGTCGCCGCTATGATGTCTACAGCTACTACGCCATCCTCAACAGTTTCGACACCCACGACCTCGGACGCGGACGTGGCGGAGTTGATGCCGCACTGGCATCAATCACAGCCAAGACGCTTGTGGTCGGCATCACTACCGACATAGTTTTTCCGCCCTACGAGGTCAAAGAGCTGGCATCCAAGATACCGGGGGCTTCGTATGCTGAGATAGAGAGCCGTTTCGGACATGACGGCTTCCTTGTGGAGCATCAGCAGCTCCACGATGTGTTTAACCCATTTATCAACGGTTAGTCTAATGAAAAACATCCGTAACTTCTGTATAATAGCGCATATCGACCACGGCAAGAGCACGCTTGCCGACCGTCTGCTCGAATACACCAAGACCGTTACCGGCAAGGACTTGCAGGCGCAAGTGCTTGACGACATGGATCTGGAGCGCGAGCGTGGTATCACCATCAAGAGCCATGCCATCCAGATGGACTATGAGCTTGACGGTGAGCGTTATGTGCTCAACCTTATCGACACTCCGGGACATGTGGACTTCTCCTACGAGGTGTCGCGAAGCATAGCTGCCTGTGAGGGTGCGTTGCTTATCGTGGATGCTTCGCAGGGCATTCAGGCTCAGACCATCTCCAATCTCTACATGGCGATTGACAATGACCTGGAGATTATCCCGGTCATCAACAAAATTGACCTTGACAGCGCCAAGCCTGAGGAGGTCGAAGACCAGATCGTGGATCTGCTCGGATGTGACCGTGACGAGATACTCCGTGCCAGCGGTAAGACCGGGCAGGGCGTGGAGGATATTCTCAAGGCTATCGTGGAGCGCGTACCAGCTCCCAAGGGTGATCCCGAAGCTCCGCTTCAGGCATTGATTTTTGACTCGGTGTTCAATCCCTTCCGTGGCATCATCGCCTACTTCAAGATACTCAACGGCACTATCCGCAAGGATGATTTCGTGAAGTTCGTGGCGACGGGCAAGGAGTACCACGCTGATGAAATAGGCGTGCTCAAACTTGAGATGCAGCCTCGCAAGGAAGTGAGTGCAGGCAATGTAGGTTACATCATCTCTGGCATCAAGACCTCACGAGAGGTCAAGGTAGGTGACACTATTACTCATGTAGAGCGCCCGTGCGACAAGGCAATCGAGGGATTCCAGGAGGTCAAGCCGATGGTGTTTGCTGGTGTGTATCCCATCGAGACGGAGGATTTTGAAAATCTGCGCTCATCGCTTGAAAAGTTGCAGCTCAATGATGCCTCGCTGACATTCCAGCCTGAGTCATCGGCAGCTCTCGGTTTCGGTTTCCGCTGCGGCTTCCTCGGTCTGCTCCATATGGAAATCATACAGGAGCGTCTCGGCAGAGAGTTTGACATGGATGTCATCACCACAGTGCCCAACGTGTCATATCGCGTCTATGACAAACAGGGCAACATGAAGGAGGTGCATAACCCATCCGGGCTGCCCGACCTGACGCTCATTGACCATATCGAGGAGCCGTACATCCGCGCCACTGTCATCACAGCAGCCGAGTTCATCGGTCCGATTATGACACTTTGTCTTGGCAAGCGAGGCGAACTTGTCAAGCAGGAATATATTTCGGGCAACCGCATGGAGATAGTGTTTGATATGCCTCTCGGTGAAATCGTGATAGATTTCTATGACAAGCTCAAGAGCATTTCCAAGGGCTATGCCTCGTTTGACTATCATCTGCACGATTTCCGTGAGTCCAAGCTCGTTAAGCTTGACATACTGCTCAATGGCGAGAGCGTGGATGCACTGTCGACTCTGACTCATGCCGACAATGCCGTCACATTCGGACGCCGCATGTGTGAAAAACTCAAGGAACTTATCCCGCGCCAGCAGTTTGACATCGCCATCCAGGCAGCCATCGGCGCGAAAATCATAGCCCGCGAGACCATCAAAGCCGTGCGCAAGGACGTTACCGCCAAGTGTTACGGCGGTGACATCTCCCGTAAGCGCAAGCTCCTCGAGAAGCAGAAGAAAGGCAAGAAGCGCATGAAGCAGATCGGCTCCGTCGAAGTCCCCCAGAAAGCCTTCCTCGCCGTCCTCAAACTCGACTGACCGCGCTATATCATACATCATACAAAAAGCTCCGTGAAGTATCTTCCACGGAGCTTTTTATATTGTAGGGACATGCCATGGCATGTCCGCGTGTCGAAAAATGTGAATCTTGTCCGCATGCATCCACAATCCAATAAAAAACATCGCCTGATGAGGCGGACATGCCGCGGCATGTCCCTACAGGGGATGCGCGAAACCATGCCGATGTCAGGGGATGGCGAGGCGGAGGGCTTCGGTGGCTATCTCGGACTGGGCGGGGGTGAGTCGGGGGAGCGGGGTGAGGCTGCGCTGGGTCGCCATCATGGAGGTGCAGGGGGTGGCGAGGGCTTGCATGGCGGCGCGGGAACCCTGCCTTGGGGTGGACATGAGGGGACGGGCTATGTGGTCGGCGATGGTGTCGACCCAGCCGTAGCCGAGGCGCGTCATCGGGGTGTTGACTATGCCGGGGTCGGCGCAGTTGACGCGGATGCCGCGGTAGCTGATGCGTTCGGCGAGGAGGGTTGCTGCCCATGTGAGTATCTGCTTGCTGCGTCCGTAGTTGTTAAACCGCTGTGCGAAATTGGTCGCATAGATTGCCTTGCTGGCGAAGTCGCGGCGTGGCAGGGGGAATCGTCGCATCAGCGAAGATGTAATCACCACGCCTGCTCCTTGGCGCAGCTTGGGGAGCAGAGTGAGGGTAAATGCCAGAGTGGAGATGCAGTTGACTTGCAGTGACATCTCAAATCCGTCAGGACTCATCTCTGTGTGGTCGATATGCATCACCCCGGCATTGTTGATTATGCCTGTGATGTCGTGTCCCATCGCTCCGATTTCGGCTGCGGCTTTGCGAGCCTGCCATGCCGTGGAGAGGTCGAGCCGAGCTGGAATGATGATGCTTGGCGAATTTGGATACATCACATCAAGATTGTGTATGTAGGGGCGCATCCGTTCGGGTTGACGGCACGCAGCTATGATGACCGGTTGTCCGGCGCGGTAGAGGCGTTCGGTTATCGCGAGACCCATGTCGCCGGTGGCTCCTGTGACCACCACGGCTCCATGTGTGGGTGTGTAATTGTCTATATCAATCATTGTTTGTTTTTTCGGTCAAGCAGTTTTGTCTTAATCATATGCCGTGCACCTCGGGGAAGCATCGCCACGGCAGGAATGGCGAGACGATTGAGCAATCCGTTGATATACTGTGGTTTGCGGCGCATGCAGCGGCGCAGGGCATTGCGGGCGAACTTATTGGGCGTGGTCAGCGCACCTACTCTAACTCCGAGACGCTGCAGATTGCGAGGAAGTCCGAAAAGGTCGGTGGCTATCCCCCCTGGACATGCCACGGTGACGTTAACGCCGCTGTCGCGCATCTCCACGTCAAGGGCGCGTGAAAACACTCTTATATATGCTTTGGTAGCAGTGTAAAGAGCAATCCCTGGCATCGGCATCCAGCACGACATCGATGACATGTTGAGGATGCTTCCTCCGCCGTTGACAGCCATGCACATCGCCATCAGACGCGATAGATGCGTCACAGCGCGCATATGCAGGTCAATGTAGGTGTCAATGCGCCTCGGAGTAAGGTCATTGACCGCCTTGAAGTCAAAGATGCCGGCGTTGTTGATGAGGAGGTCTGGATGAAGCCCCTCAGCATCAAGATATGCCATCACCTTGTCGGCGGCATTAGTCTCAGTCAGGTCAAGCTGCATAGTATGGATTAAAGGCTCAGTTGAACTGTAGGGACATGCCATGGCATGTCCGCTTTGGCTACCTATAGTGGGTTGGACTTTGGAAGATGGAGCTGACATGCCGTGGCATGTCCCTACAAGTTGTGGGGTATCCAGGCTTACAATACCCTCGTTGCATACAGGTAGCGTGATTTCATTGCGGTCAATGAGTACCAGCTCGCAGCCATCGGCAGCCAATGCCTCAGCGAAGCATCTGCCAATGCCCGAAGCGGCTCCCGTGATGACGGCAAGCTGCCAGGGATAGCGGCGTTTATGGGAAGAAGGGTTCACGGGAGGGATAACGGCGTTTGAGGTTGTCAAGTTCGCGGAGCAGAGATGGCGGTATGTCGCCCACGCAGTGGTGGCATGCCATTTCGCGCGAATACATCCGCGCTATGCAATAGTTGACATGGTCGCAGCCTGCGGCTTCTTCTCCGGCTGCCATGCGGTTGACGAAATCGGGGCGGCGCAGCAGGGCACGTCCCATCTGCACGAACTCAAACCCCTCGCCGAGCACCTTCTCTATGCTGGCGCGTTTGCTACATCCGCCCACGTAGACGAGCGGCAGCTTCAGCTCCTTGCGGAATATGCGGGCATCGTCAAGGAAATATGTCTCGGTGTAGGGGACGGTCGGCACCATCATCTTGCCGAACAAGCGCACACCCCAGCGCAGCCACCAAGGACGCATGTAATGGCTCATGGAGCGTATGGGCATCGGTCCGCGCATGACATACATCGGGGCTTTGCTGACGAATCCGCCCGACAGCACCAGTGCGTCAGCTCCTAACTGCTCTAACTCGCGGGCTATGATGAGGGAGTGGTCTATGCCTAAGCCTCCTTTGAAGCCGTCGCGCATGTTGGTCTTGACCAGTACGCCTATCTGCCCGTCGGCAGCCCACATCACCTCCTCCATGCACATGCGCATGAAGCGCATACGGTCGTCGAGACATCCACCGAAGCCGTCGCGGCGTCGGTTGGTATAGGGTGAGAGAAACTGGCTGATGAGGTAGCCGTGTCCGGCATGTATCTCCACGCAGTCCATGCCTGCGTCTATCGCCATGCGCACCGCGTCGCCAAATGAACGAGCCAACCCGGGCAGTTCGTCGGCGCGGAGAGCGCGGACAGGGCTGTAGCTGTAGAGGTTGAAGCCCCCCGAAGCCGAGACAGGTGTCTCGCCGGCAGTGCTTTTGTGCGACATGTTGCCGCAGTGCCCTATCTGTATCGATGCCTTGGCTCCGTGGCTGTGGATTGCATCGGTGATGCGCCGCAGGTCGGGTATGATTTCGGGGCGCAGGAGCAGCTGGGTGTCAAACGACACGCCGTTGCGCGTGGCAGAGGCGTATGCCAGCGTGGTCATCCCCACTCCTCCACGGGCTACGCTCTCGTGGTAGTCAAGCAGCATCTGCGACGGGGAGTTGCCTGGGCACATCCCCTCAAATGCCGCCGAGCGGATAGTGCGGTTACGCAGCGTCACAGGTCCTATCTTGGCAGGCGTGAACAGCAGCGAGTCGGGATATTGTTGATTATTCTCCATTGATCTGGCGGACTGAATTTAACTGTAGGGACGCGGCGTGCCGCGTCATCGTATCAGGCGATATGGATTGTGTTTGATGACGCGGCACGCCGCGTCCCTACATATGGTGGGTGATTAATATATAAATGGTATGATGTGGCGGCGGTGGAGACGGGTGTAGTCGCTGCCGAATTCCTCGGCGTAGCGGTGGCTAAGAGATCGGGCGCGTGGGGCGAGGTTGGCAAACGTCCAGAGAGCGAATACCGCGCCAGCCCATGACCATGTGAGTATCGCGAAGCCCGTCCACTCTACAAATTCGCCGAAATAGTTGGCAGAGGTCACGTAGCGGAACATCCCGCCGCGTGGTATATGGTGAGCCGTGTCGCCTGGGCGGCGCAGATGGCGTATGATATAGTCGCTGTGGAGGTTGATGCCCATGCCGCCGAAAAAGAGTATGGTGCCCACAATCATCTGCCATGACCACAGCCACGACAACGGATAGCGGTCAGCGGGGCTGACATAGAATATCCATCCGCCCTGCATCAGTGCATTGAGCGTGTTGAATACCATCCCCATCACGATGATAGCGAGCGGCATAGGGCTGCTGCGGCGTATCAGTAGCGGGAAGATGAACGACCGTTGCAGATAGTGGAGCTGGAAGAGGCAGAACATCACCAGCGGAGCCGCCTCCATGCGCCGCGACGAGCACCACCACAAGGCGCACATCACCACAAACACCGGGGCTTCCATCACCACCCACCCGATGCGGTTAGGTATGCAGAGACCCCAACGCCGTGAGCGCATCATGCCGTACCCGGCAGTCACAAAATGCAGCGCGACAAACACCGCCACAGCCGTCACCGCCATGACAATCAAAAAAGCATCGAAATTCCGGACCTCAAACAGCCCCAGCCCATGTGACATATCCAAACAAGTCTATAACGTAGATATGCAAATGTAATAAAAAACCGCAAACAAATACACACTATAGGTAGCAGTATGTAATCACATGTCATCAAGCGACAGTGCGGCATACTCTATCCTCCATCCTTTACGTTTAGATGAGATATTTGCAGACTTATCTTCAAGATCGTGGAGATTGATGCGCGATGTATTACGTTTTACCTCACCAATGACAATCTCACGTTCAGCTTCATTGACCGCAATAAGATCGATTTCATTTTTGCCATTCTTCTCCCAATAGTTGGTGACTATGTTGTAAAGACCTGTCTCACGATAACGCTGACGGAAGTATCGTTCAAGAACCCAGCCGGAAAAAGTCGTATAATCTGCCAACAGTTTTTCTCTCACATATTCAAGGTTGCCTATCTCAACAGCACTTCGGTATTTATATATGAACCTGAACCATAGATTCAGGAAATTGTCTTTGATGCCGTATTTGACATTGCGGCTATTTTCACTTGCCAGATAAGGTCTACAGCGATAGATGAGATCGTAATTATTTTCCAGCCTGTCAAGATAGCCTCCAGCCTCTATGCCGGTATATGATTTGATTTCACCGCGTTCGTTAAACCCATTGGCTATCGATGACAGTATTGAGAAATAACTGCCGTAGTCTTTCCCAAATTCATCCGAAAGGAGTTCCCGTCCTTCATCGATGAAGTACGATCCAAAGGAAAGCACACTGTGTATTATTGCTTCTTTAGTGAAGGATTTCTGCATGACCAGTTGCTCTACGTATTTTGCGACACCCCCGGTGACCATGTACATGGTGAGTAAATCGTCAGGAGTGTAACCGGGATGGTTGTCGGTCATGATTTCCTTCAATGTAGCCAATGGAAATTCCCGTAGCCGGATGCGTGAGGTGGCTCGCCCGTAAAGAGGTTCCTTACGGTCGTCAAATATCTTGGCCATCATAGAGTATAGCGATCCGCAGATGATCAGATTTATTTTAGCTTCGGATTTATATGAATCCCATATGTTTTGCATGTCACTGAAAAACGCTTCGTTGACAAACTTAAAATTCTGGAATTCGTCAAAAACCAGCGTGAAATGCCGACGTTGTGCTATGTGCATCAATACAGAAAATAACCTTGAGATGCTTGTGAAACTGCCAATGTCTTCGCCGAGCACGTCATGCACAGTATCTGAAAGTTCCTGACACAGCAACGTCTCACTCTTACGTGCGACAAAGAAATATATAATTTCCTTGCCGGCATAAGCGTGTTTTATAAGCGTTGTCTTGCCGATTCGCCTTCTGCCTGTTATTACTGTCATCTGAGCGAAATCATGTGATGTCGTCTCGATGCGTTGCAATGTCTCTGTCTCTATTTCCCTATCGTAAAAGATCATATTACTGTAACGGCTGTTACTGTAACCGCTGTTGCAAAAATATTAAATATATTTTGTACAGCAAAATAGATGTGTCACAGATACTCAGAGGAATGCCCATGTCTCCGATGGAGACACACAGGTTAGGGGCAGGGGGCATACAAGCCTTGGGCTTGGCTGACCCCTGTTCTGTCACCGTCCCCTCCGAATCCGCCTCCAGCGGAGGCGCACCCCGTCCGTCAAGGTGCGCCACCTACAGTGGCGATTTTGTGTGTGTTATTGGCTGTACAGTGGTCGGGCTGGCTGTAGGTCAGCCCGACCACTGCCTAACATGTGTGCCTCCGACGGAGGTAATTGGCATTGCTACGCGTTCATGCGCTGGCTGGGGGGTTGCATGGGTGGGGGGAAATGAGTAATTTTGCTGTGTAGAATTTGTATAAATCTGATTTACACTTATTGGATATGAACTTTATTGAGACCGAGATCAAGGGTGTGTGGATTGTCGAGCCTAAGCGGTTTGGTGATGCACGCGGTTATTTCATGGAGTCGTTTAAACTTGAGGAGTTTCGCAAGCATGTGGGCGACATCCAGTTTGTGCAGGACAATGAGTCGATGTCGACTCGCGGTGTGCTCCGTGGTCTGCATTTCCAGAAAGGGGAGTTCAGCCAGGCTAAGCTTGTACGCGTCAGCCGCGGTGCGGTGCTCGACGTGGCAGTGGACTTGCGCGGAGGTAGCCCCACTTATGGCAAGTATGTAGCCGTGGAGCTGAGCCAGGACAACGCGCGCCAGCTCTTCATACCACGCGGCATGGCTCACGGATTCCTGGTGCTGAGCGATGAGGCGCAGTTCCAGTACAAGGTCGACAATGTATATGCCCCCCAGTCGGAAGCCACTCTGCGCTTTGACGACGAGACCGTCGGTGTCAACTGGCCCATCCCGCGCGAGGAGATGCTTCTCAGCCCCAAAGACCTCAAGGGCATGTCGCTCGCTGAGGTAACACCGTTCTGATTGATATATTGCCTAATAGAAATGACATAACACTGCGGACAGAGCTGGGACAACGATTGTCCCAGCGTCTGTCGCCTGTGCAGTTGCGCTTGGGTCGTCTGCTCGAGATGACCACCAACGAGGTGGAGGACGAAGTCCGCGCAGCCGTCGACGAAAACCCTGCCATAGAGGTAGTCGAGGATGCCGAACCTATCCCGGTGAATGAGCCTGAACGCCTCATACCCTACGCTTCAGGCGGCTATGACAGCGACTACACTCCGTGGGAGTCATTTCAGGAATCGCCCGTTGCCACCCTGCAAGAACTCCTTGAACAGCAGCTCGGCGAACTTGACCTCCCGCCTGCTGACAGTGGGATAGCGAGGTATATCATAGGCAATATCGACGACAACGGCTATCTGACACGTTCGGTCGGGGCTATGGCATCAGATATAATGGTGCACACGGGCGAGGATGTCGACGATGCCGCCGTCAGCCGTATGCTTGGCGTGATCCAGCACCTTGACCCGCCAGGGGTGGGTGCGCGCGATCTGCGTGAATGCCTGATGCTCCAGCTGGAACGGCGGGTAGCTGAAAGCGGTGAGCCATCGGAGGCGATGAAAAACGCCCTCACGATAGTGTCGGATCACTACGACGAGTTTGCCCTGATGCACCTTGACCGCATAGCCTCACGCATGAAACTCAGCGACGATGCCATGCGAGCCGCGCTTGAGCAGATACGCTCCCTCAACCCCAAGCCCGGGGCGGCTGTGGCAGCTCCCGGATATACCGAGAGGGTCAATGTGGTGTCGCCCGACTTCGTGGTGGAAAATGACGGCAACCGCCTGACGGTCACAGTGCCTAACCGCTTGCCCGAACTGGCGGTGTCGGAGTCCTTTGCCATGGACGATGCTGCCGTCATGACGCCGCACCAGCGCAAAGAATCCGAGGCTATGGCACCTTACCGCGATGAGGCAATAACGCTTATCAAAGCATTGAAACTCCGTCAGGAAACGCTTTTGGCAGTTATGAAAGCCATCACGGGCATACAGAAAGCATTCTTCCTGTCGGGTGACACGCTCGATCTCCGTCCAATGCTCCTTAAAGATATTGCTGCCCTCACGGGCTACGATATCAGCACGGTGTCACGAGCCACCAACGGCAAGTATGTAGCCGCTCCGTCAGGGATTTATCCGCTGAAGATGCTGTTTAACGAGCGTGCCACAGATGACTCCGATGCCACGGCACATGAAATCATGGCTGCCTTGAAGGAGCTGATAGAGGGCGAGGATTCGCGCCGTCCGCTCAGTGACGATGCCATAGCCGATGCTCTTTCAGCCAAGGGGTTCAACATCGCCCGCCGCACCGTCACCAAGTACCGCGAACGCATGGGCATACCCACTTCACGTCTGCGCAGAGGGCTTTCGTGATGCACAACATTTCATATCCATGGCTCGTTAATTTAATAGATGAATCACATTGAGCGGAAACATAAACGTGTAGGGACATGCCGTGGCATGTCCGTTTGCAGCAATGTGACGATACCAACGTGTATGATGCGGACATGCCACGGCATGTCCCTACAGCCTTTTTAATCGCGATATGAATAAGTTTTTTCTGGCAGTGTCTACGGTGTTCAGTCCGTTGCTGGTCCCTACCTACGGGATCATACTGGCTATGTCATTGACCTTCCTCGCTCTGTTGCCCCCAGCCACGCGGTGGCTTACAGTCGGGATGCTCTTCTTTATGACCGCCGTAATCCCAGCCGGGTCGATTATGGTGATGAAACGTCTCGGCATGGTCAGCGACCACTCACTCAGTGACCGCAGCGAACGCACACCGCCATATCTGATAAGTGCCGTGTGCTATCTGGCAGCCACCATATATCTACTGAAAGTGCACTCGCCGGATTGGCTCTGGCTGTTTATCGCTGCTGCCATGGTGGGATGATAGTCAATGTGGTCATCACCAAATGGTGGAAGATAAGCGCCCACATGACCGCTATGGGCGGTTTTGTGGCTCTTTTGTGCCGCTTTCAGGTCTCTCACATCGCCATATACGACATGCAGTGGTGGATCATCGGGGCGGTGGTGCTCACAGGCATTGTGGGGTCAGCCCGCATCTATCGTGAGAGGCATGACCTGTGGCAGGTGCTTGCCGGCACGGCATGCGGATTCATCTGCGTCTTTTTCATCACTATGATAAATTGAATTTACGACATACAATCTACATAAACCATTATGAAGCCAATAGTTAGCATTATCATGGGGAGCACATCCGACCTCCCTATCATGGAGAAAGCTGCCAAGTTTCTCAACGACATGCAGATACCGTTTGAGATGAACGCCCTTTCGGCTCACCGCACTCCGGCTGCCGTGGAGAAGTTCGCCTACGAAGCCAAGGACCGCGGCATCAAGGTCATCATCGCCGCCGCAGGCATGGCAGCCGCCCTTCCCGGGGTTATCGCCGCCATGACTCCGCTGCCTGTTATCGGTGTGCCCATCAACTCCACTCTTGATGGCCGCGATGCCCTCTACAGCATCGTCCAGATGCCTCCGGGCGTGTCCGTAGCTACCATGGGTATCAACGGTGCCATGAACGCAGCCATTATGGCTACGCAGATCATAGCTCTCAGCGATGCTGATGTGGCAGCGCGCTTTGATGTGTACCGCAGCGGACTTGCTTCCAAAATAGAGAAAGCCAACGCAAGTCTTGCCGAGGTGCACTACGACTTCAAGACCAACTGATTCCGATAACCACAAATCAACATTATCTCTCATATGCAACGGCGTGAAACCATCTCCGTCAAGGTCGGCGGTGTCAACATAGGCAGCAGCCACCCGATAGCACTCCAGTCAATGACCTCCACATCCACCATGGATACCGAGGGCAGTGTCAACCAGATACTCCGCATAGCGGCAGCCGGTGCTGACATCGTCAGGCTCACAGCCCAGGGCGAACGCGAGGCTGTCAATCTTGAGGAGATACGCCGCCAGGTGAAGGAGAAAGGGGTGGATGTCCCCTTGGTGGCTGACATCCACTTCAATCCGCGGGCTGCCTTTGCCGCCGCTCCGCGGGTGGAGAAGGTGCGCATCAATCCGGGCAACTTCGTTGACCCGGGGCGCACGTTCAAGAAGTTGGAGTACACCGATGAGGAATATGCTGGTGAACTTGCCCGCATCGATGAAGCTCTCACTCCGTTTATAGAACTGTGCCGCGAACACGGCACTGCCATCCGCATAGGTGTCAACCACGGATCGCTCTCTGACCGCATCATGAGCCGTTACGGCGACACACCCGAGGGAATGGTGGAGAGTGCCATGGAGTTTCTCCGCGTGATGGTCAAGAGGGATTTCCATGATGTGGTCATCTCCATCAAGGCGAGCAATGTGATAGTGATGACACGCACTGTCCGTCTGCTCGTGGAGGCTATGGATAAGGAGGATATGCACTTCCCTCTGCATCTCGGCGTGACCGAAGCCGGTGACGGCGAGGACGGGCGTGTCAAGAGTGCAGTGGGCATCGGCTCGCTGCTCCTTGACGGCATCGGTGACACCATAAGGGTGTCGCTCAGCGAAGAGCCTGAGGCTGAGATTCCTGTAGCCAAGATGCTTGTGGATTATATCGCTACAGACCCGGTGAGACTCTCAGCACCCAAGCGTGAGCGGCAGGTTCCGGCTGTTGTCGGTCTTGATATGACACAAGAGGAAGCTGCCACGATGGATGACCGAGTGCTGTCGGTTGACTACCACGGCTTTACGCCCGAAGAGGTCACTGTCCGCGCTGCCGTGGACCTCGGCACTCCGTTGCTGCGAGGCGAGGGAGATGCCGTGGGTATCACGGCTGACTGCATGACCGCCGAGCAGTGCCACAATCTGGCACTGTCGATACTCCAAGCCACACGTCTGCGCTTCTCCAAGACCGAATACATCGCCTGCCCGAGTTGCGGACGCACCCTGTTTGACCTCCAGTCCACGCTCCGCGATATCAAGGCTGCCACCTCGCATCTCAAGCATCTGAAGATAGGTGTCATGGGCTGCATCGTCAACGGTCCGGGTGAGATGGCTGATGCCGATTACGGCTACGTGGGAGCGTCGGCAGGGCATATCACTCTGTATAAAGGCAAACAGCCCATAGAAAAGAATATCCCACAGGAAGAAGCCATACCGCGCCTCATTGATTTGCTCAAGCGCGAGGGGCAGTGGATTGATCCCCAATGATTTGCCATGCCTGACGTTACAGCTCTTGACGAGAAGATGATGCGACGAGCCATACAGCTCGCCCACAACGGACGCATGGATACGTCGCCCAACCCTATGGTGGGCTGCGTCATAGCCGTAGGTGACCATATAATAGGGGAGGGCTATCACCGTCGTTGTGGTGAGGGGCATGCCGAGGTCAATGCTGTGGCTTCGGTGACCGACCCCTCGATGCTGAAAGAAGCCACAGCCTACGTGACTCTGGAGCCATGCAGCCACTATGGCAAGACGCCACCTTGTGCCAAACTGCTTATTGATAAGGGTTTGAAACGCGTGATGATAGGCTCTGGGGACCCCAATGCCAAGGTCAATGGTCGTGGCGTGGCGATGCTCCGTGAGGCTGGGATAGAGGTGGTCACAGGGGTGCTTGAAGATGAGTGCCGTGCCATCAATCCGCATTTCATGACGGCATTTTCTGCTGACCGCCCGTATGTAATGCTCAAATGGGCACAAAGCGCAGACGGATATATGGACGTTAAGCGTGATCTCGGTGAGCCGTCTTTCCTGTTTTCTACGCCGCTCAACCGTGCTATAGTGCACCGCCTGCGCGCCACGCATGATGCCATAATGGTGGGACGGCGCACCGCGGATATGGATAGTCCTTCTCTCACGGTCAGATACTGGGCAGGCAAGAATCCGCGTCGCATCATCGCTGACAGCCATGAAAGCGTCCCCAGGATGCTTCACCGTCTCCGTGCCGACGGTGTGACATCGCTGCTTGTAGAGGGTGGTCCCACACTGTTGCGGAGCTTCATCAAATGCGGCATGTGGGATGAAGCCCGCATAGAGGTAGCCCCGATAACATTAGGAGACCGGGGCGCAGCCCAAGCCCCCGTAATCCCGATGCTGCCAGCCGACATGACGTGCATCGACGGCAATAAAGTATTGAAATATAGGCATGTCTCTGCATAATCGCGTATTAGGACGTGTGTTAAAAATCATGTAAAAACATCCAATCTTTATCAGGGGGTCGGCATGGTTACGAAATTGTTGTTAACTTTGCACGTTGAAAAAGTACGTATTTTTTGATTCATCCATGAACAAATATCTGTTGGCACTTCCTTTGATAGCCTTAATGGCTTTACTGTCAGTTTCTTGCAATAGCAAGAGCGATGACGAACAGGAAGGTCAAAACATCAGTTATACAAGCACCGTGATAAGCTCGTTTTCACTCGTTGAAGATGAGGAGGTGTTGCGTGACCTTAACACGGTGTTCTTTACCATCGACCTTGACAATGCGTTGATATTCAATGCACAACCGCTGCCCAAGGGTACTAAGGTTTCATCTCTCGGTGTCACCATAGGCACCGGCGTGCTCTCTGCCATAACTATCTCCTATGTAGATGACAATGGTGCTACACAGACAGTGGATTACATGGCAGACTCAAGTGCCAAAATCAATTTCGCTCACGGACCAGCTACAGTAACCGTCACCAGCGGAGACGGCAACCATACGCGCTCATACAAAATCACTGTAAACGTCTACGACGTGGATGCCGACCTGCTCGCATGGGATGACGCGGCACGCTCCGAATTACCTACTTCGCTCGGCATTGAGAATGTAATAGCCGCCAAGGCGGTCGACTATAACGGTCAGCCTCTTGTACTGACCAAGATTGAGGGAGGAGCCATGTGCATAGCCACCTGTGCAGATATTGAAAATCCTCAATGGTCATTTAAAATCCCGACGATGCCCTATAATACTCCGGACGGCCGTGTAGATGTGAGCACTCTGACTGTCTGTGGAGATAAGCTGTACATGACCGCTGGGCAAAACCTGCTGTTGAGTTCACCAGACGGAGGTCTCACATGGGGTGTTGAGTCGGTCGATATGACATATATATACGGAGCCTACGGTGACCGTCTGCTCGGCAACCTGAAAGACGCATCAGGCAATTATACTTTAGTGGAGTATCCATCAGGAGCGACTTCGGCAATGCCTGAAGGTTTCCCTGTCAGTGGCACTTCACAGATGCTCTCCTATGAGAAGCTTTGGATGGAATCTCCGATAAGCATGATGGTCGGCGGCACACTTGCCGACGGCTCTCTGACCGATGCCTGCTGGGCTTATGACGGGACTACCTGGTGCAACATAGCCGTGACACCATCGCCTCAGCGTACAGGAGTAACCCTCGTGCCGTATTTCGTGTACCGCACGGCTTCCTCAAGCTGGGTCACCACAAAGCTGACAGCGTTCCTCGCCATGGGCGGTACAAATCCTGACGGCACTCTGAGCAAGGAAGTCTATGTATCTACCGATTTCGGTGCACATTGGCTCAAAGCTGACGAGCCATTGCAGTTGCCCGATGCAATGCCTGCTTTTACAGGTGCATCCGGTCTTGTGTATTCGCAGACGATGTCGGTTGACCAGCCTGCAGCTTCTTCCTGGGAAGCCGTGGCATCTAACGAGATGCCCCTATGGGTGGCGCGCAATTATGTCAAGGATCAGACAGGTGTGACACCGATTACCCAGTGGGAATGCCCCTACATATATCTGTTTGGGGGTCAGGACGATGCTGGCTCAATAGACCACAATATATGGCGAGGCGTAATAAACCGCTTGAAATTCAAGCCTCTGCAATAAATGAAACTCTCTCTTCGACATATAGCCCGTCGGTTCTATTCAAGGGTGGCGGTGTCTGCGCTTGTTGCAGTCATCACCATGCTTGCCATGCCACAGCGTACTCATGCACAGTCATGGCAGTCGTTTGAAGAACCGTATAAGTTTGACTTCGGACTTGCCATGGGCATGGCTGGTTACTGGGGTGACCTGAGCAGCAACATGTTTGCCGACCCCGGGCTGGCGGCTTCGGCTTTGTTCCATTACAGGTTTGATGCGCGATGGCTCATCAGAGGCAGTTTTACAGGTGCGCAGCTCAACGGCTCCAATAAAAATGCCGAAAATATCGTGCCAGCAGGTGAACTTGAGTTCTCGGCTGGCTTCTATGCTTTGGATGCGCGAGCCGAATTCAATTTTCTTAATTTCGGCATCGGTGAAACCTATAAGCAGTTGAGCCGTGTCACTCCTTATCTCGGACTTGGGCTTGGAGCTGCCATGTCGTGTGTCAATAAGGAGAATAATGTGGCATTGACACTGCCGATGTCGTTTGGTGTCAAATACAAGATTTCCGAACGCGTCAACTTAGGTGCCGAGTGGACTTTCATGAAGGTGTTCGGCGACAAAGTGGACGGCTACGAGAATCTCACAGGCATCAAGACCGATTTCCTTCGCCACACCGACTGGGTATCTACCATACAGCTCTATTTCACATACGAGTTCGGCCGCCGATGTGTGGCATGTAACCGTCATGAATAATATATTTATCGGTAATATGACTGAAAAAACATCCGCACATACATCCGACATGCCCCGACAGGCAGGCAAAGTGCCCGTGCATGTAGCCATAATCATGGATGGAAACGGCAGGTGGGCTAAAGCCCGTGGACTTGACCGCTCAGCCGGTCATGTTGAAGGGGTCAATACTGTCCGTCGGATTACCGAGGCGGCGTCCGGTGCTGGAATCAGTTATCTGACGCTCTACGCTTTCTCTACCGAAAACTGGAATCGTCCGCAGACCGAGGTGGATGCTCTGATGCATCTCATCGGCATAGCCATAGAGCGCGAGACCCCCGAACTGATCCGCAATAATGTACGCCTGACAATGATAGGCGATATGGACAGGATGCCCGCTGAGGCTCTCGCACGTCTTGACAGATGTGTCGAAGCTACAGCGCATTGCACCGGGCTGACCTTGTGTCTAGCTCTGAGCTATTCTGCCCGCTGGGAACTGACAGAAGCCGCCCGACGCATATCACGCGAGGTGGCAGAAGGACGGCTGAACGCTGAAGAAATAGATGAGGACACCATCTCAGGCTTCCTTACGACCGCTTCGATGCCTGACCCGGACCTCCTCATCCGTACAGGTGGTGACCAGCGCGTCAGCAACTTCCTGCTCTGGCAGATCGCATATTCCGAGATTTATTTCACTCCGACATATTGGCCTGATTTCTCTAAAGAACAGTTTCAGCAGGCACTAGACTCATATGCAGGTCGCGAACGACGTTTCGGACTGACCTCTGAGCAGGTGTCGGCAGACACCAGTGGCACGCCCTCTTCATAGGCGTGCACAGTTACGATTGCCAATTTAAATTTATCCGCACATACCCCTTTCATTATATACATTAGATGCTCCGATACATCACTTTAGCATATTCATCGTTGACTGATATAATAAAATGCCTGCTGTCACGCACATCCCTTGCTGTGGCAGTGGTTTCTGCTCTTGTATTGGCAGGTTCTGACAGTCTTAAGGCGCAAGACACTGCTGCATCTCCATCTGATACGGCTTTGTTGGAAAGCGTGACCGTGCCCATGGATACTGTGTTCAATCCCAATATCGTCTATACGACTACTCCGCGCATATACGAGATAGCAGGTATCACCGTCGACGGTGCCCCCAACTATCAGCGTGAGGTCGTGGTGGGTTACAGCGGTCTGCGTGTGGGTAGCCGAATCGAGATTCCCGGCAAGGATATCAGCGATGCCGCCAAGCGTCTGTGGGATCAGGGGCTGTTTGCCAACGTGCAGATTCTTGTCGACAAGTTTGTCGGTGACAAGGTATGGCTTCGCCTGAACCTCCGTCAGCAGCCACGTATCGGCACTATCAATTTCCACGGTGTCAAGAAAGGGGAGCAGAAAGACCTTGAGGATCGCCTTAAGCTGATGAAGGGCAACCAGATTACTCCTAACATCGTCAACCGCGCAAAGCAGATCATCAAGAAGTACTTTGACGAAAAAGGCTTCCCCAACGCCAATGTCACGGTGTCGACCGCCGAGGATATTTCCGAACCTAACTATATGACTGTCGACATCGTGGTCAACCGCCATGACAAGATTAAAGTCCATAAGATATATATCAGTGGCAACGAAGCACTCTCTGACGGCAAGATCAAGGGTGCGATGAAGAAGACCAACGAGAACGGCAACATTCTCAACCTCTTCAAGCAGAAGAAGTTTGTGGAAAGCGACTATCAGGATGACCTCAACCGCATCATACAGGCATATAACGAACGTGGCTACCGCGATGCCAAAATCCTCAGTGACAGCGTGGTGCCCTACGGTGAAAACCGTGTGGACGTGTATATCGATGTAGAGGAGGGCGATGTGTATCATATCCGCAATATAGAGTGGGTGGGCAATACCGTCTATCCTACAGAGGCTCTTCAGGATCTTCTTGCCATGAATCCCGGCGATGTATATAACCAGAAACGTCTCGAAAAACGCATACGCGAGGATGACGATGCCGTCAGCAACCTCTATATGAACAACGGCTACCTCTTCTTCAATCTCGTCCCCATAGAGCGCAACGTGCGTAACGACTCTATCGACCTTGAGATGCGCATCATGGAGGGTCCTCAGGCGCGTATCAACCAGGTCATCATCAACGGTAACGACCGTCTGTATGAACGTGTCATCCGCCGAGAGCTGCGTGTCAAGCCGGGCGAACTGTTCAGCAAGGAAGACCTGATGCGCTCAGCGCGTGAAATCGCCGCTACGGGACATTTCAACCCCGAGAACATGGATATCCGCCCTCAGCCCAACGAGGATGACGGCACTGTGGACATCCTCTTCAATCTCGAGTCGAAAAACAATGACAAGATAGAGTTTTCGCTCGGCTGGGGACAGACGGGCGTAATCGGTAAGGTCGCGCTGTCGTTTACCAACTTCTCCATACAGAACCTGCTTCATCCCAGCAGCTACAAAGGCATAATCCCCCAGGGCGACGGACAGCAGTTTACCATCTCGGCACAGACCAATGCCCGCTACTATCAGAGTTATAGCGTCTCGTTCCTTGATTCGTGGTTTGGCGGCAAGCGTCCCAACTCGCTCAGCGTCTCGGCATTCTTCAGCCGCCAGACAGGTGTCAACTCTTCATATTACAACAGCAACTACTGGAACAATATGTACGGTTACGGTCTCGGAGGCTCGTGGAACAACAACAACGCCAACTATAACTACAACTACACCTACGAGAATGCCTATGACCCCAACCAGGTGCTCCAGATGGCAGGTATAACCGTAGGCTTCGGCAAGCGACTCAGCTGGCCCGATGACTACTTCACATTCCAGGCTGACCTGAGCTACAACTGGTATTATCTTAAAAACTGGCGTTACCTCTTCCAGATGAGCAACGGTACGTCTAACTCCATCGTGCTCGGTCTGACTCTCGGACGTAACAGTATCGACAATCCTACATATACACGTCGCGGTTCGACATTCTCTCTCAACCTCCAGCTGACTCCGCCGTGGAGCTTGTTCCGCAACAAAAACTGGCAGCAGCTCTACGAGGAAAACACGGAGGAGTCGAAGAAGCAGCTCTATCAGTGGATCGAATATTGGAAGCTCCGCTTCAAGTCGCGTACATACACTCCGCTCACTGACCCCACCGGTCAGTACACTCTCGTGTTGATGACACGTGCCGACATCGGTCTGCTCGGTTATTACAACCGCTGGGTAAAGACTCCGTTTGAGACATTCTATGTCGGCGGTGACGGTATGTCAGGCTCATATACCTATGCTACCGAGACCATCGCCCTCCGCGGTTATGACAACGGTGCGCTCACCCCTGGTAACCGTCTCGGCTACGCATACGCCCGCTTCGGAGCAGAGCTTCATTTCCCGTTCCTGTTGCAGCCGTCGACCACCATCTACGGTCTCGTATTCGTCGAGGGTGGTAATGCCTGGACTGATGTGGCGAGCTTCTCGCCGTTTGATCTCAAGCGCAGTGCAGGTGCCGGTGTGCGCGTGTTCCTGCCCATGGTCGGCATGATGGGTATCGACTGGGGCTACGGCTTTGACAAGGCGTATGGCGTCAAGGGTGGCAGTCACTTCCACTTTATCCTCGGTCAGGAGTTTTAATTAACATATATTATTATCTTTGCGTTAAACCAAATATTTGTCCTAAGTGTCAAATTGTTAACTGTCTAATTCTAAACCAACGAATCATACTGACGACTATGAAGAAGATAATAATGCTGGCAGTGGTATGCGTGATGACCGCACTTGCCAGCCATGCACAGAAATTTGCGATGGTGGATATGGAGTATATCCTCAAGAATGTCCCCGCATATGAGATGGCTAACGAGCAGCTCAACCAGCTCTCTTTGCGCTGGCAAAAGGAGCTTGAAAAAGCTGCCAATGATGCCCAGACCGCCTATAAGAACTATCAGAACGAGAAGGTGTTTCTGACCGACGAGATGCAGAAAAAGCGTGAGGAGGACATCGTGGCAAAGGAGAAGGCTGCTGCCGAACTCCGCAACAAGTACTTCGGTCCTGAAGGTGAGCTTTACAAGCGTCGCCAGAACCTGATGAAGCCCATACAGGACGATGTATACAACGCCATCAAGAAGGTCGCAGAGGAGCGTGGCTATCAGGCGATATTTGACCGCGCTTCATCGGCAGATGTCGTGTTTGCCTCGCCCCGTATAGATGTTAGTAGAGAGGTCCTCTCAAAGCTCGGCTATGCCAACTGATACGTTCCCCACATAGATAATCCCAACAATTAACCATAACAACCATCTAATCTTATGATCAAGAAAATTCTTGCAGTGCTTGCTGTCGTAGCTATGGCACTCCCCGTGTGCTCCATGGCACAGTCTAAATTCGGCATCGTCAATCCCGACGCTATAATGAGAGACCTCCCCGAACTTGCCAAGGCTCAGAAGGAACTCGAAGCAGTGTCTGCAAAGTATCAGAAGGAGGACAGCGTGCTCCAGACTGAAATCCAGCTCAAGTATGACGACCTGCAGAAGACAATGCGTAATGATCCCAACACTCCTCAGGCTATCCAGGAACGCCGTATGCAGGAGATACAGGATATGACTAACAAGTACCAGCAGTTTCGCCAGAATGCACAGCAGGATATCCAGCGTCAGCAGGAGACTCTCCTCGCACCGGTTCAGCAGAAGGTGGTCAGTGCCATCAAGGCTGTAGGCGAACTCGGCAGCTATACATTCATCTTCACAAGCGAGGTGCCTGCCTACGTTGGCAAGGATGTCGTGGACGTTACTCCTGAAGTGCGCAAGCAGCTCGGGTTGAAGTAAGCAAGATAACCTCATCAGATAAAGGCAGCGCCGCCCGACCATCACGGCGGCGCTGCTTGTTTTATCGCATCATTACCTCATGCGGCTTCTGGATAAATATTCAAGGATAATACCGTGGATTGTAGCAACTCTGTGTCTGCTTGAATGTCTCGGCTTCATGTTATACCATCATGCCACTACCGGCTGGTGGGGGTTCTATATGCCCGATACGCAGTCATATATTATGGATGGCTTCTCGCTTCGTCCGCCGTTTTATCCCTTGTTTCTGAAAGCCTGCGGCATGCGGGTCAATACCGATGTGCCTTCCATGATAATGGTAACTCTTGTCCCGGTGATGGCATATGCACTCTCGGCAGCGGCTTTTACTCGCATAGCTACGGCTGCTGGAGGTTGGCTGGGCTTGTGCATCGGATGTCTCTATGCCTTCTATCCATCATTTGACATCTTGCCCCTTGAATTAGGCACTGAAAGTTTCTCGATGTCATTTGTAGTGTTCGCCATATACTTTTTTTGGCGGATGTCATATAATCCTTCATGGCGGTTATGGGGCTTGTTTTCAGTGATGCTGATAGCCTTGCTTGCCATAAAGCCTGCATTTCTGTTCGTGCCGGTCAGCGTGCTTTTGGTCGGGGTGGTTATCAGATTGATGCGCGCCAATGCGTCCATGTATAGATTCGCACGAAGGCTGATAATATCCGGTCTTGCCGGGATAACATGCGTACTGGTTTACAGCACCATGGTTTATCACAAATGGGGTGTCTTTACCCCGTCTACGGTCAGTCTGCGTAATGACTACTATGAAGCCCGGCTTTCAGGCGTGCTTGAGGCAGAATGCTGTCCTGACCCAGCTCTTAGGGCAGCGATACAGCAGAAACTTGATGCACGTCCGGTTATCGAAGATATTGACGGTTTGACATGGGTAGAAGCGATTGACCTCACCAATCAGTATGCACTTCCATCTCTGCAAGCCGCTGTTGACGCAAGCAAGAAAAAGCATCCTGATCAGTGGCATGACTACTTTATCTGCAAACTTGGCAATGGTCTCTCTGAGCCACTTCTATATCCTGGTACTGACCGTGGAGAGTTTGCCGTATATGCTTTTCGTGCTGCCACAGGCAGTTTCCTCAGTGGTATTTGGCTGACATGGTGGATACCGCTTGCCGTGTCGCTTGCAGTCATGATGCTGCTCGTTTACCAGTTCGTAGTATTCAGACACCACCGTTCATCCACCAATCGCCCTAATATCGATATGCGTCCCTGGCCTTTTGCCCTATTCCTAACCCTCATCCTCTTGGGCAATATCTTCGTAGTATCCTTCGGCGCACCCTACGACTTCTCCCGCCTCCTCTTTCCAATCCTCCCCGCCTTCATGCTTTTATGTGTGCTGCTTCCAGCATTGGTTAGCAAAAGATAATATGGCACACAATGAATGGGCGGCAGGAGTTTTAAAACTCCTGCCGCCCATTCATTGTGTGTCGGAGTGGCGAGATTCGAACTCGCGACCCCCTGCTCCCAAAGCAGGTACGCTAACCGGACTGCGCTACACTCCGAATGCCTTTGACCTTGCTGGCGGATGCCTCCGGCGGCATCTCTCGGTCATGACGGTGCAAAGGTAGTCAGTTTTTTTGGTATAACCAAAAAATGCTGGCTATGTGATGCGTTTTTCGTACTATATTGTCAGTCTCTGCCGAAGAAGTAGGATACTGAGAGCTTCCATACGCGGTTTTGCGCGCTGTAGTCGGTCAGTATGTCGGCTTTGGTGACGTAGGTCATGCCGAGATTGAGCGAGGCGGTCACCTGCCATTTCTTGTATATCTCAGCTCCGATGCCCATATCTATGCCGATGGAGCCGAACGGGAATGAGAATGCGTCGCACTTGGAGTGTGCGAGCAGGAAGTCAAATGACGGACCTACATATACCAGCGGAGCGAGGTATTCCTCAAAGCCGTTGAGACGGGTGTACTTGAAGCGGAGGTGTACAGGGATGCTCAGGGTGTGCAGGTAGAAGCGCTGGTTGCCGTAGCCCTGCGAGCTCCACATCAGTTTTTCGCCAAGATTGACTTTCGCGCCGAGCATCTGGTACTGAGCTCCCACGTCTATGCCGAAGCCTACGCCCGGAAATATCATTTCGCCGATTATGCCGGCTGCGAATCCCGGAGTCTTCTTGACAGTGACGAGCGGCTGCTTGAAGTGCATGTCGGTCAGGGATATGCCAGCCGTGGCACCCCAGCGCATCTGGCTGTGTGCCTCCCCGGCGCATACGAGCATCAGTGTTGCGAGGACTAATGCTTTGACGGTTTGAGTGAGTATTTTCATTTATATATTCTGTGGTCGATGATGGTGTGTTATCGGGGCAGGGTAGAGTAGTCGCGTGAGTAACGGAGCATCTGCGGTATGTAGCCCTCGGTGTAGTCTATTGTAACGTCTGTGACGTTGCCGTTGGCATCCTTGACAAGGCTGTATACGGGGTTGACGAAACCCTTGTAGGGCGCGATGTCAAGGTGGGCATAGCGGTCAAGAACCTCTTTATGAAGCTCAGGATTTACTTTTACTCCATAGGTCTCGACCAATGCGCGTCCGGCAGCGAAATCGCCCTCGCTCTTGATACGCTGGATTTCGGCAAGCAGCTGTGCGAAGAGTCCACGCAGTGCATGGTAGTCGTTGATCTGCACGTAAGTCTTGCCGTCGCGCTTGATCATCTCCACCACGCTGTCAGCTTTTCCCTTTTCAAGGACCCAGTAGGCGATGAGGGCGCGGTTGCGCATGTGTGCTTCTTCGATGTCCTTGCCAGGCTCGATGCGCATCAGCTGCGTCATCAGTCCGTTGAGCATGTATTTGTAGTATTCAGCTTTGTAAGCCTCGGGATTGTCGAGCAGTCCGAGCTCAAGCAGTTTGGGGTCGGCAAGGTAATAGAGCGCAAACAGGTCGGCACGGGTTTCCTCCAGAGTGGAGCCGTAGGCACCGAGGGCGTTCTCGTCTACACCGGGGAGGAGCCTGCCGGAGGCGTGTCCGAGACATTCGTGAAGGTCGGTGTGGAGATTATCCGTGATGAAGAGATACTTGTCCATCAGATGGGCTGTGGGTGCGTCGATTACGAACTCCTCGTTGAATCCGTCGCCATGTGATGCCTCGTCATATGCCTGGGTTATGTTTTCCAGAGTGACCGATTTTGAGCCGTGGGCTGCGCGGATCCAGTTGGCATTAGGCAGGTTGATGCCGATGGGGGTGGCAGGATAGGCATCGCCGGCAAGGATGGCGGCGGTGATGACCTTGGCTGTAACGCCCTTGACGTGGGGCTTGCGGAAACGCGGGTCAACCGGGGAGTGGTCCTCAAACCACTGTGCGCTGTCGCTGATAGCCTCGGTGCGGTGAGATGCCTCAAGGTTTTTGAAATTGACTATCGACTCCCATGTGCCGGTCATGCCGAGCGGATCGCCGTAGCTCTCAATGAAGCCGTTGATAAAGTCGACCCGTGATGCTGTGTCACCGACCCATAGGATGGAGTATTCGTCAAATTTCTTGAGGTCGCCTGTGCGATAGAAGTCTATTAATGACTGTATCACCTGACGCTGGCGGTCGTTTTCGGCATATTGCTGTGCCTTTGTCAGATTGTCTATGATGCGGCTGATGGCAGCATCGTAGAGTCCTCCCTGCTTGTAGACATCTTCGGTGACCTTTCCGTCGCGTTTGATGATCTTGCTGTTGAGACCGAGGCTTATAGGTGTGAGGTCTGTGGTGTCGCGCAGAGAGGCATAATAAGCCTCGACTTCGGGTTGGGTCACCCCTTCGTAGATGTTGACGGCAGATGTGACCACGAGGTCATGGCCGTCAGCCTGGTTGACCCTCTTTGCCATGAATGTAGGATTGAATATGACCTCCTCGAGCATTGCGAGCCCTTCGGGTTGCTTGTCGGCAGGCATTGCTTTGACCATGGCATCAAAATATTCGCGCGAAAATTCAGGCGTGAACTTATCCATCGAATAGTGATGGTGGATGCCGTTGCCAAATTCTATCTGCTTGAGGTATTTTTCAAGAGCCTTGAAGTCTGCGCTTTTGCCGTCTTTTTCGCGTGCGGTCAGATACACGTTCTCGATGAGGTCACGTATGGCGAGGTTATATTTTCCATACTGATCCCATACGATGTCACGACCAGCCAATGCGGCTTCGGTCAGGTAATATATGAGGAGTTTCTGATCAAGCGATAGCTGCTCGAACCCGGGCACTTTGTATCGGAGTACCTGGATGTCGGCAAAGCGGTCGACTTTGTAGTCGAAATTGCCTGATTTGTCGGTCTTTTCAATGTCTGCCATGATTGTGGGTGATAACATTAATGACATGCCGGCACCTATGCCGACGAGAGTGTTGCGCAATGTTGACTTTTTCATGGGTATGTGGCGAAATGTGTTGTATGATGTCGTATCTTTTTGGGGCTTATTCCACATAGAGCACTAATCCTTTGAGGTATTCCCCTTCTGGATGGTAGATGCTTACAGGGTGGTCAGCCGGCTGTGTGAGCTGATGCAGGATGCGCACACGTCGCCCGGTCTGAGCTGCGGCTGAGAACACAGCTAAGCGGAACTGCTCACGCGTGATGGCTTGCGAACAGGAGAATGTGAAGAGTATTCCCCCTGGTGCTATCTTGCGCAGAGCCTTCTCATTGAGTCGCTGGTAGCCGCGCAGGGCGTTGCGGATGGCGCTGCGGTGCTTGGCAAAGGCTGGCGGGTCAAGGATGATGAGGTCAAATTCGTCCTTCTCCATGCGTGACAGGTAGTCAAAGGCATCCACAGCTTCGGACGTGTGGCGTTTCTCTGCCTCCATGCCGGCAAAGTTGATGCGGACGTTGGCGTCAGTGAGGGCTATCGCCTTGGCAGAACTGTCGACCGACACCACACGCTCGGCGCCTCCAGCCAGAGCATAGACCGAAAAACCGCCCGTGTAGCAGAACATGTTGAGCACACGCCGTCCGGCAGACATGCGACCCAGCAGAGCTCGGTTGTCACGCTGGTCTATGAAGAAACCTGTCTTTTGTCCTTTGAGCCAGTCGACATGGAATTTAAGCCCGTTTTCGGTGGTGATGTTGCCCGTGTCGTGCCCGAGGATATAGTCGTTCTGTGGGTCAAGACTCGCCTTGTAGGGCAGCGTGGTCTCAGATTTGTAATATACGTTTTTGATACGAGCCTCAGGCAGTTCGGTGAGAGCCTGGGCTATGATGTTACGCGCATAGTGCATGGCTGGAGAGTGTGCCTGCATGACCGCTGTGTCACCGTAGATGTCTACGATCAGTCCCGGCAGGAAATCGCCTTCACCATGTACCAGGCGGAATGCGTCATTGTCATCACGAAGCAGTCCGAGGGTGCGTCGCAGCTGCCATGCGCTTGTGAGGCGGTCGAGGTAAAAGTCTCCATCGATTGCGGTGTCGGCATCGCTCGTGAGCATCCTGACGGCTATGCTGCCTATCTGGTAATGTCCTATGCCGAGCAGCCGACCGTCAGCCGATGCTACCTTGACGATGTCACCTTCTTCTATTCCGTCAGGCATGGAAGCTATGGCTCCCGAAAATACCCACGGGTGGAAACGCATGAGTGATTCGTCCTTGCCAGGGCGCAGTGTGATCGTAGGATATGCTGTCTGTGTCATTGTTGTAGTAGGTGATGGCGGTTATTTGAACAAGGCTCTGAATAGGTCCATGCCGTTGGCATACAGCAACAGACAGAGCAGGAAGCACATGCCGATGTATTGGGCTATCTCCATGACCTTCTCGGGGGCTTTGCGGCGTGCGACGACCTCGTAAAGCAAGAATAGCACATGTCCGCCGTCAAGTGCAGGGATAGGCAGCAGGTTCATGATGGCGAGTGCCACTGAGAAGAAGGCGGTAATCTGCCAGAACGCATACCAGTTCCATGTGTCGGGGAACATCGACCCCATGGCTCCGAATCCGCCGATGCTCTGTGCTCCTTCTGACGAAAACAGATGTTTCAGCGAACCCACATAGGCTCCGAGTGTTTCGGTACCTATTTCCCATCCGCGGGGGAATCCGCTCAGGAGGTCGTATTTGACCGTCACGGTCTCATAGATGTCGACAGGGGAGCGGAGCTGGAAGCCGAGTTTGCCGTATTCGTCAGGAGTAGCTTTCAGGGTAAGAGTGTCGTTGCTTCTTATGACGCGTATGTCGGTGTCGCGTCCCGCACGAGAGCGCAGTGCCGGTGTCAGCTCGGTGAAGCTCGGAGTGGCTTTGTCACCTACGCCGATGATATGGTCACCTTCACGGATTCCTGCCACTGCCGCCGGTCCTCCGGCTACGAGCCTGTCGACATACACCGGCACTCGCGGAGCGAGCAGTCCGCGGTCGTTGTTGAGTTTCAGCACGAAATTGTCAGGAAGCTTGATGGTAACGGTGTCAGTATGGTTGCGGAGCACCTTGACCTCATGGGCTTCGGCGAGTTTGAGCACAAACTGCTGGTCTGCGGCATCGAGCGGTTTGCCGTCGGTGCTCAGAGGGATGTCGCCGTTGCGGAATCCGTATTGTTGAGCCGTGGGCACATAGTCAAAGCCCTCGGTCACTTTGTCTAAAGGTACATATTTGTCACCCCAGTAGATAGCTATGCCGGCATATATAAGGATGGCGAGGATGAAATTGAAGAGCACTCCGCCGAGCATGACCAGCAGACGCTGATAGGCTGGTTTGGAGCGGAACTCCCATGGCTGCGGCGGCTTTGCCATCTGCTCTTTGTCCATGCTTTCGTCAATCATGCCGGCTATCTTGACATAGCCACCCAGAGGCAGCCATCCGATGCCGTACTCGGTGTCACGCCATGTGGCGCGTCCGTCGGACTTCTTGGCTTTTTCTTTAGGTTTCCATTTGACCAGCGAGAAGCCTGGATTGAAAAAAAGGTAGAATTTCTCGACCTTTATGCCGAATATGCGGGCGAAGATATAGTGGCCGAACTCGTGTATGACCACCAGAAAAGCGAGTGCGGCTATCAGCTGCGCCGCCTTTATGAGGAATGATTCCATCTGTGATATTCAAGTGAGATAAGACCGACAAATATAGCCATTTTTCACCGATATGGCAATACGGTGAGTCTGTCCCGCTTGATTTCATCATGACTGAGGGGGATTAGACCCGTCAGATGTGTTGTCGGCAGCAGGCCCTGGTTGTTTTGACGTGGACGCATCGGAGGCATGTGTCTGCGCCGCGATTTTGTCGGCACGTTGCTGCCGCAGACGTATCACAGTGGAGGTGATGAACACTGTGAAAAGAGGGAACATGATCATTCCCATGCCCGAAAGCACTATTTGCAATATCTTGCCCGATATGGTCAGAGGGGCTATGTTACATCCGATAGTGGTCACGACCATGCACGAAAACCATAGTGCTGATGAATAGTCGGGTATCTGCGGATTGACCGGCTGCTCGCGCTCAAATATGATGAGGCTGCAAAAGTACACCACCAGCACCAGTATGGATGTGTAACTCGCAAACACTGAAGCCATCCGGTTATGGGCAAAGAATCCCACGATGATGGCTATCGCCAGACCTCCGCGAGCCAATGGGATGAAGCGGAGAAAATACACTGTTTCGGGGCTAAGATTGAGGTTGAACTGGTTGATGATGTTGAGCACAGGTATGGACAGGAGAAAGAAAAGCCAACGGCGGCGGATATACCGCCATTTGCTGCGGGCAAATGACATCTCTATGAAAAACGTCGCCATGAATATGATGCAGACCCAGAATTGGAATGTCATATATACATGGTTGTCAAGGAAAGGGATGCCCTGGAAAGTGTCGACCGATATGAACACGATTAGCAATACCGACAATATGAGTACTGTGGCATTGAGGATTCCAGTGATGCGTTGCTGCATCGGAGTAAGGGTCGATAGCCTGTGTTGTGATGGTGATGACATGGCGACAAACGGTATACAATTGCTTATTTTTCTAACAATGTTACGCCATCTATGGTTTTGTCAAAATTAACTTGTATATTTGTGGCAATAAAAACACACGTCTTTTCTGAACTCCTACGCACATAACCCCTGCGTCAGAAAAAGTGACACTATATAAATGGAATTAGTTACTCTCGAAGAGCAACATTTTAAGACCGCTTGCCAGAAGCTGGCTGAGAAGGTGCATCACATGCAGTTTCAGCCAGATGTTATCATAGGCATACGCTCCGCCGGTGTCTACGTTGCCGACGAAGTTGCCAAATGCTACCCTCAGGCTAAAGTATATTACATCAAGCCTCTTGACAATAAACCCGCATCGCGCAAGGTGTTCAATGTGCTTTTCCGTATCACACCCGAATGGCTTCTCAAAAAGTTGCGTGAAATCAAAGAAACAGGCCGTTCGACCAAAAAACACTCTCTGTCACGCAAATTCGAGATGCCTCAGGAGGTCAAAGAGCTTGGCTCCCGGCATGTGCTCTTAGTGGATGACTCGGTCGACGGAGGCTCAACGTTGGGTAGTGCCGCCAAGAGGCTCATGTCGCTCAATCCGGATATTACTTTGTTTACAGCCACGATAGCGGTGACCCGCCGTTGCGCCATCTGCAAGCCGGATGTGTCGCTGTATAAGCCTGGTACATTGGTGCGTTATCCCTGGTCGGTCGACTTCAAGCCCGGGCATAAGTATCCTACACCAAAATTCTGACGGGTATTATCATAGGCAGTATAACCTTCTTTTCCACCATTTTGACCGTCTGCCATGACAGAAATGAGCAAAATAGCGGTGATTGATGTTGATGACACTCTTCTGTGTGGCAACTCGCTCAAAATGCTTCTCTACGGCACTCTCATGAACCAGATGAAGCGACGCAGATGGAGGCAGATGTCACTGCTGTGTTGGGCTATGATGAAGCGCATCCTGCATATGTCATCACATGTCGAACTCAAGCAGCAGATATGCAGATCGGCGATAGATGTCATGACGGATACTGATTTTGACGCTCTCACAACCGCTATGCTTGCCAAGGTGCGGCCGTCGGTGCGTAGGATTATCAACCGCTGGATTGCCGACGGAGGCGATGTCGTGATAGCTTCGGCTGGAATGAGATTCTGCCTTCAAGACATGGTCAGACAGATGGGGCTGCGTTATCTTGTGGCTACGGATTATGATGCAGCCACAGGGGGCATGGGACATGAGACCCGTTCGGAGTCGAAATTGCAGGCTGTCCGAACTTTGGCAGTCGCAGAGCGGTTAGGAGATATAGGCATGGTGGTGACTGATCATATTGACGACCTTCCGCTGTTGTCATTGCCAGACATAAGGAGAGTGCTGGTAGCCCCGCGCCGTAGCCTCTGCCAGACTCTTGATGCCTCCTCTCTATCATACGAAATAATCAACTGACCGCAATTCCTGCAGGTTATATATCGAACACTATGGATACCCAGCACAACGACAGCATTGTCATCATACCCACATATAACGAATGCGAGAACATCGCCGCTATAATAGACGCTGTATTCGCATTGCCGCATCCTATGGATGTCCTCATCATTGACGACAATTCGCCTGACGGAACTGCCCAGATAGTCCGCGACAAGATGGCGGAGCACCCCGGACGTGTGCATCTGCTGGAGCGTCCCGGCAAACTCGGACTGGGTACGGCATACATCATGGGTTTCAAATGGGCGCTTGAACGCGAATGGTACCACTACATCTTTGAGATGGATGCTGATTTCTCCCATAATCCAGCCGATTTGATAGCCTTGCGTGATGCATGCGCCGTTGAGGGTCATGATATGTCCATCGGCTCACGTTATGTCACGGGGGTAAATGTGGTCAACTGGCCTATGGGGCGCGTAATGATGAGCTATTTTGCCAGCAAATATGTCAAGATAGTTACCGGAATGCCTATCAATGACACCACGGCTGGTTTTGTATGCTACACGCGGCGCGTGCTTGAAGCTCTGCCGCTTGACGATATCCGTTTCAAGGGCTATGCGTTCCAGATAGAGATGAAGTTTACCGTCTACAACTACAAGTTCTCTATCAAGGAAGTGCCCATCATTTTCGTCAATCGGGTACTTGGCACCAGCAAGATGAATTCGGGAATATTCGGTGAGGCGATGTTCGGTGTGCTGCGTCTGAAATGGGACAGCCTGTTCAAGCACTATCCCGATTACTCGCGTCCTCGCCGCGAACTGCCCGAGGGAAAATAAGATATCTTCAATGCACATCTATGGAGACCTCGATGCTTATATATAATGTGACGATTGTCAACCGCGGTCGTAAGCGTCGCGGTATAGTAGTAGTCCGTAACCATCGTATCAAAGTTGTATCATACGATACTGACGGCTGGTTGCCTGAGGGACTCATAGAGAAATACCCGGATGCGATCATAATTGATGGGGATGGTGCATATCTCCTCCCTGGTGTTATAGACACCCATGTGCATTTCCGTGACCCAGGACTGACCGAGAAGGCTGACATCGTGTCCGAGAGTGCCGCTGCCGTCGCTGGTGGAGTCACTTCCTATATTGACATGCCCAATACGGTGCCACAGACTACTACTGTTGACCGTTGGGAGGCAAAAACGGCTCTGGCAGTCGGACGTTCTGATGCCAATTATGCTTTTTTTATAGGGGTATCTGCTGATAACAGGGATGAACTGCTTAAGGCGGATTATACCCAGGTTCCTGGAATCAAACTGTTTCTCGGGTCTACCACGGGGGATATGATGGTGTCAGACGGCAAGCTCATAGAACGTCTGCTTGCCGATGCTCCGTGTCCGATAGTGGTGCATGCTGAGAGCGAAAAGGTTATACAGGCTAATCTGAAGCGGCTTAATCCTGATGGATTGGCGGACTTACCTGTCGAGTACCATTCGCGCATCCGTTCTGCCGAGGCTTGCTATGAGTCGTCGAAAGCCATAGTGGAGCTGGCGCGCAGACATGATGCGCTTCTGCACGTGGCACACGTAAGCACGGCAGCCGAGCTGGAGCTGTTTACCCGCGGACCGGTGCTCGGAAAACGTATCACGGCAGAGACATGTCCGCAATATCTGCTTATGAGCGATGAGGATTGGGCTGAAAAAGGCGCACGTATGAAATGTAACCCGGCAGTCAAATCTGTAGCTGACAGGGATGCCCTGCGTGATGCCGTGCGCACAGGTCTTATCGATACCATTGCCACTGACCATGCTCCGCATCTGCTTGCCGACAAGGAGGGTGGGGCGTTGAAAGCTAAGTCAGGCATGCCGATGGTACAGTTTTCGCTTGTCAAGATGCTTGACCTGTTTGGCCCGGAACTGGTCGTAGAAAAGATGTGTCATAATCCGGCGCGTGTGTTCGGCATCGAAGAGCGAGGTTTCGTGGATACCGGCATGTACGCTGACTTCGTGCTTGTGTCGCGTCGTAACACACCCCACGTCATCACCGACTCGGAAGTAGTCAGCAAGTGTGGATGGACTCCCTTGGCAGGCATGACCACTGACTATAAAGTCAACGCCACCATCCTCAATGGTCACGTCGCCTATTGGAATATGGCAGGCATCAATCCCCCATGCCGAGCCTACGGCAAGCCCCTGACATTCAACCCCATCCGCCGATAGATGTAGGGACATGCCGTGGCATGTCCGCCCCTGAGACGTTTTTTATGATGACCTTTGATTGAAAGCGGACATGCCACGGCATGTCCCTACAACCGTTTAATCACGTTACTGCCTGTTTCAACGCGGATCCTCTTATACAAGCTCGCCCATCAGGGTGGCGGAGGTGGAGGATATGATGCGGACGCGGACGGTGTCACCGATTTTGTAGTCACCGCGTGGCACTATGACAGCCTTGTTCTGGCTGTTGCGGCCTATGCGCTGGTCGGTGCTGCGCTTGGAGACACCCTCTATCAATACATCAAACTCCTTGCCTACATCGCGGCGGTTGCTCTCTGCCGACAGCTCGTTTTGCAGTGCTATCATGCGGTTGAGACGCTCTATCTTCACATCTTCGGGGATGTTGTCGGGCATCGTCCGCGCTGCCAATGTGCCGGGACGTTCGGAATATTTAAACATGAACGCTGAGTCAAATCCCACCTCTTTCATCAGTGAGAGAGTCTGGTTGAAATCATCTTCGCTCTCGTCGTGGAAACCGGTAAACATGTCGGTGGATATGCCGCAGTCGGGTATGGCTTTGCGTATCGCTTCTATTCGCCCGAGATACCATTCACGTGTGTATTTGCGGTTCATCGCCTTGAGCACTTTGTTGCTGCCGCTCTGCACCGGGAGGTGTATGTGACGCGCGATATTGGGATGTGAGGCTATTACAGCTATGGTCTCGTCGCTCATGTCCTTAGGGTGTGATGTGGTGAAGCGGATGCGCATCTCTGGCGCATGTTCTGCAACCATGGCGAGCAGATAGTCGAAACGTGTAGTAGCTCCGCTAGCCGGGTTGGTAAAGGAATATGAATTGACATTCTGACCAAGCAGTGTCACTTCGCGGAAACCCTTGGCTCTGAGGTCGTCAAGTTCGGCGAGGATGCTGCGGGGCTCGCGCGAACGTTCGCGGCCGCGAGTGTAGGGGACGATGCAGTAGGAGCAGAAGTTGTTGCATCCTCGCATTATGCTTATAAATCCGCTGACACGGTTGGCGCCTATGCGCACCGGTATGATGTCGCGGTAAGTTTCGGTGGTCGAAAGGTCTACATTGATGGCTTTTTGTCCGCTTTCGGCGGCAGCAAACAGGGCAGGCAGATCCAGATAGCTGTCAGGTCCTGCCACTATATCCACGTTATAGTCGTTGATCAGAGTGTCGCGTACACGCTCCGCCATGCAGCCGATGACCCCGGTCAGAAGCCGATGGGAGCGAGAGCGTTTGCGACGCATGGCATTGAGTGCTTCAAGCCGGCTCACTATCTTCTGCTCTGCATTGTCGCGGATGCTGCAGGTGTTGAGTAGCACAGCGTCCGCATCTTCGATGGAGTCTGTCAGGCTGTAGCCTGCCATCTGCATGACAGATGCGACCACCTCGCTGTCAGCGGCATTCATCTGACAGCCGTAGGTCTCTATATATAATTTCTTATCGGTTACAGGGTTTGGTTCGATTGCACTCATCGGCTAAAAGTGTGCAACTCTTTGTTGCACTTCATAAAAGTATTTTGTAATTTTGCGAAAAAGAAAGGACTATCTTTGCAATTCGGAAAAATAATGCCTTATGACCCAATCGGTTGTGTCTAAATGGCGGTATTGCAATATGACAGGATTTCGGCTGCAAATTTACTAAAATACTCACATTAACATCATATCATAAACAGAGAAAATCATGGCATTTCCCGTAATTTCAGCCACTGAAGCCGCTCAATACATCAAGAACGGCGACAACATCGGTCTCTCAGGATTCACTGCCTGCGGTACGCCTAAAGCTGTCACCGAGGCTCTGGCAGAGATCGCTACAAAGGAACACGCCGAGGGACGTGACTTCAAGGTGAGCCTCTTCACCGGTGCTTCGACCAACGACCACGTAGACGGCGCGCTCGGACGTGCCAACGCCATCGACAAGCGCGCTCCCTATCAGAGCACCGCTGACTCGCGCAAAGGCATCAATGCCCGCAATATCAACTACTTTGACCTGCATCTGTCAGAGATGGCTCAGAAATTGCGCTATGGTTTCTATGGACCGATGAACATCGGTATCATAGAGGTGGCTGATATCGATGATAACGGCGACGCCGTGCTCGGTACAGGCGTGGGTATGAGCCCGACTGTTGCCATGATGGCTGACAAAATCATCGTAGAGCGTAACCACGAGGTGTCGCCACGCATGCGCGGTGTGCATGACCTCGTTTTGCCTCTGGATCCCCCTTATCGCCGCGAAATAGGCATCTACAAGGCTTCTGACCGCATCGGCAGCCCTGTGCTCCATATCGACCCTGCCAAGATCGTAGGCATCGTGGAAACCAATGCCAAGGACGGAGCCAAGACATTCACCGCTCCTGATGAGGTGAGCCAGCGTATAGCTGCCAATGTCTGCGACCTGCTTGCGAGCGACCTCCGTGCTGGACGCATCCCCAAGGAGTTCCTTCCTCTCCAGAGCGGTGTGGGCAATGTGGCAAATGCTGTGCTCTTCGGTCTGGCTGAGCGTGACGATATACCTGCATTTGAGATGTACACCGAGGTGGTACAGGATGCTGTTGTAGGACTTATGGAAAGTGGCAAGTGCAAGTTTGCCAGTGCATGCTCCATGTCGTTCAGCGACGAGATGATGGACCATGTATTTGCCAATATGGACTTCTTCCATGACCGCATAGTGCTCCGCCCTGGTGAAATATCCAACTCACCTGAGGTGGTGCGCCGACTCGGCATCATCGCCATGAATACCGCTCTTGAGGCTGATATATTCGGCAATGTGAACTCTACACATGTGACCGGCACCAAGATGATGAACGGTATCGGTGGCAGCGGCGACTTCACCCGCAACTCCTACCTCTCGATATTCTCATGTCCCTCTATCACCAAGGGCGGTGCTATCAGCAATATTGTCCCCATGGTGTCACACGTGGACCACTCGGAGCACTCGGTGGACATCATCATCACCGATCAGGGCATAGCCGACCTGCGTGGTAAGTCGCCAATACAGCGCGCACATGAAATCATAGAGCATTGCGCCCATCCCGACTACCGTCCGCTGCTGCGTGACTACCTCGCCCGCGGTGCCAACGCCCATACTCCCCATTCGCTCTGCAACGCATTCGCCTTCCACGAAGCATTCATCGAAACAGGCGACATGCGCAACGCCAAATTCAACTGATAGATTCATTTCCATACATCAAAGCAGCCTCATCGATGTCATATGTCGATGGGGCTGCTTTATTTGCTTATTGATGTAGTGAAGTATATAACTCAAAAATAGCTCTAAATTATAGGGATGCACCCTGATGTTGATAATAAGCCATAGTCACGTCATCGGCTGCACCCTGGTGCAGCCCTACAACTTGTCAATCTAATTTTATGTAAGAAAATCGGAATAGTGTAGGGACATGCCACGGCACTAACCTTTACCCATAAATGAGTTAACTAATTGACAATCAGCATATTACCAAATTAGCTAAATGTCTAATAATCAACAAATTAGCCTATTTGTGGGTAAAGGATAGTGCCACGGCATGTCCGTCCCTCTGGTTTTACATTTGCGAGTGCTGCTGAAAGCGGACATGCCACGGCATGTTCCTACAAGAATTATACAGCATTTTAGCATAGCTATCGAGGCACTCTCATTTTGTTACCCATATGCAATAAAAGATTGACTGGTAGTAGGGACGAGTCATGCCGCGCTGGTTCGTTTTTATAATGATATTGGTGATATTTGCATCTATATTTATGAATTTTATTGCATGAATTAATCTTTTGATTATTAGACAAATAATAAAATTTAATCTTGATTTTGATTTATATTTAAGTTATATTTTGTTGCGAGGGGTTGACGGCTGCCGTAATTTTGCAGTGTCGGAAGCGGAGACGTTGCTTTTAGAGCTTCAACGGGCTTCGGAAATTCTGACCCCATACATTTTCAATCTGATGTTTTTAGGTTAATGCAAGAAATAATAGAATTGGTAAGAAAGATGTGTTTTTAGATTAAAGCATACAAGATGGCGGCGACATTGTGAAATGTTGCCGCCATCGCATTTTGTCATCATTAAATTTGTTGTCAGGCTTATGATATTTATCCCTGCAAATGTGCCTTCAAATCGGATAATTTCGCTATATTTGCAGAAATTCTGAAAGGAATGTCCCAATCGCTTAGGCTACACACTGAAAGCATCCGCGCCAAGTGTCTGATATTGACAGAGCGCTATGAGAAGCTGCTCGCTGACAAGCGCGAAGCCGATGCCGAGATTAGGAGCCAGCGGGCTGAGATAGAGAGGTGCCACGCAGAGATAGAACGTCTCAGCGGTGAACTAAGAGCCTTGAAACTTGCCGCCGCCATAGCTCCGACCGATGATGACCGCCGAAGCGTGAAGGCAATACTGACAGGATTGGTGCGGGAAATCGACCAATGCATCAATGATTTGACCCACTGATGCGATGAAAGACGAACTGAACATAACACTACGTATAGCTGACCAAGGTCCGTTTCCGATGACTGTGTCGCCACAGGATGAGGAAATCATGAGGAAAGCGGTGTCGCATGTCAACCATCTGTGGAAGCTCATGCACGAACGCTACCCCGACCGCTCGTCGGCAGAGCTGCTCGCCCTCGTGGCATGGCAGTTTGCCCGGCTCAATATAACACAAGAGTCTGATATCAGGGCTGCAGAGGCAGCCTCGGAAGCGACTGATGCCGCTTTGACCAGACTTCTTGACTTGCAGCCTTAAACCCGCAGAGGGTTCCGCTCGTCATCACATTTACGCGATACACCTTAAAATCACACTACTGTTATCCCTGCACCTACATCTTGAGTCATCTGTGCAGCCATCTATCCGCTGACAGCCATCATGACATATCCCGCACCCATGATGCCTGGCGGACTCCGAAGGAACGCAGATGCTCCGACGACGTAGAGTGCATTTGTTTTTTTACACATATACCCACACACGAATATGGACGTATTCATTCCCATTCTCGTAGGCCTGGTAGCCATAGCCATAGGTGCCGGTGTCACAATCCTCCTACAGCGCAGGCTGGCGAAGACCCGCGCAAAGTCTATCATCGAAGAGGCTCATCTTGAAGCCAATGTCATAAAGCAGAACAAACTCCTTGAAGCACGCGAAGAGGAGCTCAAGATAAAAGGCGAGGCTGAGCGTCAGGCTAACCAGCGCATGCAGAAGATCCAGAGCCTCGAAAGCAAGATGAAGCAGCGCGAGATGCAGCTCAACCAGCAGCAGAGCGAGAACCAGCGCGCCCGCAATGAGATAGAGAACACCAAGGTCAATCTCGAAGCCCAGCAGGCTCAGCTCGACATGCGTAAGGGAGAAGTTGAGAAAATGCGACTCAAAGCCCAGGAAGAGCTCGAGCACATATCCGGTCTCTCAAGCGAGGAAGCCAAGGAGCGTCTGGTGGAATCGCTTAAGGATGAAGCCAAGACCGCTGCAGCAAGCTATATCAATGATATCATGGACGAGGCGAAGCTGACCGCCAACAAGGAGGCAAAGCGTATCATCGTGCAGACCATCCAGCGAGTTGCCACTGAGACCGCAATTGAAAACTCGGTCACAGTGTTTCATATCGACAGTGACGAAATCAAAGGCCGCATCATAGGCCGTGAGGGCCGCAACATCCGTGCCCTCGAGGCAGCGACAGGCATCGAAATCATCGTAGACGATACTCCCGAAGCTATCGTGCTTTCAGGCTTTGATCCTGTGCGCCGCGAGATAGCCCGTCTGGCTCTGCATCAGCTTGTGGCTGACGGCCGTATCCATCCCGCCCGCATCGAAGAGGTGGTGAGCAAGGTGCGCAAGCAGATCGAGGAGGAAATCATCGAGACCGGCAAGCGAACAGCCATAGACCTCGGCATACATGGTCTGCATCCTGACCTGATCCGCATGGTAGGCAAGATGAAATACCGCTCAAGCTACGGTCAGAACCTGCTCCAGCACGCCCGCGAGACTGCCAACCTTTGTGCCATCATGGCTACCGAGCTGGGTCTCAATGCCAAGAAAGCACGTCGTGCCGGACTCCTCCATGATATAGGCAAGGTGCCCGACGAAGAGCCCGAACTACCGCATGCACTCCTCGGCATGAAGCTTGCTGAAAAATACAAGGAGAAGCCTGAGATATGCAACGCTATCGGTGCACACCACGATGAAATAGAGCAGACATCGCTCCTGGCACCCATCGTACAGGTGTGTGATGCCATATCCGGTGCGCGTCCCGGTGCTCGCCGTGAGATTGTCGAGGCTTATATCAAGCGTCTCAACGACCTCGAGCAGCTCGCTCTCTCATATCCCGGTGTGGTCAAGACTTATGCCATCCAGGCTGGCCGCGAACTGCGTGTGATTGTCGGTGCTGATAAGATTGACGATGTAGAGACCGAAAAGCTCTCTGAAGAGATAGCCAAGCGCATACAGGATGAGATGACCTATCCCGGCCAGGTGAAAATCACCGTGATTCGTGAGACACGTTCGGTAAGTTTCGCCAAGTAAAGCGTCTCCACGATGGATAAATCTAAGAACCGTAACGCCTCAGCTGTGCCATCCCAGCCTGACCCGACGGATGGGAAGGTGCTGACTGACGGCGGGAGCCAGACTGCGTGCGCGGCTTCATGTGGCGGTGGTTGCTGCCGCCGCAGGGGGGAGCCGCGTGGCAAGCTCTACTGTTATGACTGGCTCGGCGATGTCCCTGGCGGCTTCACTGCCTCGGATGTAGTGGAAGTGCAGTTTAAAAACACACGCAAAGGCTATTTCCGTAACACTGCTAATCTGCAACTCAAAATCGGCGATATCGTGGCTGTGGAGGCTAACCCCGGGCACGACATCGGAGAGGTTACCATGACAGGGCAGCTTGTGGAGAAGCAGATGCGCAAAGCCAATGTGAAGCCTGATGCTGAGTTGAAGCGCATATTCCGCCATGCACGTCCTGCCGACCTTGAGAAATGGGAGGAGGCTAAAGCCAAGGAAAACGACACGATGATACGTGCCCGCAAGATAGCCGAAGACCTGCATCTCAATATGAAAATCGGTGATGTAGAGTATCAGGGTGACGGTAACAAAGCCATATTCTACTACATCGCTGATGAGCGCGTGGATTTCCGTCAGCTCATCAAAGTGCTTGCCGACGCTTTCAAGGTGCGCATCGAGATGAAGCAGATCGGTGCGCGTCAGGAGGCTGGACGCATAGGCGGTATCGGTCCGTGTGGCCGTCCGCTGTGTTGCTCTACGTGGATGACTTCGTTTGTGTCTGTCGGTACGGCAGCCGCACGATTCCAGGACCTTTCGCTCAACCCGCAGAAACTGGCAGGGCAGTGTGCCAAGCTAAAGTGCTGCCTTAACTTCGAGGCAGACGCTTACGTGGAGAGCGTCAAGAAGCTCCCTCGCAAGGATGTCACTTTGGAAACTGCCGACGGCACATACTACCATTTCAAGACTGACATATTCAAAAAGGAAATCACATATTCCACTGACAAGAATGTGCCTGCCAATCTCGTGACCATAAGTGCCAAGAGGGCGTTTGAAATCATCTCTCTCAACAAGAAAGGCGAGAAACCGATGACACTGCTCCCTGACGGAGCCAAGAAGCCCGACGAGAAAAGGGTTGTAGACCTTGTGGAGCAGGAAAGCCTCACACGCTTTGACAAGGCGAAGAAGAAAAAGAAGCGCAAACCGTCAGCCGATAAGGCACGCAAGGCAGCCGATGGGGATACTTCCGCAAAGCAATCTGCGGATGGCGCCACATCTAAGCCCTCAGAAGGCGGCAAGACGGCGCCCAAAGGCGCAGATGCCACTCCTCGTCGCAATCGAAACCGTAACCGCAATAAGAACCAGGGTAACGGCTCGCAGCCGCCGTCACAAGATAAACAGGACTGACAGTGACATCTCTGATGACGAAACGATATGGCATTGCAGCTATGGTGTCGGCGATTACGTTGGCGCTACTGTCGGCATGTGCCCCCAATCCTGACGATGCCAGTGGCTACGAGGATGTGCCTGCAGCAGGGTGGTGCTACGGTGACACGCTGAAATTCCGCCCCCGCATGGATGACTCCATAGCTACTGGAAGTCTTATGGTGGCAGTCCGACACGACAGCAGTTACCCGTATTCCGATCTCTATCTCGAGGTGTCATACCCGGTCAACCCCTCGGACTCTGCTGACAACCGTCTGCGTCGCGATACCGTCAGGATGGCAGTGGCTGACCCTTACGGCAGATGGACGGGGCAGGGGTTCGGTGCATCGTATCAGAATTCCGCCACTCTTCCCCATCGTGTCACGTTGCGTGACAGCAGTGAGGTGTTTCTGCGGCAAATCATGCGGACGGACACACTCCACGGCATAGTCCAGGCTGGTATCATATTTACCGCTGATGCATTGCCACAGTGAGATTGTCTCTGGTAGCCGGATGCATGAACGTTAGGCAGATGACAAATGTTGATATATCACTATGAATGATAATATTATACTTTTAAGCCATGATGAGCAGCAGCTTCGCCTGAACCGTGTGCGTCAGTTGATGAAGCAAGCAGCCATTGATGCGTTGCTTATTGCCGATTTTGCCAATCTTTACTATCTGACGGGGCGCGTATATTCCGGATATGCCTATATAGGCAGCCGGGATGGTGACCAGATGTACTTTGTCAAACGCATGGAGAACCTCCATGGCGATGGCGTGGTCAATATACGCAAGCCAGAGCAGATGTCTGAGAGCATATTGCTTGACGGTCCAGCCGTCGTCGGCATGGAGCTGGATTTGATGAGTTATAATATGGTGGAGCGCATGCGGTCCATCTTCCCTGGTGCGCAGATTAAAGATTGCTCTGCTCTGATGCGAAAGGTACGTGCGGTCAAGACCGATGCCGAATTGCAGAAGCTCCGCCGTAGCGGTGTACTCCACGAAGGTGTCTACCGGCGCATCCCGCATCTCTACCGTGAGGGCATGACCGACATAGAGTTTGAGATAGAGATAGAGAAAGCTCTGCGCCTTGACGGCAACCTTGGGCAGTTCCGCATCAGCGGCGACACCATGGAGACCCATATGGGTAGCCTGATTACGGGCGATAATGCCGACGTGCCTTCGCCTTATGACTTTGCCATGGGCGGTGCCGGACTTGACCCGTCCATCCCCACTGGTGCCTGCGGCGAACTTATCAAGCCTCATTGCTCGGTGATGGTGGACCTGTGTGGCAATTTTACCGGGTATATGACCGATATGAGCCGCACTTTCGCTCTGGAATCTCTCGAACAATTGGCATTGGATGCCCATCAGTGCTCCATAGATATAATAGATGCTCTTATGAAGCTCGGCAAGCCCGGGGTGGCGGCGGCTGACCTCTATAACACTGCCATGGGCATGGCGAAGGAGCGAGGCCTCCACACCTATTTTATGGGACATCGCCAGCATGCAGGTTTCATAGGTCATGGAGTAGGCATTGAGGTCAACGAGCTTCCTGTCATAGCCCCTCGAAGCCGAGACATATTGCAGCGTCACAATGTCATTGCACTCGAACCGAAATTCGTCATTCCTCATGTGGGGGCAGTCGGCATCGAAAGCACTTTCATCGTTCAGGATGATGGTCTGGAGTGCATCACAAATGCTCCTACCGAGATTATCTCCCTCACCTGAGCAGTTCCCAATCATTTCCCTGACACAACCATTATCCACATTTCCATATCCATAGAGGCGCTGACAATGGTATTACCTGATTTAGATGCGTTGCGACGCAAAATTGACATCCCAGTTATACGTGCCGTGGGCGACACGGCTGTGCAGATAGGCATGCCGTGCTATGTGGTGGGCGGTTATGTCCGCGACCTGTTTCTCGGGCGTCACAGCAAGGACATTGATTTCGTGACGGTAGGCTCAGGGGTGGATCTGGCTGAGGCTGTGGCTGCCAAGCTCGGCAAGGGTGCGCATGTCAACCTGTTTCGCACTTATGGCACAGCCCAGATCAAGCACCGTGGAGTGGAATTGGAATTTGTCGGTGCCCGCAAGGAGTCCTACCGCCATGATTCGCGTAACCCTCAGGTCAGCGCGGGTACTCTTGACGATGACATCTCGCGCCGTGATTTCACTATCAACGCCATGGCTATAAGCATCACCCCCGACGACTTCGGTCGGCTGGTTGATAATTTCGGCGGTGTCGATGACCTCGAGCGGCGCATCATCCGCTCTCCTCTTGACCCTGACATCACTTTCAGCGATGACCCTCTGCGCATGATGAGGGCTGTCCGCTTTGCTACCCAGCTGCAGTTTGACATCGCCCCTGAGACATTTGAAGCGATAAAGCGCAATGCCCAGCGTATTAAAATCATAACTCGCGAACGCATCGCTGACGAGTTGCAGAAAATCATGCTGTCCCCCATGCCGTCAATAGGCTGGAGGCTGCTGTTGGAGTCAGGACTTCTGGCGCTTATATTTCCCGAACTGGCTGCCATGCGCGGTGTGGAGACAGTGCGCGGGCGCGGTCATAAGGACAACTTCTATCACACTCTGGAAGTGCTTGACAATGTGGCACGTAATTCCGACAATCTATGGTTGAGATGGGCGGCGTTGCTCCACGATATCGCCAAACCTGTCACAAAGCGTTGGGACGACAGCCTCGGATGGACGTTTCACAACCATAACTTCGTAGGGGCAAAGATGTTGCCCAGGCTGTTCCGCCGGCTCAAATTGCCTCAGGACGACAAGCTCAAGTATGTCAGCAAACTTGTAGAGCTGCATATGCGACCCATAGCCCTCGTGGAGGATACGGTTACGGATTCCGCAGTGCGTAGGTTGCTTGTGGAGGCTGGTGATGACATCGATGACCTGATGACACTCTGCCGTGCTGACATCACATCGAAGAATCCTGAAAAGGTGCGTCGAAATCTTGAAAATTTTGACCACGTGGTCGCCAAAATGCAGGAGATAGAGTCCAAAGACCGCCTGCGGGCATGGCGTCCGCCGATTGACGGCTGCATGATCATGGAGATGTTCGGGCTGCCCCAGAGCCGCGAAGTGGGCATGATTAAAAGCTACATGGAGGAGCATCTTCTTGATAGCGAGAATCCTAATGACCCCGAGGAAGCCCGAAGACTGGTTATAGAGAAAGCCGCAGAGATGGGGCTGTCACTTAAAGATAATTGACAAAATCATGTACTACGTCACCAAGCATATAGAAATCTCAGGTTCCCACAGTCTGTCTCTGCCCTATGAGAGCAAATGCAGCCGTCTGCATGGTCATAACTGGGTTATAACCATCCATTGTCGCGCCCGTCAGCTCAATGCCGAGGGGATGGTGGTGGATTTCAGCAAGATAAAGAAGCAGATTCACGGCTATCTTGACCATGGCAACTTCAACGAACTGCTCCCGTTCAACCCCACAGCCGAGAACATAGCCCGGTGGATATGCTCGCAGGTAGAGCATTGCTGGCGTGTTGACGTGCAGGAAAGCGCGCATAACACCGCATCTTATGAGCTGGATGACCCCGACAGTGTCGCCTGAATTATGAATGATATGAAGCGATATCGCGTCAATGAGATATTCTACTCTCTCCAGGGTGAGGGTGTCTATACTGGCGTAGCTGCCGTGTTTGTCCGTTTTAGCGGCTGTAACAGGCGTTGCAGTTTCTGTGACACTGATTTTGCTTCGTTTACCGAACTGACGGCATCGGAGATAGTGTCGGTGGTGCGAGAGTATCCGGCTGAGACTGTGATTCTTACCGGTGGCGAGCCGGCGATGCAGATCGATGATGCGCTTGTTGACGCGTTGCATGCTGCCGGATGCAGGATACATGTGGAGACCAACGGCTCGCTCCCTCTGCCTGAGGGCATTGACTGGGTGACATGTTCTCCCAAGGATCGCGATATCAGGCTGAGCAGAGCCGATGAGGTCAAACTTGTGTTCACTGGCGAAGATCCCGAGTGGGTGGCATCGCTGTTTGACTGTGCAGTACTTTCTCTCCAGCCCTTGTCATGCAGCAACACCGAGGCTACTGTGGCATATATAAAATCCCATCCGTGGTGGCGGTTGTCGCTCCAGACCCATAAACTGATTGATATACCTTGATATATTATGTATAAAGGCAGATGCAGATATAAAGCGTTGAGAGCTTTGCCTATGACGGCTATTGCTCTGGCTGTGGTGTCGTGTGCCACAATGGGTACTCCCGAAGGCGGTCCAAAGGATGTGACTCCCCCGGTGGTGGTACGTACCAATCCTCCGCAGGGGACTCTCAATTTCTCTGGCAAGAAGGTCACGCTGACCATGAACAAAAACGTGGAGCTTGACCAGGCGTTCAGCAAGGTCATCATCTCTCCTGCGCAGAAGGAAAATCCCACCATCCGCGCCAATGCGCACACGGTGACGGTGGAACTTAACGATACCTTGCTGCCCAACACTACTTATACCATCGATTTCGCCGATGCCATCAAGGATCTCAACGAAGGCAATGTGCTTGACGGATTCGCGACGGATTTCTCCACGGGCGATTTCATCGACTCGCTCCGCATCAGCGGCATGGTGCTTGAAGCTCGCACTTTGGAACCTGCTATTGGGTTTCTGGTCGGCGCATATACCAATCTGGCTGATTCTGCCATTGAGACGTTGCCGTTTGAGCGTATCACCAAGACCAATGCCAAAGGACAGTTCACGCTCCGCAATCTCAAAGCTGCCCCATACCGCATATTCGCCATCAATGATGTCAACAATGACAAGCACTGGGACCGTTCGGAGGATATAGCTTTCTATGATCAGCCCGTCACTCCCTCCGTCGAGCATATAGAGTATGCGGATACCATACGTTATTCGCGGGGCGACAGCGTTGTGATGAGGCGCATCCCTCGCTATCTGCCTGACGACTTGTTGCTGGCGTGGTTCAATGAGAATTACCGCGCACAGTATGTCAAGGAATACCAGCGTCCGGAGCGTAACCGGCTCACGGTCACTCTGGGTGCTGCCACCGACTCTATTCCGCATATGGTTGCGTTGACCGACAGCGGAGAGGTGGATTTGATGGCTGTTTCGGTTGCGAATTATTCTGCCACCAATGATACCATAGAACTGTGGATGCGTGACTCTGCGCTCATTATGATGGATACCCTCAATATAAGGCTTTCTGTCTACCAGCCCGATTCGGCTGATATCATGTATTGGAAATCTGATACGTTGATGTTCAATTTCAAAGCCCCCAAGAAGAGCAAGAAGCAGCTCAAAGAAGAGGAGGAGCTTGCCAAAGCACTTGCGCAGAAACACATTGACGATTCTATTGCTGGCATTGTCGATACGATGCCTAAAATTGAGGTGCCGGAGCGGTTCGTCACCTTTGATGTCGCAAGCAGTACCACCCAGGACATCGACCGTCCGCTTATATTCAAGTCATCCGAGCCCCTTGACACCCTCATTGCCTCGGGTATCAGAATGGAGATGAAGAAAGATACACTGTGGATGCCGGCTGCCGCGCCTGTTTTGAGACATGTTTCCGCCAACCGTCCGATGGAGTTTATTGCCGACTATGAGTGGCAGCCTGCCACCACATATAGGTTGACAGTCGATTCTGCGTCTGTGGTAGGCATCTATGGCGACCATAACCGACCTGTGAGCAAAGAGATTACCACAAAGGCGTTGAGTGATTACGGCTCCATACTGTTCAGTGTGTCCGGCACAGATACCGTCCCGGCTGTCATCGAACTGCTTGACGGCAGCGACAAGATAGTCCGCACACTCCCCGTAGAGCATGGTCGTGCCACCTTCCGTTACCTCCAGCCAGGCACATATTATGCCCGTCTGTTCCTTGACAAGTCAGGTGATGGCATTTATGGCAATGGCAGCGCATACAAAGCCCGCTTCATCCAGCCCGATGAGACGTATTATTTCCCCAAGAAGATCAATCTTAAAAAGAACTGGGACATAGAGCAGCCCTGGAACATCAATTCACTCCCCGTCGACATGCAGAAGCCCATAGACATCCGCAAAGTCAAGCCCAAAGAGGGAGATATGCCGCCCCAGACTCCCGATGACGAGGAAGAAAACAAACTCCCCCCAGGTCTCTAACCCATCAAAATATCTAACTATGGAAAATCTGAAAAAAGACATCAAAGCCTTCGAGGCTGAAATAACCGCCGTAGTCAATCAGTACATCGACAACGAAGGCGAGTACACCGACAACGTCCAGATGGAAATCAACCCCATGACCCTCGAAGTCTCATTAGTCGACCCTGACACAGACCTCCCTGACCGTGACTACTACCCCATAATGGATCTCATAAAGATGAGTACCACCGACCCAGGCAAGTGGCAGCCCGACCCCGAATCCATAGCTGAAGTAGCCGCCGACTACATCATAGTAGCTTAAGCCCATCCCAGCGGGCGCATGCCCTCCATCTTGTAGGGACATGCCGCGGCATGTCCGCCCCCCGATAGGCTTTATAAGACTTATAA